>JACPOA010000112.1 GCA_016185205.1 Hyphomicrobiales bacterium | reverse complement strand
GGCTCAAAACATCCCGAAACTTCTGCATCCTGCGGTCCTGTAGCCACGTCGTCCGGTTCATCGTCCCTGCTCCTGCGCAGGCCACAAAACCGGACAACTCGTGTGCTACCTAACCCGGACAACTCGTGTGCTTACGACAGGAAAGGGAAGCCCGCCTTGCGCGCGCCAAACCGCCCCTATATAAGCCGCGCATCACTCACGCGGACGCTTGGCTTTCGGCCCCGACAATGGGTCAAAAAGGCCTTCCGGTGGTCCCTTCACGGGGCTCACGCGCGTCCGCGGCGGATCAACCGGAGAATAAAGAATGGCGCTTCCTGACTTTACCATGCGTCAGCTGTTGGAAGCTGGTGTGCATTTCGGCCATCAGTCCCACCGCTGGAACCCGAAGATGGGTCAATACATCTTCGGCACCCGCAACAACATCCATATCGTCGACCTCGCGCAGACCGTGCCGATGCTGGCGCGCGCGCTGCAGGCGGTGAGCGATACGGTTGCCAAGGGCGGCCGCATCCTGTTCGTCGGCACCAAGCGGCAGGCGCAGGACGCCATCGCCGCGGCGGCCAAGCAATCGGCGCAGTATTACGTCAATTCGCGCTGGCTCGGCGGCACGCTGACCAACTGGAAGACCATTTCCGGTTCGATCTCGCGCCTGCGCAAGCTCGACGAGATGCTCTCCTCCGGCGATCCGGGCGGCTACACCAAGAAAGAGCGCCTCACCATGCAGCGCGAGCGCGACAAGCTCGACCGCTCGCTCGGCGGCATCAAGGACATGGGCGGCGTGCCCGACCTGCTGTTCGTGATCGACACCAACAAGGAAGACATCGCGATCAAGGAAGCGCGCCGGCTCAACATCCCGGTCGCCGCCATCGTCGACACCAATTGCGATCCGGCCGGCATCACCTATGCCGTGCCCGGCAATGACGACGCCGCCCGCGCGGTCACGCTGTACTGCGACCTGATCGCGCGCGCCGCGCTCGACGGAATTTCTCGCGCGCAGGGCGAACACGGCGTCGACCTCGGCGCCGCCGAGAAGCCGATCGTGGAGCCGCTGCCGATCCAGCCTGCCGCCGGCGATCTCGGCTTCGAGCCGTTGCCGGGTCCGCGCGGCGTGGCCGACGATCTCAAGAAGCTGCCCGGCGTGTCGCCGGCGATCGAGAAGCAGCTCAACGATCTCGGCATTTTCCATTTCACGCAGATCGCCGAGCTCAACGAGAAGGCCGCGCACAGTGTCGGCGAGGAGGTCGGGCTGCCCGGCCGCGTCGACGGTTGGATCGCCAAGGCCAAGGAACTGACGGCGGAGTAATTGCCGCGAACGAATGAAGGACTGACTTCGATGGCAAATATCACCGCCCAGATGGTCAAGGAGCTGCGCGAGTCGACCGGCGCCGGCATGATGGACTGCAAATCGGCGCTCACCGAAACCAACGGCGACATGACGGGCGCGCAGGACTGGCTGCGCAAGAAGGGCCTCTCGAAAGCCGCCAAGAAGGCCGGCCGCATCGCGGCCGAAGGCCTGATCGGCGTGCAGGTGCAAGGCAGCAAGGGCGTCGTGGTCGAGGTCAATTCGGAGACCGACTTCGTCGCCCGCAACGATCTGTTCCAGGGCCTGGTCACGATGATCGCCAACGTGGCGCTCACGGTCGGCACCGACGTGGACAAGATCAACGCCGCCAAGGCCGGCTCCATCACGGTGGCCGAGTCGATCGCCGACACCATTGCCAAGATCGGCGAGAACATGACGCTGCGGCGCGCCGCCGGTCTGTCGGTCGGCAAAGGCGCGATCGGCAGCTATGTGCACAATGCGGCGAGCGAGGGTCTCGGCAAGATCGGCGTGATCGTCGCGCTCGAGTCGGCCGGCAAGGCCGACGAACTCACCGTGCTCGGCCGCCAGCTCGCCATGCACGTCGCCTCCGCCAATCCGCAGGCGCTCGATGCCGCCAGCCTCGACCCGGCAGCGGTCAAGCGCGAGAAGGATGTGCTGGCCGACAAATTCCGCCAGCAGGGCAAGCCGGAAAACGTGATCGAGAAGATCGTCGAGTCAGGCCTCAAGACTTTCTACAAAGAAGTCTGTCTGGTCGAGCAGGCCTTCATCTTCGACGACAAGAAGACGGTCGCGCAGGCGCTGAAAGAGGCCGAAGGCAAGGTCGGTGGCCCGATCAAGATCACCGGCTTCGTGCGCTACGGGCTGGGCGAGGGCATCGAGAAGCGGCAAGACGACTTCGCCGCCGAGGTCGCGGCCGCCGCAGGTCAGAATTGAGCGGGGAATTGCGGGTTCCGCGCCTGCCGGCAATCCTGGCAAAATGTTAGGTAGGGCTCTGATTCGGCCTGCACAAGTTGGGCCCTCACGAGGATCGGGAACGTGATGAGTGATCCGGTCTACCGTCGCGTCATCGTCAAATTATCCGGCGAAGCGCTCACCGGCGCGAATAGTTTCGGCATCGATCAGGCGACGGTCGAACGCATCGCCGCCGATCTGGCGGCGGCCTCCGCGCTCGGCGTCGAGCTCGGTGTCGTGGTCGGCGGCGGCAACATCTTCCGCGGCGTCGAAGTGTCGGAGCGCGGCGTGCCGCGCCCGGTCGGCGACACCATGGGCATGCTGGCGACGGTGATGAACTGCCTGGTGCTGGAAGCCGCCATCGAGCGGCTGGGCCGTGAGGCCCGCACTTTGTCGGCAATCGCCATGACGGCGGTGTGCGAGACCTATAACCGCAAGCGCGCGCTGAAAAATCTCGGCAAGGGCCGCGTCGTGCTGCTGGCCGCCGGGACCGGCAATCCGTTCTTCACCACCGATACCACCGCGGTGCTGCGCGCGGCCGAACTCGACGGCCAGGCGGTGCTCAAGGCCACCAATGTGGACGGCGTCTATACCGCCGATCCCAAGAAGGATCCCAAGGCCAAACGCTACGAGCGCCTCAGCCACCAGGAGGCGATCGAAAAGGACCTGCGCGTGATGGACGGCGCCGCCTTCGCGCTTGCCCGGGAAAACCGGACGCCTATCATCGTATTCTCAATCGCCGAAAAGGGCGCCATCGAGGCCGTTCTTCGCGGCAAGGGACGCACGACCATCGTTGGCTAAGACGAGCGTGCGCTGTACGGGGGATCGCCATGGTGAACGCAACGCACGATATCAACGAGATCAAGCGCCGCATGCAGGGCGCCGGCACGGTTTTAAAGACCGAATTGTCGGGCCTGCGCACCGGGCGGGCCTCCGCGCATCTGCTCGATCCCGTCATGGTCGATGCGTATGGCGCGGAGATGCCGCTCAACCAAGTGGCGACCACCAGCGTGCCGGAACCGCGGCTTATTTCGGTCAATGTCTGGGATCGCTCATTGGTGCACGCGGTGGAAAAGGCGATCATCAATTCCAATCTCGGCTTGTCGCCGGCGACCGAAGGGCAGACCATCCGCCTGCGCATTCCGGAACTCAACGAGGAGCGGCGCAAGGAACTGGTCAAGCTCGCGCATAAATATGCCGAGACCGCGCGCGTGGCGGTGCGTCACGTGCGGCGCGATGCGATGGAAGTGCTCAAGAAGCTCGAGAAGGATCACAAGATCAGCAAGGACGACCACGACCGTTTTTCCGCCGAGGTGCAGAAGGCGACCGATAACGGCATTGCCGACATCGACCATCTGCTGGCGGCAAAAGAAAAGGAGATCCTCACCGTCTGAGGCAAATCCGCATGTCCGAGGCCGACGTCCAGCCAACTGCCCAAGCCGCCGCATTCGGGGTCCCGCGCCACGTCGCCATCATCATGGATGGCAATGGCCGCTGGGCGGCGGCGCGCGGACTGCCGCGCGTGGAAGGTCACCGGCGCGGCGTCGAGGCGCTGCGGCGCACGATCCGCGCGGCCGGCGAGATCGGCATCCAGGTCATCACCATCTTTTCCTTCAGCGCGGAGAACTGGTCGCGGCCGCAGAGTGAAATCCACGAGTTGATGAGCCTGTTGCGCCGCTTCATCCGCAACGATCTGGCCGAGCTGCATAAAAGCAATGTGCGCGTGCGCATCGTCGGCGAGCGCGCCGGGCTCGAACCCGACATCGCCCGCCTGCTGACCGAAGCCGAGGAGTTGACGTGCGCCAATTCCGGTTTGACCCTGGTGGTCGCGTTCAATTACGGCGCGCGCCAGGAAATCGCCCGCGCCGCGCGCCGCATCGCCGTTGAGGTCGAGCGCGGCACTCTCAAAGCGGCGGACGTCACCATGGAGACCATCGGCCGCTTCCTCGACGCGCCCGATTTGCCCGATCCCGATCTCATCATCCGTACCAGCGGCGAGCAGCGGCTGTCGAATTTCCTGCTCTGGCAGGCAGCCTATAGCGAACTGGTGTTCGTGCCGACCTATTGGCCGGACTTCGACCGTGCCACGCTCGAGGCGGCGATCCACGAATATCAGCAGCGCGAGCGCCGGTTCGGCGGCCTGGTCGCCAAGACCGGATCCTGAGCCCCGTGGTCAAAACTGATCCTGTGTCCGGCCCCGGTGAAACCGGGACACGCGCGACCGCCAGCAATCTCACGCTGCGCGTCGCCTCGGCCGTGGTCATGGCGCCGCTGGCGCTGCTGGCGGCCTATCTCGGCGGCTGGGTGTTCGCGCTGCTCTGGGCGGCTGCCGCGCTCGCGGTGCTGTGGGAATGGATGGCGCTGGTCAAGGGTCCGTTCTGGATCGTCGCCGGCATCTTCTATGCCGGCGTCATGTTTGCCGCGCCGGTGCTGCTGCGCGGCGATGCCGCGTTCGGGCTGATCGCAATCCTGCTGCTGTTTTCGATCGTGTGGGCGACCGACATCCTCGGCTATTTCGCTGGCCGCGCCTTCGGCGGGCCGAAATTGTGGCCCGCGGTCAGTCCGAAGAAAACCTGGTCGGGTGCCATCGCCGGCACGCTTGGTGCAGCCCTACTTGCGGTTGCGGTGGCTTGGGCTTTCGGGCGGTTCCACGATGGAACTATTGCGGGGATCGCGCTGTTGCTGTCGGTGGCTGCCCAACTTGGCGATCTGTTGGAGTCCTGGATCAAACGCAAATTCGGCGCGAAAGATGCGAGTCAGCTCATTCCCGGCCATGGTGGCGTGATGGACCGGCTCGACGGTTTCTGGGCCGCGGCGCTGCTCGGCTGCCTGATCGGGCTGGCGCGCGGCGGTTTCGATGCTCCGGCGCGCGGCCTGCTGATATGGTGAGTGCATGACGCCGACTGGCCGTTCATCGTCGAGTGCCGCGCGCGCCGAACCGCTGGCGGCCGTGGCCCCGCGCAGCATCACGATCCTGGGCGCGACCGGATCGGTCGGCACCAGCACCGTCGATCTAATCAAGCGCAATCCCGAGCGCTATCGCGTCGAAGCGGTGAGCGCGCGCCGCAATGCCGGCAAGCTCGCCCAGCTCGCGCGTGAGGTCGGCGCGCGGCTGGCGGTGGTCGCCGATCCGGCCGCCTATGACGATCTCAGAAACGCGCTGGCCGGCAGTGGCATCGAAGCCGCCGCCGGCGAGGATGCGCTGATGGAGGCCGCCGAGCGCCCGGCCGATTGGGTGATGGCGGCGATCAGCGGCGCAATCGGACTGAAACCCACAATGGCCGCGATCGAGCGCGGCGCCACCGTCGCGCTCGCCAACAAGGAATGCCTGGTCTGCGCCGGCAGCCTGTTCATGCGGCGCGCGGCGAACACCGGCGCCACCGTGCTGCCGGTCGACAGCGAGCACAACGCGGTTTTCCAGGCGCTCGGCGCCGGACGTCGCGAGGACGTTAAGCGCGTGATCCTGACGGCCTCGGGCGGCCCGTTCCGAACCTGGACGGCGGAGGCGATCGCGGCGGCGACGCCGGAGCAGGCGCTGCGCCATCCGAACTGGTCGATGGGGCCGAAGGTCACCATCGATTCCGCCAGCCTGATGAACAAGGGTCTCGAACTGATCGAGGCGCATCACCTGTTCGCGCTCAAGCCGGACGAGATCGACGTGCTGGTGCATCCGCAGTCGGTCGTGCATGGCCTGGTCGAGTATCGCGACGGCTCGGTGGTGGCGCAGCTCGGCTCGCCCGACATGCGCATCCCGATCGCGCATTGCCTGGCCTGGCCGCAGCGCATCGACAGCCCGGCGGCGCGGCTCGATCTTGCCAAGGTGGGCAAATTGGACTTCGAGGAGCCGGACCTGATGCGATTCCCGGCGCTGGCGCTGGCGCGGCATGCGATGACAACGGGCGGGGCGGCGCCGACCGTGCTCAATGCGGCCGACGAGGTCGCGGTCGGCGAATTCATCGCCGGACGCATCGCGTTCCCGGCGATCACTGCGCTGGTGGAAGCAACGCTGGCGGCGGCCGCCAAGCGCGGGCTGCTGGCGGAACCGGCCGGCATCGATGCGGCCCTCGCCATTGACCATATTGCGAGAAGTTTAGCCCGCGACCTCTTGCCCGAAATAGCCGTAAAGTCATCCTAGTAAGCTTTTATTAACGACGTGGGCGCCAAAGGGACGGGACAAGGGATTCAGTGATGAGTATGGACATTTGGGGGATTTTGAACACGTACGGCGGCTGGCTCGTCGGCTATCTGGTCCCGTTCCTGTTTGTCCTGACAATCGTCGTGTTTTTTCATGAGCTTGGCCACTTTCTGGTGGCGCGCTGGTGCGGCATCAAAGTAGTGGCGTTTTCGATCGGGTTCGGGCCGGAAATCGTCGGCTTCAACGACCGCTACGGCACGCGCTGGAAAATCGCCGCGGTGCCGCTCGGCGGCTATGTGAAATTCTTCGGCGACGACAATGCGGCGAGCGTGCCCGACCTGGAGGCTGCCGCCAGCATGAGCGAGAGCGAGAAGCGGGACAGCTTCGTCCACAAGCCGGTCGGCTCGCGCGCGGCGGTGGTGGCGGCCGGGCCGATTGCCAATTTTATCCTGGCCATCGTCATTTTCGCCGGCGTTTTCATGATCGCCGGCAAGCAGACCACAAGCGCACGTGTCGATGCGGTGCAGACGGGCAGCGCCGCGCAGGCCGCCGGCTTCAAGCCGGGCGATCTGGTGCTGGCCATCAACGGACAGACCATCGCGAGCTTCTCCGACATGCAGCGCATCGTCAGCATCAGCGCCGGCGAGCCGATCGAGGTCACGGTCGAGCGCGGCGGCGTTCCGGTCACGCTCAAGGCGAAGCCCGAGCTCAAGGAGATCAAGGACAATTTCGGCAATGTGCACCGGCTGGGCGTGCTCGGCATCAGCCGCTCCATGGCCCCCGGCGACATCAAGACCGAGAAGGTCGGGCCGCTGCGGGCCATCGTGATGGGGACGCAGGAGACCTGGTTTGTGGTCGACCGCACCATGAGCTATCTCGGCGGGGTGATTGCCGGCCGCGAGGCTGCCGATCAGCTCGGCGGCCCCATCCGCATCGCCCAGGTCTCCGGCCAGGTCGCCACCGCCGGCTTCACGGCCCTTATCCACCTGACGGCGGTGCTGTCGGTCTCGATCGGGCTGCTCAACCTGTTTCCGATCCCCTTGCTCGACGGCGGTCACCTTTTGTTCTATGGAATCGAGGCGATCCGCGGCAAGCCGCTATCGGAGCGCGCCCAGGAGATGGGGTTCCGAATTGGCCTGGCAATCGTCGTCATGTTGATGATTTTTGCAACCTTTAATGACATCCTGCACCTGGCCACCTCATAAACCGTTGCGCTTGGGCAACCTTGGGCAACTTTTTGAGGGGAAAGGGAAACTTGGGCTGGGAGTTTCGTTTGCAGTGCGGCCAAAAGGCTGTACAAAGCCAAACGAATACGAGGCCGACAGTCTATCGAATCCGCAGCGGGGACGGCCGCAAGGATCAAAAGGGCGCGTTGCGAATGGGACTTTGTGCGCGGTTAGTTCGGGGACTGGCCCTTTGCTGTGTTGTCCTCGGGGGAATGCTTGTCGGTTCTGCGTGCTTGACGGTGGCCACGTCGGGCGCCGCAGTCGCGCAGACGGCTAATTCCATCGCCGTGGAAGGAAACCGGCGCGTCGAGGCCGAGACTATCCGCTCCTATTTCAAGCGCGGCCCCGGTGGCCGCCTCGGCCCGCTGGAAATCGACGAGGCGCTCAAGTCGCTCTACAGCACTGGGCTGTTTGCCGACGTCCGCATCAGTCAGCCGGGCGGCCGCCTGGTGGTCACCGTGGTGGAAAATCCGGTGATCAACCGGGTCGCCTTCGAAGGCAACAAGAAAGCCAAGGACGACCAGCTCAAGATAGAAGTGCAGTCGAAACCGCGCGGCACCCTGTCAAGGCCGGTCGTGCAGGCCGATGTGCAGCGCATCATCGAGATTTATCACCGCAGCGGCCGCTTCGACGTGCGCGTCGAGCCCAAGATCATCGAACTGCCGAACAACCGCGTCGATCTGGTGTTCGAGATCAAGGAAGGCGACAAGACCGGCGTCAAGGATATCCGCTTCGAAGGCGCGCGCGCGTTCTCGCACGGCCGCCTTAAGGACGTGATCAAGAGCTCGGAAAGCAATTGGCTGAGCTTCCTGCAGACCACCGACATCTATGATCCCGATCGCGTCGAAGCCGACCGCGACCTGTTGCGCCGCTTCTACCTCAAGCACGGCTATGCCGACGTTCGCATCGTCTCGGCGGTCGGCGAGTACGATCCGGCCAAGAAGGGCTTCATCATCACTTTCAACATCGACGAGGGCGGCCAGTATCGCGTCGGCACCGTCGACGTGGTCTCCAACGTGCACGCCATCGATCCCGCCACGCTGCGCGGCAGGCTCAAGCTCAGCAACGGCAGCGTCTACAATGCCGACATGGTCGAGAAATCGATCGAAGCCATGACGATCGAGGCCGCCAAACGCGGCTATGCCTTTGCCACCGTGCGCCCGCGCGGCGACCGCAACTTCGAGACCAAGACCATCAATATCGTTTTCGTGGTCGAGGAAGGCACCCGCGCCTATATCGAGCGCATCAATATCATCGGCAATGTTCGCAGCCGCGACTACGTGATCCGCCGTGAATTCGATATCAGCGAAGGCGACGCCTATAACCGCGCGCTGATCGACCGCGCTGAACGCCGGCTGAAGAACCTGAGCTACTTCAAGACCGTCAAGATCACCAACGAGCCGGGCTCGGCACCCGATCGCGTCGTCATCAACGTCAACGTCGAGGAAATGGCGACCGGCGAATTCTCGGTCGCCGGCGGCTACTCCACCGCCGACGGGTTCATGGGCGAAGTCAGTGTCGCCGACCGCAATCTCATGGGCCGCGGCCAGTTTGCCAAGGCGTCCGTGCAGTTTGGCCAGCGCACGCGCGGCCTCGACCTGTCCTTCGTCGAGCCCTATCTGCTGGGCTATCGCATGGCCGGCGGCATCGATCTGTTCGCACGGCAGAATCTGGCGTCGTCCTATGTCTCCTACGACAGCCAAACCATCGGCACCAATCTTCGCCTGGGTTTTGCGCTGACCGAAGAGCTGGCGTTCGCGCCGCGTTATTCGCTCTACCAACAGAAGATCACGCTGCCGGATTATCTGAATAACTGTATCAATGACCCCGACGCGCCGGGGCATGTCCCCGGTCTTGGCGTTACTCCGACGAGTGCGTGCCGCCTCGACGGCGAAGCTTCGCTTGCTGTGCGCAAGGAGCTCGCCAACGGTGCCGTTATGGTTTCTTTGGTCGGCTATTCACTCGCCTACAGCACCCTCGACAATAACAAGACGCCGACCAGCGGCCTTTATGCCGAACTTAAGCAAGACTTCGCGGGCGTCGGCGGCGACGTGAATTTCATTCGCACTACCGCGGAAGCGCGCAACTACTACGAAGTCTTTCCCGATATCATCGGCGTGCTCAAATTGCAGGGCGGCCACGTGACCGGCTGGGGCGGCAAGGACCTGCGCATGCTGGATCACTTCCAGATGGGCCCCAACCTGGTGCGCGGCTTTGCGCCCGCCGGCATGGGTCCGCGCGACCTGACGCCGGGCACGACCAATGACGCGCTCGGTGGCAGCATGTTTTGGGGTGCGAGCGTCGAAGCGCAGACGCCGCTCTATTTCCTGCCGAAGGACATCGGCATCAAGCTCGCGGCCTTCGCCGACGCCGGCTCGCTGTTTAGCTATAAGGGCCCGACCACTTGGAACGTGACCGGCGAGACACTTCAGGTTGCCGATTCCAATGCGGTTCGTGCATCCGCCGGTATGGGATTGCTCTGGGATTCCCCGATGGGCCCGCTGCGCTTCGATTTGGCTTACCCGATCATGAAGGAAAGCTACGATCGGACCCAGATCTTCCGCTTCAGCGGCGGCACAAAGTTCTGATCGTGGCCGCCCTGCGCGGCACGGCATTAATTCACCCGGAGCGAGTCAGGCTCTAGCTCGCATGAACGAGCCGGTATTCCTAAGACATAGCCGCGGTCTCACGCTCGACGAGGTCGCCGGCCTCGCTGGCGCGACATTGCCGGCGGCGCCGACTCATTCGCGCCGCATCGTCAATGTCGCGCCGCTCGACCGCGCGGCGCCCGGCGACCTCAGCTTCTTCGACCACCGGAAATACACCACTGCGGCGGCTGCGACCCATGCCGGCGCCTGCCTGACCACGGCGGCGCTTGCCAAGGAACTGCCGGCGCGGGTGGTGGCGCTCATCGTGCGCGAGCCCTATCGCGGCTTCGTGACGGTAGCGCGCGAATTGTTTCCGCACGCGTTGCGGCCGTCCTCGCTTGCCAAGTCTGGTGATTTGGCCGGCGAGGTTAAGGGCGCCCACGTGCATGCGACCGCGCGGCTGGAAGACGGGGTAACCATCGAGCCCGGCGCGGTGGTGGGCCCGCGCGCCGAGATCGGCTCCGGCACCGTGATCGGAGCCAATGCCGTGATTGGGGCCGAGGTGCGGATCGGACGCGACAGCTCGATTGGCGCCGGGGCGGTGCTCGCCGCCGCGTTGATCGGCGACTGCGTCATCATTCATCCGGGCTGCAAGATCGGGCAGGACGGCTTCGGCTTCGTGATGGGGGGCAAGGGCCACCTCAAGGTGCCGCAGGTCGGGCGCGTCATCATCCAGGACGACGTCGAGATCGGCGCCGGCACCACCATCGACCGTGGCGCCATTCGCGACACCGTGATCGGCGAAGGCACCAAGATCGACAACCTGGTCCAGGTAGGCCACAATGTCAGCATCGGCCGGCATTGCATTTTGGTGGCATTAACGGGCATTTCCGGCAGTTCGACGCTCGAAGACTTTGTCGTGTTGGGCGCGCGCGTCGGCGTGAACAACAATGTCACGATCGGCGAAGGGGCGCAGATCGCCGCGACCAGCAATGTCAACGGCGACGTGCCGGCCGGTGCGCGCTGGGGCGGCACGCCGGCCAAGCCGGTGAAGCTGTGGTTCCGCGAGGTAATGATGCTCGAACGGCTTGCTCGCGGCAAAGGCGGCGCCGACGCAGCAGCGGACGAATGAGACGATGGCCATGAACGAAGCCGTCAAAATGCTGGAAGCGGCCGACATCGCGCTCGTGCTCAAGATGTTGCCGCACCGCTATCCGTTCCTCCTGGTCGACCGCGTCATCGACATACGCGGCGACGACCACGGCATCGGCATCAAGAACGTGACCATCAACGAACCGCATTTCCAGGGCCACTTCCCGGGCAATCCGGTATTCCCGGGCGTGCTGATGATCGAAGGCATGGCGCAGACCGCCGGCGTGCTCTGCATCCTGTCGATCGCCACGCCGCAGCCGAAGTCGGTGTTTTTTCTCACCATCGACAAAGCCAAATTCCGCAAGCCGGTGCGGCCGGGCGACACCATTGAGTATCACATGACGAAAATAGCCCAGCGCAAGACCATGTGGTGGTTCCGCGGCGTGGCCAAGGTGGCCGGCCAGATCGTCGCCGAGGCCGAGCTCGGCGCCATGATATCCGACACATGAGTGCTGGCATGATCGATGCCTCGGCGCGGATCGAGGCCGGGGCGGCGCTCGGCCGCAACGTTTCGATCGGTCCCTATTGCACCATCGGCCCGCATGTGACGGTCGGCGACGACTGCCGGCTGCTCGCGCATGTCAACTTGACCGGCCACACCAGCATCGGGGCGCGCACCGTCATTCATCCGTTTGCCTCGCTCGGCTCGCCGCCGCAATCGTTCAGCTATCGCGGCGGGCCGACCCGGCTCGTGGTCGGCGCCGACTGCGACATCCGCGAAAACGTCACCATGAACACCGG
The DNA here is from genome assembly GCA_016185205.1 of Hyphomicrobiales bacterium. Taxonomy (GTDB): domain Bacteria; phylum Pseudomonadota; class Alphaproteobacteria; order Rhizobiales; family Xanthobacteraceae; genus Pseudolabrys. Next base: position 148,001 of record JACPOA010000112.1, on the reverse strand, counting down.
CACCGAGGACGGTGGCGGGCTGACGGAAGTCGGTGATCATGGATTCTTCATGGTCGGTAGTCATGTCGGCCACGACAGCCACATCGGCAACCACGTGGTGCTTGCCAACAACACCATTCTCGGCGGCCATGTCAGTATCGGCGATAATGTCGTGTTCGGCGGCGGCGTCGCCGTGCGCCAGTTCGTGCGCATCGGCGAGGGGGCGATGATCGTGGGGCTCAGCGGCATCCGCGCCGACGTCATCCCGTTCGGCATGGCGCAAGGTCCGCTCGCGCATCTGGTCGGACTCAATGTGATCGGCATGCGCCGGCGCGGGCTCGCCAAGGCCGACGTTCATCGTGTGCGCGCGGCCTATCAGGCGCTGTTCTTCGGCGACGGCGAATTCCGCGCGCGGCTCGATCGCGTCGCCGTCGAGCATGGCGCCGATGCGCAGGTGGCCAAGATGATCGCCTTCATCCGCGCCGGAAAGCGTCCGCTCACCATGGCGATCAAACGCGGCGAGGCCGACGAGGACACATGAGCGCGATGCCGCCCGCCAGGCAGGAAGGCCCGCTCGCGCTGATTTGCGGCGGCGGCAGCCTGCCGCTGGCGGTGGCGGATTTCGTCAGCGCGCGCGGCCGGCAGGTTCTGCTGTTTCCCTTGCGGGGCGTTGCGCGGCCGGAGGACTATGCGCAGCGGCCACATACCTGGATCCGCCTCGCCAAGTTTGGCGTCTTCGCGCGCGCGGCCCGCGCCGCCGGCTGCCATGAGTTGGTGCTGATCGGATCGCTGGTGCGGCCAGCCTTCTGGCAAATCCGCTTCGATCTGACGACGCTGAAGCTGTTGCCGCGTATCGCGGCCGCCTATCGCGGCGGCGACGATCATCTGTTGTCGAGCGGAGCGCGCCTGATCGAGGAGCAGGGCTTCCGTGTGCTCGGCGCGCATGAGGTGGCACCGGAAATCCTGGTGCCGGAAGGCCCGCTTGGTCACGTGCAAGTCGGCGAGCGCGACCGTGCCGATATCGCCTTGGGGCTGGACTATCTGCACGCCACCGGACCGTTCGACGTCGGGCAGGCGGTGGTGGTGGCCGGACGGCATGTCCTGGCGGTGGAGGCGGCGGAAGGCACCGACCAGATGCTCGAGCGTATCGCCGCCTTGCGCGCGAGCGGGCACATTCGCGCATCGACCGTCGGCGGCGTGCTGGTGAAGGCGCCCAAACGCGGGCAGGATCGGCGCTTCGATCTGCCATCGATCGGGCCGCAGACCGTCGAAGGCATCGTGCGAGCGGGGCTCGCCGGTATCGCGGTCGCGGCGGGCGAGACCATTGTCGCCGAGCCTTCACTGCTGGTGCAGGCGGCCGACCGCGCTAAGATTTTCGTCGTGGGCGTGCCGTCTGGGACGGAGCGATGAACAGCGGCCCGCATGTTTTCCTGGTGGCCGGCGAGGAATCGGGCGACCGGCTGGGCGCTTCCCTGATCGCCGCGATCCGGCGGCGCCATCCCGGAGCGCAGTTCTCCGGCGTCGGCGGCGCGCACATGGCCGGCGAGGGCGTCGCCAGCCTGTTTGCGCTCGGCGATCTGGCCATCGTCGGCGTTGGCGCGATCGCCACCAGCCTGCCGAAAATCCTCGGCCGCATCGCCGCCACCGCGCAGGCGGTCGTGGCCGCCAAGCCCGATGTGCTGGTCATCATCGACAGCCCGGAATTCACCCACCGCGTCGCCCGTAAGGTGCGCGCCCGCGCGCCCGCAATCCCGATCGTCGACTATGTGTGCCCGTCGGTATGGGCGTGGCGTTCGGGCCGCGCGCGCGCCATGCGCGCTTACGTCGATCACGTGCTGGCGCTGCTGCCGTTCGAACCGGCGGCGATGCAACGGCTGGGTGGCCCGCCCTGCACGTTTGTCGGTCATCCACTGAGCGAGCGGGTAAGCGCCTTGCGGCCGAATGCCGAGGAGGCGCGCAGGCGGCTCGCCGATCCGCCGCTGCTGCTGGTGCTGCCGGGCAGCCGCGCCGGCGAAATCCGCCGCATGGCGGCTGTGTTCGGGGATGCGGTGGCGCTGCTGGCCGAGCGCGTCGGCGCGCTCGATGTGGTGGTGCCGGCGGTGCCGCGCTTGGCCGAGGCGGTGGGCGCGGCGACTGCGTCCTGGCAAGTGCCGGCGCGGATCGTGACCGAGGGAGCCGCGAAAGACGCAGCCTTCCGCAATGCCCGGGCGGCGCTGTCGAAATCGGGCACCTCGACGCTCGAACTGGCGGTGGCCGGGGTGCCGATGGTGGCGGCCTACAAGGTGTCGCTGCTGGAGGAACTGATCGGCCGCGCCTTCATCCGGGTGCAAAGTTATATCCTGGCCAATCTGGTGCTGGGCGAGAACGTGGTGCCGGAATTTCTGCAACGGTTCTGTACGCCGGAAAACCTCTCCGCCTCGCTGCTGCCGCTCTTAGGCGAGACGCCGGAGCGGGCGCGCCAACTGGCGGCCTTTGCTCGGCTCGACGCGATCATGGATATCGGCAAGGCCGCGCCCAGCGACCGCGCCGCAGCCGTGGTCCTGGAGTGCGCCGCCCCTTTAACCAACCGAAGCGCGAAGCAGTGGCGTTAACGCCGCCAACGGCGTAGTTTGCCGGTCCGCTCGCAGCCGGCCATGCCATGGTAGAAAGTCTGGAATCTAGCCTTTGACCATTCCCACCCGCGCCGCCATCACCGCCGTCCACGGCTATCTGCCGCCGGACCTGCTCACCAATGCGGAATTGGCCAAGCTGGTCGACACCAGCGATTCCTGGATCACCGAACGCACCGGCATCAAGGAGCGTCACATCCTGAAAGGCGAGGGGCTCGGCACCTCGCATATGGCGGCGGAAGCGGTGCGCGGGCTGCTGCAAAAGACCGGCACCAAGCCGGAAGAGATCGATCTCTTGATCTGCGCCACCACCACGCCTGACATGCAGTTTCCGTCGACCGCCAATCTGATCTGCGACATGGTCGGCATCCGCGATATCGGCAGCTTCGACGTGCAGGCGGCCTGTTCCGGTTTCCTTTATTCGCTCACTATCGCCGCGCAATTCGTCGCCAATGGCACCGCCCGCAAGGTGGTGGTGGTGGGCGCCGACAAGATGTCGACGATCATCGACTACACCGACCGCGCCACCTGCGTGCTGTTCGGCGACGGCGCCGGCGCGGTGCTGCTGGAGCCGAGCACGAGCGGCTACGGCATCATGGACGCGCTGATCCGCTCCGACGGCGCCGGCGCCATCCATCTGCATCAGAAGGCGGGCGGCAGCCGCCTGCCGGCGAGCGCCGAGACCGTGGCCAAACGTCAGCATTACGTCCACCAGGAAGGCGCGGCGGTGTACAAATTCGCCATCTCCAAGATGGCCGAAGTCGCCAATGAGATCATGGCGCGCAACAATCTGCGCGCCGACATGATCGACTGGCTGGTGCCGCACCAGGCCAACAAGCGCATCATCGAGTCCACCGCCGAGCGCATGGGGCTGCCGATGGACAAAGTGATGGTGACCATCCACAAATACGGCAACACCACCAACGCCACCATCCCGCTCTGCCTGTGGGACTACGAGTCGCAGCTCAAAGCCGGCGACCGCATGCTGCTCGCAGCCTTCGGTGGCGGCTTCACCTGGGCCGGCGTCTATGTGACCTGGGCCTATGACGGCGCCAGCGCGCCGAAGCTCAACGGCAAGAGCACAAATGGAAAGGGCGGCTGAACCAGCCGCCCTACCGTAACGCATTTTCCGGAATACTATTTCCGCCGCGAAATCGGCGTGTAGTCGCGCCGCGCGGCGCCGGTATAGAGCTGGCGCGGGCGGCCGATCTTCTGCTTCGGATCCTCGATCATTTCCTTCCACTGCGCGATCCAGCCGACCGTGCGCGCCACCGCAAACAGCACGGTGAACATCGTGGTCGGGAAGCCCATCGCCTTGAGCGTGATGCCCGAATAGAAGTCGATATTGGGATATAGCTTCTTCTCCAGGAAATATTCGTCGTGCAGCGCGACCCGCTCCAGCTCCATGGCGACGTCGAGCAGCGGATCGTCCTTGATGCCGAGCTCGGTCAGCACTTCGTGGCAGGTCTTCTGCATGATCTTGGCGCGCGGATCGTAGTTCTTGTAGACGCGGTGGCCGAAGCCCATCAGGCGGAAGCTGTCGTTCTTGTCCTTCGAGCGCTTGATGAATTCCGGAATGCGGTCGACGGTGCCGATCTCGCGCAGCATGTTGAGCGCCGCTTCGTTGGCGCCGCCATGCGCCGGACCCCACAGGCAGGCGCAGCCGGCGGCGATGCAGGCGAACGGATTGGCGCCCGAGGAGCCGGCGAGCCGCACCGTCGAGGTCGAGGCGTTCTGCTCGTGGTCGGCGTGCAGGATGAAGATGCGGTCCATGGCACGCGCCAGTACCGGGTTCGGCTTGTAGTCCTCGGTCGGCACCGCGTAGCACATGCGCAGGAAATTGGTCGAATAGTCGAGGTCGTTCTTCGGATAGATGAACGGCTGGCCGATCGAATATTTGTAGGCCATGGCGGCGAGCGTCGGCACTTTCGCGATCATGCGGATCGAGGCGATCATGCGCTGATGCGGGTCCGAGATGTCGGTGGAGTCGTGATAGAACGCCGACAGCGCGCCGATGCAGCCGGTCATCACCGCCATTGGATGCGCGTCGCGCCGGAAGCCCTGGAAGAAGCGGGCCATCTGCTCGTGCACCATGGTGTGGCGCGTGACGCGGTAGTCGAAATCGTGCTTTTGCGAGGGCGTCGGCAGTTCGCCGTACAGCAGCAGGTAGCAGGTCTCCAGGAAGTCGCCGTGCTCGGCCAGTTGGTCGATCGGGTAACCGCGGTAGAGCAGGACGCCCTCGTCGCCGTCGATATAGGTGATCTTGGATTCGCAGCTCGCCGTCGAGGTGAAGCCGGGATCGTAGGTGAACATGCCGGCATCGCCGTAGAGCTTGGAGATGTCGAGCACGTCCGGGCCGATCGTGCCGCTATAAATCGGGTAATCCCAGTTCTTATTGCCGACGGTGACGGATCCGGATTTCTTGTCGGTCTTGGCGTCCATGGTCAACCCCTCGAATTGGCGACGAGCAGCACGCTGAGGATTAGGCTGGCCAGGAGCGCGCGCCGCCGCTCAGGCGTTCACGGTTCCGACCGCAGTTTGGGTAGCCCATCCAAATGTGCCCTGCAAGATAGCGAAAACAACGATCCTGCGTGTCATAGAGGCATGGCTCCCGTCATTGATCTGGAGCAAATATCTAGGGTGCTGGGCGGTCGGCGGCCTGATCCCGCAGGCGCGCCAGGCTCTCCTCGCGGCCGAGCACGGCGAGCACATCGAAGATCGGCGGCGAGGTGGTTCGCCCGGTGAGCGCCGCCCGCAGCGGCTGCGCCACGGCGCCGAGCTTGAGGCCGACCCGCTCGGCATGGGGGCGCACCACTGCCTCGATCGCGCTGGCGGTCCAGTCGGTCACGGCGTCGAGTTCCGGCAACAGCGCGCCGATGACCGCCTTTGCCTCCGGGGCGAGCACGGCCTTGGCCGCCTCGTTGATATCGAGCGGGCGGCTCGCCCATAGGAAGCGCGAGGCCTCGAACAGCTCGATCAGGGTCTTCGCGCGCTCCTTTAAGGCCGGCATGGCCACTTGCAGCTTGGCGCGCAGCGCCGGCGTCATCCGGCTGGCGAGTACCTCACCGCCGGCGATATGCGGCAGCAGCTGTTCCAGGGTGGCGATCAGCTCGGCGTCGTCGGTGGCCCGGATGTAGTGGCCGTTGAGGCTTTCGAGCTTGGCGAAGTCGAAGCGCGCCGGCGAGCGGCCGATGGCGGGCAGGTCGAAGGCCGCCACCATCTCCTCGGTGGTGAAGATTTCCTGGTTGCCATGGGCCCAGCCGAGGCGGACGAGGTAGTTGCGCATGGCCGAAGGCAGGTAGCCCATGGCGCGGTAGGCATCGACGCCCAGCGCCCCGTGGCGCTTGGACAGCTTGGAGCCATCCGGCCCATGAATGAGGGGGATATGCGCCATGATCGGCACATTCCAGCCGAGCGCGTCGTAGATGTGCTTCTGGCGGGCGCCATTGGTCAGGTGGTCGTCGCCGCGGATGATATGGGTGACGCCCATGTCGTGGTCGTCCACCACCACCGCCAGCATGTAGGTCGGGTTGCCATCCGAGCGCAGCAGCACCAGGTCGTCGAGGTCGGAATTCTGCCAGACCACGCGGCCCTGCACCTGGTCTTCGATGACGGTCTCGCCGGTCTGCGGGGCTTTGAGGCGGATCACCGGCTTGACGCCGGGTGGCGCCTCGGACGGGTCGCGGTCGCGCCAGCGTCCGTCATAGAGCTTGGAGCGGCCCTCGCGGCGCGCCGCCTCGCGCATGGCGGTGAGCTCCTCGGGGCTGGCGTAGCAGCGATAGGCCTTGCCCTCGGCGAGCAGCTGCTCGGCGATCTGGCGGTGGCGGGCCGCGCGCTGGAACTGGAACACGATCTCACCGTCCCAGGTGAGCCCGAGCCAGGAGAGCCCGTCGATGATGGCGGCGATGGCGGCGGCGGTGGAACGCTCGCGGTCGGTGTCCTCGATTCGCAGCAGCATCTTGCCGCCGCGGGCGCGCGCATAGAGCCAGTTGAACAGCGCGGTGCGCCCGCCGCCGATATGCAGGAAGCCGGTGGGGGACGGCGCAAAACGGGTGACGACAGGCTCGTTCATCGCGCGCCGTGTACCACAATTATATTGAAAGGTGACAGCGCAATTGACATTGAGCCGAGCGGCACGTCATGGGATAGCCCGCCGTGAACGGCGGGGTGGCATAGGCCGCATCATTGGGTTTCACGTGAAACTGAGGAAACATGGCGAAGGACGATAAATCAAGCGGGGAAGCGGCTACAGCGGAAGCCGGCCGCGATTTCATCCGCGACATCGTCAAGGCCGATCTCGACGCCGGACGCGTGCAGCAGGTGGTCACCCGCTTTCCGCCCGAGCCGAACGGCTATCTCCATATCGGCCATGCCAAGTCGATCTGCCTGAATTTCGGCATCGCCGAGGAATTCGGCGGCCGCTGCCATTTGCGCTTCGACGATACCAACCCCACCAAGGAAGAGCAGGAATATATCGACGCCATCGAGCGCGACGTGCGCTGGCTCGGCTTCGACTGGGGCAAACATCTCTATCACGCCTCCGACTATTTCGAGCGGCTGTACAATTGGGCGGAAGACCTGATCCGCTCTGGCAAGGCCTATGTCGACGACCAGAGCCAGGACGATATCCGGCACAATCGCGGCACGCTGACCGAGCCGGGCAAGAACTCGCCGTTCCGCGAGCGCGGCGTGGAGGAGAACCTCGATTTGTTCCGCCGCATGAAGGCCGGCGAGTTTCCCAATGGCGCGCGCGTGCTGCGCGCCAAGATCGACATGGCGTCGGGCAACATCAATTTGCGCGACCCGGTGCTGTACCGGATTTTGGATGCCGAACATCCGCGCACCGGCACGGCCTGGAAGATTTATCCGAGCTACGATTTCGCGCACGGCCAGTCCGATGCCATCGAAGGCATCACGCATTCGATCTGCACGCTGGAGTTCGAGGACCACCGGCCGCTCTACGACTGGTTCATCGCCAATCTGAATGTGCCGGCGCGGCCGCATCAGTATGAATTCGCGCGGCTGAACCTGACCTATACCGTGCTGTCCAAGCGCGTGCTGACCAAGCTCGTGCAGGACGGCCATGTCAGCGGCTGGGACGATCCGCGCATGCCGACGCTGGCGGGCCTGCGCCGGCGCGGTGTGCCGCCGGCCGCGCTACGCGATTTCGTCAAGCGCATCGGCGTCGCCAAGGCCAACAGCGTGGTCGATGCCGGCATGTTCGAATTCTCGGTGCGAGAAGCGCTCAACAAGACCGCGCTACGGCGCATGGCGGTGCTGCGCCCGCTCAAAGTCGTGATCGAGAATTATCCGGAAGGGCAGGTCGAGGAGCTGGACGCCATCAATCACCCGGACGATCCGGCGGCCGGCTCGCGCAAGATCAAATTCACGCGCGAGCTGTTCATCGAGCAAGAAGATTTCATGGAGAATCCGGAAAAGAAATTCTTCCGCATGTCACCCGGCCGCGAGGTGCGGCTGCGCTACGCCTACTTCATCACCTGCCGCGAGGTGGTGAAGAACGCGGCGGGCGAGGTCATCGAGCTGCGTTGCAGCTACGATCCGGCCACCAAGGGCGGCAACGCGCCGGACGGCCGCAAGGTGAAGGCGACCATCCACTGGGTGTCGGCGGTGCATTCGGTGCCGGCCGAGGTGCGGCTCTATCATCCGCTGTTCAGCAAGCCGGACCCGAGCGGCGGCGAGGGCTTCGCGGCCGATCTCAATCCGAATTCGCTCGAAATGCTGAGCGGCGCGCGGCTGGAACCGGCTTTGGCTGATGCCGAAATCGGGGTGCCGGTGCAGTTCGAGCGCCAGGGCTATTTCTGCCGCGACCGCGAGTCGACGCCGGAACGGGCGGTTTTCATCCGCACCATCGGCCTGCGCGACACTTGGGCGAAGGATCAGGCCAAGGACAAGGCGGCCGGCTGACCCGGCGACGGACTGTGGTCGTTCACAACCGTTCCTCTATTCACAACCTATGGCTGAGATAACCTGAGGTCAGGTTGCGTGAGCGTCGGGGGCGCCGCGCCATGGCCCAGAACGACAAAACACGCGCCAAAGCCTGGGATATCGATGCTGCGCGCCGGCGTGCCGCCGTGTCGCTGCCGGCGAGCTTCATGGATTGGGCCGCCCGGCTGCGCCGCCTGTTGTCGGAATGGGCGGTGGCCGAAGTGGCGCCCGGCCGGCTGGTGCCCTGGCTGCCGGTCGCCTTCGGCTTCGGCATCGTCGGCTATTTCACCGCCGACCGCGAACCGGCCGCCTGGGCGGCCGCGGGCTTGGCGCTTGCCGGCATCGTGGTCGCCTTCATGGCGCGCCGACGCGTCTTCGGCTTTGCGCTCGCGCTCGGTTGCGCCGCCATCGCCGCCGGATTTGCGGTAGCGACGCTGAAGACCGTGCGCATCGCGCATCCAGTGTTGCAGCAGCCAGTCTCGAGCGTGCAGGTCGCCGGTTTCGTCGAAATCCGCGAGGAGCGCGCGCGCAGCGACCGCGTCGTCATCCGCGTGCACCGATTCGAAACTGCGCGGCGGGTCGCGGAGGCGCCCGATCGCATCCGCGTGGCGGTGCGCAAGGGCACGGCGCCACCGGTCGGCAGCTTCGTCGAGCTGAAGGCGCATCTGTCGCCGCCGCTCGCACCGTTGCGGCCCGGCGGCTACGACTTCGCGCGCGACATGTATTTCCAGCGCATCGGCGCGTCCGGCTACGCGCTCGGCGCCATCAAGACCGTGGCGCCGCCGGTCGCGCCCGGCCTGTGGCTGCGCTACGCCTCGTTCATCGACGGCCTGCGCGAGGCCATCGACAAGCGCATCCGCGCCGTGGTGCCGGGCGACCAGGGATCCATCGCCTCGGCGCTGATCACGGGAAAACGCGACGCGATTTCGACGCCGGTCAACGATGCCATGTACATCTCGAGCCTCGCGCATGTGCTGTCGATCTCCGGCTATCACATGGCGGTGGTGGCCGGCATCGTGTTCTTCTTCATCCGCGCGGTGTTGGCGTTGATCCCGTCGCTCGCCACGCGCCGGCCGATCAAGAAATGGGCGGCGGGGGGCGCGCTCATTGCCGCCGCCTTCTATCTTCTGCTGTCGGGCGCCGAGGTCGCGACGCAACGCTCCTTCATCATGATCGCAATCGTGCTGATCGGTGTCATGGTCGACCGGCCGGCCATCACCTTCCGTACGCTCACGGTCGCTGCCATCGGCGTGCTACTGCTGGCGCCGGAATCGGTCGTGCATCCGAGCTTCCAGATGTCGTTTGCGGCGACGCTCGCTTTGATCGCGGCCTATCAATACGGTCTGCCGTGGCGCGCCGATGCCGATTCATCGCTCGGCGCGCGCGTGGCGCTGTGGGGTGGGCGCGAGATCGCCGGGCTGATCCTAGCCTCGCTGGTCGCCGGCCTTGCGACCACGCCCTATGCCGCCTTTCACTTCCATCGGCTGGCGCCCTACGGCGTGATCGCCAATCTGCTGGCGATGCCGGTGGTGTCCGCCTGGGTGATGCCGATGGGCATTCTCGGCGTGCTGGCGATGCCGTTCGGCTTCGATGCGCTGTTCTGGAAGCTGATGGGCGACGGCATCGACTGGATGATCTTCGTGGCGTTGTGGGTGACCAGCCTGCCGGGCGCGGTCGGCCGCATCCAGGCCTTCGGCACCGGACCGCTGTTGCTCTGCACCGCCGGACTGCTGCTGCTGTGCCTGCTGCGTTCGCCGTTGCGCTGGAGCGGGGCGGTGCTGGCGGTGGCGGCGAGCCTGTGGGCGGTGCTGACGCCGCGGCCCGACGTGCTGGTGGCGGGCGACGGCCAGGTGGCGGCCTTGCGCGGCCCGGCCGGACAGCTGTCGGTGCTGCACGCCGGCCGCGATACCTTCGCGGTCAAGGAATGGCTCGCCGCCGATGGCGATGCCCGCGGCGTGAAGGACGCCGGCCTGCGTGACGGCGTGCGCTGCGATGCCGTGGGTTGCACGGCGAAGCTCGCCGACGGGCGGCTGGTGGCGTTTGCCCTGTCGGCGGAAGCCTTCGTGGAGGATTGCGCGCGCGCCGCCGTGGTGGTCAGCGCGCGCGAGGCGCCGGGCGACTGTGCCGCGCTGCTGATCGACCGCAAGGCCTGGCGCGCCAATGGCGCCATGGCGCTGCGCTGGATCGGCGAGCGCTTCGAGCAAAGTGTCGCGCGTCCGCCCGGCTATGAACGGCCCTGGGCGCGAGGATTGCGTGAGCCTGCCGAGGCCGTGCAGGCGCCCACGCGGCCGGCCACACGCGATGCGACGCCGCGAACGGACGACCTCGAAATCGGGGATTAGTAGCGCCTGAACAACCCGGCGAGCTTGCCCTGGATGCGGACGCGGTTGGGCGGCAGGATGCGCACCTCATAGGCCGGATTGGCCGGCTCGAGCGCGATCGAGGCGCCGCGACGGCGGAAGCGCTTGAGTGTGGCTTCCTCGTCGTCGATCAGCGCAACCACGATATCGCCGGTCTCGGCCGCCTCGGATTTGCGGATCAGCGCGATATCGCCGTCGAGGATGCCGGCCTCGATCATGCTGTCGCCGCGCACTTCGAGCGCGAAGTGCTCGCCGGCCGACAATAGGTCGGGCGGCATGTTGATGACATGGCTGCGGGTCTGGATCGCCTCGATCGGCGTGCCGGCGGCGATGCGGCCCATGACCGGTACCGCGATCGAGCGGGTGCTGTCTTCGTTCTCGGAAGCGTCGGAAGCGGCCCGCACGCGCCCGAGGTCGCCCTCGATCACGCTCGGCCTGAAACCGCGCGAGCGGCCGCCGCTGATGCCATGGGCGACCGAGTCGGGCAGCTTGATGACCTCGATGGCGCGCGCCCGGTTGGGCAGCCGGCGGATGAAGCCGCGCTCTTCCAGGGCGGTGATCAGCCGGTGAATGCCCGACTTGGAGCGCAGGTCGAGGGCGTCCTTCATTTCGTCGAAGGAGGGCGGCACGCCGGCTTCGGTCAGCCGCTCGTGGATGAAGCGCAGGAGCTCGAACTGCTTGCGGGTCAGCATCTATCTCTCCCCGTCCGCCGGGCCAGAAGGGCAACCGGCCAGAAACAAATCATGAACGAACACTATCTGTTCGATATGTGTTCTGCAACCATTTAATTTGAAGTGAAAAAGTCGAAAGGCCGCTACAGGCCTAGCTTAAGGATGACACAGGGTGAACCGGTGCCCGCCGCCGGCGCATGAGGCGGCCGAATCACCAGGCAGTCGGCTTTGGCCAGGGGTTCCATCAGGGAACTGTCCTGTGACGGCAGCGAGGTCGCTATTGGGCCGTCCGGGTCGGGTGTGAGCGTCGCCCGCAGGTAGTCGGCCCGCTCGTCATTGGCCGGCAGGTCGCAGCCGAGCCGGGCGGCCTCGGTCGGGTGGTCGATATCGGCGCGGCCGGCAAGGCGGCGGATCAGGGGCACCAGGAACAGGAAGGCGCAGACATAGGACGACACCGGGTTGCCCGGCACGCCCAGGACCTGCATGCCGCCCAGTGCGCCGTGCATCATCGGCTTGCCGGGCCGTAGCGCTACCCGCCAGAACGACAGGTCGAGCCCTTCGGTGGCCAGCGCCTTTTGCACCAGGTCGTGCTCGCCGACCGAGGCGCCGCCGGTGGTCAGCAGAATATCGGCACCCCAGTCGCGCGCGCGGCGGACCGCCGCCGCGATGTCCTCGACGCGGTCGCGGGCGATGCCGAGATCGCTCACCTCGGCGCCCTCGCTGCGTGCCATGGCGATCAAGGCAAAGCCGTTGGAATAGACGATCTCGCCCGGACCGGGCTGACTTCCGGGTGCCACCAGTTCATCGCCGGTTCCGAGTACCGCCAGCTTGGGCCGGCGGTGCACGGAGAGCCGCGGGTGGTTCATGGCGGCGGCGAGCATCAAGTCGCGACCGGTGAGGCGGTGGCCCTGGCGCAGCAGGACCTGGCCCTTGGCGAAGTCGATGCCTTGGCCGCGCACATTGCGGCCCTTGGCGGTCGGATTCTGGAATGTGACGGTGTTGCCGTCGCGCGCCGCGAGTTCCTGGATCACCACGGTATCGGCGCCCTCCGGCATCATGCCGCCGGTGAAGATGCGGGCGGCCTCGCCGGCGCCGACCTTGCCGTCGAACGGGTGGCCGGCGGCGACTTCGCCGATCAGCTTGAGCGTGACCGGCGCCTGGCCGACGTCGGCTGAGCGCACCGCATAGCCGTCCATGGCGGAGACCGCCGCCGGCGGCTGCGAGCGCAGCGCCATCACGTCCTGCGTCAGCACGCGACCGAGCGCGTCGTTGAGCGCCACGGTTTCCGACGGCAGCGCGCGCGCGCCGGCCAGCACGCGTTGCAACGCTTCGGTGACCGGCATGAGGGCCAAGATTAGCTCTCCGCTCTATAGTCGCCGGACTTGCCGCCACTTTTCTGCAGCAGTCGAATGCCCTCGATGCGCATGCCGCGCTCGACCGCCTTGACCATGTCGTAGATGGTCAGGCACGCGATCGACACCGCCGTGAGCGCCTCCATCTCGACGCCGGTCTGGCCGGTCACCTTCACGGTGGCCTGCACCAGAAATCCGGGCAGCGAATGCTCAGGATTAATGTCGATCTCGACCTTGGTAATCGGCAGCGGATGGCAGAGCGGAATCAGCGAATGCGTGCGCTTGGCCGCCATGATGCCGGCGAGCCTTGCGGCGCCCAGCACGTCGCCCTTCAGCGCATTGCCGGCGAGCACCAGATCGAGCGTCTCCTTGCGCATGATCACTTTGCCTTCCGCGACCGCCAGCCGTTCGGTGGTGCTCTTGGCGGAGACGTCGACCATGCGCGCCTGGCCGCGCGCATCGATATGCGTGAGCTCGGCATTGGAGTATGAAGGCTTCGCCTTTTTCTTGGGCCGAGCGACGATTTTTTTGCCGCGCGCCATGGCTCACTCCGCCGCCGCGCGTGATGTGCGCGCAAGCAGGGCGCGGGTCGCCGCGGTGACGTCGGCCTGCCGCATCAGGCTTTCGCCCACCAGGAAGGTGGCAATGCCGACGCGTGAGAGCCGGGCGAGGTCGGCCGGCGTGTTGAGGCCGCTTTCGGCGACCACGATGCACTCGCCCGGGATCTTCGGTGCCAGCTTCTCGCTTACCGCCAGTGAGGTTTCGAATGTGCGCAGGTCGCGATTGTTGATGCCGATGAGACGCGAATTGAGCTTGAGTGCGCGCTCAAGCTCATCTTCTTGATGAACTTCAACCAGCACGTCCATGTTATAGGCAAAGGCTGTATCTTCGATCACCTTCGCCGCCGCGTCGCCGAGCGCCGCCATGATGATCAGAATGCAATCGGCGCCGAGCGCGCGCGATTCCACCACTTGGTAAGGCTCGTAGATGAAATCCTTGCGCAGCGCGGGCAGGGCACAGGCGTCGCGCGCAGCGCTGAGAAACTCCGGCCGGCCCTGGAACGAGGGCGCATCGGTCAGCACCGACAGGCAAGTGGCGCCGCCGGCCTCATAGGCCTTGGCCAGCTTGGGCGGATCAAAGTCAGAACGGATCAGCCCCTTCGACGGGCTCGCCTTCTTGATCTCGGCGATCAGCGCATGATTGCCGCTCACAATACGGCGCTCAATCGCGGCGACGAAACCGCGCGGTGGCGGAGCGGCTTTCGCTGCGGCTTCGAGCACTGCCAACGGGCGCGCGCGCTTGGCCTCGGCGACTTCCTCGCGTTTGTATTTTTCGATCTTGGCGAGGATATCCGACACGTCAGATCTCCACGGCGTTGGACACCGCGATCAGTCGGTCGAGCCGGCCTTCGGCTTCGCCGCTGTCGATCGATTTGGCGGCGAGCGCGGCGCCGGCTTTCAGATCCTCGGCCTTGCCGGCGACGATCAGCGCGGCCGCGGCGTTGAGCACCGACACATCGCGGAACGCACCGGCTTTGCCCTTGAGCACGTCGAGCAGCGCCTTGGCATTATGCTCGGCATCGCCGCCGCGCAATGCCTCGGGCTTGGCGCGCGGCAGACCGGCATCCTCGGGGCTGACCTCGAAGGTGCGCACCTTGCCGTTCTCCAGCGCGGCCACGCTGGTGGCACCGGCGGTGGTGATCTCATCGAGGCCGTCGGAGCCATGCACCACCCAGACGCATTCGGAGCCGAGATTGCCCAGCACCTGCGCCATCGGCTCGATCCAGTGCTTGGAAAAAGTGCCGATCATCTGTCGTTTCACGCTCGCCGGGTTCGACAGCGGCCCGAGCAGATTGAAGATAGTGCGGGTGCCGAGCTCGACGCGGGTCGGCCCGACATTCTTCATGGCTGGATGATGCGCGGGCGCGAACATGAAACCGATGCCGGCTTCGCGGATGCAGCGACCGACTTGTTCGGCGTTGAGATCGATCTTGACACCGAGCGCTTGTAGAACATCCGCGGCGCCCGACTTCGACGACAACGCGCGGTTGCCGTGCTTGGCGACCGGCACCCCGGCGCCGGCAGCGATGAAGGCCGCGCAGGTCGAGATGTTGAACGAGCCGGAGGCATCGCCGCCGGTGCCGACGATATCGATGGCATCGGGTGGCGCTTTCACGCCCAACATCTTGGCGCGCATGATGGTGACCGCGCCGGTGATCTCATCGACGGATTCGCCGCGCACGCGCAACGCCATCAACAAACCACCCATCTGCGAGGGCGTGGCTTCGCCCGACATCATGCGGTCGAAGGCGTTGGCGGCCTCTTCGCGGCTGAGCGTCGCGCCGGTCGCGACCTTGGCGATGAGCGCTTTGAAATCGTCGGCCATGGACAGCGCCTCAACCGGCCAAATGTTCGGGAGATTTTTGTGCGGGCGCGCGCGCCGCCGCGGCGCTCGAGCGCCGACCGTTTGCTGCGTTCCAGGCGGCGGCGAGATCGAGGAAATTCTTCAGCATCAGATGGCCGTGCTCGGAGGCGATGCTCTCGGGATGGAATTGCACGCCGTGCACCGGCAGGCTCGCATGCATCAGACCCATCACCAGACGGTCGTCGGTCTCGGCATTGACGGTAAGCGCGCTGGGCATGCCGGCGCGGTTCACCATCAGCGAATGATAGCGCGTCGCCTTGAGCGGCCCGTTGATGCCGCGGAACACGCCGGTGCCGGTGTGGCGGATGTCCGACACTTTGCCGTGCACCGGCGCCGGCGCACGCACCACTTTGCCGCCAAAGGCTTGCCCGATCGCCTGATGGCCGAGGCAGACGCCCAAAATGGGAATGCTCGGATTGGTGGAGGCCGCCTTGCCGATGAGGTCGAGGCAGATGCCGGCCTCGTTCGGCGTGCAGGGGCCAGGCGATAGCACGATCGCGTCCGGTTCCAAGGCCATCACGTCGGCCACGGAAATCTTGTCGTTGCGATGCACGACGACGTCCGCCCCCAGCCCGCCCAGGTAATGGACCAGGTTGAAGGTGAAGCTGTCGTAATTGTCGATCAAAACGATCATGTTTTTGCTGCTGCCGCAAGGTCTTAGACGCGCACCGGGCAGGGGTCAAGCGAGCCCTTACCGTCTGGAACCAATGCTGTTCACGATGGTTTTTGCTCTAAACCCCGCGAGCACCGCTGCATGTTTATCCAACCGATCGATTACGTCCTCGTTGCATGGTTCGTGCTTGCAGCGGCGTCGACGATCTATGTTGCGGTCGACCAATTCCGCAACAATCCCGAAGCGACGGTGATGAAGTGGGGCTTCGTTCTGATCACGCTCTATATGGGGCCGATTGGACTGCTGCTCTACGTGCTCGCCGACAAGGAGCCGCGGCCTGGCACGCATGAGGAATTCGTCTCGCCGCTTTGGAAGCAGGGTATCGGCAGCACGATCCATTGCGTCGCCGGTGACGCCACCGGGATCATTCTCGCCGCAGCCTTCACCGCGTTGCTGGGCTGGCCGATGGCAATCGACCTCATTGTTGAATATGTCGCTGGTTTCACCTTCGGCCTCTTCGTCTTTCAGTCGCTGTTCATGAAGCGGATGATGGGCGGCACCTATTGGGAGAACGTACGCCGCACTTTCGTTCCCGAGTTGATCAGCATGAACTCCATGATGGCCGCCATGGCACCCACCATGAGCCTGCTCATGATGGGGCGAGACATGCGCGCTATGGACCCCGCCGCGCTGGTTTTCTGGGGCGTGATGTCGCTCGGCGTCATCGTCGGCTTCGCGGTCGCCTATGCGTTCAACGTGTGGATGGTGAGCGTAAGGCTCAAGCACGGCTTGATGACCGTGCGTAATCGCCGGCCCGGCAAACATGGCGCTCCGAAACATGCGCCATCAAGCCCGAAGCAGCGTGGGCACGGACTTCACGATCAGCACGGTCAGATGGAGTTACCGCCTGCCTGGGCGCCGACCAGGCCGCAACAGTTGGCAATGGCGGGAGTCACAGGCGTTCTGCTGGCGGCCGGCATGATCGTGCCCGGCTTCTACGTGAATCTCGGTCTGGGTGCGAAGGATGTAGGCGGCATCATCATGCCCAAGGGCATGATCATGGATTTTAATACGCCAGCGGAATCCATGCGCGATATGGCGGCGATTCTGCCGCGCTACGTCTCCTACGTGGCGCCTGCCGGCGCGCGCGGCGACCAGCCGCTCGAACCGCGTATCGAAAACGGCGTGAAGGTGTTCGATCTCGAAGCATCGGTCATCCGCTGGAATATTTTGCCGAACGAGACCGTCGAGGCCTACGCCTATAACCGGCAGGTACCGGGCCCGCGCATCCGCGTGACGCAGGGCGATCGCATCCGCATCAATTTCAAGAACAGCCTGTCAGAGAAGACCACCATCCATTGGCACGGCATGATTCTGCCGAATGAGATGGACGGCCCCTCGGAAATCACGCAGCCCCCGGTGCTCCCGGGCGGGACCTATGTCTACGAATTCGAGGTCGGTCAGACAGGCACCTATTTCTACCATACGCATGCGGACTCCGATCGCCAGCAGGCATTCGGGCTATATGGAGCGCTCATCATCGATCCGCGCGACCCGGCCGGGGCGCCGCGTGCCGACATGGAGTACACAATTCAATTGCAGGAATGGCTCAAGCGCGAGTGGCTGACCTATCCCGCAATGATCATGGAAGGCGGATTGCCGAACTTCTTCACGATCAACGGCAAGGCGTATCCCTCCACTGACACGATCCGGATGAAGGTCGGACAGACCGTGAAGCTACGCTTCATCGGTTCGCATAACAATTTCACCCATCCGATGCATGTTCACGGCGGTCCATTCGAGGTGGTGGCGGTCGACGGCGAGACGCTTGCGGCGAGCGCGCGATATCTTGCCGACACGGTGGGTGTCGCTCCCGGTCAGCGTTACGACGTGATCTGGACCGCGCGGCGGCCGGGCAAGTGGCTCGTGCACTGCCACATCCCGCACCATACCAAGAACAACAATGTGGAGATAAAGGGCGCGGGCGGGCTGACGATGATCATCGAGGTCGAATAGGTCACTGCCCGCGCTTGGCGGCGCTGGCGAAGCGGCGCGCTTCCTCGGCGGCACGGAACAAGGCCTTCGCCTTATTGACGCATTCCTGCTGCTCAAGCTCGGGATTGCTGTCGGCGACGATGCCGGCGCCGGCCTGCACATACATCTTGCCGTCCTTCACCAGCGCGGTGCGCAGCACGATGCAAGTGTCCATCTCGCCGGCAGCGGAGAAATAGCCGACGCAGCCGGCATAGAGCCCGCGCTTTTCCTTCTCCAACTCGTCGATGATCTGCATGGCGCGCACCTTGGGCGCGCCCGACACGGTGCCGGCGGGAAATCCGGCGGCCAGCGCGTCGAGCGCGTCGCGGTCGGGCCGCAGTTTGCCCTCGACGTTGGAGACGATGTGCATGACGTGGCTGTAGCGCTCGACGAAGAACTGATCGGTGACGCTAACTGTGCCGATCTGGGCGACGCGGCCGACATCGTTGCGGCCGAGATCGAGCAGCATCAGATGCTCGGCGCGTTCCTTCGGATCGGCCAGTAGTTCCGCTTCCAGCGCCTTGTCCTCGTGCGGCGTCAACCCGCGCGCGCGCGTGCCGGCGATCGGACGGATGGTGACGGTGTCGCCGGCAACCTTGACGAGGATTTCCGGGCTGGAGCCGGCCACCGCGAAACCGCCAAAGTCGAGGAAATAGAGATAGGGCGACGGATTGGTCCGCCGTAGCGCGCGATAGAGCGAGAACGGCGGCAGCGTAAACGGCGCCTCGAAACGTTGCGCCAGCACGATCTGGAAGGCGTCACCGGCGGCGATGTAGTCCTTGGCCTTGGCCACCATCGCCTTGTAGTCGGCGGCCGAGGTGTTGGATTTTGGCGGCACGTCGAGCGGGCCGGCGTCGTATTCGACCAAGGACTTGTCGAGCGGACGATCGAGGCTTTCGACAATGCCGGCCAGCCGCTCGATCGCGCGGGTGAGCGCCGCCTTGGCGTCGACGCCGCGCTTGGGGCGCACCGGCGTCACCACGGTGATCGCATCCTTCACCGCGTCGAACACGACAATGATGGTCGGACGCACCAGCACCGCATCGGGAATGCCGATCGGGTCCGCATTGGGCGGCGGCAATTCCTCCATCAGCCGCACCATGTCGTAGCCGAGATAGCCGAACACGCCGGCCGCCATCGGCGGCAGATTTTCCGGCAAGGAAATGCGGCTTTCGGCGATCAGCGAACGCAGCGCCGCGAGTGGCGGCTCGCCGCATGGCGTGAAGGCGTCGGGCTTGGCGCGGGCGTTTGCGTTGACTTCAGCCTTCGCGCCCTGCGCACGCCAGATCAGATCCGGATCGAGCCCGATGATCGAATAGCGCCCGCGCACTGCGCCGCCTTCCACCGACTCCAGCAGAAAGCTCATCGGCTTAGCCCCGCCGAGCTTGAGGAACGCCGACACCGGCGTCTCCAGGTCGGCGACCAGCGTCGTCCACACCACCTGCGCCTGACCGCGGCCGTAGGTTTCCGCGAATGCGCTTTCCGACGGCTCGATCTGCATATTTTGTTTGCGCATGATCTTGTCCGACCTTCCTTAGCCCGCCGAAGCGGGCTTCGCGAAGGCGGGAAACCGATTTTTCCACCCCCGGATCAAGTCCGGGGGCAAGCTTTTCGGGATCATGCGCCAGTTACCGATTGGCGGTGCCGCCGCCGATCACCTGGTTCAACGCCTGCTGGTTGATGTTGACACCGTAATCGTTTTCGATCCGCAGGATATATTCGCCGATGATGTCGTCGGCGAAGGCGTTCTGCAGGCTCGTGGTCAGCTGCTTGGCTTCCGGCGAATTGGCATCGAGCGGCGGGGCGATCACCTCGGTGACGCGGAATACGAACCGCTGGGTCTGCGTCTCGCCCTCGGAGCTGCCGGGCGCGCCCTTGGCGACCTTGAACACGGCGTCGACCACCTTGGCCGGCACAAAGCCGGCCGGCTTGCCGCGCTGCAAGCCGCTGGCGCTCTCGAGCTTGAGGCCGGCCTCGCTCGCGACCTGCGATAGCGCGCCGCCGGCCTTGAGCTTGCCGAGCATGTCGTCGGCCTTGGCCAGCAGCCGAGTGGCGATCTCGTCGTCGCGCCAGCGTGTCGCGAGCTGATCTTTCACTTCCTCGAGCGTGCGCTCGCGCGAGGGCGTGATGCCGGTGACATCGTACCAGAGCAAACCGTTATTCGGCAGTTGCAGCGCCTCGCTGTCGACCCCGACATCGCTGCCGAAGGCCACGCTGATCACGTCCGGCGTCCTCGGCAGGTCGGCGACCAATTTGCCGTCAGGAGCGCGGCCGGAACGATCGATCGCCTCAATGGTGAGGGATTTGAGCCCAAGTTTCTTGGCGGTTTCGGCCAAAGTGGAGCCACCGGCACGTTCGTCCTCGATCTTGTCGCGCAAATTGTTGAGTTCGGACCGGGCGCGCACCTCGGCTTGCTCGCGTTTGATCTGGCTCGCGACCTCTTCATAGGTTTTCTGCGAACCCGGCTCGACCTTGCCCACCTGCAGCAGCACCGTGCCGAAGCTGCCTTTGATTGGCGCGCTGATCTCGCCCGCCTTGAGCGCGAAGGCGGCGTCGGCGACCGCCGCATCGATGATGTCGGATTTCGTGACCATGCCGACATCGATATCGGTGTCCTTCAAGCCGCGCTCCTTGGCCAAATCGGCAAAGCTCAGGCCTTTGGCGATGCGCTCGCTCGCGCTGGCGGCGTCCTGCGCGTTGGGAAACACGATCTGTCGCAGCTCGCGGCGCTCAGGCGTGCCGTAGCTGTTCTTGTGCTGCTCGTAGTAGGCCTTGGCGTCGGCATCGGACACCGCATCGGGCTTGGCGATGTCGGCCGGCGTCAGTGAGAGCAGCGTGATCTTGCGATATTCCGGCGCGCGGAACAAAATCTTGCGCTCGCCGAAATATTTGCTCAGCCCTTCCGGGGTCGCTGCCGGAATATCGCCGGCCTGCGCTGGCGTCAGCGCCAGATATTCGATACTGCGCTTCTCGTTCTGGTATTGATTGATCGCAGACAGCGCGGTGGTCGGCACTTTCATTTCGCCGATGATGCTTTGCGCGATCTGTCGGCGCAAAGTCTCGCGCCGCTGCTGGTCGACGAAGCGGGGTTCGGTGAAACCGGCATTGCGGATGAGCTGCTCGAAGCGCGCGCGGTCGAATTGGCCGTTGGCGCCGCGGAAACTCGGATCGCTGGTGATGCGGCGCGAGATCTCGGCATCGGAAAGACCGAGGCGCAGCTTGCGCGAATGCTCATCGAGTGTGGTCTCGGCGACGATCTGGCTGAGCAGTTGTCGGTCGAGGCCGAGCCCACGCGCCTGGTCGGGCGTGATCGCCCGTCCAGCCTGGCGTCCGATCTGCTGCAGGCGGTCGGTGTACAATTGGCGGAACTGCTCGATCGAAATTTCGGTGTTGCCGATCTTGGCCACCGCGTTGCGCCCGAAACCGCGGAAAATGTCGCCGATGCCCCAGATCGCGAAGCTGACGACCAGCAGGCCCATAACGACCGACAAGATGGCCTTGCCGAACCAGTTCGAGGTGGCTTTGTGAATGCCGCGGAGCATGGGCTGCGTTCTTCCCGGGTGACAGTAAAGTCCGAATGAAGGGTGGTCGCGCCCTTATAGGGAGCGGTCCAACTCCCTGCAACTCAAGAAGGATCGGCTTTCGGCCGGCCCGCACTGGCGTAGCGCTTGCGGGTCTGGTAACCGCACGCGGAAAAGGACGATAAGATGGCAGGCAACTTGACGCCGCTGGTGGCGGGCAATTGGAAGATGAATGGGCTCACCGGTTCGGCCGGCGATCTGGCGAAGATGGCTGCCGGCGCGGCCGCACTGATAGCCAAGGCCGATCTGATGGTGTGTCCGCCGGCCACCCTCATTGCGAGTTTCGCGTTAGCCACGTGCGGCTCGGCCCTGACGATCGGCGGGCAGGACTGCCACGCCGAGTCCTCCGGCGCCCATACCGGCGACATCGCCGCCGAGATGTTGGCCGATGCCGGCGCCAAGGCCGTCATCGTCGGCCACTCCGAGCGTCGCACCGACCATCACGAGACCGACGCCCTGGTGCGCGCCAAGGCGCTGGCCGCGCGGCGAGCGGGATTGACGGCAATCGTCTGCGTCGGCGAGCAGCGCGCCGAGCGCGAAGCCGGACAGACTCTCGCGGTCGTCGGCCGCCAGCTCGACGGTTCGCTGCCCGACGGTGCTACCGCCGCCGATCTGGTGATCGCTTATGAGCCGGTCTGGGCGATCGGCACCGGCCTGACGCCGACCCCGGCCGATGTGGCGGACGTGCATGCCTTTGTCCGCCAGCGGCTGACCGAGCGCTATGGCGCGCCAGGCGGCCAGGTCCGCATCCTCTATGGCGGCTCGGTGAAGCCCTCGAACGCCAGGGAACTGCTCGGCATACCCCATGTGAACGGCGCCCTGGTCGGCGGCGCCAGCCTGAAAGCCGAGGATTTCCTCGGTATTGCGGCGGTTTACCGCTAGCTGGCGAGGGGTGGAAAACACCTTAAGTATCGTGTAGAGACCGCGGCGAATTCCTATATGAGCGGCGTGGCCCTGGGCCGAGAGCCCGGACCGGCTTGGTTTAAACGGATTTAGCCTCATGCAGCATGTGATCATTGTCATCCACCTGATGTTGGTGCTCGCCTTGATCGGCGTGGTGCTGCTGCAGCGCTCCGAGGGTGGCGGGCTCGGTATCGGTGGTGGCGGCGGTGGCGGTTTCATGACCAGCCGCGGCACCGCCAATGTTCTCACGCGCGCGACTGCGGTCCTGGCCGGCCTGTTCTTCGTGACCAGCCTGATGCTCTCGATCCTGGCCGGGCTCAACCGCAAGCCGAGTTCGATCATCCAGGGCGGCCAGAGCGCACCCACCGTACCGAGTGTGCCCGGCGCACCGCCGCCGCTCAGCAGCGGTGGGGGCGGGCTGCTCAACCAATTGCAGGGCGCCCCTACGGCCCCTTCGGGACCGCAGGTGCCGCAGTCGAAGTGACAAACCTCAACGAGGGGCCGGGAAACCGGCCCTTCGGCGTTATAGGTCAAGTGTGGAGTGGAAAATCGTGCCGGCGCTACTCAGTCAGAACCTGAAAACAACGACACAAGCATCTGATTATACAAATTTTTCTCTATCCACACACAGGCGCAAGGCGGCCACGCGCTTTTCGCGCTCGTCGAATCGATTCGCGGGGATTACAGGTTAGGCCCCATGGCGCGGTACATCTTCATCACCGGCGGTGTGGTCTCCTCACTGGGTAAGGGTCTCGCATCGGCGGCGCTCGGCGCGCTGCTGCAAGCGCGTGGCTATAAAGTCCGGCTCCGCAAGCTCGACCCCTATCTCAACGTCGACCCCGGCACGATGTCGCCCTACCAGCACGGCGAGGTGTTCGTCACCGACGACGGTGCCGAGACCGATCTCGACCTCGGCCATTACGAGCGCTTCACCGGCCGCCCGGCGACACGGCAGGACAACATCACCACCGGCCGCATCTATCAGGACATCCTAGCCAAGGAACGGCGCGGCGACTATCTCGGCGCCACCATCCAGGTGATCCCGCACGTCACCAACGCCATCAAGGATTTCATCCGCGACGGCAATGACGGCTTCGACTTCGTGCTGTGCGAGATCGGCGGCACGGTCGGCGATATCGAGGGCCTGCCGTTCTTTGAGGCGATCCGGCAACTGGGCAATGACCTGCCGCGCCACCATGCGGTCTATATCCATCTCACGCTGCTGCCGTTCATCTCCAGCGCGGGCGAACTGAAGACCAAGCCGACGCAGCATTCGGTCAAGGAGCTGCGTTCGATCGGCATTCAGCCCGATATTTTGCTGTGTCGCACCGATCGCCCGATCCCCGAAGGCGAGCGGCGCAAGCTCGGCCTGTTCTGCAACGTGCGCGAAAGCGCGGTGATCGAAGCGCGCGACGTCGACAACATCTATGCCGTGCCGGAGGCCTATCACGCGGCCGGTCTCGACCGCGAAGTGCTCGAGGCGTTCGGCCTCGATCCGCAGGCACCGCCCGATCTGGCGCGCTGGCATCTCATCAACGAGCGCGTGCGCAATCCGGAAGGCGACGTCACCATCGCCATTGTCGGCAAATACACCGGCATGAAGGACGCTTACAAATCGCTGATCGAGGCGCTCTCGCACGGCGGCATCGCCAACAAGGTCAAGGTCAATCTCGACTGGATCGAGTCGGAAGTGTTCGAGAACGAGGACCCGGCGCCGTTCCTGGAGCACGTCAACGGCATCCTGGTGCCGGGCGGCTTCGGCCAGCGCGGCGCCGAAGGCAAGATCAAGGCGGCGCAGTTCGCGCGCGAACGCAGCGTGCCCTATTTCGGCATCTGCTTCGGCATGCAGATGGCGGTGCTGGAAGCCGCGCGCAATCTGTGCGGCATCGAGCAGGCCAACTCGACCGAATTCGGACCGACCAGCGAACCGGTGGTCGGCCTGATGACCGAATGGCTCAAGGGCAACGAATTGCAGCGGCGCAGCGAAAGCGGCGATCTCGGCGGCACCATGCGGCTCGGGGCCTATGCGGCGACGCTCGCGCGCGGCAGCCGGGTCGCGCAGATTTACGGCAAAACGGAAATTTCCGAGCGCCACCGCCACCGCTACGAGGTCAACACCGGCTACAAGGGACGCCTTGAGCAGCGCGGCATGCGCTTCTCCGGCATGTCGCCGGACGGCATCCTGCCGGAGATCATCGAATACGAGGATCACCCTTGGTTCATCGGCGTGCAGTTTCACCCCGAGTTGAAATCGCGGCCGTTCGAGCCGCATCCGCTGTTTTCATCGTTCATCGGCGCGGCGGTCGATCAGAGCCGGCTGGTGTAATTTATTTTTCCACGCTTAATCATAAGAAGTAGCTCATGCCCCGCGGCCTCGATCATATCGTCCATGCCGTGCGCGATCTTGACGCGGCCGCCGAACTTTATCGCCGTTTCGGCTTCACGGTGGGCGCGCGCAATCGCCATCCCTGGGGCACGCATAATCATATCGTGCAGCTGCCGGGCTTTTTCATCGAACTGCTGACGCTGGCCGAACCGGACAAACTGGGCAGCGATGGTTTTTCGATTTTGTTTGCAGCCTATAACCGCGACTTCATCGAACGCGGGGATGGGTTGTCGATGTTGATTCTGGAATCGCAGGACGCGCACGCCGATGCGGCCGCGTTCGGCGCGACCGGCATTGCCGGCTCCGACGTTATGCAGTTCGAGCGCGAAGGCAAACGGCCTGACGGCTCGGCGGTTAAGGTCGGCTTCTCGCTTGCGTTTGCCGAAGACAGGCTGGCGCCCAACATCCATTTCTCCACCTGCCGGCAGCATTTTCCGAAAAATTTCTGGAACCCGGCGTTCCAGAACCATGCCAATGGCGTTGAGAGCGTTGCCGGCGTCATCGCGGTGGCCAAGGAGCCGGCGCGGCATCGCGACTTCCTATTGGCCTTTACCGGCGCCCTAAGCGCGCGCGACACCGGCGACGGCTTTACGATCGATTTGCCGCGTGGGGCCATCGAACTGACGACACCGGCCGCGTTTGAGCGCCGCTTTGGGCTACCCGCGCCGGATGCCTCTGCTGGCGCGCGGCTGGCGGCCCTGCGATTTTCGGGTCGTACGTTGGCCGCCGGGCAGCGGTCGGCCATGGGTGCGATGCTGGTATTTGAGCCATCCCGTTGACCGGGGGCTTTCCCCGTTTCATGGTCGCGCCGCGCGAGGACGAGAGTCTTGGATCAGACCCCTAACGCCACCGTCACGATCGGCACCGTCCGCTTCGGCAATGCCTTGCCGCTGGCGCTGATTGCCGGCCCGTGCCAGTTGGAAAGCCGGGCGCATGCGCTGGAAATGGCGGCAGCGCTCAAAGAGATCGCCGGCCGCGTCGGCATCGGGCTCGTCTACAAGACCTCGTTCGACAAGGCCAACCGCACTTCGGCCAAGTCCGCCCGCGGCATCGGGCTCGATGCGGCGCTGCCCATCTTTGCCGAAATACGAGACACGCTGAAACTCCCCGTTCTCACCGACGTGCACGACGCCGCGCAATGCGCGCGCGTGGCGCAAGTGGTCGACGTGTTGCAGATTCCCGCCTTCCTCTGCCGACAGACCGATCTGCTGGTGGCTGCCGCCAAGACCGGCCGCGTCATCAACGTGAAGAAGGGCCAGTTCCTGGCGCCCTGGGACATGCAGAATGTGGTTGCCAAAATTACCGCGGCGGGTAACCGCAACGTGCTGGTGACCGAGCGCGGCGTGTCGTTCGGCTACAACACGCTGGTCTCCGACATGCGTGCGCTGCCGATCCTCAAGCGTTTGCAAGCGCCGGTGATCTTCGACGCCACCCATTCGGTGCAGCAGCCGGGCGGGCAGGGCACCTCTTCGGGCGGCGAGCGCGAATTCGTTCCGGTGCTGGCGCGCGCGGCGGTCGCCGTCGGCGTCTCGGCCGTGTTCATCGAGACGCACCAGGATCCGGACAAGGCGCCCTCCGACGGCCCCAACATGATGCCGCTGAAGGAGATGGAGCCGCTGTTGCGCACGCTGGTCGAATTCGACCGGCTGGCCAAACGTTGATCGCTCGCGTTTCGGATCGCATGGGACGCGTCCTCAACCTCATGGCGTTCGTTGTGTTTGCGACGACGCTGTTCATGCGCTCGGTCGATCCGGTCATCCCGCAGATCGCGCAAGGCTTGAACGTGACGCCGGCGACCGCGGCCTTGCTGTCGACCGGCTTCACGCTGCCTTACGCGCTGATCCAGCCCGTGCTCGGCGCGCTCGCCGACATGTTCAGCAAGGCGCGGCTGATTATGATTTGCATGCTGATCTGCGGCCTCGCCACGCTCGCCTGCGGACTGGCGACGAATTTCGAGACGCTGATGGCGCTGCGCGTGCTGGCCGGGATCACCGCCGGCGGCATATTCCCAATTGCATTGGCAGTTGTCGGCGATCGCGTATCGGTAGGGGAGCGCCAGATCGCGATCGGCAAGCTGCTGTTCGCGGCGATGAGCGGCAATCTGTTGGGCGCGTCCGGCGCCGGCGTGATCGGCGATCTGGTCGGCTGGCGCGGCGTGTTCCTGACCACCGGCGCCATCGACCTGATCGCGCTGGCGGTTGCCATCCCCGGATTCCGCGGCATGCAGGAGCCCGCCGGCCGCTTCGATCTAACGACGTTCATTCCGAACTATCGCGCGATCTTCAGCAATCCGATGGCGAAGTTCTGTTTCGGCGCGGTGTTCGTCGAAGCGGTCTGTCTGTTCGGCGTGTTTCCCTACATGGCGGGCCTGCTGCAATCCACCGGCGAGATGCGCGCCTCCATCGCCGGCATCGTGCTCGCGGGTTTCGGTATCGGCGGTGTCATTTACACGCTGATGGTAGGGCGGCTGCTGGCTTTCGTCGGGGAGCGGCGCTTGATGGCGACGGGCGGCATGGTCATGGCGTTCTGCCTGATCGTGATCGCGCTGCGCGCGCCCTGGCAGGTCGAGTTCGTCAATTTCATCTTGCTCGGCTTCGGCTTCTATCTGTTGCACGGCTGCGTGCAAGTCTACGTCACCGAACTGGCGCCGGCGGCGCGCGGCTCGGCGGCCGCGGCGCATTCGTTTTTCTTCTTTCTCGGTCAGGCGGCAGGGCCGGTGGTCTATGGCCTCGGGCTCGGCAGCGTCGGAATTGTTCCGGTGCTGCTGACCGGTTCGGTGCTGCTGACGGCGGCCGGCTGGATTTGCGCCTTGCGCTTGCGCAGGCAAGAAGTGAATTAGCCGCGCCCGCGATAGGGCGCCACGCCCTGGTCGGGCACCCAGACGTCCTTCGGCAGTTTGCCGGCCTGCCAGAACACGTCGATCGGCATGCCGCCGCGCGGATACCAGTAGCCGCCGATGCGCAGCCATTTCGGCTCGAGCAACGCGTTGAGTTTCTTGCCGATGGCGACGGTGCAGTCCTCGTGGAAGGCGCCGTGATTGCGGAAACTGTTGAGGTAGAGCTTGAGCGACTTCGACTCGACCAGGAAACGTCCCGGCACATAGTCGATGACCAGATGCGCGAAATCGGGCTGGCCGGTGATCGGGCACAGCGTCGTGAATTCCGGCGCGGTAAAGCGCGCCACGTAATTGGTGTCGGCATGCGGATTGGCGACCCGGTCCAATACCGCCTGATCGGGCGAGGGGGGAAGCGGGCTCGGGCGGCCAAGTTGTAGCGGGGTTCTGGTAGGTTTTCTTGCCATCCGGCTTTATTGCATGTTTTGGCGGCCAGATGACAAGAGGGTCCTCGATCCTGTAGAAGCGCGCAGCGCATGATCCCGAAAAGTGGGAACCGGTTTTCGGTAAGATCATGCGCCCATTAATAGGCCAACGCCGGAAATCCCCATGACCGCCATCATCGATATCGTCGGCCGCGAAATCCTCGACAGCCGCGGCAATCCCACCGTCGAAGTCGATGTCCTTCTGGAAGACGGCTCGCGGGGCCGCGCCGCGGTGCCCTCGGGCGCCTCCACCGGCGCGCATGAGGCGGTCGAGTTGCGCGACGGCGACAAGAAGCGCTACGGCGGCAAGGGCGTGACCAAGGCGGTCGATGCGGTCAATGACGAAATCTTCGACGCGCTCGGCGGCATGGAGGCCGAGGCGCAGGCCAAGATCGACGAGACGCTTGTTTCGCTCGACGGCACGCCGAACAAGGCCCGGCTCGGCGCCAATGCCATCCTCGGCGTGTCGCTCGCCGTGGCAAAAGCCGCGGCCGATGCCAGCCAGGCGCCGCTTTACCGCTATGTCGGCGGCACCGCCGCGCGCGTGCTGCCGCTGCCGATGATGAATATCGTCAACGGCGGCGTGCATGCCGACAATCCGATCGACTTCCAGGAATTCATGATCATGCCGGCGGGCGCGCCGACTTTCGCCGAGGCCCTGCGTGCCGGCGCCGAAATCTTCCAGACGCTGAAGGGCCAGCTCAAATCGGCCGGGCTGAACACCAATGTCGGCGACGAGGGCGGCTTTGCGCCTAATCTCAAGTCGGCGGAGGCCGCGCTCGATTTCGTCATGCAGGCGATCGAGAAGGCCGGCTACAAGCCGGGCGGCGACGTGATGCTGGCGCTCGATTGCGCCGCCACCGAATTCTTCAAGAACGGCGCTTACGTCTACGAAGGTGAGGGCAAGACCCGCTCAAAACAAGAGCAGGCGAAATATCTCGCCGATCTCGCCGCGCGCTATCCCATCGTTTCGATCGAGGACGGCATGTCGGAGGACGATTGGGAAGGCTGGAAGATCGTCACCGATCTGATCGGCGATAAAGTTCAGCTCGTGGGCGACGATGTGTTCGTCACCAACGTGACGCGGCTGGGCAAAGGCATCAAGGACGGCATCGCCAATTCGATCCTGGTCAAGGTCAACCAGATCGGCACGCTGACCGAGACGCTGGCCGCCGTCGAGATGGCGCATAAGGCCGGCTACACCGCGGTGATGTCGCACCGCTCCGGCGAGACGGAAGATTCCACCATCGCCGATCTCGCCGTCGCCACCAATTGCGGGCAGATCAAGACCGGCTCGCTGGCGCGCTCCGACCGCATCGCGAAATACAATCAGCTGCTGCGCATCGAGCAGGAGCTGGGTGCGCAGGCGAAATTTGCCGGGCGGGAGGCGTTGAAGGCGAGGCGGTAGCGCATGATCCCGAAAAGTGGGAACCGGTTTTCGGATAAGATCATGCGCCCTGCTTGAGGGCACGCCGCGCGTCCTGCGACGTTAAAGACACCTTAACGCGATTCCCGCATGGTGCGACGTCATGGTTTCCCATCGGCGTCGCCGCACCGTCCTGACCGTCCTCGGTCTTTATATTTTCGCCGCGCTGTTCGTCGGCTATTTCGGCGTCAATGCCTTTACCGGCAATCATGGCCTGCGCGCGCAAGCCGACCTCGACCAGCAGCTGGCGGCCATGCAGCAGGAACTCAAGGGCCTCAAGGCCGAGCGCGCCCTGTGGGAGCGGCGGGTGGCGCTGCTGCGCTCCGAGCGGCTCGATCCCGACATGCTGGACGAGCGCGCCCGCGCGCTGATCGGCTATGTCGACCCGCGCGACCTGACCCTGCTGCTGCACCCGCGTTAGCGGGTCACTGTTATCCACCGCTCGGCCGGTAATTTTCAGCCAATTTCGGCGTGTTTTGCGCAATTCCGCGCGGCGGCCTCGCGCTTCCGCCCCCGGACGATTTAAGCTATTGGGAGACAAGGCCCTCCGATATTCTTGCCTGACTTCCAGGAGCACCAATGGCGGTCGCCCAGAAAAATCCGAACGCCAACGCCAAGGAACCGGCCAGCTTAGCCGTGCCCGATTTCAGCAAGGAGCAGGATCTTTCCGCCTATCGCAGCATGCTGACCATCCGCCGCTTCGAGGAGAAGGCCGGGCAGATGTACGGCATGGGGCTGATCGGCGGCTTCTGCCACCTCTATATCGGCCAGGAAGCCGTCGTGGTCGGCATGCAGATGGTGCTCAAGGACGGCGACCAGGTCATCACCGGCTATCGCGATCACGGCCACATGCTGGCCTGCGGCATGGACGCCAAGGGTGTGATGGCGGAATTGACCGGCCGCGCCCATGGCTATTCCAAGGGCAAAGGCGGCTCGATGCACATGTTCAGCGTCGACAAGGGTTTCTTCGGTGGCCACGGCATCGTCGGCGCGCAGGTGCCGATTGGCACCGGCTTGGCCTTTGCCAATCAATACCGCGGCAACGACAGGATCACGCTGACTTATTTCGGCGATGGCGCCGCCAATCAGGGCCAGGTCTACGAGAGCTTCAACATGGCCTCGCTCTGGAAGCTGCCGGTGATCTACGTGATAGAGAACAACCGCTACGCCATGGGCACCGAGATCACGCGCGCCTCGGCGGAAGTGAACCTGTCGCGGCGCGGACTGTCGTTCAATATTCCGGGCGAGCAGGTCGACGGCATGGACGTGCGCGCGGTGAAGGCGGCCGGCGACAAGGCCGCCGCCTGGTGCCGCGCCGGCAAGGGTCCCTTCATTCTGGAAATGCTGACCTACCGCTATCGCGGCCACTCGATGTCGGACCCGGCGAAATACCGCACGCGCGAGGAAGTCGACAAGGTGCGCACCATGCACGATCCGATCGACATGGCGCGCCATCGCATCCTGGAGAAGAAATTCGCCAACGAGGACGGCTTGAAGAAGATCGATGCCGCCGTGCGCGATCTGATCAACGACGCGGCCGAATTCGCCACCCACGATCCGGAGCCGGACGTGTCCGAACTCTACACAGATATTTATCGTTAGAGAATTATAGCGCCCATGCCGATCGAAGTACTCATGCCCGCGCTGTCACCCACGATGGAGAAGGGCAACCTGTCGAAGTGGCTCAAGAAGGAAGGCGATAGCGTCAAGTCGGGTGACATCATTGCCGAGATCGAGACCGACAAGGCCACCATGGAGGTGGAAGCGGCGGACGAGGGCACGCTCGGAAAAATCCTCATTCCCGCCGGCACCGCCGATGTGGCGGTGAACACGCCGATCGCGGTGATCCTGAGCGAGGGCGAGAAGGCGTCTGACATCAAGAACGCCAAGCTCGCCGCATCCTTCGAGACGCCCGCCGAAGCTTCAGCGAAGGCGGGCGTCTCGAAGGGCGAGGGCGGGCAATCAAAAGCACCCGATGCGCCGGCGCCGCAGGCCGCCGCCGATCCCGATATCCCGGACGGCACCGAGATGATGAGCATGACCATGCGCGAAGCGCTGCGCGACGCCATGGCCGAGGAAATGCGGCGCGACACCGACGTATTCGTGATGGGCGAGGAGGTCGCCGAATATCAGGGCGCCTACAAGGTTACGCAAGGTCTGCTGCAGGAGTTCGGCGGCAAGCGCGTCATCGACACGCCGATCACCGAGCATGGCTTTGCCGGTTTAGGCGTCGGCGCCGCGCTCGCCGGCTTGAAGCCCATCGTCGAATTCATGACCTTCAATTTCGCCATGCAGGCGATGGACCAGCTGATCAATTCGGCGGCCAAGACGCTGTATATGTCGGGCGGGCAGATGGGTTGCTCGATTGTATTCCGCGGACCGAACGGCGTGGCCGCGCGCGTCGCCGCCCAGCACAGCCAGGATTATTCGGCCTGGTTCTCGCACATTCCCGGCCTGAAGGTGATCGCGCCCTCGAATGCGGCCGACGCCAAGGGCCTGCTCAAGGCCGCGATCCGCGATCCCAATCCGGTGATTTTCCTGGAAAACGAAATTCTCTACGGTCATTCCTCGCCGGTGCCCAAGCTCGACGATTTTGTGTTGCCGATCGGCAAGGCCAAGATCGTGCGCGCCGGCAACGACGTGACCATCGTGGCCTGGTCGATGGGCATGGACTATGCGCTGAAGGCCGCCGAGGAGCTGTCGAAAGACGGCATCGCGGCGGAAGTGATCGACCTGCGCACGCTCAAGCCGATGGATACCGACACCATCATCGCCTCGGTGCAGAAGACCGGCCGCGCCGTCACCGTCGAGGAAGGCTGGGCGCAGTCCGGCGTCGGCGCCGAGATTGCCGCCCGCATCATGGAAAAGGCCTTCGATTATCTCGATGCGCCGGTGGCGCGCGTCTCCGGCAAGGACGTGCCAATGCCCTACGCCGCCAATCTCGAAAAGCTGGCGCTGCCCTCGGTCGCCGAAGTGGTCGCGGCGGCGAAAGCCGTTTGTTACCGGTAGCGTCATGCCCACCAACATCCTCATGCCCGCGCTGTCGCCCACGATGGAGAAGGGCAATCTCGCGCGTTGGCTCAAGAAGGAGGGCGACACGATCAAGTCGGGCGACGTCATCGCCGAGATCGAGACCGACAAGGCGACGATGGAATACGAGGCGGTGGACGAGGGCACGCTGGCCAAGATTGTGGTGCCGGAAGGCACGCAGGACGTGGCGGTGAACGCGGTAATCGCCGTGCTGGCGGGCGAGGGCGAGGACGTGAAGGCGGCGGCTTCGTCAGCAAAAGCAACTCCAACGCAAAGCGCCCCCCACCCGGCGCCTGCGGCGCCACCCTCCCCCAAGGGGGGAGGGATAAGTGCGCCTGCGGCAGTCTCCAATCCCTCCCCACACAGTGGGGAGGGTGGCGCGGCGAATGCCGCGCCGGGTGGGGGGCCGACACCTCGCACCGACGGCAGCAACCGCATTTTCTCCTCGCCGCTCGCGCGCCGGCTGGCAAAAGAATCCAATATCGACCTCACCCGCGTGCAGGGCTCCGGCCCGCATGGTCGCGTGATCGCGCGCGACATCGACGCGGCGAAATCCGGCCAGGGCTTGCGCGCGCC
Organism: Hyphomicrobiales bacterium; assembly: GCA_016185205.1. Taxonomy (GTDB): domain Bacteria; phylum Pseudomonadota; class Alphaproteobacteria; order Rhizobiales; family Xanthobacteraceae; genus Pseudolabrys. The sequence goes on along the minus strand of JACPOA010000112.1, from coordinate 114,793 downwards.
GAGCGTTGCGCCGGCGGCCGCTACGTCGATGGCGCCGACACCCTCCGACGCGCAAATCCGCGCGCTCTACGAGGACGGCTCCTACGAGTTCGTGCCGCACGACAGCATGCGCAAGATCATCGCGCAGCGGCTCACGCTGTCGAAGCAGACCATTCCGCATTTCTATCTCACGCTCGACTGCGACATCGGCAAGCTGCTGGCCGCGCGCGCGGAGATCAACGCCGCAGCTCCCGTCAAGGACGGCAAGGCGGCCTACAAGATTTCGGTCAACGACTTCGTCATCAAGGCGCTGGCGCTCGCCCTGCAACGCGTGCCCGACGCCAATGTGACCTGGACCGAAAGCGGCATGCTGCACCACCGACATTCCGACGTCGGCGTGGCGGTGGCGATTCCGGGCGGGCTGATCACGCCGGTGGTGCGCCAAGCCGAATCGAAGTCGCTCTCGACGATTTCCAACGAGATGAAGGACTACGCCGCGCGCGCCCGCACCCGCCACCTCAAGCCGCAGGAATATCAGGGCGGCTCGACCGCGATCTCGAACTTAGGGATGTACGGCATCAAGGATTTCGCCGCGGTGATCAATCCGCCGCACGCCACCATCCTGGCGGTCGGCGTCGGCGAGCAACGCGCCGTGGTGCGCAACGGCCAGCTCGCGATTGCCACCATCATGACGGTGACGCTGTCGACCGATCACCGCGCCGTCGACGGCGCGCTCGGCGCGGAATTCCTTTCAGCGTTCAAGGCGCTGATCGAAAATCCGGTGATGATGGTGGTGTAAGCGATATCACCGCCAACGAAGCGGAGAGATAGGCGCCCTGCATAACAGGGCAAACACAGGGGGCGACGATGACCATCGGAACATTCAACTTGCGTTCGACGCGCCGCGCTGTTGCGGTTGCCGCGACGGCACTGGCAATTTGCGCCTGCTCGACCGCGCCATCGCTGGCGCAGAACTATCCCAATCGCACCGTCCGCATCGTCGTGCCGTTCCCGGCCGGCGCCACGACGGATATGTTGGCGCGCCTGTTCGCGCAGCGCCTGAGCGAGAGTATGGGGCAGACCTTCGTGGTCGAGAATGTCGGCGGCGCCGGCGGATCGCTCGGCGCCGATCAGGTCGCCAAGGCCGCCCCCGACGGATACACGCTGCTGTTCCACAATCTCACATTCTCAACAACGACGTCGTCGCTGCAATATGTCGGACGATCGCGCCACGACATTGAGAAGGACTTCATCCCGATCTCGGTCGGCGCCTATGTACCGATGCTGCTGCTCGCGCATCCGTCGGTGCCGGTCAAGGACTTGAAGGAATTTGTCGCCTATGCGCGGAGTGCGAAGGATCCGCTGTTCTACGGTTCGACCGGGCCCGGCAGCGTGATGAATTATATTGGCGAAGTTCTCAAGCGCGACACCAACATTAAGATGGATCACGTCCCGTTCCGCGGCGCGGCCCCGTTGGTGCTCGAATTGATGTCCGGGCGCATTCAGTTCGGCGGGGATCAGTTGTCCAGCTCATTGCAGCACGCGCGCTCCGGCGCGCTGCGCCCCATGGCGGTGCTGAGCGTGAAACGTTCGGCGGCGCTGCCGGATGTGCCGACGGTGCGCGAGCTTGGCTTCCCCAATCTCGAGATCCAAGGCTGGAACGGCTTCTTCGCACCGGCAGGGACGCCGGAGCCGATCGTTGCGCGGCTAGGTGAGCAGATCGCGCTCGCCGCCAAGCATCCCGCTGCCCGTCAGCGCATGGAAGAAGTCGGCGCGGAGCCCGCAGGCTCCACGCAGGCCGAGATGCGCACGATGCTGCGTGAGCAGGTGTCAAAGGTCAGGCCGGTGGTCGAGGAGCTCAAGCTCATCGTGCAATGAAACGTGAGGCAGAAAATCCGGTGATGATGGTGGCTTGATCGCCGCGATTGGGAAGGAGGCCCGCATGCCCCGCGTAACTCTTGATACCGACAAGGACCATCTGGTCACACCGCTGCATTCCGACGCGCGCGGGCCGGTGGTGCGCGGCAAATCGATCGAGGTCATGCAGATGAACTGGCGCAAGGGCGACAGCGCGCGCCCGCACCAGCATCCGGAGGAGCAGGCGATCTACGTGGTGAGCGGCCGCATGCGCATGACGGTCGGGGATGAGATCTACGAGATCGGCCCCGGCGAAGTCAGCTATCACCCCTCGAACGTGCTGCACGGCGCGCTCGCCATCGAGGACACGGTGGCCATCAGTTTCAAGAATATCGTGGCGCCCGGCTATCCGGCGACCAAGACGCTGTAGCGCGGCCGGCGGCTGCGGCTTGCACTACCATCATAACGCCCGCGAAACTCGCTGCTAGCCGGGCAAAAGAAAAGAGCATGTTAGCCTCCCTCCAGCGTTATCTTTGGACGGATTAGATGCCGGAATTCGGCTACGTACAGCGGGCTTGGGCGTCCCCCGCACCGACTTGATCGGCGCTGGCCCCTGTGGGAGACGAGGGGTCTTGCGACCCGGTTCAAGTGGAGAGGCGCGTGGCGGAAACTTCCTTCGACGTCCTGATCATCGGCTCCGGCCCCGGCGGCTATGTCACCGCCATCCGCGCGGCGCAGCTCGGCTTCAAGACGGCGGTGGTCGAACGCGACTATCTTGGTGGCATCTGCACCAATTGGGGGTGCATCCCGACGAAAGCGCTGCTGCGCTCGGCCGAGATTTTTCATTATTTGCAGCACGCCAAGGACTACGGCCTGAAGGCCGACAATGTCGGCTTCGACGCAGGCGCCATCGTCAAGCGCTCGCGCGGCGTCGCTAAGCGGCTCGCCGACGGCATCGCCTTCCTGTTCAAGAAGAACAAGGTGCAGGTGATCTGGGGCGAGGCGAATATCGACGCGCCCGGCAAGGTCACGGTGAAGGCCGGCAAGAGCGAGGCGCCGAAAGGCGCGCTCGGCCCCGGCTCGTATCAAGCCAAGCACATCATCGTCGCCACCGGCGCGCGGCCGCGCGTGCTGCCTGGGCTGGAGCCCGACAAGAAACTGGTGTGGACCTATTTCGAGGCCATGGTGCCGCCCAGCATTCCGAAGTCGCTGCTGGTGATCGGCTCCGGCGCCATCGGCATCGAGTTCGCCTCGTTCTACCGCACCATGGGCGCCGAGGTAACCGTGGTCGAGGTGTTGCCGCAAATCCTCCCGGTCGAGGATCACGAGATCCAGACTTTCGCGCGCAAGAGTTTCGAGAAGCAGGGCATTAAAATTCTCACTAATGCGAAGGTGACCAAGCTCGACAAGAAAGCCGACAGCGTCACGGCGACGATCGAGGAAGGTGGCAAGACGCAACAGATCACCGCCGAGCGCGTCATCTCGGCGGTCGGCGTCACCGGCAATATCGAAAACCTCGGGCTGGAAAAGCTCGGCGTGAAAACCGAGCGCGGCTGCGTGGTGATCGACGGCTATGGCAAGACCAATGTGCCGGGCATCTATGCCATCGGCGACGTCGCCGGTCCGCCGATGCTCGCGCACAAGGCCGAGCACGAGGGCGTGGTCTGCGTCGAGGCGATCAAGGGCCTGCATCCGCACCCGATGAACAAACTGATGATCCCCGGCTGCACCTATTGCGCGCCGCAGATCGCCTCCGTCGGCCTCACCGAACAGGCCGCCAAGGAGAAAAAGATCGACATCCGCGTCGGGCGCTTTCCTTTCGTCGGCAACGGCAAGGCCATTGCGCTGGGCGAAGATCAGGGCTTAGTGAAGGTGATCTTCGACAAGAAGAGCGGGCAGCTGCTGGGCGCCCACATGGTTGGCGCCGAAGTGACCGAATTGATCCAGGGCTATGTGGTTGCCATGAACCTGGAAACGACCGAAGAAGAACTCATGCACACGATCTTCCCGCATCCGACGCTATCGGAGATGATGAAGGAAGCGGTGCTCGATGCTTATGGACGCGTGTTGAATATGTAACCATCATCGTCATGCCCGGCTTTATGCCGGGCATCCACGCCTTGCTTTCTGACGTAAAGGCGTGGATGGCCGGACAAGCCCGGCCATGACGTGCAACGGGAGTGACGCAATGGCGAAGTTCGAAAATATCCTGGGTACGGTCGGCAACACGCCGGTGGTGCGCATCAACAAGTTGGGCCCAAAGGGCATCAATCTGTTCGTCAAGATCGAGGCGTTTAATCCGCTCGGCTCGGTCAAGGATCGCCTCGCGCTCGGCATCATCGAGGCGGCGGAGAAATCCGGCGAGCTCAAGCCGGGCCAGACCGTGGTCGAGGCGACCTCCGGCAATACCGGCATCGGGCTCGCCATGGTGTGCGCGCAAAAGGGCTATCCGCTGGTGCTGACCATGGCCGAGACCTTCTCGGTCGAGCGCCGCAAACTGATGCGCTTCCTCGGTGCCAAGGTGGTGCTCACGCCCGGCGCCGAGCGCGCCTTCGGCATGGTCAACAAGGCGATCGAGCTCGCCAAGACGCATGGCTGGTTCTACACCCGCCAGTTCGAGAACGAGGCCAATCCGGATATGCATTCGCGCACCACCGCGCGCGAGATCGTCGACGACTTCAAAGGCGAGAAGCTCGATTACTGGGTCACCGGCTTCGGCACCGGCGGTACGCTCAAGGGCGTCGCGCGCGTACTCAAGAAGGAAATGCCCGACACCAAGATCATCGTCTGCGAGCCGGCCGATGCGCCGATGCTCACCAGCGGCGAGAAGCAGGAGCGCAATGCGGACGGCTCGCCGGCCAAGCCCAATCCGGCGTTCAAGCCGCACCCGATGCAGGGCTGGAGCCCCGACTTCATCCCGAAGATCACCGGCGACGCGGTCGACATGAAGGTGATCGATCGCATCCTCACCGTGGCCGCGCCCGAGGCGATGAAATACGCCAAGGCGCTGGCGCAGCAGGAAGGCATCTTCGTCGGCATCACCGCCGGTGCGACCTTCGCCGGCGCTTTGGAAATTGCCAAGGCTGCGGCGCCCGGTTCGACCATTCTCGCCATGCTGCCCGACACCGGCGAGCGTTACCTGTCGACGCCGCTGTTCGGCGATATCGGCGCCGACATGACCGAGGACGAACTGAAGATTTCCGCTTCGACGCCGGGCAATCGGCTGCCGCCGAAGGCGACGTGAGGAGGGCACCATGGGCATCATCGCCTGGATCTTCATCGGCCTGATCGCCGGCTGGCTCGCGCATGTCATCCTGGGTGGCCGCGGCGGCATTTTCGGCAATCTCGCGGTCGGCCTGGTCGGCGCCATCCTCGGTGGCTTCCTGTTTGAGAAGCTTAACTTGCACGTCATACCTGATTTCTGGGGCAACCTGATCACCGCCACCATCGGCGCCATCGTGTTTCTGCTGATCTGGCGGGCGATAAGACGGGCCTGATGCGACCGCGCCGCATGGCTGTCTTGCGGAGGCGCAGCCGCCGCCGTAAGTAACAGCCATGCCGGTCGTCCTCGACCTCAACACCCCGCGTCCGCGCCACCCGGAAAAGGCGCACCGGCCGGATTCGCCCTTGGCGAAGAAGCCCGACTGGATTCGCGTCAAGGCGCCGGTGTCGGCCGGCTATAACGAGACGCACGCCATCATGCGCGCCAACGGCCTGCACACCGTGTGCGAGGAGGCCGGCTGCCCGAATATCGGCGAGTGCTGGGAGAAGAAGCACGCCACCTTCATGATCATGGGCGACACCTGCACGCGCGCCTGCGCCTTCTGCAATGTCAAAACCGGACTGCCGGGCGCGCTCGATCCGCACGAGCCCGTGCATGTCGGCGAAGCCACCGCCAAGCTGGGCTTAGCCCACATCGTGGTCACCTCGGTCGATCGCGACGATCTCGCCGACGGCGGCGCGCAGCATTTCGCCGACACCATCCGCGCCATCCGCGCGCGCTGTCCGCAAACCACCATCGAGGTGCTGACGCCCGATTTCCTGCGCAAGGACGGCGCGCTCGAAATCGTGGTCGCGGCCAAGCCCGACGTGTTCAACCACAATCTGGAAACCGTGCCGTCGCTTTATCTCACCGTGCGGCCGGGCGCGCGCTATTTCCATTCGCTGCGGCTGTTGCAGCAGGTGAAGGAAATCGATCCGGCGATGTTCACCAAGTCGGGAATCATGCTGGGCCTTGGCGAAGAGCGCAACGAAGTGCTGCAGGTGATGGACGATCTGCGCTCGGCCAATGTTGATTTCCTCACGCTGGGGCAATATCTGCAACCAACCCGCAAGCACACGCAAGTCATGCGCTTCGCGCCGCCGGACGAGTTCGAGGCGCTCAAGACCATCGCCTATGCCAAGGGCTTCCTGATGGTGGCGGCCTCGCCGCTGACGCGCTCCTCGCATCATGCCGGCGAAGACTTCGCACGGCTGAAGGCGGCGCGGCAAAGCGCCCGCTGATCGATGCCGCAATTCTCCTCCAAGCGCCGCGTCCGCCACGCCGCCTCGGACATGTTCGAACTGGTGGCCGACGTCGACAAATATCCGCTGTTCGTGCCGCTGTGCAGCGCGCTACGCGTCAAGAGCCGCGCGGACAAGGGCGAGGGCGTCACCGTGCTGGTCGCCGACATGACGGTCGCTTACAAGATCATCAGCGAGACCTTCACCAGCCGCGTCACGCTCGACCGGCCACATTCAAAAATCCTGGTGGAATATCTCAATGGCCCGTTCAGCCGGTTGCAGAACCGTTGGACGTTTCGCCCAACGGCTGAGAACGCCTGCGAGGTCGAATTCTTCATCGACTATGAATTCCGCAGCCGCACGCTGGCGCTGCTGATGGGGGCGATGTTCGACACCGCGTTCCGCAAATTCGCCGTGGCGTTCGAGCAGCGCGCCGATAAGGTGTATGGGCGGAAGATGGGTTAGATCGCGCCAATTGGATCGCGGCCGATCTAATTCGTGCCCGCCGGCGGTGCCGGTTCTTCTTTTTCCGCCAGTTCCTGCAGCATAGCCAGCGCCTGCAGCACGGATTCGCGCCGCACCTTGGCGCGGCCGATATCGCCATATTTTCGGTCATGCGTGATCGTGCGCCCGCTGCGCGAGGCGGCGCAGAAAAACACCAGGCCGATCGGCTTGCCGGGCACCGCGCCGGTCGGCCCGGCGATGCCGGTGATCGACACGGCGAGATCGACCGAGGCATGAGCGAGCGCGCCTTTGGCCATTTCCTCGGCGCATTCGCGGCTGACCGCGCCATAGACGTCGATGGTGGCGGGCGTCACGCCCAGCATCTGCTGCTTGGCCGTGTTCGAATAGGTGACGAAGCCGCGGTCGAGCACCAGCGACGAGCCGGGAATTTCGCTCAGCGTCGCCGCCACCAGCCCGCCGGTGCAGGACTCCGCGGTCGCCAGCGTCAGCTCTTTGCGCTTGCACAGTTCGAGCAGCGCATTGGCCGCCTCGATCATTTCCTTATCGAGCATCGGGTCAGCTCCACGGCAGCCGCACCGTCGCGGTGGCATAGGCCGCGATGCCTTCGCCGCGGCCGGTGAAGCCGAGCTTCTCGCTGGTGGTCGCCTTCACCGCCACGCGACTCACATCGATGCCGGCAATCTCGGCGATGCGCGCGCGCATGGCGTCGCGCTGCGGCCCGATGCGCGGCGCCTCGCACACGATGGTGAGATCGAGATGCGCGATGCGGCCGCCGCGCGTGGTCACGCGCTCAATTGCGAACTTCAGAAAGCGGTCGGACGAAGCGCCGCGCCATTGCGCATCGCTGGGCGGAAAATGCGCGCCGATGTCGCCCTCGGCCAGCGCGCCGAGAATGGCGTCGGTGAGCGCATGCAGCGCCACGTCGGCGTCGGAATGGCCGGTGAGCGCCTGCGGGTGCGGGATGCGGATGCCGCCGAGCGTGACGTGGTCGCCAAAATCCGTACTTTGCCCGAAGGCATGCACATCGATGCCGGTGCCGGTGCGCACGTCACCGAGGGCGGCGAACTGCATCGCCTCGGCACGCGCGAAATCTTCCGTATTGGTGATCTTGATGTTGCCGGGCTCGCCGGCAAACACCGCGACTTTCATGCCGGCCCATTCGGCGAGCGCGGCGTCGTCGGTGAAGTCGTCGCGGCCTTGCGCCGCGGCGCGGCGATGGGCGGCGAGCAGCGCGGCGAAATCGAAGCCTTGCGGCGTCTGCACCAGCCGCAACGTATTGCGGTCGAGCGTCTGGTCGACGAAACCGTCGCGGTCGACGCTCTTGACCGTGTCGGTCACGGTGAGCGCAGGGATCGCGGCGCCGGTCGCGGCGGTGGCGGCGATCGTGCGCGCCACCAGCTCGGCGCTGGCGAACGGTCGCGCCGCGTCGTGGATCAGCACGATGTCGGGCGCCCGCGTGCTCAGCGCTTCGAGGCCGGCGCGCACCGAGGCTTGCCGCGTGGCGCCGCCATAGACCGGCAGCAAGGTCTCGATGCCGGCCGCCGAGCTTTGAAAGCGCGCGACATCCTCGGGGTGGATCACCGGCTGTACGCGGCCGACGTTCCGGTGTTCTACGAACGTTACCAGCGTCCGGCGCAGCAGGGTTTCGCCGCCGATCCGCCGGAATTGCTTGGGCAGATCGCCGCCCGTGGCGCGGGTTCCCCGCCCTGCGGCGACAATGACGGCGGCGACATCTGGCATGCGAAGGCCACTCCGAGCTGGCGCATTGGCTTTAGCCGAGGCGTTGAAAATCAACAAATTATTGCAATGCAGCACTTGCGCTTACCGTCAAATTGTCTAAACTCTGAGCAATGAAGAGGATCGCCTAAATGGTAGGCAATAAGCTCAATACGGGCGAAACGTCGCGGTTTCCGGCAGTTCCGCTGTCGATCGGCCCGGTATCGCTGCCGAACTGCGTGATTTTGGCCCCGATGTCGGGAATCACCGACGCGCCGTTCCGCCGCCTAGCCGAGCGCCTGGGGGCAGGGCTGGTGGTGTCGGAAATGACTGCTGGTGCTGCGCTGGCCCAGGGCAAGCGCGAGGCGCGCAGCCGCAGCCAAGGGCGCGGCGTCGCCATCCGGGTCGTGCAGCTCGCCGGCTGCGAACCGCATTGGATGACGGAAGGCGCCCGCATCGCCGAGGCGCAAGGCGCGCAGATCATCGACATCAACATGGGCTGCCCGTCCAAGCAGGTCACCAACGGCGCCTCTGGTTCGGCGCTGATGCGCGATCTCGATCACGCGCTCAGCCTGATCGAGGCCACGGTCGGCGCCGTCAGCGTGCCGGTGACGCTCAAGATGCGGCTCGGCTGGGACACGGCAAACATCAACGCGCCGGAGCTGGCGCGCCGCGCGCAAGATGCCGGCGTGCGCATGATCGCCGTGCATGGCCGCACCCGCTGCCAGTTCTTCGACGGCGGTGCCGACTGGGCGGCGGTGCGCGCGGTCAAGCAGGCCGTCACCATTCCAGTCGTGGTCAATGGCGACATTCGCTCGTTCGACGACGCCACACACGCGCTTGTCGCCTCCGGCGCCGACGCGGTGATGGTCGGGCGCGCAGCACAAGGCCGGCCGTGGTTTCTGGGGCAGGTGGCGCGCTATCTCGCGACGGGCGTGCGCGAAGGCACGCCGCCACTCGCCCAGCAGCTTGCGCTGATCGATGCGCTGTACGATGAGATGATCGAACATCACGGCCTCACCATCGGCCGCCGCCATGCCCGCAAGCATCTGGCCTGGGCGCTCGATTGCGCGGCGACCAGCGCCGGTGCATCGGCCGATCTGCTCAAAAGCCATCGCGCGCGCGTGCTGACCGCCGAACAGCCGGCGCAGGCGCGCCGCCTGCTGGCCGATGCGTATGACGACTTTGCCTGGAGGGCTGCCGCATGAGCCGCGCCCAGGCCGTCTCGGCAACCGTCAACACCCCGGCCGATGCGATGCTGCACGCGCTGCCGCATCCGGTGATCATGATCGCGCCCGACGGCAAGATCGCCGATGCCAACGTGGCGGCCGAGCAATTCTTCGAAGCCTCGATCCCGATGCTGCGCCGGCACATGCTGCGCGACCTGGTGCCGTTCGGCTCGCCCTTGCTCACGTTGATCGAGCAGGTCCGTCTGCGCGGCTCGGCGGTAAACGAATACAAGGTTGATCTGGCGACCCCGCGCAATCCGGGCGAACGGCTGGTCGATCTCTATGTCGGGTCGCTGCCGGAATATCCCGATCATGTGGTGGTCATGCTGCAGGAACGCACCATCGCCGACAAGATGGACCGCCAGCTCACGCATCGCGGCGCCGCCCGCTCGGTGATCGCGCTCGCCGCCATGCTGGCGCATGAGATCAAGAATCCGTTGTCGGGCATTCGCGGCGCGGCGCAGCTGCTCGAACAATCCGCCGGCGACGACGATCGCCAGCTCACCAAGCTGATCTGCGACGAGACCGACCGCATCGTGAAGCTGGTCGACCGCATGGAGGTGTTCGCCGACGAGCGGCCGGTCGGGCGCGCGCCGGTCAACATCCATGTGGTGCTCGACCATGTGAAACGCCTGGCGCAGTCGGGTTTTGCCCGCCACATCAAATTCGTCGAGGAGTATGATCCCTCGCTGCCGCCGGTGCTGGCCAATCGCGACCAGCTCATTCAGGTGTTTCTCAATCTGGTGAAGAACGCCGCCGAGGCGATCGGCGAAGACTCCATCGACGGGGAAATTACGCTCACCACCGCTTTCCGCCCCGGCGTGCGGCTGTCGGTGCCCGGCAGCAAGGCGCGGGTGTCGCTGCCGCTCGAATTCAGCGTCAAGGACAACGGCCCGGGCGTGCCGGAAGATCTCATGCCACATCTGTTCGATCCCTTCGTCACCACCAAGCAGTCGGGCAGCGGGCTCGGCCTGGCGCTGGTGGCCAAGATCGTCGGAGATCATGGCGGCATCATCGAATGTGAATCGCAACCGCGGCGTACCATCTTGCGCGTGCTGATGCCCATATACAGCGGCGACGGCGTCATGGCCGACGATGCGCCGCCCGTCCAGAGCTCGTGAGAACGACAATGCCGACCGGAAGCATATTGGTTGCCGACGACGATGCCGCGATCCGCACCGTCCTCAATCAGGCTCTGTCGCGCGCCGGATACGAAGTGCGCTCGACCGGCAATGCCGCCACGCTGTGGCGTTGGATCAGCCAGGGCGACGGCGATCTGGTGATCACAGACGTGGTGATGCCGGACGAGAACGCCTTCGATCTGATCCCGCGCATCCGCAAGGCGCGCCCCGATCTGCCGATCATCGTGATGAGCGCGCAAAATACTTTTATGACGGCCATAAGGGCCTCCGAGCGCGGCGCTTACGAATATCTGCCGAAGCCGTTCGATCTCAAGGAGTTGATCGCCATTGTCGGGCGCGCGCTGTCCGAGCCGAAAGAGAAGCGGCCGGTGGCCGCCAAGGCCGAAGAGTTCGACGCCATTCCGCTGGTCGGGCGCTCGGCCGCGATGCAGGAAATCTACCGCGTGCTGGCGCGGCTGATGCAAACCGATTTGACGGTGATGATCTCCGGCGAATCCGGCACCGGCAAGGAGCTGGTGGCGAAGGCGCTGCACGATTACGGCAAGCGGCGCGCCGGCTCCTTCGTCGCGATCAATATGGCGGCGATTCCGCGCGATCTGATCGAATCCGAATTGTTCGGGCACGAGAAGGGTGCCTTCACCGGTGCCAACACGCGCAGCTCCGGCCGCTTCGAACAGGCCGAGGGCGGCACGCTGTTCCTCGACGAGATCGGCGACATGCCGATGGAAGCGCAGACGCGGCTGTTGCGCGTGCTGCAGCAGGGCGAATACACCACGGTCGGCGGCCGCACGCCGATCAAGAGCGACGTGCGCATCGTCGCCGCCACCAACAAGGATTTGCGGCAATTGATCCAGCAGGGCCTGTTCCGCGAAGACCTGTTCTTCCGCCTCAACGTGGTGCCGCTGCGGTTGCCGCCGTTGCGCGAGCGCACCGAGGACATTCCCGACCTGATCCGGCATTTTTTTGCGCAGGCCCAGCGCGAGGGCCTGCCGGCGAAACAGATCGACCAGGCCGGGCTCGATCGCATGAAACGGCATCGCTGGCCGGGCAATGTGCGCGAACTGGAGAACCTGGCGCGGCGGCTGGCGGCGCTGTATCCGCAGGAGACCATCACCGCCGCGGTGATCGACGCCGAACTGGCGCAGCCGGCACTGCCGATGGGCGGCGAAGAGCCGCGGCCTGAGGAAAGCCTCGGCGCCGCCGTGGAGCGGCACCTGACGGCCTATTTCGCCGGGTTCGATGAGGGGCTGCCGCCGGCCGGGCTCTATCACCGCATCCTGCGCGAGATCGAATATCCCTTGCTGACCGCCGCGCTCGCCGCCACCCGCGGCAACCAGATCCGCGCCGCCGACCTCTTGGGCGTCAACCGCAACACCTTGCGCAAGAAGATCCGCGATCTCGATATCCAGTTGTTCCGCGGCGGGAGCTGAGTTCGGCCCGCGGGTGCATGACGGCGGCCACCTCGGATTAACCACCCTCGCTTTTTGGCGCCGTGCAAACTGTCTTATTTTCGCAACATTGTTGTATAAAAGCATCAGTGCCGAAAGGCACCACTGCTTTGTGCCGTCTTTTCGCGGAGCGCCGGCGTTCCGCCCCAGGGCCCTATGACTGTCGATCAGGCTGCCACCGCCGAAACTGCGCTCGCCGGTCCCTCGGCGAAGCGTGGCGAAACGCGGGTGCTCGGGCCGATCGCGGTCGGGCTGGCTTTGCTGTCGGCCTTCCTCACCTTCGTCGTGCTCGCCGACCTGACGCCTATTTCGCCCACCCATTACGTCGTGGTCTCGCTGCTGCTCGCCAACGCCGCGACGGTGCTGCTGCTGCTGATCATCATCGTGCGCGAAGTCTGGCAGGTGGTGCAGGCCCGCCGCAGCGGGCGTGCCGCGGCGCGGCTGCATGTGCGCATCGTCGGACTGTTCTCCATCATCGCCGCGGCGCCCGCCATCCTGGTCGCCATCGTTGCGAGCGTGACGCTCGACCGCGGTCTCGACCGCCTGTTTTCCACGCGCACGCGCGCCGCCATCGAGAACTCGCTGATCGTGGCGGAAGCCTATCTGCGCGATCACGCCCAGATCGTGCGCTCCGATATCATGGTGATGGCCTTCGACATCGCGCGCACCAAGCCGGTGTTCGACCAGGAGCCCGACAAGCTGACGCAGTTTCTCACCTTTCAGGCCGCGGTGCGCGGGCTGGCCGCCGTCATCGTGATCGATAAAGATCTTAACGTGGTGTCGCGCGCCGACGTCAAGATCAACCTGACCTTCGCCCTGCCGCCGCGCGACGCGCTGCCGCGGATCGCCGACGATAACCCGCAAATCGTCCTGTTGCCGGACACCAATTACGTGGCGGCGATTATCAAACTGGAGAAATACCAAGACCAGTATCTTTACGTGACACGGCTGCTCGATCCGCGCGTCGTTCCGCAATTGCAGGCGACGCGCGCGAGCGTGACCGAATATGCCGCGCTCGAATCGCGCCGCATCGGCGTGCAGGTGGCGTTCGGGCTGATGTATACCGTCATCGCGCTGATCGTCTTGCTGTCGGCGGTCTGGATCGGGTTGAATTTCGCCAACCGTCTGGTGGCGCCGATCCGGCGCCTGATCGGCGCGGCCAATGCCGTCTCCACCGGCAATTTGTACGTGCGCGTGCCGGTCCGCCCGTCGGAGGGCGATCTCGGGCATCTCGGCGAGACCTTCAACCGCATGACGCAGGAACTGCGCACGCAGCGCGACGACATCGTGCGCGCGCGCGACCTCATCGACAGCCGCCGGCGTTTTACCGAGGCGGTGCTGGCCGGCGCCAGCGCCGGCGTCATCGGTGTCGACGGCAATGGCTGCGTCAATATTCTCAACCGCTCGGCCGAAAAGCTGATCGGCCGCACCGAGGCCGAAGCGCTCGGCCGTCCCTTGACGGAGGTGTTTCCCGAACTCGTCGATATCATGGCGGCGGCGCAATCGGGCGCGCGCACCCAGGATCAGGTCACCATCAGCCGCCATGGCCGCGAGCGCAATTTGTCGGTGCGGGTGACCAGCGAGCAATCCAGCGAATCCGACCACGGCTATGTCGTGACGCTCGACGACATCACCGAATTGGTAGCCGCCCAGCGCACCTCCGCCTGGGCCGACGTGGCACGCCGCATCGCGCACGAGATCAAGAATCCGCTCACCCCCATCCAGTTGTCGGCCGAGCGGCTGCGGCGCAAATACGGCAAGCTGATCGGCAGCGACGACGGCGTGTTCGCGCAATGCACCGACACCATCGTTCGCCAAGTCGACGACATCCGGCGCATGGTCGACGAGTTTTCCCGCTTCGCGCGCATGCCGAAGCCGGTGATCGCCGCCGACGACGTCGCCGACACGGTGCGCCAGTCGGTGTTTCTGATGCGCGTCGGCAATTCGGAAATCGATATCGACGTCGAGATCGCCGAGGATCCGATGCCGGCCCGCTTTGACCGCCGGCTGCTGTCGCAGGCGCTCACCAACATCATCAAGAACGCGACCGAAGCGATTTCCGCGGTGCCGCCGGGCGAACTCGGCAAGGGATCGATCCATGTTTACGCCGCGCGCGACGGCGACGATGTCGTGATCGACGTGGTCGACAACGGCATCGGCCTGCCGACGGAAAACCGCAGCCGGCTGCTCGAGCCCTATGTCACGACGCGCGAAAAGGGCACCGGGCTCGGCCTCGCCATTGTCGGCCGCATCATCGAGGACCATGGCGGCAGCATCGAGCTGCGCGACGCCGCCGACAAAATTCCCGGCCAGCGCGGTGCCTGGGTGCGCGTGAGATTTGCCGCCGCCGGCAAGGCCGAAACAGCCGAACTCGAAAAACAAAAGACAGACAACGAGTAGAACTATGTCCGGTGAAATTCTGATCGTCGATGATGAAGCCGATATCCGCGATCTGGTGGCGGGTATCCTGCAGGACGAGGGCTACAACGCGCGCACCGCGCGCAACAGCGACGAGGCGCTCGGCGCCATCGTTACGCGCCGGCCCCATCTGGTTTTCCTCGACATCTGGCTGCAAGGCAGCAAGCTCGACGGCCTGCAATTGCTCGACGTCGTCCAGCACGAGCATCCCGAGCTGCCGGTGGTGATGATTTCCGGCCACGGCAATATCGAGACCGCGGTCGCCGCCATCAAGCACGGCGCCTATGATTTCATCGAGAAGCCGTTCAAGGCCGACCGGCTGGTGCTGGTGGCCGAGCGCGCGCTCGAAACCTCGCGGCTCAAGCGCGAGGTCAAGCAGCTCAAGCATATGGCGCCGCTGCCGTCGACGCTGATCGGGCGTTCCACGGTGATCGCGCAATTGCGCCAGGCCATCGAGCGGGTGGCGCCAACCAACAGCCGCGTGCTCATCGTCGGCCCCTCGGGCGCCGGCAAGGAGCTGGCCGCCCGCACGCTGCATCAATTGTCGGGACGCGCGAACGGGCCTTTCATCGTGATCAATGCCGCCGCGATCACGCCCGAGCGCATGGAAATCGAATTGTTCGGCGTCGATCAATCCAATGGCTCGGACGGCCGCAAGCCGGGCGCGCTGGAAGAGGCGCATGGCGGTACGCTGTTCATCGACGACGTTTCCGATCTGCCGCGCGAGACGCAGAACAAGATCTTGCGCGTGCTGGTCGATCAGACCTTCCAGCGGGTCGGCGGCAGCAGCAAAATCGCCGTCGACGTGCGCATCGTGTCGTCGACCACGCGCAATCTTGAAACGGAAATCGCGGAAGGGCGTTTCCGCGAGGATCTCTATCACCGCCTGTCGGTGGTGCCGATCCGCGTGCCGCCGCTGTCCGAGCGGCGCGAGGATATTCCCGAGCTGGTCGATTATTTCATGGACCAGATCTCGCAGGCGACCGGCCTGTCGAAACGACGCATCGGCGACGACGCCATGGCGGTGCTGCAATCGCACAACTGGCCGGGCAATGTCCGTCAGCTGCGCAACAATGTCGAGCGGCTGATGATCTTGGCCGGCGGCGACCCGGACGTCGTGCTTGATGCCAGCATGCTGCCGCCCGACGTCGGCTCGATGGTGCCGGCCATGCCGAACGGCAACGGCGGCGAACACCTGATGGGGCTGCCGTTACGCGATGCGCGCGAAGTGTTCGAGCGCGAATATCTGGTGGCGCAGATCAGCCGCTTCGGCGGCAATATTTCGCGCACCGCCGAATTCGTCGGCATGGAGCGTTCGGCGCTGCATCGCAAGCTCAAGGCGCTGGGCATAGGCTAGCGCATGATCCCGAAAAGTGGGCACCGGTTTTCGGATCAGATCATGCGCCAGGAATAAATCCAATGTCCCGCATCGCCTATGTCAACGGCCGTTATCTGCCGCTCAGCGACGCCGCTGTCTCGATCGAGGACCGCGGCTATCAGTTCGCCGACGGCGTCTATGAAGTCTGCGAGGTGAGGGGAGGCCTCCTGGTCGACGAGCGCCGCCATCTGGCGCGGCTCGATCGCTCCCTGCGCGAGATTGGCATGGCGCGCCCGATGTCGGCAGCGGCACTTTCGGTCGTGCTGCACGAAACCGTACGGCGCAACCGCGTCCATGACGGCATCGTCTATCTGCAGATCACCCGCGGCGTGGCGCGGCGCGATTTCGCGTTTCCGCCGGCCGACACGCCGCCGTCCGTGGTGGTGAGCGCGCGCGGCAACGATCGCGCGCGTATCGAGCAACTGGCGGCGGACGGCATCGCCGTCATCACCGTGCCCGACATCCGCTGGCAGCGGGTCGATATCAAGTCGGTGGCCCTGTTGCCGAACGTGCTGGCCAAGCAGACGGCGCGCGAGCAGGGCGCCCGCGAGGCCTGGCTGGTGGACGCCCAAGGTCGCGTCACCGAGGGCGCCTCGTCGAATGCCTGGATCGTGAGCCGCGACGGCAAGCTCATCACCCATCCGCTCGGTCACGATGTGCTGCCCGGCATCACGCGCGCGGTCGTGCTCGACGTGGTCAAGGCGCAGGGGCTTGAGCTCGAGGAACGCGCGTTTACCGTGCAAGAAGCCTATGCCGCGCGCGAGGCCTTCGTCACCTCGGCGAGCCAGATCGTGCTGCCGGTGGTGAGTATCGACGGGCGGCCGATCGGCAATGGCGCGCCCGGCCTGATCGCGACCGCATTGCGCCGCGACTATCACCGCCACGCCGAATTGAGCTGATTTTCAGCCGGGCGAAGTCCACGCCGCACGGCGGTATTGCGGCAGCCGCCCATTTGCCTGGATTGGGCGCGCTTAGAGGGAAAATATGAAATATTTCAGCCGGTTGAGGTGGTATTTGCCAACTTGTGCTTGCGCCGGGCGGCCACCTGCCATCTAATAGCAGCCTCCTGGGCCTTCCACCGCGTCTGCGTGGGGCAAGGCGGGGCGCATGGGACGGAACGCATGCGCAGGACCCGGGCAACAAAGGTCTCGCGCGTAAGACGCGGGCAAAAAATGGAACACGGCCATGGCAGCCGAACGTGCGCAAAATCTGCAAGACACTTTTCTCAATCACGTCCGCAAAGCAAAAATCCCGCTCACCATTTTCCTGGTCAACGGGGTGAAATTGCAGGGCGTGGTGACCTGGTTCGATAATTTCTGCGTGCTGCTGCGGCGGGATGGGCATTCCCAGCTCGTCTACAAGCACGCGATCTCCACCATCATGCCGGGTCACCCGATCCAGCTGTTCGAAGGCGGCGAAGAGCCGGGCGCGGACAAAGTCTGATTGGAACAACGCGATCGCGATGAGCAGACGGACCTTCTGAGCCCGACCTTGGGCACGGAAAGCGGCCGCGCTATCGTCATCGAACCATGGCTCAAGCACGCGGCGGCGCGGGCAAATCTTGGCCGCGCCCATGTCGACACACGTTCGCCGGAAGCCCGCTTGGAGGAAGCCGTCGGCCTTGCGCGCGCCATCGATCTCAAGGTGGTGCAAGCAGGACTGGTCACGCTCAACGATATCCGGCCCGCGACCTATGTCGGCAAAGGCAAGGTCGACGAGATCGCCGGGCTGACGAAAAGTCTGTCGGCTTCGGTCGTGGTGATGGATTGCCCGGTCTCGCCGGTGCAGCAGCGCAATCTGGAGAAAGCCTGGAACGCGAAAGTCATCGATCGCACCGGCTTGATCCTGGAAATCTTCGGCCGGCGCGCGCGCACGAAGGAAGGCGCGCTGCAGGTCGAGCATGCCCATCTCAATTACCAGAAGACGCGGCTGGTGCGCGCCTGGACCCACCTGGAACGCCAGCGCGGCGGCTTCGGTTTTCTCGGCGGTCCGGGCGAAACGCAACTGGAAGCCGACCGCCGCGTGATCGAAGAGCGCATCGCGAAAATCGAAGGCGAACTCGACAAGGTCAAAAAGACCCGCAAGCTGCATCGCGACAGCCGCAAGCGCGTGCCTTATCCGATCGTGGCGCTGGTCGGCTACACCAATGCCGGCAAGTCGACGCTGTTCAACCGCATGACCGCGGCTAGCGTGCTGTCGGCCGACATGCTGTTTGCCACGCTCGATCCGACGCTGCGCGCCATCGATCTGCCGCTCGGCAACCGCATCATTTTGTCGGACACGGTCGGCTTCATCTCGGATCTGCCGACCATGCTGGTGGCGGCGTTCCGCGCCACGCTGGAAGAGGTGATCGAGGCCGACGTCATCCTGCACGTACGCGACATGTCGCACGCGGATTCCGACGCGCAACTGCATGACGTCGAAAAGGTGCTGGGCGAACTCGGCATCGAAGCGAGCGACCGCCGCCTGATCGAGGTCTGGAACAAGATCGACCTGCTCGACACGGAAGGTCGCGCGCGGCTGCTCAATCTGGTCGAGCGGCAAGCGGCCGAGCGCCGGCCGGTGGCGGTGTCGGCCTTGAGCGGCGAGGGGTTAGAGCGCCTGATCGCGGCGATCGAAGCGCGCCTGGGCGAAAGCCGGTTGACGCTTGAATTGTCGCTCGATCCGGCCGACGGCGCCGGCCTGAGCTGGCTCTATCGCAATTCCGAAGTGCTGGCGCGCGCGATGGGCGAGGATGGCCGGCTGGCGGTGACGGTGCGCGCCGATGCCGACAAGGCGGCGCGGTTGAAGGCGAAGTTCGGGGGGTGAGGGTGCGCGGCAAATGCGTTTCCCTTGTGGGAGACGGAAAGAAAGCAAAAAGCCCGGCCCTGACACCGAAGAGATTACGGCTTCTCCGCCGCCTTGGCCTCGTCCCACAGCGCATCCATCTCGGCCAGGCTGGCGTCCTTCGGTGACTTGCCACGCGCAGCCAACGCGCGCTCGATCGATGCGAAGCGGCGCTCGAATTTGCGATTGGTGTCGCGCAGAATGCCTTCCGGATTGGCGCCCAGATGGCGGGCGAGGTTGACCACCGCAAACAGCAGATCGCCGACCTCGGCCGCCGTTTTGGCTTGATCGGCGCCCAAATCTTCCCCGCTTTGTCGAGTTCGGCCTCGATCTCGTCGGCTTCCTCGCGGATCTTGGCCAGCACGGCGCGCGGGTCGTTCCAATCGAAGCCGACGCGGCCGGCCTTGTCCTGCAGCTTCAAGGCGCGGGTCAGCGCGGGCAGGGCGACCGGCACGCCGGAGAGCGCACCGCCCGGCGCCGCCGCGCCGCGTTCTGTTTTTTCCTCCGCCTTGATGCGCTCCCACAGGCCTTTGACATGTTCGGCCGTTTGCCCCTCGGCATCGGCGAACACGTGCGGGTGCCGGCGGATCATCTTGGCGGTGATACCTTCGACCACATCGGCAAACGAAAAGGCGCCTTGCTCCTCGGCCATGCGGGCGTGATAGACGACCTGCAGCAGCAGGTCGCCCAGCTCGTCCTTGAGGTCGCCAAGGTCGCCACGGGCGATGGCGTCGGCGACCTCGTAGGCTTCCTCGACCGTATAGGGCGCGATGCTGCGGAAGTCCTGTTCGAGGTCCCAGGGGCAGCCGCTGCCGGGCGTGCGCAACGCCGCCATGATCTCGATCAGGCGGGCAATGTCTCGGGAGGGCTTCACGGCGTGGGGCTCGGATGGGGCGTGAAAAGCCGACCGTAGCAAAGGCGGGCCCGGGCCGCGACCCGGCAGCGGGATTCGCATAAGACATATTATGGAATATTATTAGAAGGGCAAAGCGGGCGACTTCGGTGGTGCCGTTACTTTAAGATGACAATGTATATCATTGGCATATCTAAGTTATTCATAAAATTGATCGAATAGCCATCCGATGGGGGTTATATACATACTTGACCACGACAAAATAAGGGTATATAGTAGTTTTTAGAGATTGAGGAGGCCATTATGAACATTGAATTTACAAGCCTTATCAAGATGATGCAGGCGATACCTAATGAGGACGCGGCCATCGAGTATTTCAAGGCGATTCGCTGGAAGCATGGCGAGTTTTGCCCCCATTGCGGAGGTGACCGACTCTACCATTTTGAGGGTGGCCGCAAGTTCAAATGCGCCGCCCCGGAATGCCGCATGAAATTCTCCCTGCGCTTCGGGACGGTTTTCGAGGCCTCGAAAATCCCCCTCCAAAAGTGGCTTTACGCCATCTGGATCATCACGAACCACCCCAAGGGCATCGCCAGCACCACCCTCTCCACGGACATCGGCGTTACGCAAAAGACGGCATGGTTCATGATGCACCGGCTGCGCCATGCCGCCCGTACCCAGTCTTTCAATCGCCAGCTTGGCGGCATCGTCGAGGCCGATGAGAGCTTTTTCGGCGGCAAGGAAAAGAACAAACACGCGAACAAGCGCGGCAAGGACAAAAAGGTCGTGGTGTTCGGGATGCTAGAGCGCGGCGGCGAATTGCGCGCTCACCCGGTCGATAGCCTGAAAGACGTTAAGAGCGAAATCATCGCCCATGTGAAGCCGGGTGCCGTTCTGATGACTGACGAATGGACCGGCTACAGCCGCTTCAATCAGCGGTTCTGGCATGCTTCGGTCAATCACTCGGCTGGCGAATACAGTGCGAACGGCTACGTGCACGTCAACGGCATGGAAAGCGCATGGGCACTCATCAAGCGCCAGATTTACGGCATCCATCACTGGGTCAGCCCGAAACATTTGCATCGGTATATTTCAGAGGCGACTTGGCGCTACAATCGCCGCGCCGTAGAAACTGGCGGACGAGTCGTTGAGATGATCTCCCGGCTCGACGGTCGCCTCACCTACAAGGCGCTGATCGCATGACCCGCAAGAACGAAGCGCCGCTGAAACTCAACATGCCGTTCGGGGAGGCATTGGAACGGTTCATCGGCGTCGATCCGAAAGAGATGGACGCCAGCATAAGGGCATCGAAAAAAAAGAAACCGCCGGGAGGTCGAAAGAAAAAACCACCCGGCGGCAAGCCCGAAGGCAAGGTCGTCAGTTTACGCGCGCGGCGGATTCGAAAGCTTACCGGGCGCTAGCCGACGACGCGGCAGGGATCGCCAGTAGCCTCGGACGTGTTCTAGGCGTCCAAAGCGAAGGCGGTAGTGAGGGTTTACCCATGTCATGGGTGCTCTCCTGTTGAAGAGCGGCCCCGTAGTTAGATAGATCGACGCGCAAGGCGGAAAAACCGATGAACGTCGATCTCCTAACTGCGGGGTCCGCAGCGGGTGACAGAGAGCCCCGTCGCTAAGTCGGGTTTTTGCGCTCTCACGACGTTCAATCGGTTCAATCACTATTTGTGATTGGTCAGCGAATCGCAGGCTGAAAGTGCCTGCAAAATAAGGGAAATGCAATGGTCCCTATTGTGTATAAGTCCCCATCCGATGCACCGTACGACCAATTAGACAAAGTATTTCAGATAGATCGCTGGAGAAACAAACAGTACACTTTAATCAACGGAAAAACGCATCCGATCGTAAGCCGGCTCGATGCCGGGCGGCAAAGTCGCGCACAGCTCGGCGTAATCCATGTCGGTATGCAGGTTGGTCAGGATCGCCCGTTTCGGCTTGACCCGCTCGATCCAATGCAGCGCCTCCGCGAGATTGAAGTGGCTGGGATGCGGCGACTTGCGCAGCGCGTCGACGATCCAGACCTCGAGGCCGGCCATAAGCCCAAGGCTCTCCGGCGGCAATTCCTTGATGTCGGCCGAGTAGGCGACGTTGCCGACGCGAAAGCCGAGCGAGGGGATGTCGCCGTGATTTTGCAGGATCGGCAGCAGCTCGATCGGTCCGCCCTGCCCGTTAATCGTTACCGGCCGGCCGGGTTCGAGGCGGTGCTCACTTACAATCGGCGGATATTCGCTGCCCGGCGGCGTCATGAAGCAATAGCCGAAGCGGGCATGCATGGCGCGCGAGGTCGCCTCGTCGAGATAGATGTCGACGCGGCGGCGCTTGTGCACGAACAGCGGCCGCAGGTCGTCGATGCCGTGGGTGTGGTCGGCATGCTCATGGGTGATCAGCACGCCGTCAAGCCAGTCGACCTGCGCATCGAGCAACTGCTCGCGCAGATCGGGCGTGCAGTCGATCAGAACGCGCGTCACGTTGCCTTGCCCCTGCGCGCGCTCAATCAATAAGGCGCAGCGCCGCCGGCGGTTTTTCGGATTGTTGGGGTCGCATTGGCCCCAACCGAGCGCGACGCGCGGCACGCCCATGGACGAGCCGCAGCCGAGAATGGTGAAGGTCAGGCTCATGCAGCGGCCGGAATGGTTTGCGGCACTTTGTTGAACAATTGAAAGAAGTTTGCCGTCGTCTGCCGCGCGATTTCTTCGGGCGAAACTCCGCGCGTTTCCGCCAAGACACGCGCGGTCTCGACCACGTAAGCCGGCTCGTTGCGCCGGCCGCGATGCGGCAAGGGCGCCAGATAGGGCGCGTCGGTCTCGACCAGAATGCGCTCGGCCGGCAGCGCGGCGGCGATATCGCGCAGATTCTGCGAGTTTTTAAAGGTCAGAATGCCGGTGAACGAGACATAGTGACCCAATTCGACGGCCGCGAAGGCCAATTCGCGCCCGCCGGTGAAGCAATGCAGCACGGCCGGGAAGGCGCCCTTCCCTGTTTCTTCCCGCAAGATGCGCGCCATGTCGGCATCGGCCTCGCGCGAATGGATGACCAGCGGCAGGCCGGTTTCACGTGAAACAGCAATGTGCGCGCGCAAGCCCTGCTCCTGCGCGGCGCGCGGGCTGTTGTCGTAGTGATAATCGAGGCCGGCCTCGCCGATCGCCACCACTTTGGGATGCTGGGCGATCGCCATCAGCTCGGCCGCGCCGATGTCGAGTTCCTCATGGGCGTTGTGCGGATGCGTGCCGACCGAGCAGAACACGTCGGGGAATTTCTCGGCGATGGCCAGCACCTGCGCGTGCCGGCGCACGCGCGTGCAGATCGTCACCATGCGTCCGATGCCGGCCGCCCGCGCTCGCTCCACCACCGCGTCGAGCTCGGCGGCGAAATCCGGAAAATCCAGGTGGCAGTGGCTGTCCACCAGCATGGTCAGGCGCCGGGCTTCGGTGCGGATTTTGGCGGCTTCGCCTTGGGCTGGGCTTTGGCTTCGCCCTCGGCTTCCGGCTCGACGTATCGCGGGAAAACGCCAGTTGGCGCCGGCAATGTGACACCCGGCTTGATCCGCGAACCGAGCTTGTCGAATTGACGTTCATCGGCACCGACCGCCAGCAGATCGAGCAGTTTGCCGGCCGACGCAGGCACGAACGGCTGCGCCAGGATCGCGACTTGCCGGATCACCTCCGCCGTCACGTACAGGATGGTGCCCTGCCGCGCCGGATCGGTCTTGGCCTTGGCCCAGGGCGCCTCGCTGGCGAAATAACGGTTGGCGTCGGCCACCACCGCCCACACCGCGTTGAGCACCTGGTGCAACTGCTGCGTCTGCATGTGCTCGCGCGCAATGCCGATCATGCCGTCGGCGGCGGCCAGGATCGTCTTATCCTCGGCGGTGAACGCGCCAGGCTGCGGCAGCACGCCGCCGAACTGCTTGGCGATCATCGACAGCGAGCGCTGCGCCAGATTGCCCAGATCGTTGGCGAGATCGGCATTGATGCGGTTGACGATGGCCTCGTGGCTGTAATTGCCGTCCTGCCCGAACGGCACCTCGCGCAGGAAGAAATAGCGGAACTGATCGACGCCATAGGCATCGGTCATGGTGAACGGGTCGACCACGTTGCCGACCGACTTCGACATCTTCTCTCCGCGATTGAACAGGAAGCCGTGCGAGAAAATGCGCTGCGGCACCGCGATACCGGCCGACATCAGGAAGGCCGGCCAATAGACCGCGTGGAAGCGCACGATGTCCTTGCCGATCACATGCAGCGCCGCCGGCCAGTAGCGCTTGAACTTCTCGTTCTCGGTGTCGGGAAAGCCGACGCCGGTGATGTAATTGGTGAGCGCGTCGACCCACACATACATGATGTGATTGTCGGCGCCGGGCACGCGGATGCCCCAGTCGAAGGTGGTGCGCGATATGGAGAGATCCTTCAAGCCGCCGCGCACGAAGCTCGCCACCTCGTTGAGCCGTTCCTTCGGCAGCACGTAGTTCGGACGCGCGAACAGTTCGAGCAGCTTGTCCTGATAGGCCGAGAGCTTGAAGAAATAGCTCTCCTCCTCCACCCATTCGACCGGCGTGCCGGTTTTGGACGAGACGCGCACCTTCTGCTCGTTGAGATGGGTTTCGTCCTCGGCGTAATAGGCTTCGTCGCGCACCGAATACCAGCCGGCATATTTGTCGAGATAGATGTCGCCGTTCTTCTCCATGCGCCGCCAGATTTCCTCCGACGAGCGATGGTGGCGCTCCTCGGTGGTGCGGATGAAATCGTCGTTCGAGCAGTTCATGCGCTCGACCATGGCCTTAAAGCGCGGCACGTTGCGCTCGAGCAGCTCATGCGGCGTCAGCCCTTCCTTGGCGCCGGTCTGCTGGATCTTCTGGCCGTGCTCGTCGGTGCCGGTGAGGAAATAGACGTCGTAGCCGTCAAGCCGCATGAAGCGCGCGATGGCGTCGGTGCAGATCGCCTCATAGGCGTGCCCGATATGCGGCGGGCCGTTCGGGTAGGAGATCGCGGTGGTGATGTAGAAGGGCTGCTTGTCGGGCATTTTCGGCTTTGTTTAAAGACATGGATGGCCGGACTTAGGGCGTAAAGACGGCGCTTCGCGCCTTTTGGGCCCGGCCATGACGAGTCAGAGAGTAGGTATCAACCGCCAGCCGCCTCGGCAAGCAAGGGAAAACCTGCGAATCCGGGACTTCCCTAGGTTGCGAAGTTCGTCGCGGAAGGCCATATACGCACCGCCTATCCCTCCCAGGAGAATCAATTTGAGCTTCCTAAGTCCCGACCTGCACGAACGTCAGAAAAACGCCGCCGCCGTCAAAAAGGCGATGCTGGAAAAGTTTCGCGCCAAAGCGCAGGACCCTGCTCTCGAGCAGGCGCGCCTCAAGCGGATCGTCATAGCCGAAGCCCGTGCCGCCCGCATGGCCGAGCGCGAAGCCGCCCGGAAGGTGCGCGAGGCCGAACTGGCCGCGGAAGCCGCCCGCGCCGCCGAGCGCGCCGCGCAGGCGCAACGCGAGGCCGAAGAACTCGCGGCGCTGATCGCGGCTGAGGAGGCTGAAAAAGCCGCCGCGCTGGCGGCTCAGCAAAAAGCCGACCGCGATGCCCGCTACGCGGCCCGCAAGGCGGCCAAGAAGGTCCGGCGGCGAGGCTATTAGCGCCCTCGCCGCCTCGGCAATATTACCGGTTGCGCGCCGTTATTGCGGGCACAGCTTTTCGAGGCCCTCGAGCGTCGCGACGATGGCCTGGCCCTCTTTCGACTTTTCGTCGAGGTCTCCCATGCCATCCATCAGCGCGGCGTATTCGGGTCCGATCTTCTGCCCTAGCGCGTCCGCCTTTTGCATCAGCGCCTCGGCCGTCTTGTTGTCTTTCTTCGCCTCGGCTGTCGCGATCTGCTCGCCGAGCTTGGCCACTTCGCAGTAGGCTTGCGTCTTGGCCTTGTCGCCGCTGATGATTTTAACGACGCGTTGCGCATCCGCGTTGGTCGCTTTCGGCGCCTTCGGCTGCTGCATCTGCGGCGCTTTGGGTTGCTGCGCCTGCGCGCACAGCGGCAGGGCGGCCATGACGGCAACGGCAATCATCACTTTCAGCTTCATGAGTCCATTCTCCGATATCAGGTCGCGGGGGTGGGCACGTGCTGAAACTAGCACGCCAAGCGGACACTCGCAGTGTCGAACCGGTGTTACGGGGTAAACTTGTCGTAAACGCGGCTACTGCGCCTGCATGCCGATGCCGGCGGCCTTGATGATCGGCCACCACTTGTCGATCTCGGCCTGTTGGAACTTGGTGAGACCCTCCGGCGTCTGCAGCGCGCGCGGCGCGACGTCGAGGCCGAGTTCGGTGAAGCGTGCCTGCACGGCCGGATCGGCGAGCGCTTCGACCATCGCGGCATTGAGCTTGGCGATGATCGGCTTCGGCGTACCCTTGGGCGCCCAGAACCCGAACCATCCCGACATATAGAGTCCCGGCACGCCGGTCTCGTCCGCGGTCGGAATGTCCGGCATCGAGGCCGAGCGTTGCGGCGACAAATTGGCGATCGCCTTGATCTTGCCTCCCCTGATCTGCGGCAGCGCCACCGCGCTTTGCACCACCAGCAGGTCGACCTGGCCGGAGACCAGATCGGTCATGGCCGGTCCGGCGCCGCGATAGGGAATGAACTGGACTTTCTGACCGGTGAGTTTTTCAAATGTATAGCCGGTCACATGGGCCGCCGCATTCTGGTTGACGAAGTTGATCTTGCCGGGGTTCGCCTTCATGTAGGCGACCAAGTCCTTCAAATTGTCGGCCGGCAGATTTTTCTTGGCGACCATGAGCTGCGGATTGACCGACAGCAGGCCGATCGGCTCGAAATCCTTCTGCAGATCGTAATCCAGCTTGTAGATGATGCTGCCGACATGGGTGTCCCACTGGCCGATGTCGATCGTATAGCCGTCGGGCGCCGCGCGCGCGACACGGCCGACCGCGATACTGCCGCCGGCGCCGCCGATGTTTTCGATGATGACGGACTGCCCGAGCGACGCGCGCATGCGTTCGGCCATGATACGCGCGGTCGTGTCGGTTGAGCCGCCCGGCGGGAACGGAACCACCAGCGTGATCTGGCGCGACGGATAGGTCTGCGCCTGCGCACACGCGATGCCGGCCAGTAGCGTCAACGCGGCCGCGATCATCAGTTTTTTCATGTGCCCCCCAAAGTCGTTGTCGTTATGAATTGCATGGATGATAGGCTGGATCCTCGGTGCCGGGGAAGGGCCGAAATCGCCGACTCGACCCACGATCCCTCCGCCGCCTACCGATATACTTGCCGACGATTTAACCTTCGGGAACCGTGATGTACCGCGCGACCATCGCAAACAGCCGCTACGCCTTCGGCGATCTGAAAGATCTGCTGGCCAAGGCCACGCCGTTGCGCAGCGGCGATGCGCTGGCGGGGCTGGCGGCGGAAAGTCGCGAGCAGCAGGTGGCCGCGCAATTCGCGCTCGCCGATCTGCCGCTCGCCACGTTCCTGAATGAGGCCGTCGTCGCTTACGAAAGCGACGAGGTGACGCGGCTCATCATCGACACGCATGACAAGGCGGCGTTCGCAGTCGTGCGCCATCTCACCGTCGGCGGCTTGCGCGATTATCTGCTGTCGGACGAAGCGACGACGGAGATACTTGCCTCCTTGGCGCCCGGCCTCACGCCCGAAATGGCGGCGGCGGTCGTCAAGATCAGCCGCCTGCAGGACTTGATGGTGATGGCGGCGAAGTGCTCGGTGGTGACCAGGTTTCGCAACACGCTCGGCCTGCCGGGTCGTCTGTCGGCGCGCCTGCAGCCCAACCATCCGACCGACGACGCGCGCGGCATCGCGGCCAGCATTCTCGACGGGCTGCTGCTCGGCTCGGGCGACGCGGTGATCGGCATCAATCCTGCGACCGACAGTCCCGAGCGCTGCGCTACACTGCTGTCCATGCTGGCGGAGATCATCGGCAAGCTCGAGATCCCGACACAGTCCTGCGTGCTGGCCCATGTCACCACCACGCTCGATCTGATCGGCAAGGGCTCAGCCGTCGATCTGGTGTTCCAGTCGATCGCGGGCACGCAGGCCGCCAACAAGAGTTTCGGCATCGATCTCGCGCTGCTCAGGCAGGCGCGCGAAGCGGCGCTGTCGCTTCGCCGCGGCCCCGTCGGCGACAACGTGATGTATTTCGAGACCGGCCAGGGCAGCGCGCTGTCGGCCAACGCGCATCACGGCGTCGACCAGCAGACGCTGGAAGCGCGCGCTTACGCGGTGGCGCGGGCGTTCAAGCCGCTGCTGGTCAACAGCGTAGTGGGCTTCATCGGCCCGGAATATCTCTACGACGGCAAACAGATCACCCGCGCCGGGCTTGAGGATCACTGCTGCGGCAAGCTGATGGGCGTGCCGATGGGCGTCGACGTCTGCTACACCAACCACGCCGAGGCCGACCAGGACGACGCCGACGCGCTGCTCGCGTTGCTGGTTGCAAGCGGCGTTAATTTCGTCATGGGCGTGCCGGGCGCCGACGACATCATGCTGGGCTATCAGAGCACCTCGTTCCATGACGCGCTCGCCATGCGCGACCTGTTCGGGCGCAAGCCCGCGCCGGAATTCGAGGCATGGCTGGAGCGGCAAGGCTTGCTCGACAGCGCCAACCGCATTCGCCCGCGCGATCTGCCGGGCACGTTCCGTGCATTGCTGCCGCCATGATCGAAGTTTGGAACAGCCTGCGCCGGCTCACCGCGGCGCGCATCGGGCTGAAAAGAACCGGCGCCTCGCTGGCGACCGGGCCGCTGCTCGACTTCCAGCTCGCGCATGCCCGCGCGCGCGATGCCGTGCATGCGCCGCTCGACGCGGCGCGTCTGGCTGCCGATGTCGACGGATTTGGCCTACTGGTGCTCGAAGTCGCCAGCGCGGTCGTGGACCAGCAGCACTATCTGATGCGGCCCGACCTCGGCCGCCGCCTGGCGCCCGAGGCCGAAGCGATGCTGACACCCTATGCGGGCCGCTATGACGCAGCCTTCGTCATCAGCGGCGGCTTGTCGGCGCGCGCGGTGCAGACGCATGCCGCGCCTGTGCTGGCCGCCGTGCTGCCCGCGCTGCGCGCCGACGGCTGCACGATCGCGCCGCTGGTGATCGTCGCCCGCGGCCGCGTCGCCATCGGCGATCGCGTTGCCGCCGCGCTGCATGCCGATGGCGTGGCGATGCTGATCGGCGAGCGGCCGGGTCTGACCGCGCCCGACAGCATGGGCGCCTACCTCACCTGGCAGCCGAGCGCGCAGACCACGGACGCGGAGCGCAACTGCATCTCCAATATCCGGCCCGATGGCATCGGCTATGCCGACGCCGGGTTCAAGATCGTTCATATTTTGCGCGCCATGCGAACGCGGCGGCTGTCCGGCGTGCAGCTCAAGGACGACTCGGATCAGCTCTTGATCGGCAAGGATTGAAGAGGATGTCGGACTTAAACTTCAAGTCCGCGCCGCCTCCGCGAGCGCGCCGAACACCGCGAACACCAGCGGCTTGCGTTCGAGATTATAGGTCTCGACGTCGCGCGCGGCACGGTTGACCTTGTCCCAGGCTTGCGCGACGCGGGCCATGCGCGGCAGGTCGCGCGCGTCAGCCTCGAGCCGCGCCGACAGCCAGCCATTGACCATGTCCATGAAGCTAGCAAGCGTCTGCGGCTCGCTGCCGCCGAGCGCGTCGCCGAGTGCATGCAGCGCGCGCTGATCGGGCTGCGGCAGCTGCGCCAACAGTTCGAGCACGCGCTGGCGCAGCGCCAGCGCCGGACCGTCGAGCAAGGCCAAGGCGCGCGCCACACTGCCGTCAGCGGCGACGGCGGCTTCCTGCACTTCCGCCTCGTCGGCGTCGCGTCCGGTCGACGCCGCAATCGCGCGCGCCACATCGGCGGCATCGAGCGGGCGCAGCAGCAGGCGGCGGCAGCGCGAGCGGATGGTCGGCAGTTCGCGCCCCGGCGCGTGGCTGATCAAAAGCAACAGCGTGCGCTGCGGCGGCTCCTCCAAAACCTTGAGCAGTGCATTGGCGCCTTCGCGCTGCAGATCGTCGACCGCGTCGACGATGGCGATGCGCCAGCCACCCTCGCCCGCGGTCGAGCCGAAGAACGACACCGTGCGGCGCACGTCGTCGACGCGGATCACGGTGTAGAGCTTGCCGGTGGTCTCGTTGAGGTTACGCTCCAGCACCAGCAGGTCGCCCTGCGCCTGCGCGGCGATGCGGCGGGCGACCGGGTTGTCGGCATCGACTGCGAGCGACGCCGCCTTCTGCACCGCGGGCGCCTTCGCATCCGGATGCGCCAGTACGAAACGCGCCAACCGGTAAGCCAAAGTCGCCTTGCCGAGGCCGGGAGGCCCGCCGATCAGCCAGGCATGCGGAATGCGACCGCTCTTGTAGCTGTCGAGCAGCGTCTGCTCGGCCTCGACGTGGCCGAACAGCGCCAGCGTTTCGCGCGGGCTGCGGACATCACGCTCGTCGCTGTCGTCCTCGCTCACGGCGCTGCCCGCTCGGCGAGGATCGCCTTTTCAGGGTGCAGATGCTGCTTGACCACGCCCCAGATGCGGTCCGCCACGACATCGCGCGGGGCGCGGCCGTCGACCACGATGATGCGCTTGGGCTCTTTCGCCGCCAGATCTCGATAGGCCTTGCGCAGGGCCTCGTGAAACTGGACGCCCTCGGCCTCGAAGCGGTCGGCTTGGCTTTTGCCGCGCCGTTGCTTGGCGCGCGCCAGGCCGACGGTGGCCGGCACGTCGAGAATGAAGGTGAGATCGGGCCTGGCGGGGCCGACCGTCACGCGCTCGAGGCTGCGGATCAGGCGCGGATCGACCTGGCCGAGCGCACCCTGATAGACGCGGGTGGAATCGATGAAGCGGTCGCAGATCACCCATTGGCCGGCCGCCAGCGCCGGCAGGATGGTCGCGCGCACGTGATCGTCGCGCGCGGCCGCGAACAAGATGGCCTCGGTCTCGGCGCCGAGCGGCTTGGCGATGCCGGACAACAGGATGTGGCGGATGATTTCGGCGCCGGTCGAGCCACCCGGCTCGCGCGTGAGCACGACCCTCAGCCCGAGCGCTTTGAGCCGCTGCGCCAGCGTCGCCGCGTGGGTGGACTTGCCGCTGCCTTCGCCGCCTTCGAAGGTGATGAAATGTCCGCGCATCTAATCCCGTGTCAGCCGCCGTATCGCTTGCACCATATAGCACTTGCCGAAGACGTGGATGCCCGGCACCCGCCTCCGCTCGCTATGCGAGCTACGGCGGGCTCCATAGTCCGCCGAAGCACGTCAGTGCGAAGGCGGGCAAGGCCGGGCATGACGGAATTCACAGCCGCTCGGCCCCGGCGCGGAACAGCGCGACCATCATCTCGGTCACCGCATCGAAGGCGCGCTGCCCCAGATTGCCTTTGCCGACGCTCTCGGCGGCCTTGAGCGGCATTTCAAGGATCACATGGTCGTTGCGCCACACCTTGAGCGTGCCGATCGGCTGGCCGGCCGCGATCGGGGCCGGCACCGGGCCCTTATAGACGATGCGCGCGATCAGCTTTTCGGCGCCCGATTTCGGCAGCATCACCTTGACCACGCCGCCCGCCACCAGCGGCACGCGCCCGCTGGCGCCGCCATAGACCTTGGCCGCGCCGATGGTCTGGCCCTCCGCGAACAGAGCGCGTTGCTCGAAATTGCGGAAGCCCCATTCCAGCAGTTTTTTGCCTTCGTCGGCGCGCTCCTTGGCGGTTTTCAGCCCGTTGACCACCGCGACCAGACGCAAGCCGTGCTGCGTCGCCGAACCGACTAGGCCGTAACCCGCCTCCTTGGTGAAGCCGGTCTTCAAGCCGTCGGCGCCTTCGAGCGTGCCGAGCAGCGGATTGCGATTCTGCTGGCGGATCTTGTTCCAGGTGAATTCGCGGTCGCCGTAAATCTTATAACGGTCCGGATAATTGCGGATGATAGAGCGCGCCAAAATCGAGAGCTCGCGCGTGGTCACCTGCGTGCCGGGATCGGGCAGCCCGCTCGAATTGGCGAACACCGATTTCTGCAAGCCGATCTCGCGCGCGCGCTGGGTCAGCTTGGCGGCGAAGTCGGCTTCGTTGCCGGCCATTCCTTCGGCCAGTACGATGCAGGCGTCGTTGGCGGACTGGATGATGACCGCGTGCAGCAGATCGTCCACCTTGACCTTGCTGTGGAGCGAGGCAAACATGGTGGAGCCATGCGAGGGTGCGCCGCCCTTGCGCCAGGCATTCTCGCTCACCATGAATTCGTCGGTGAGATTGAGGCGACCCTCTTTCAATTCGTGGAACACGTATTCGGCGGTCATCAGCTTGGCGAGGCTGGCCGGAAAGATCATCTTGTCGGCATCGCGCTCGAACAGCACGGCGCCATATTCGGCGTCGATCAGGATGGCGTGCGGCGCGCTGATCGCCGGCTCGTCTTTCTTGGGCGCGTCTTTTTTCGCCGCAAGCCCGGAAGACGGTCCTTTTTTCGCCGCCAGGCCCGAGCCCGGCCGATGTGCCGGCGTGGCGGCATAGGCGATGGCGCCGAGGCCGACGACCAAAACCACCGCCGTCAGCAAACGTCCGAGGTGAAATTTCCCAAAGCTCATCGTCAATCGTTCGTGTCGCATAATGCGCGATGCGCGCACATCGCGGCGGATCATGGCGGCGCTGTGACGGAGGATTGCGGCTCAGTAAAGGCCACGGCCGCTCATGAAACCCGCCGAGCCATCATAGCGCGGCGAAGCGTAAGCCGATACCGGCGAAACCGAAGGCTCCGCGGCGGCACGCGGCGCGCGGGCGGCGAATGGCGGGGCCTGCGAACGCGCGGCGGCCGCCAGTTCCACGGTCGGTGTGCGCGGCACGGCTTGTGGAGCGTTTTGGGCAGGCAGCTCGCGTGCGCCCTCACCCAGCCGGTAGGGTCGGTTAGGCGGCGCCGGCTCTTGCATTGAAGAGCCTTGCATCGACGAATATTGCGTCATCGGGCGGTTGTCGAAAAAAGCCGGCGCGTATGGCTTGTTGGAGGCAACCTGCACCGGCGCCACTGTGGCCGGCGCGCCTTCGCGCAGCGTGGCCATCAGCTTGCGGTCGTCCGAGCCCTCCAGCGGCGCGCGGCCGACATAGTCGACCTTCACCTTGGCGAGGCCATGGCCGTGGAACCCCAGGAGCTTGGCGGTCTGCGCCGAGAGGTCGATGACGCGGTCGCCGACATAGGGCCCGCGGTCGTTGACGCGCACCACGATCGAGCGGCGGTTGGCCAGATTGGTAACCCGCACATAGGACGGCAGCGGCAGCGTCGGATGCGCGGCCGAGATCGAATTCATGTCGAACACTTCGCCATTGGCGGTGGAACGGCCGTGGAAGTCGTTGCCGTAAAAGGACGCCATGCCGACGGCGCTGTAGTTGACGTCCTCCTGGGGCACGTATTCGCGGCCGGCAATGGTATAGGGCTTACCGACCCGGTAGACGCCGCCGCCTTTCGGCACCGGATCGCCCGGCTCGACCACGCGCGCGCTGGCCGAGACGCCGTATTTGGGATCGAGCTTGCCGCCGCCCGAGCAGTTGGCGAGTGCCAGGCAGCCGACCGCCAGCGCCAGCAGATGCGCCAGGCGGCCAAATCCGCGGTTGCCCCCGATACCGCCCATCCCGCTCAAGGTCCCCGATTGCGCTATGGCTAGAATAGCCCTTGGCGGCCGTTACTGGAACCGCCCGCCCCTGGCGTGGTAAACGATTGGTTCCACTCAGGCTTTGGCCGGTTCGGCGGCCGCTGGGCGCCGGCATAGCGAAGCCATTGCGCGCTTGCAAGTGCGGCCTCTATCGAGCATTGGATGAACGGGTAGGCGTTACGGAAGGGTGGCCGAGCGGTTTAAGGCACCGGTCTTGAAAACCGGCGTACCCGCAAGGGTACCGTGAGTTCGAATCTCACCCCTTCCGCCAGCCTTCGCTGCTCCGCCGCTTCGGCTGGCAAGCCACCCTCGTACGAAGGCTGCCCGGCGAAGCCCGCAGGGCGAAGACGGGCTTATGACTGAACGAGCGCGAGGGAATGGCTCTTCATGACCATCGACAGAGTGTTTTACGGCTACATGGCGCTGACCGCCGGCCCGCCCCCGCCGACGCTCTGAAAAGCACCCCCGGTCGCGGCCCGATGAAAAAGAGCAGCCGCAAACTGAGGCTGCCTACTTGTGCCGTGAGTTCTCCTGCCGCATAAAATTTCCATAAACATTAGGGGACACACATGGTCCTGAAGGGGGTCGTCATGGCCATCGTCGCCCCATGATTCATGCGGTAGCGATCATCGCGAACGTTGTTTGGTTCTTTATTGTAGGACTGCTTTGGTACGCCAAGCCGTCAGGCGATATTTGGCTGATCGGCTCCCTCGCGTTAGGTGCGATCTGGTCGTGGGGCTTTTTGCGCTACGTGACGCATCCTTCCAATTCGTAGGTTGGCGTCCATCCCTTGCGTTAGCCTTCGCTTCTGCGCAGCTACGGCTGGCGAGCCACTCTCGCACGAAGGCTGCCCGGCGAAACTTTAGCGAAGACGGGCGCGCCCTATTCCCAGAAAAATTCGATCGGCAGCAGCGGCCCGCCGCTCGTGCGGCATTCGCGCTGGCAATAGCGGTCGCATTTGTCGGTGAGCTTCAGGCACGTCCCTTGCGCGTCGCGCTGCAGGCAGCCGACCATGCCCCAGGCGCAATAGGAGCCGCATTCGCTCCAGCAGGTGCGCGACGCCCACACCGATGCGGCGCGCTCGCCGCGCGGGAACGGCAGATCTTGGCTGTGCGCGTTATAGCGCCAAAGCGTGACGGTTGAAGCCTTGCCGTCGCCGGCCGCGGCCGGGCCGCCGATTGGCAACACAATACCGCCCAAAAGCAGCGCAATCAGGATCAGCCAGGGTTTCATGGATGTTTCCCGCGTCCAGCGCGCACGATAGCGCCATCCGGGCCAGAAGGCCAATGGGGTATGGGTTCGGAACTTCCGCTCGCTAGCGCCGGTTGCTAGTGTCACAAATCGGTCGCCTGGGGGGTAAATGGAGCACGTGGTGAGTAGCGTCGCCGAGCAGCAAACCAAAACCACTAGCGAGCAAAACCCGGCCCAGCGTTTCGGCACCGACGGCATCAAGCCGCTGGCGCGGGCAAGCTTCGTCACCCGCCTGTTCATGCGCGTGGTGGCCTTCGTCGAGCGGCTCAATCTGAGCTACAGCAAGGTGGGCAATCCGCCGATCTACGACAATGCGGTGTTTCCCTGGACCAAGGCGATCGAGCGCGACTGGCGCGCCATCCGCGCCGAGCTCGACCGCGTGCTGCTGCGGCAAGCCGACCTGCCCGGCTTCCACGAGATCTCCTCGGATGTCGCCACCATCAGCCAGGACCGCGGCTGGAAGACTTTCCTGCTCGCCGGCTACGGCTTCAAGTCGCAGGCCAATATCCAGGCCTGCCCGCAGACCTGGGCCGCCTGCCAGAAAATCCCCGGCCTGATCACCGTGATGTTCTCGATCCTGGAGCCGGGCAAGCATCTCCCCGCCCATCGCGGGCCCTATAACGGCGTGCTGCGCCTGCATCTCGGCCTGATCGTGCCGGAGCCGCGCGAGCAGCTCGGCATACGCGTCGACAAGGAACTCTATCGCTGGCGGGAAGGCGAAGCGGTGGTGTTCGACGACGCCTATGAGCACGAGGCATGGAACAGGACGCCGCACACGCGTGTGGTGCTGTTCGTCGATTTCCGCAAGCCGCTGCGCTTCCCCGCCAATGTGCTTAACTGGCTGCTGCTGCATCTGGCGGTGTTCACGCCCTTCATCCGCGAGGGCATGGACAACCATAAGGCCTGGGAGAAGAAGTTCTACGAAGAGGCGGAGGCGCTAAGGAATCGGTAAATTTCTATGTCATTCCGGGACGCGCCGAAGGCGCGGACCCGGAATCCATATTCCCAGCGCTGCGGAGTATGGATTCCGGGTTCGCTCGCCATAGCGCGTTGAAGACGCGCGTAAACGCGCTTAAGGCTCGCGCCCCGGAATGACAGTGGCCTTGCTATCGCCGCACATCGCGACTAGCTCCTTGCCCGCATGCTCGATCCAACGGAAAAGCCCGACACCGCCGTGCCCAAGGTGAGCTTCGTCTCGCTCGGCTGCCCGAAGGCGCTGGTCGACTCGGAGCGCATCATCACGCGCCTGCGCGCCGAGGGCTATGAGCTTGCGCGCGACCACCAGGGCTCGGACCTGGTCATCGTCAACACCTGCGGCTTTCTCGACAGCGCCAAGGCGGAATCGCTTGCGGCCATCGGCAGCGCGCTGAAGGAAAACGGCAAGGTCATCGTCACCGGCTGCATGGGCGCCGAGCCCGAGAGCATTTCGCAGGCTTACCCGGACGTGCTGGCGATCACCGGACCGCAGCAATACGAGAGCGTGGTCGAAGCCGTGCACAGAGCGCTGCCGCCGCAGCACGACCCGTTCCTCGATCTGGTGCCGCCGGAAGGCATCAAGCTGACGCCGCGGCACTATGCCTACCTGAAGATTTCCGAGGGCTGCAACAACCGTTGCACCTTCTGCATCATCCCGAAGCTGCGCGGCGATCTGGTGTCGCGCCAGGCTGGCGACGTGCTGCGCGAGGCCGAGAAGCTGGTGGCCGCCGGCGTGAAAGAATTATTGGTGATCTCGCAGGATACCTCGGCCTATGGGCTCGACATCAAATACGCGGCGAGCCCATGGCGCGGCCAGGACGTGCGCGCGAAATTCGTCGATCTGACGCGCGCACTCGGCGAGCTCGGCGTCTGGGTGCGGCTGCATTACGTCTACCCCTACCCGCATGTTGACGACGTCATCCCGCTGATGGCCGAGCGCAAGGTTCTTCCTTATCTCGACATCCCGTTCCAGCACGCGGCGCCTGACGTGCTCAAGCGCATGAAACGTCCGGCCGCGCAGGAAAAAACTTTGGAGCGCATCGCGCGCTGGCGCGAGATCTGCCCCGACCTCACGCTGCGCTCGACCTTCATCGTCGGTTTCCCCGGTGAGACCGAGGCCGACTTCGACTATTTGCTGCAATGGCTGGAGGAAGCCGCGCTCGATCGCGTCGGCTGCTTCAAATACGAGCCGGTGCGCGGTGCCGTGGCCAACGACAGCGCGCCGCCGGTCGCCGACGAAGTAAAGGAAGCGCGCTGGCACCGCTTCATGCAGGCGCAGCAGAAGATTTCCACGCGCCGGCTCAAGCGCAAAATCGGCACGCGCCAGCAGGTGATCATCGACGAAGTGGGATCAACCGTTGCGAAAGGCCGCTCGATGGCGGACGCGCCGGAGATCGACGGCGCGGTCTATGTCGCAAGCCGGCGGCCGCTGCGCGTCGGCGAGACCGCGACCGTGAAGATCGAGCGCGCCGACGAGTATGATCTGCACGGCAGCGTGGTCGGCTACTAAAGCTAATTCTTCTACTTGCCGTCCTTCGCCAGTTCGCTCAGCCGCGCGCGTGCCTGGCCGTGCGCCCATTCGCCAATGCGGTTCTTGGACGGTAGCGCGAGCGAGGAATTGTAATCCTCTTTCGCTTTATTGATCTGACCCATGGCCTGATAGAGGTAACCGCGCCGGTAGTAGGCGGCCGCGTACGTCGGATCGACGCGGATCGCCAAGCCCCAGTCGGCGATGGCGCGGTCGTTCTCGCCCTTGAGTTGAAAGACCACCGCTCGGTAGTCATAGCCCTCGACATGCTGCGGATCGAGCTCGATGGCGCGGTTGTAGACCGGGACCGCCTCGTCGAGCCGCTTCATCACGCGCAGCCAGTAGCCTTGCGCGCGCAGGAAGAAGGCCAGGGTCTTGCCTTTGTGCTTGCCCGATTTGATTTCGCGATTGCAGGCAGCGAGTCCCTTTGCGTAGAAGTCTTCAAGCTTATAATTCTCGCTGTTGGTCGAAAAACAATTGCGCTCGTCCGCACTCTGCGCTGCGGCTGGCGCACCCCCCACAGTGAAATACGCGGCCACCGCGATCGGCACGATCAGAATGCGCACATGCCTTATCATTCCGGTCCTCCCCCGCAACATTTTGCGTAAATAATCTCATCGCCATCGAAGGTCGTCAACGGCTTGCGGCCGCTACAGCCGGTAAAACTTCGCCGCGTTGTCGTGCAGCACCGCGCGCTGCTGGCTTTCCGTGTATTCCGACAGCACCGTGCGATAGATGCTGAAAAAATCGGCGTAGTTGGCGTGCAGCTTCTCGAGCGGGAAATTGCTGCCGTAGATGGTGCGCTCCGGCCCAAAAATCTGGATGGTGTCGCGGATCACCTGGCGCGCTTGCGAGAACGTTAGCCCCGAGCTGTACATGCCAAGCCCGGACAGTTTCACATGCAGATTGGGAAACGCCGCCAGGGTCGTGAGCGCGCCGCGCCATTGCTCGACGGCTTGCGGGGTACGCTCGGTCAGCATGCCGGCATGCACCAGGATCATGCGCACATCGGGAAACGCCTTCACCAGCTCGGCCGCATAGGCCGCCTGCCCGGCATAGACCTGCAATTCGAAACTCAGCTCGTGCTTTTCCAGCAACGCGAAGCCGCGGCGGAATTCGGGCGCGTTGCAGTAATCCGGCCGCGGCACCGAGCGGCGCACCGGATCGCTGTCCCAGTACAGCATCTGGCGCACGCCGCGCAGATTGGGAAACTGCTTCTGCGCCTGCAACGCGGCGTCGAGACCGGGATCGGCGAGGTCGGCGTTGCAGACGATGCCGTGCGGAAAGCCGTGTTTGTCGGCTGTGGTCTGCAGCCAGCGCGTCTCGTCGAGCGCGCGGCCGGGTCCCCACATCGCAGTGACATGCACCGACTTGGTGACGCCCTGCGGCACGATGTCGTTGATCCACTCCTCCACCGGATAGTCGCGGCGCAACCCGAAATAGTCGCCGAACATGCGCGGGATCGGCGGATCGGCCAGCCAGGCCACGTCCTTGCGCAGCCATATGTGATGATGAGTGTCGACGACGGGCCCGGTATAATGCGGCATCAAATGGCTCCTGTGCGCGAAAGCGCTGACGGAAGGGCACGGCGGTTGGAGGCGGACGTTAGTCTTGCTTGAGGCCAAGCTCCTCGATCAGCTTTTTTTGCTCGGCCAAGGTCTCGGTCGCGTAGCGCCGATAGGCATCGCTGCTCATATAGGCCGCTTCCTGATCGAGCTTTTCCATCGAAGCGATGTAGGACGGATCCTCCGCGCCTTTCTTGAAGGCGTCGTGCAGGATTTGCACGGTCTTCGGATCCATGCCCTTGGGTCCGGCGAGGCCGAACGGGGAATTCGACACCAGGTTCACGCCGGTTTCGCGCAGCGTCGGCACGTCGGGGAAGTTTTTGCTGCGCGCCGCGTTCCAGATCACCAGCAGGCGCAACTGCCCTGACTTCACCAGCGGCGCCCAACCGGAGGCGTCGGCCACCGCGTCGATATGACCGCCGAGCAGCGCGCCGGTTGTTTCCGGCGTGCCCTTGAACGGCACGTGGGTCCACTTGATGCCCTGCTGCTTGGCGATCTGCTCCATCGTGATGTGCAGGGTCGTGCCGGCGCCGGGCGTGCCGTAATTGATCTTCCCGGGATTGGCCTTGGCGTAGGCCAGAAACTCCTGAAACGTCTTCCACGGCGCGTCATTGCGCACGACGACGCCGAATGTGTAGCCGGTGACGCCGATGACGTAGGTGAAATCCTTCTCCGGATCGAGCGTGGTCTTGCGCATGAACGGATAGCGGAACACCGTGATCGGAATCTGCACCAGCGTGTAGCCGTCAGGCGCGGCGTTCTGCGCCACCTGCTGCGGCCCGAGCACGCCGGCAGCGCCGGGACGGTTTTCGATCACGATCTTCTGGTTGAGATATTTTTCGGTCGCGCTGGCGAGCGCGCGCATGCCGACATCGGTGGTCCCGCCTGCCGGCCACGGCACAACCAGAACGACGGGCCGCGCGGGGAAATCCTGCGCGCGCGACATCGCCGGCCCGAAGAGCAACAGCGCACCAAGCGCGAATAAAACGCGGCGACTTAGATACTTTGTCGATGTCATGATCGTCCCCCTCTGCCGTCGTCAGCCTATACCCTCGCCGACGAGCTTCGCAACGGCCCGCGTCAGCGTCGAAAGATCGCGCTCCGCGATGGTGAAGGCCGGCGTCAGATAAATCACATTGCCGAACGGACGCACGAACACGCCCTCTTGCACGAAGCGCGCACGCAGCGCGTCGAGATTGTCGATGCGTTGCATCTCGACCACGCCGATGGCGCCTTTCACCCGCACGTCCTTGACGCCGCGCAGGTTGCGGCAGGGCGCCAGCCCTTGCAACAAACCGGCGGATATCGCGGCGACCTGGCGCAACCGCGGCTCGCGCTCGAACAGATCGAGCGAGGCATTGGCGGCGGCGCAGGCCAGCGCGTTGGCCATGTAGCTCGGTCCATGCATCAAGGCCTTGGCCGGATCGTCCGACCAGAACGCCTCAAACACTTTACGCGTCGCGATGGTGGCGGCGAGCCCCAGCGTACCGCCGGTCAGCGCCTTCGACAGCGTGACGATGTCGGGCGTGACGCCGGCGGCTTCGCAGGCGAACATCGTGCCGGTGCGGCCGAAACCTGTGAAGATCTCGTCGAAGATCAGCAGCAGGTCATATTTGTCGGCGAGCGCGCGCAGTCGCTTGAGCACAGTCGGCTCATGGAATTTCATGCCGCCGGCGCCCTGCACCAGCGGCTCGATGATGATGCCGGCGATGCCGTCGGCGCGCAGGCTAAGAAATTTGTCGAGCGCGGCGGCGCGCTCCTCGCTGTCCGGCAGATCGACGATATGGTGGTGCGGCAGCAGCCCGGCGAACAGCGCGTGCATGCCGTCTTCGGTGTCGCTCACCGCCATGGCGCCAGTGGTGTCGCCGTGATAGCCGCCCTTGAAGGCAACGAACTGGCGCCGCCCGCGCGCGCCGCGATTGATCCAGTATTGAATCGCCATCTTCATGGCGACTTCGACCGCGACCGAACCGGAGTCGGAAAAGAATACGCGCGTGAGATCGCCCGGCAGCAGCGCGGTCAGCCGGCGCGCCAGCGTGAGCGCCTGCTCGTGCGCCAGCCCGCCGAACATCACGTGCGGCATCTGCTTGAGTTGTTTCGCCACCGCGCGCCTTATGTGCGGCTGGTTGTAGCCGTGACAGGCGGTCCACCAACTGGCGACACCGTCGATCAGCTCGCGTCCGTCGGCAAGGAAGATGCGCGAGCCCTGCGTGCAAACCACCGGCAGCGGCGCCGCCGCGGTCTTCATCTGGGCGTAGGGCAGCCAGACATGCTCGATCCCGCCCGCATACCAGTCGGGGGCTAAGCTGTTTTTGCTGGTATCGCCCGTCATTTGGCGCTCATTGAGCCTGTTGTGGTATCTAAGGTCACCATGAACTCGCTCGACCGATTTGCGCAAGCCAAGCTCGACGATTTGCAACGCCGGCACCTGCACCGGGCGTTGACCGAAACTCTGCGCGAGGACGGCATCTGGGTCGAGCGCGGTGGGCGGCGGCTGTTGTCGTTTTCCTGCAACGACTATCTCAACCTGACCCAGCATCCGACCGTCAAGCAAGCTGCTATTGCCGCGATCCAGCGTTACGGCGCCGGCTCCGGTGCCTCGCGCCTGGTCACCGGCAATCATCCGCTCTATGCCGAGCTGGAAGCCCGCCTCGCCCGCATCAAGCAGACCGAGGCCGCCTGCGTGTTCGGCTCCGGCTATCTCGCCAATGCCGGCATCATCCCGGTGCTGATCGGTCGCGACGGGCTGGTGCTGGTGGATGAGCTGTCGCATGCCTGCCTGTTCGCCGGCGCGCAATTGTCGCGCGGCACGGTGATCCCGTTCCGTCATAACGACGTCGGCCATGTGCGCGCTTTGCTGGCGGAACAGCGCGGCAGATATGAGCATGTGCTGATCGTGACCGATGGCGTGTTCTCCATGGACGGCGATCTGGCGCCGCTCGCCGAGCTCCATGCGCTGGCCGGCGACACCGACGCCTGGCTGATGTCGGACGACGCGCATGGGCTGGGCGTGATCGGCGGCGGGCGCGGCTCGAGCTTTTCGGGCAACACGCATATTCCGGTTCCGTTGCAGATGGGCACGCTGTCGAAAGCCATCGGCGCCTATGGCGGCTATCTGTGCGCCTCAAGCGCGGCGATCGACCTGATCCGCAACCGCGCGCGCACGCTGATTTATTCCACCGGGCTGCCGCCTTCGTCCGTGGCCGCTGCCATCGCCGCGCTCGACCTGATCGAGCGCGAGCCGGCCTATGCCGCGCTGCCCGTTCAAAAAGCCAAAGCTTTCACCAAACGCGCGGGCCTGCCCGACGCGCTGAGCCCGATCGTGCCGGTGGTGATCGGCGAAGAGGAAGCAACGCTCGCCGCCTCCCGCCTGCTGGCCGACGAAGGCTTCCTCGCCGCCGCCATCCGCCCGCCCACGGTGCCGGCCGGCACCGCGCGCCTGCGGCTGACCTTCACCGCGCAGCATCCGGACGATGCGATTGAGCGGCTGGCCGATATCGTGCGCGACAAGATTTTGGTGCATTAACCCGTGACAGCCTATTTCGTCACCTCCACCGGCACCGATATCGGCAAGACCTTCGTCACCGCCGGGCTGATCCGCTATTTGCGCGAGGCCGGCCAGCCAGTGCACGCGCTCAAGCCGGTGGTGAGCGGCTACGATTCCTCCGTGGTCGAGACCAGCGATCCGGCGGTGCTGCTCAAGGCGCTCGGCCGCGCCGTGTCCGCCGACGAGATCGAGCATATCGCGCCCTGGCGTTTCCGCGCGCCGCTGGCGCCGGATATTGCCGCCGCGCGCGAAGGCCGCGGCATCGAATTCGACGCGCTGATTGCATTCAGTCGTTCGGCGATCGATGCAACACCCGGCATTTTGTTCATCGAGGGCGTCGGCGGCATCATGGTGCCGCTCGACGCGCGCCGCACGGTGCTCGACTGGATGGCGGCGCTCGATATTCCGTTGCTGCTGGTGGTCGGCGGCTATCTCGGCGCCATCAGCCACACGCTCACCGCGCTCGACGTGCTGGCGCAGCGCAAACTGAAAATCGCCGCCATCGTGGTGAGCGAAAGCGAACGTGGCACGGTCGAGCTCGAGGACACCGTCGCCAGCATCGCGCGCTTTTCCAAGGAGGCCGCGGTCATCGGCCTGCCGCGGCTGCCGGGCGGACTCACGCAGCATCCGGCCTTCGCGCAGATTGCCGCGCATTTGTAGGCGCAGTGTTAGCTGAACCAGCTCTGCACCACGGTTTCCAGCATGCCTT
The DNA here is from genome assembly GCA_016185205.1 of Hyphomicrobiales bacterium. GTDB lineage: Bacteria > Pseudomonadota > Alphaproteobacteria > Rhizobiales > Xanthobacteraceae > Pseudolabrys. The sequence goes on along the minus strand of JACPOA010000112.1, from coordinate 71,765 downwards.
CGAGGTTGATCACGCCGTGCAACAGGATGGTCAGCAGCGTCGAGCCGGTCGCCCAGCGTATCCAGCCGAGCAGCACTCCGAATGCGAACACCTGTCCGGTAACGTACCAGTCGTATTGCACATGGATGAGCGCAAACAGCAGCGCGCTTAGAATGATCACCGGCCAGGCGTCGCGCGGCGATTGCAGCCAACCGCGAAACAGGAAGCCGCGAAATAGCGTCTCTTCGCCGATCGGCGTCGCCACCACCACGGCGAGCCACAGCCACAGCATGGGCAGCCAGCCGGCAGCGCCGGCGGTCCGGTAGATGTCGCTCTGGAATTGCGTGACCAGGCCGCGGCCGAGCAGCCAGCTCACTATATTGGTCACGACGATCACCGCGATGATGGCGGCGACGCCGAACACCACTTCGCTGCGGCGCGGCCAGGTCCAGCCGAGATAGTCGGCGGTGCCGATCCCGCGACGCTGCGCGAACAGCGCCAGCAGGCCGACCTGCACCGGCGTCGACACCGCGATGACAATCGTCACCGCGACGCCGTCGCCGCTGAAGTCCGGCATGCCGGAGAGCTTGGCGCCGAACCACCAGCTCAGCGCCGCCAGCGCGGCCATCTGGCCGGTCAGCAACGCGATAAAACCGAGGCTGAAGGTCGCAACCAGGCCCCAGGGCTTGGCGATCGACGCGGGTCCCGGCGCGGTCAATCGTGCGCCGTTACGGGATCAGGATGGTCGAGCCGGTGGTGTCGCGGCCTTCCATGTCCTTGTGCGCCTGGCCGGCTTCCTTGAGCGGATATTTCTGGTTGACCGGGATCTTCACCGCGCCGGAGCCGACCTTCTCGAACAGATCCTTGGTGATCGACATCAGGTCTTCGCGCTTGGCGGCGTAGTGGTTGAGGGTCGGGCGGGTGGCGAACAGCGAGCCCTTGGCTTGCAGGATGTTGATGTTGAAGGCGTCGATCTGGCCGGAGGCGCTGCCGAAGCTGACGAAATAGCCGAGCGGGCGCAGGCAGTCGAGCGAGGCCGGGAACGTGGTCTTGCCGATGCCGTCATAGACCACGTCGCACAGCTTGCCGCTGGTGATCTCCTTCACCTTCGCCACGAAATCCTCGTCGCGATAGAGGATGGTGTGGTGGCAGCCGTTCTTCTTGGCGAGCTCGGCTTTCTCCTTGGAACCGACGGTGCCGATCACGGTGGCGCCGAGATGGTTGGCCCACTGGCTGGCGATCAGGCCGACGCCGCCGGCGGCGGCATGGATCAGGCAGACGGTGCCCTTCTCCACCTTGTAGGTGCGGTTGAGCAGATATTGCGCGGTCATGCCCTTGAGCATCATGCCGGCGGCCTGCTCGTAGCTGATGTTGTCGGGCAGCTTGACCGCGCGGTCGGCCGGCACCAGGCGCTCTGCGGCATAGCCGCCGAGCGGCCCTACGAAGGCGACGCGGTCGCCGACCTTCTTGTCGGTCACGCCGGGGCCGACCGCGATCACCTCGCCGGCGCTTTCATTGCCGGCGATGAACGGCATGCCGACCGGCGACGGATACATGCCCATGCGGAAATAGGCGTCGATGAAATTGACGCCACAGGCGTGCTGCTTGATCTTGATCTGACCCTGGCCCGGCGCCGCGATATCGACGTTGTCGAACGTCAAGACTTCCGGACCGCCGTGTTTGTGAACGCGCACTGCCGCGACCATGTTTCACTCCCTGAATAAAGACGAATTGTTGGGTGGATCGAGTTCGGCCGGGATCATAGGCAGCTATGCGGCGAACACAAGCCACATGCCGAAGGCACGCGTCCTGGGCTAGCGTGCCCCCGAGACGTTGAGCACCGCCCCGCTGATGTAGGACGCCGCGTCCGACAGCAGGAACAGGATCGTCTCGGCGATTTCGTCCGGTTCGCCCGGCCTGGCCATCGGCAGCAACGGCGTGATCCGCTCAAGCCGGCCGGGCTCGTGGATCTCGGTTCTGGTCGGTCCCGGGCGGATGGTGTTGAAGCGGATGCCCTCCTTCGCCACCTCGCGGGCGAGCCCGACGGTGAGCGCATCGATGCCGCCTTTGGCCGCGGCGTAGAAGACGTATTCACCGGCGCCGCCGGTGACGCTCGCAATCGAACCGAGCATGACGATCGACCCGCCGCCGCCGCCATGCGCTGTGGACATACGCCGCACCGCGGCGCGTGCGCACAGCAGACCGCCGTAGAGATTGACGTCGATCACCTCGCGGATGGTGGCGGCGCTGGCGGCATCGAGCTTGGAATTCTTGCCGCCGATGCCGGCGCTGTGCACAAAATGCGCGATCGGCCCGAGCGCCTTGGCGGCTTCGTCGAACACGCGTTCGATGTCCTGCTCGACCGCGCCGTCACCCTGGATGGCGACCGCCTTGCCGCCGGAGGCCTGCACCGCCGCCACCACCTCGGCGGCGGCCTTGGCGTTGCTCTTGTAACTCACCGCCACGTCATAGCCGCGCTCACCGGCCATGCGCGCGGTCGCCGCGCCGATACCGCGGCTGCCGCCGACAATGAGAAGCACTGGACGTGGCATGAAAAGGCTCCCGTTAGAATGTGTCGACTGGACGGCGCAACAAACCGGCGATGAGGAAATAGGCCGCGATCGCGCTGAGCGCGATGTTGACGGTGGGGCCGGGTTCGAGGTTCTGGATGACCGCCAGCAGCGCCAGCGCGGCCCATAGCGCCAGCAGCGCGATATTGAGCACGCGCAGATGCCGCACCCGCAGCGGATGCACGAAGCGGATCGGCGCAAAGGTCAGCCCGGCGAGCGCGAACACGCCGGCCGCGGCCGCCCACGCCGGCGGCTCCAGCAGAAAGAGATAGAAGGCGGCGAGATTCCACACGCCCGGAAAACCGCGGAAGTAATTGTCGTCAGTTTTCATCTCGCGATCGGCGAAATAGAGCGCGCCGGTGATCACAACCACGATGCCGGCCGGAATCGCCAACATCTGCGGCAGATATCCGCTGGCGGCGATCGCATAAGCCGGCACGAACACGTAGGTGAGGAAATCGACCACCAGGTCGAGCGTCTCGCCCGACCAGCGCGGCACCACCTCCTTGACCTTGAAGGCGCGCGCCAGCGGCCCGTCAATCCCGTCGACGACCAGCGCCAGGCCGAGGCAGAAGAACACCGCCGCCCAATGCCCGCCGGTCGCCAGGATCAGCGCCAGGAACGCCAGCGCCGCCCCGCAGGCGGTGAAGATATGAACGACGAAGGCGCGCAGCTGCGCAAAGCTAGGCACTTAACCATTGCCCCAATCGAGCTTGACGATTTCGGCAGAACGGCCGGCGAGATTCCAGTTGCGGCCGAAGCCGCGGAAGCGCGATTTGTCGGCGCGCGAGACAATGACGTCGGGACCGATCCAGTATTCGCTGTTGCGGATCACAACGTTTTGGCCCGCCTCCTTGCCGCGCACCGGCGTGATGGCGCCGTCGACATATTTCTCGATGCGGATGATGCGGGTCTCGCCCTGCGTCTCATAGGTGATCGGCACCTGCCGCACGCCGAGGAACTGGCCGACCAGGATCGACAGCAGGTGCGTGGTGCCGCCGACGCGGCCGGTGAAAATGCGGGTGAGCCCTTTCACCGCCAGCGCGGAGGCTTTGTCGTCGACGAACAGCGCGGCGGTCCAGTTGCCGCGCGACATTATGCCCGGCAGGTCCATCATCAGACCCACTTTCAGGCCGGACAGATCCTCGCTGTCGATATGCCCGTCGTCGATGCGGATGCCGGCCCAGGTCTGGCAGCGCTCTTCGGTCGGCGGATGATCGCCGAGCGAGAGCACGCAGGGGCAGAATACCGTGCAGCTGCACGACAGCGTCATTTCGCCTTTCAACGTCCATGCTTCAGTCAACGCACGTACTCCCCGGTTGTCTTTGCCTTCTAACTCATATCGCGCGTGCCGGCCAATGGGCCGCCACCGCCGTGAACACGAAGCCGGCGCCGACGACGATCAGCACCACGCCGACGGCATACGTGAACCGCTTGCCGGTGCCGATCTTCTCGATCGTCATCACCATGCCGAGCGCCGCCATCCAGATCACGTTCATCACGCCGACCGCGAACATCACCAGCATCATCGCCCAGCAGCAGCCGACGCAGTAGAGCCCCTGGCGCAGGCCGAGCCGGAACACGCCGCGCGGCGTGGTCGCCCAGTTGGCGAAGAAGAACGGAAACGGCTGCTGGCATTGTTTCAGGCAAGCGTGCTTGAGCGTGGAGAACTGATAGACGCCGGCCGCAATGAAGATCGCGCCCGAGAACAGGCCGCTGGCCGAGGCCATGCCGGCATCGAGCAACATGAGGCGAGCGAACACGAGTTGCGCGATGGTCGCGGCGACGGCAAATCCGAGCCACACGACCATGTAGCCGCCCGCCAGCGTGAACGGCGAGACCACGGGCTCGCCCTTGCGCGCGGCGGTGTCGGCGATCTCGGCGTAAGTGAAGATCATCGGCGCCGCGCTCGGTAGCATCATGGCCAGCGTCATGGCGCCCCACATCAGCGCCACCAGCGCGAAGCCGGTTGCGCCCCAGCCGCCATGATGCATGGCGGCGACGCCGAATTCCGGCCGGCACAGGATATCGAGCGCGCGCGGCAGCAGGTCGAGCAGCCCCATGCCGGGGCCAAGCGCGGCGAGCGAGCCTTCATGACCGGCGATCATGATTGCCAGAGTGAGCCAGCCCAGGCCCGCCAGCGCGGCCACGCAGACCACGGCGATGAGTTTCGGCCGCGCAAAGACCGCGCCCAGCCGCGACGCGGCAGGCGGCAGATGGCTCAATTCGCGGTCGGCGGCTTGGGTCATCCTTGGGTCATCCAGGAATACCTCTCCGCGCCGTGCATAGCCTATCCGCGCGGATCGCGGTAAGTGTAGGTCGAACAGGACCCCAGCGTTTTGATGCCGGACAAATCCAAGCAAGGCGGCGACAAGCCCGCCGCCATCGTGGTGGGCGGCGGGCCGGCGGGCCTGACCGCGGCGATCACGCTGGCCGCCGGCGGGCTCGCCACCGTATTGGTGGGGAAACGTCCGGCGCGGCCGGATACCCGCACCACCGCTTTGTTCGCCGGTTCCATCACCGCGCTGGAAACACTCGGCGTCTGGCCGCTGTGCCAGGCGCAGGCGGCGCCGATGCGGGTCATGCGCATCGTCGACGACACCGGCCGCCTGTGGCGCGCGCCGGAAGTGAAGTTTGAGGCGAGCGAAATCAATCTCGACACCTTCGGCTACAATATCGAGAACCGCCATCTGGTCGCAGCCCTGGAGCAGCGCGCCGCTGCCTTCGGCAAGCTGCGCGTGATCGAGGACGACGTGCTCGCCGTCGAGCCGGACGACGATACCGTGGCGGTGTCGCTCAAGAGCGGCGAAATGCTGCGCGCACCGCTGGTGATCGGCGCCGATGGCCGCCGCTCGCTCTGCCGCGAGGCCGCCGATATCGGCATCGACGAGCGCGAATACAAGCAGTCCGCACTCACGCTGTCATTCAAGCATTCGCGCCCGCACCATGACACTTCGACTGAGTTCCACACGCCGAGCGGGCCGTTCACGCTGGTGCCGCTGCCAGGCCAGCGCTCGAGCCTGGTCTGGGTGCTCGACCCGATCCATGCCGACGACATCGCGGCGCTCGACGATGCCGCGCTTGGCGACGAGATCGAGCGGGCGTCGCATTCGATACTCGGCAAGATCGAGATCGAGCCCGGGCGCGGACTATTTCCGCTCGGCGTCGCCACCGCCCGTCGTTTCGGCGACCGGCGCATCGCGCTGGTGGGCGAAGCCGCGCATGTGATCCCGCCAATCGGCGCGCAGGGGCTCAATCTCGGCTTGCGCGACGCCGCCACTATCGGCGAACTCGCGGTCGCCGCGCAGCGCGAGGGCCGCGACGTCGGCGATGCCGACGTGCTGGACGCTTACGAGAAAATGCGCCGCGCCGACGTCGGCAGCCGCACGCTCGCCATCGATCTGCTCAATCGCACGCTGTTGACCGACTTCCTGCCGGTACAGGGCCTGCGCGGGATCGGACTGTACGTGCTCGACCAGATCGGCCCGCTGCGGCGTGCGGTGATGCGCGAAGGCATCCAGCCGGCCGCCGCGCAGCCGCGGTTGATGCGCGGGGAAGCGCTTTAATTTTTGTCCAGCTTCGGCGCCTTCTTCGTACCCGGCTTAGCGCGGAATTCCGGCGCGATCGGCAGCGGCAGCGCCGGCCAGGTCTTGCTCGTGCCGGTTTCGACTTTATGCGCGAACAGGCCGCGCGTGACGAAATGCGGATCGCGCATGGCTTGTTCGAGCGGCACCATGATGGTGGCGCAGCAATCGGCGGCGGCAAAGATCGGCCGCCAGTGCTCGGACGTCTGCGCCGCGATCAATTTGGCCACGGCCGCGCGCGTGGCGTTCGGGTCGCGCAGATCGTTCACAAACTCCGCCGGCAAGTCGATTGCCGCCGTGAACGCCAGCCAGAACTTTTGCTCGAGCGCGCCACAGGCGACAATTTTGCCGTCGCTGGTCGGATAGAGTTGATAGCGCGGCGAGCCGCCGGCCAGCGGCAATTCGCCCGGCCCCGGAAAACGCCCGGTCGCGCTGCCTAGCGCCAGCGCATACCAGGCGAAAGTGAACATCGCATCGGTCATGGCAATGTCGAGCTGACAGCCCTGCCCGCTGCGGTCGCGCGCGCGCAAGGCCAGCAGGATATTGATCACCGCCGGAAAGCTGCCGCCGGCTATGTCGGCGGCCAGCATCGGCGGCACCACCGGTGCGTCAGCCGGCCCCGGCTGGATCGCGAGCAGCCCGGTATTGCCGATGTAGTTTATGTCGTGCCCGGCCTCGTCGGCGCGCGGCCCGCTTTGGCCGTAGCCGCTGATCGAGCAGTAGATCAGCCGTGGATTGATTGCGCGAAGCTCATCGTAGCCGAAGCCGAGCCGTGCCAGCACGCCGGGACGGAACTGCTCGATCAGAATATCGGCGCGTTCGATCAGCGGTTTGAGCTTGGCGCGGTCGGCGTCAAGCTTGAGATCGAGAACGAGGCTGCTCTTTCCGCGATTGAGCAGCGCGAATGGCGCGCTGATGCCGTCGAAGGCCGGCGGAAAACGGCGCATATCCTCGCCGCCCGGCCGCTCGATCTTGATCACCTCGGCGCCGGCTTCCGCCAACATCAAACTGGCCAGCGGCCCCGGCAACAGCGTGGTGAAATCCAAGACAAGGAGACCGGAGAGTGGTTGCATGAGGTTACCTAAACAACAATTGCGGCAGCGTACCGGTTTTCACCATCCACATCACGCTGGTGAGCGTGACCACCGATACCAGCGTGCCGACCAGCACCGCGCTCGAGGCCTGCTCGACCCAGCTGTCGTATTGCCGCGAAAACACGAACACGTTGAGCGCCGGCGGCAGCGCCGCCATCAGCACGGCGGAATAGACCCAGCTTTGCTCGAACGGCCCGAACAGCGACAGCAGCAGAAACATCAGCAGCGGGTGGACGATCAGCTTCACCGCCGTGAGGAATGGCACCTCCCACGGCATTTGCTTCAGCGGCCGCAGCGCCACCGTCACGCCGAGCGTGAACAGCGCGCACGGCGCCGCCGCGTTTTGCAGGAACTGCAGCAGCCGATCGAGCGCGACCGGCGGCTGGAATTGCACTGCCGCCGAGGCGACGCCGACCGCGGTCGCGATCACCAGCGGATGCAGGACGATGCGCTTGACTACCTCGACGGCAGTGGCGCCGATGCTCACCTGTTGTGGCTTGGCCATGGCCATCAAGAACGGCACCAGCGTGAACAAGAGCAGCGTGTCGAAACAGAAGATCAGCGCCACCGGCACCGCCGCCTCCGGCCCGAGCGTCGCCAGCGCCAGGCCGGGGCCCATATAGCCGATATTGCCGTAGCCGCCGGCCAGCCCCGCGATGGTCGATTCCGCGATATTGCCGCGCCGGATCGCCATGCCGATGGCGAACGACAGCGCGAAGGCCCAGAACGTCGCCAGCGTGGTGGCGAACACGAAATCGACCTGCGCCAGCTGCTCGAGCGGGGTCTGGGCGAGAATTCGATAGAACAGCGCCGGCAGCGCCACATAGACGATGAAGAAATTCATCCAGGCCAGCGCGGTATCGGGGATCTGCTTGAGCTTGCCGCAGGCAAAGCCGATGAAGATGAGCCCGAAAAACGGCAGCGCCAGATTGAGGACGTCGATCATTCGATGGGCCCCGGCCGCCCGAAACTCACCACTTGGCGCGGCCTTTGCATTGCTCTAAACGGCGGAAAGGCCTTTTGGAAGGACCAGCGTCTTGAAACTTCCGCGTCAATTCTTTGCCCCGCTCGCCATCGGCGCGCCCGCGCCGCTGCGCGAACTGCCGGTGCGGCTGGAGCGCATGATCCATTTCGTGCCACCGCATCTGGACAAGCTGCGCGCCAAGGTGCCCGAGCTCGCCCGCCAGGTCGACGTGGTGCTGGGCAATCTGGAGGACGCCATCCCGGTCGAGGCCAAGCAGGCCGCGCGTGCAGGCTTCATCGCGATGGCCAAGGCGGTCGACTACGGCGCGACCGGCCTGTGGACGCGCATCAATGCGCTCAATTCGCCCTGGGCGCTCGACGACGTGACCGAGATCGTCGGCGCGGTCGGCGACAGACTCGACGTCATCATGCTGCCGAAGGTCGACGGCCCCTGGGACATCCATTATCTCGACCAGCTGCTGGCGCAGTTAGAGGCCCGCCACAAGATCAAGAAGCCGATCCTGATCCACGCAATCTTAGAGACCGCTCAGGGCGTCAACAATGTGGAGGCGATCGCCAGCGCCTCCCCGCGCATGCACGGCATGAGCTTGGGCCCGGCCGACCTCGCCGCCTCGCGCGCGATGAAGACCACGCGGGTCGGCGGCGGTCATCCGGAATACAAAGTGATCGCCGATGCTCAAGGTGAAGCGCCGCGCGCGGCCTACCAGCAGGACCTCTGGCACTACACCATCGCCAAGATGGTCGATGCCTGTGCCGCCGCCGGCATCAAGCCGTTCTACGGCCCGTTCGGCGACTTCTCCGATGCCGCCGCCTGCGAGGCGCAGTTCCGTAACGCCTTTCTCATGGGCTGCCTGGGGGCCTGGTCGCTGCACCCCTCGCAGATCGCCATCGCCAAGACCGTGTTCTCGCCCGATCCGGCCGAGGTCGCCTTCGCCAAGAAGATCGTCGCCGCCATGCCGGACGGCGCCGGCGCGGTGATGATCGACGGCAAGATGCAGGACGACGCCACCTGGAAACAGGCCAAAGTGCTGCTCGACCTCGCCCGGCTGGTCGCCGCCAAGGACCCGGAGATGGGCGCCCGCTATGCGCTTTGATGCATGTATTTGCTTGCGCATGATCTTTTCCGACCTTCCTTCGCCCGCCGATCCAGCCTTCGCAGCCGAAGCGGCTGCTTCGGCGGAGTAGGCAGCGGGCTTCGCGAAGGCGGGAAACCGGTGCCCACTTTTCGGGATCATGCGCTGGCGCAAGCCGCAATGATGCACTATCTGGTCAGCTTATGAACAAGACGCGCACCGCCAAATACACCATCGGCCAGGTGGTCAAACACCGCCTGTTCTCGTTTCGCGGGGTGATCTTCGACATCGACCCGGTGTTCAACAACACCGAGGAATGGTGGCAGGCGATCCCGGCCGAGATTCGTCCGCGCAAGGACCAGCCGTTCTATCATCTGTTCGCGGAAAACGCGGAAACCGAATACGTCGCCTATGTCTCCGAGCAGAACCTGCTGCCCGATACATCCGACAAGCCGGTCCGTCATCCGCAGGTCGCCGAAGTGTTCGTGCGCGACGACAGCGGCGCCTATCGGCCGCGCCACAGCCAGATGAATTGATCGCACCCGCGACGGCTGCGAGCTTCAATACAAAAAGGCGCGGCCGAAGCCGCGCCCTTTCTATTCGTCAGACTGGTTGCGCCGACTTATTTCTTCTGTGCCGGCGCCGCGGCCGGAGCCTGGGCCGATGGCTGCTGGCCTTCCAGCTTCTTGCGCGCCTCTTCGGCTTTCTTCTGCAGCTCTTCCTGCAATTTGCGCTGCTGATCCTCGAACGCCTTCGGATCGGTGGCCGGGCCGTCATAGGCCTTGGCGAAGTCGGTGAGCGGCAGCGGCAGGCTGATCGGCGTGCCCTGCATGTTGATCGCCTGGATGGTGATCGCCTGCCCCTTCTTCATCTTGCCGATCATGTCGTCGGGCACCGGGTAGTCGGCCATGCAGCCGATCGGGAAGCATATCCGGTAAGGCTGTTGCGCCGGCTGGTCTTGGTCGATGAGCAGTCGGGTGCCGTGCTGCAATTGCATGCCGAGCGGAACGGTCACGCGCAGCACCTTCTGCTCGCCTTCCGGTTCGAACAGCTGCACCACCGCGACCGGCATGCCGTTTTCCAGGCGGCCGTCCTTGGTGATCACGCAGACCTGCTTGTTGTTGGTATCCGGACCCTTGCCGCAAACCTTCATCCAGGGCGAATACATCAGCTGCGGCTGATCGGCGGCGCCCTGCTGTGGTGGCTGCTGCGGGGCCGGCTGGGCCGCGGGCGCCTGCTTGGGTGCTGCCGGCTTGGCCGGCTGCTTGGGCGGCGTCTGGGCGAATGCGGCTGGTGCCGCGAACAGGGCCGCCGCGGCCAATATGCCGGCAGCGGCCATAGCGGCGGTGAGCGCCCGACCCAGTGGCCGCGCCCGTGCAATCCGATGATCCATCCCGATGATCCTTTGTTCTTAACCGTTCGCGGCCTTGCGCCCAGCCGAACGGTCGCCTCATAGGTCGGCTCTCTCCGTGTGAAATACGGCGGGAGCGTGACACCTCAAGGCTGCCTGATAGCCGATATCGCGCCTGCAATAAAGCCACGAATGCGCCGAAAATACGGGACCCGCCCGCCCCTGCTGGCTGTGTTAAATTACCGCAAAACTGGACGAATCGCATCCGAACCCCACGCGCGCCCATTTTCACCTCCCCGCAGGTGACGCATTTGCAGGCGTCGCGCCGCATGCTGCTGCGTGGCGCACTCGGCACGCTGCTGGCCGCCAGCGGCTTTGGTGGCAGGCCAGCCGCCGCCGCGCCCGCGCGGCACGCCATCGCCATGCACGGCGAGCCGGCTTGGGGACCGGAATTCAGCAGTGCGAGCTACGCCAATCCGGCCGCGCGCAAGGGCGGGCAACTGGTGCATGGCGTGCTCGGTACCTTCGACAGCCTCAACCCGTTCATCGTCAAAGGCCTGCCCGCCGCCAATATCAAAAACTATGTGATCGAGAGTCTGCTCGCCCGCGGCTATGACGAGCCGTTCACGCTCTACGGCCTGCTCGCCGACAGCGTGGAAACCGACGAGGCCCGCAGCTATGTTACCTTCACGATCGATCCGCGCGCACGTTTTGCCGACGGCAGGCCGGTGACGCCCGCCGACGTGATCTTCTCTTGGGAGCTGCTGCGCGACAAAGGCCGGCCGAACTACCGCACTTATTATATCAAGGTCACACGTGCGCAAGCGATCGGCGCGCGCAGCGTACGTTTCGATCTTACCGGCGCCGACGACCGCGAATTGCCGTTGATCATCGGCCTGATGCCGGTACTGGCCAAGCACGCGATCAATCCCGACACCTTCGAGGACACCAGCTTCGAGCCGCTGCTCGGCAGCGGTCCTTATACCATCACCGCGGTGAAGCCGGGCGAGAGCGTCACCTTCAAGCGCGATCCGAATTACTGGGGCAGCGCACTGCCGATCAATCGCGGCCTGTGGAATTTCGATCAGATCAAGTTCGACTATTACCGTGACGGCAACACGCATTTCGAAGCCTTCAAGAAGGGCAGTTACGACGTGCGCACGGAGACCGATCCCGGCCGTTGGCAGACCGCCTATGATTTCCCGGCGCTGCACGAGGGCCGCGTGGTCAAGGAGGAATTCACTTACGGCCTGCCCAAGGGCATGCAGGGCCTGGTGTTCAACACGCGGCGCCCGATCTTCGCCGATGTGCGCGTGCGCGAGGCGCTGCTGCATTTGTTCGACTTCGAATGGATCAACCGCACCTATTTCTTCAGCCTGTACAAGCGCACCGCCAGCTATTTCGACGGCTGCGATCTGTCGGCGCATGGCGTGCCAGCCAATGCGCGCGAACGCGAGCTGCTGGCGCCGTTCCCCGGCAACGTGCGCGACGACATCATGGCCGGCGCCTGGGCGCCGCCGGTCAGCGACGGCTCCGGCGGCGACCGCGCCGGACTGCGCAAGGCGTTTGCGCTGTTTGCCGAGGCCGGCTACGCGCTCAAGGGCACCGAACTCGTGCATCGCGCCAGCGGCCGGCCGTTCGTGTTCGAGATCCTCGCCACCACCCGCGACCAGGACCGGCTGGCGCTTGCCTTCGTGCGCAACCTCAAGCGCGCCGGCATCGACGCGCGCGTGCGCAGCGTGGACGCCACCCAGTTCGAGCGCCGCCGCATCGCCTTCGATTTCGACATGATGGACTACCGCTGGGAGCAGTCGCTCTCGCCCGGCAACGAACAATACTTCTATTGGGGCTCGGAGGCGGCCACGCAGGACGGCACCCGCAACTATATGGGGGTCAAGTCGAAGGCGGTCGACGCCATGATCGCCGCCATGCTCAGCGCCACCAGCCGCGAGGATTTCGTCGCCGCCACCCGCGCGCTCGACCGCGTGCTGCTGTCGGGCTTCTACGTCATCCCGCTCTATTTTCCGCCCAAGCAATGGGTGGCGCGCTGGACGCGAATCGAGCATCCCTCTCGCACCTCGCTGTTCGGCTATTTGCCGGAAACGTGGTGGCACGGGGACGCGCCATGATCTTGGGCAATAACTTGGGCGATACGCAACGCGACACCGCCACTGACGGCACCACGCTCGACGACCTGTTTCGCCGCGCCGGCGTGCGCCGCCCCGAGGCGCGCGCGCTGATCGATCCGTCCAATCGCGAAAGCTTCACCGACGGCGCGCCGCGCAGCCTTAGCTATGCGCAGGCCGACCGCGCCATCTCAGGCTTTGCCGCGTATCTGCGCCGGCTTGGTCTCGCGACCGACACGGTGGTGGCGCTGCAGCTTCCCAATACCGTCGAGGGCGTGATCGCGCTGCTCGGCGTGCTGCGCGCGCGGCTGATCGCGGCGCCGCTGCCGCTGTTGTGGCGCAAGCAGGAGATGGTGGACGCGCTGGGCCGCATCGGCGCCAAGGCGCTCGTCACCGCGGCGCGCATCGGCGATAGCGCGCATGCCGAACTGGCGATGCAGGTGGCGGCCGAGCTGTTCCCGATCCGCTATGTCTGCGCGTTCGGCCGAGATCTGCCCGACGGCGTGGTGCCGCTCGACGAGATTTTTGTGCCCGACCATGTCGACGTCGTGCAACCGCCGGCACGGCCCGGCAGTGCCGCCGCCCATGTCGCCGCTGTCACTTTCGATATCGGCGTCGACGGCCTCGTGGCGGTGGCGCGCAATCACATGGAGCTGGTTGCCGGCGGTCTCGCCCCCTATCTCGAGAGCGGCGCCGCGCGCGATGCGGCGATCCTGTCGGCGATCCCGCCCGGCTCGTTCGCCGGCATAGCGTTGACCGTAATGCCGTGGTTGCTGAGCGGCGGCACGCTGGCGCTGCACCACGGCTTCGATCCAAACATATTCACCGAGCAATGCCGCCAGCAGAATAGCGGCACCATCGTGCTGCCCGGTCCGGCGCTGGCGGCGATCGCCGCCGCCGGCTGTCTCGGCGAAGAGTCTAAGAGCATCGTCGCGCTGTGGCGCTCGCCCGAACGGCTGGCGGCCGGCGCGCCCTGGCGCGGCAAGGCGGCGCTGGTCGACATTGCGAGCTTCGGCGAAATCGGCCTGCTGGCGGCGCGGCGCGGGCTCGATGGCATGCCGGCGCCGATCCGCTGCGGCCTCATCGAGGCGCCGCGTGGCGCGGCCGGCGCGGTCAGCGTGGCCGAAACCATGCGCACCGGAGCTGGCACGCTGGCGCTGCGCGGCTCGATGGTGCCGGTGCACGCCTTCCCGCCCGGTGCCGAGCATGGCCCAGAGCCGCATCTTGCGGCGGACGCGGCAGGCTTCGTCGAGAGCGGCTTCGGCTGCCGGATCGAGCGCGACAGCCAGACGCTTGCCGTCACCGGGCCGCGCGGCGGTATCACCAGCATCGGGGGCTACCGTTTCCGCACACGTGACCTCGATGCGCAGGTAGCGAGCGCCGATCCCGCCGCCACTATCGTCGCCCTGCCCGACGCCCTGCTCGGCCAGCGGCTGGCCGGAGCCACGCCCGACCGCGCCGCGACGGCCGCGCTTTTGCTCGCCAACGGCGCCAATCCGCTGATTGCCGGGGCGTTTCGGCCGCGAATTGCCGCGTAATCTGCCGTTGTCGTTGACGGGACGTTAAGAGCCCGCCGTTAGGGTCGCCCTCTGTATTTTGTAACCCGCGTGCGCCCTCATGTCGCTTCAAGGTCCGCTGATCGTGGTCGCCGAGAAGCCGGCGACCGCCCTGATTGAAGCGCTCAGCGCCGCCGGCGCCTTTCCTATCGTCGAGACCAAGTGGAGCGATGCGCCGATCGCCTTCGTCGCGGTCAAGCCGGCGGCGGTAGTTATCGCCGAGCCGGGCCCGCCGCCCAGCGAAGCCGCCTCGCGCATGCTCTGCCTGCAGATCGCCACCGCGAACGGCCCGATCGTGCCGACCGTGGCGCTCGCGCATGGCAATGTGGAAGCCGCCATTCCGCTCGCGCTGCAGGCCGACGCCGGCCTGCCGGTTGAACGGCTGATCGCGCGCCTGCACTCGGCGATGCGCGTGCGCGCGCTGCATGCCACCGTGCTGCGCCGTATTGAGCTGTTTGCCTCGCACGGCGGAAAAATAATGGCGCTGCCGGTCGGCGATGCGCTGGAAGATGCGACCGTGCTGATCGCCGGCCGCGGTCCGCTCTATCCGGCGCTCAGCGTCGCGATGGGCGAGCGGATCAAGATGGTCGGCGCACTCAGCGTGGAGACCGCCGCCAAACATCTCAATGCGCGCGACATCGATGGCATCGTGGTCGGCGACGGCTTCTCGCCGCGCATGGTGGAGGCCTTCCTCACCGTGCTGGCGCAGGACACCCGCTTCCGCGACATTCCGGTGGCGGTGATCGGCGAGGCGCCCGCCGAATTCGCCGAGGCGCTGCCCAATATCGACCATGTCGACGGCGATCCGGCGCGGCTGGTGGCGCGCATGGTGCCGCTGGTGCGCATGCATGCCTTCGAGGCGCGGCTCAAGCGCATGCTCAAGTCGCTCGATGCCGACGGCATTTTCGATCCCGACACCGGCCTGCTGACACGCGAGTCGTTCTGGCGCGACCTCACCAAGGCGGTGGCCGACGCCAGCGACCGCAGCCAGCCTCTGTCGGTCGCGCGCTATTCGTTCGACGGTCCGCTCGATCCGCGCGCCGGCATGGACGGCGCCCGGCTGGTGACGCGGCTTGTGCGCAATATCGATTTCGCCTGCCGCGACGAGGACGGCGCGATCCTGGTCGCCTTCACGCAGACCGATTTGCGCAGCGCGCATGTGGTGGCCCGCCGCATCGCCGCCGTGCTCAAGAACACAATGCTCACCCCGCACCGCGCCCACGACAAGATCGCCGCCAATGTCACGCTGGCGACGCTGAAGAACGACGACAATCTCAGCAGCCTGATGCAGCGCGTGATGGGCAGCCGGATGGTTGCGGCCGAGTGATCCTAAAGTTAGGCTGGCCCTGAACAGGAGCCAACCTATGCCCAACAATCAGCCCGTCCGCATCGACGTCGTCTCCGACGTGGTCTGCCCGTGGTGTTTCATCGGCAAGCACCGCCTGGAGAAGGCGCTGGCGCTCAAGCCCGACATCGCGGTCGAGGTGCACTGGCGGCCGTTCTTTCTCAACGACTGGATCCCGCGCGAGGGCATTTCGCGCGAGCAATATTTGACCACCAAGTTCGGCTCGCCCGAACGCTACAAGGGCATTGCCCAGCGCGTTACCGCCGCGGCCGCGGCCGAAGGCCTCGTCTATGCCGCCGACAAGGTGAAGCGGCAGCCCAATACGCTCGACTGTCACCGGCTGATCCGCTGGGCCGAAGGCATCGGCAAGGCGGCCGAGATGAAGCAGCGGCTGATGGACCTGTATTTCACGCAAGGCGCCGATCTCACCGAGCGCGAGACTCTGGTGCAAGCCGCCGCCGATATCGGGCTCGATGCCGACACCGTACGGGCGCAGCTCGCCAGCGACCAGGACGTCGCCCAAATCGAGCAGGACGCGCAGTCCGCCAAGCAGGCCGGCATCGAAGGCGTGCCCTGCTTTATCTTCGGCGGCAAATTCGCCATATCGGGCGCGCAGGCGCCGGAAGATCTCGCCGAGGCGCTCGAGCGCATGGCGAACGCCGAATAGCCGGAGCCTGTAGACCATAAAAATAACAGGAGTTCATCCCGCTGCTGGCGGATCATGTCATGGCCGGCCGCTTCCCGGTCGAGCGCATGATCACGTTCTATCCGCTCGCCGACATCAACCGCGCGGCGGCGGAATCAAGCGCCGGCAAGAGCATCAAGCCGGTGCTCAGGATGCCGCATTAGAACGAGTGCGCCGGCGCGGCAACCCACTCCGTCATGCCCGGCCTTGTGCCGGGCATCCACGACTTTCTACTTTTCCTAAGCAAGACGTGGATGGCCGGGACAAGCCCGGCCATGACAGAGGATGGGTACGCGCTACGCCGCCTTGGCCGGCGCCGCGATGGTCGCCAGCTTACGCAAGATCGCGGCGGTGCCTTTCAGGCGATCCTCCGGGCGCTCCCAGTCGTCGAAGAACACCAGCTGCTGATTTTTCGCATTCTTGGGATCGTTGCGCATGCGCACGCCGGAACCCTGCTCGCGAATATAGGCGATGAGCCCGTCCGGATTGGCGAAGATGTTGTCGCGGAACGCCAGCACCACGCCCTTCGGCCCGGCTTCGATCTTCTCCACGTTGGCGCGCCGGCATAGCGATTTGATCGCCACGATCTGCAACAGGTGCTCGACCTCGTTCGGCAGCGGGCCGAAGCGGTCGACCATCTCGGCGGCGAAGCTCTCGATCTCGCGCTCGTCCTCGATCTCGGCCAGCCGTCGGTACAGTGCGAGGCGAACCGACAGGTCGGCGACATACTCTTCCGGGATAAGCACCGGCGTGCCGATGGTGATCGACGGCGACCAGCGGTCGGGAGCGAGCGCGGTCACGCCGGCCTTCAGGCTGAGCACCGCCTCTTCCAGCATCTGCTGGTACAGCTCGAAGCCGACCTCCTTGATGTGACCTGATTGTTCATCGCCCAAGAGATTGCCGGCGCCGCGGATGTCGAGATCGTGCGAGGCGATCTGGAAGCCGGCGCCCAGCGTGTCGAGCGATTGCAGCACCTTCAGCCGCCGCTCGGCCTGGGCTGTGATCTTCTGCTGCGCCGGCAGCGTGAACAGCGCATAGGCGCGCAGCTTGGCGCGCCCCACCCGCCCGCGCAACTGATAGAGCTGCGACAGCCCGAACAGATCGGCGCGGTGCACGATCAGCGTATTGGCGGTTGGGATATCGAGGCCGGACTCGATGATGGTGGTCGACAGCAGCACGTCGTATTTGCCGTCGTAGAACGCCGACATGATGTCGTCGAGCACGGTCGGCGGCATCTGCCCATGCGCGACGGTGACGCGCACCTCCGGCACGTTCTTGTCGAGGAAATCCTTTGCCGCCGCCAGATCCTCAATGCGCGGGCAGACATAGAATGCCTGGCCGCCGCGATACTTCTCGCGCAGCAGCGCCTCGCGGATGGTGATCGGATCGAACGGCGACACGAAGGTGCGCACCGCTAGGCGATCGACCGGCGGCGAGGCGATGATCGAGAGATCGCGCACGCCGGTGAGCGCGAGTTGCAAGGTGCGCGGGATCGGCGTGGCGGTGAGCGTGAGCACATGCACCTCCGCCCGCAGCGTCTTGAGCTTCTCCTTGTGCGCAACGCCGAAATGCTGCTCCTCGTCGACCACCACCAGGCCGAGGTCCTTGAACGTGATGCCCTTGCCGAGCAGCGCGTGGGTGCCGATGACGATGTCGACGCGGCCTTCCGCGAGGTCGGCCTTCACCTGATTGAGCTGCGCATTCGGCACCAGCCGCGAGGCCTGCGCCACCGTCACCGGGAAGCCGCGGAAGCGCTCGGTGAAGGTCTTGAAGTGCTGGCGCGCCAACAGCGTGGTGGGCACCACCACGGCCACCTGCTTGCCGTTGATGGCGGCGATGAAGGCGGCGCGCAGCGCCACTTCGGTCTTGCCGAAGCCGACATCGCCGCAGATCAGCCGGTCCATCGGGCGGCCGTTGCCCATATCCTTGACGGCGGTCTCGATGGCGGCGAGCTGGTCGTCGGTCTCTTCGTAGGGGAAGCCGGCGCAGAATTCGTCATAGGCGCCGGGCCCGACCGTCAGGCGCGGCGCCTCGCGCAATTGCCGCTCGGCCGCGATCTTGATCAGCTCGCCGGCGATCTCGCGGATGCGGCTCTTCATGCGCGCCTTGCGCGCCTGCCAGTTGCCGCCACCTAGCCGGTCGAGCTCGACATTGGTCTGCTCGGAACCGTAACGCGACAGCAGGTCGACGTTCTCGACCGGCAGGAACAGTTTGGCGCTCTCGGCGTAATGAATCTCCAGGCAATCGTGCGGCGCGCCGGCCGCCTCGATCGCCTGCAGGCCGATGAAGCGGCCGATGCCGTGATCGACATGCACCACCAGATCGCCGGAGGCGAGGCTGGTCGCTTCGGCGATGAAATTGTCGGCGCGCCGCATGGCGCGGCGCGGCCGCACCAGGCGGTCGCCGAGAATGTCCTGCTCGCTGACGATGGCCGCTTCCGCGGTCTCGAAGCCGGATTCGATGCCAAGCACGGCGAGCGCGACCGTGGGCTTGGGCAGCGCGAGCGCCTGCGGCCAGGAGCCGACCGGCGTCAGATTGTGCAATTTGTGATCGGCGAGCACGTGGCTCATGCGCTCGCGCGCGCCCTCGCTCCACAGCGCGATCGCCACCCGCTTGCCGGAGGCCTGAAGCGCGAGCACGTGCTTGCTCACCGCTTCGAACACATTGGCGCCGGGCTCGGCGCGTTCGGCCGCGAAGTTATGGCCGGCGCGCGCATTGACATCGATGACGTCGGCGGCGTCGGGCACCGCGAACGGCGTCAGCCGCGCCAGCGCCGCAGCGTCGAGCCGCTGCTTCCATTCCGTCTCGCTCAGATAAAGCCGCGCCGGCGGCAGCGGCTTGTAGGGCGGCGTCGCGCCGTCCTTGAGCGCCTCGCGGCGCGCATCGTAGTAATCGTTGATCTGGGTGAAGCGTTCACGCGCGGCGTCCTCGTCCAGATGTTCGAGCGCCAGCGGCGTGCCCGGCAGATAATCGAAAATGCTCTCCAGTCTGCCATGGAACAGCGGCAGCCAGTGCTCCATGCCCGGGTGACGCCGGCCTTCGCTTACCGCCTCGTACAGCAGGTCGTCGGGCGCGGTGGCGCCGAATTCGGCGACATAGCCGGTGCGGAAGCGGCGGATGGTTTCGGTGACGAGCTGGAATTCGGCGACCGGCACCAGATCGAGCCCGCGCAGACTCAATTCGCTGCGCTGCGTCTGCGGATCGAAGCTGCGGATGGTCTCCAGCGCGTCGCCGAAAAAGTCGAAGCGCACCGGCATGTCCAGGCCGGGCGGGAACAGATCGAGGATGCCGCCGCGCACGGCGTATTCGCCCGGCTCGCGCACGGTCGAGGCGCGCGTGAAGCCGTTGAGCTCCAGCCACTCGATCACGCCGTGCATGCCGAGCACATTGCCGGGCGCCACCGATAGCGCATGCGTCGCCACGAATTCCCGCGCCGGCACCCGCTGCGTTGCGGCGTTGATGGTGGTGAGCAGCACCGACGGTTTGTCGCGGCCCTTCACGCGGGTGAGCCGCGACAGCGCGGTCATGCGCTGCGCCACCACGGATGCATTGGGCGAGACGCGATCGTAAGGCAGGCAGTCCCAGGCCGGGAATTCCAGCACCGCGATATCGGGACCGAAGAACGCCAGCGCGCGCGTAAGCGCCGCCAGGCGCTGGCCGTCGCGGCAGATCACGCCGAGCGAAATCGCCGGCGCATCGGCGCGCGCCGCAACGCTGCGCGCCAGATCGGCCAGCACCAGTCCTTCGGCACCGTCGGCGACTTGCGCGAGCGTGAGCGCCTTGCCCGGCCTTAACGCATCGGCGGGAGATTTCGCCATCGCGCGCACTAAATTTTCGGCTCGCCGTAATGAAAGTCGCGCAGGCGACGGAACAAGGCGGAGTCGAACTCGACCGGCGTCGGTTGCGAGCCATTCACCCAGGTGAAGATTTTCAGGTCGGGGACTTCGAGCCAGCGCTCGTATTCGTCGAGTTCCGCGTCACTCAAAGCCGCGATCTGTGCGTCGGCGAACTTGCCAAGTACCAGATCCATCTCGCGCATGCCGCGATGCCAGGAGCGAAACAGCAGCCGCTTGCGGCGCCCGTTCAGCCCATCGCTCGAAATTCCTGTTCCTGTCACTGCCGTTCTCCAACGCCAAAAACCCGGACGGGGCCGGGCGGGGTCTATATAGAGGGCTTGTGCGGCCCTGTCAGCGGCATACTGTGCACAGCCGCATTGCGTCCGCATGGCCCGCAAGCCAGCATGTCGCCCATGCGGCCGCTCGTGCTCAGTCCCCTGTTCGCCTCTCTCACCAGCCTGCCCGGCGTCGGGCCGAAGCTGGAGCGGCTCTATGCCCGGCTGCTCGACCGCGAGGCGCCGCGCGTCATCGACCTGCTGCTGCATCTGCCCTCGGGCGCGATCGACCGCCGCGCGCGGCCCAAGCTGAACGAGGTGCAGGCCGGTCAGGTGGTCACCGTGGCGGTGACGGTCGAGGAGCACCGTCCCGCCCCGCCGCATCGCGCACGCGCGCCCTATCGCATTATCGCCAGCGACGATAGCGGGCAGACGCTGACGCTGACTTACTTCAACGCGCGCAAGGATTATCTGGAGAAGCTCTTGCCGGTGGGCGAGATGCGCTACGTCTCGGGCACCGCCGAAGTCTACGACGGCAATTTGCAGATGGTGCATCCCGACCGGGTGGTGGACGAGAAAGGTTTTGCCGATCTGCCGCTGGTCGAGCCGGTCTATCCGCTCACCGAGGGACTGGCGCTCGGCAATGTGCGGCGCGCCATGGACGGCGCGCTGGCGCGGCTCCCCGCGCTGCCGGAGTGGCAGGACGAAGCCTGGCTCGCGCGCGAGCGCTTTCCCGCTTTCACCGAGGCCCTGCGCCATCTGCACCGGCCGCATGAGCCGCACGACATCGCGCCCGAAAGCCTGGCCTGGACGCGGCTGGCTTACGACGAACTGCTCGCCGGCCAGCTCGCGCTCGCGCTGGTGCGCGCCCATATGCGCCGTCAGGCCGGCCGCGGCTCGGCCAGCGAAGGCCGGCTGCGCGCGCGCATCCTCAAGGCGCTGCCCTATGCGCTCACCCATTCGCAGCAGAAGGCGGTCGACGACATCATCACCGACCTGGCGCGCCCGCAGCGCATGCTGCGGCTGTTGCAAGGCGATGTCGGTTCCGGCAAGACCGTGGTGGCGCTGGTCGCCGCCGCCGCCGTGATCGAGGCCGGCCGCCAGGCCGCGTTCATGGCGCCGACCGAGATCCTCGCCCGCCAGCATCTCAATACGATTGCGCCACTGGCGGAAGCCGCCGACATCCGCGTGGCCATCCTCACCGGGCGCGAGCGCGGCCGCGAGCGCGGCGAAATCCTCGACCGGCTCGCGCTCGGCGACATCGATCTCTTGATCGGCACCCACGCGTTGTTTCAGGAAAACGTCGCCTTCCACGATCTGGCGCTCGCCGTGGTCGACGAGCAGCACCGCTTCGGCGTGCATCAGCGTCTCGCCTTGACGCAGAAGGGCGAGGCGGTCGACGTGCTGGTGCTCACCGCCACGCCGATTCCGCGCACGCTGGTGCTGACCTATTTCGGCGACATGGACATTTCCGAATTGCGCGAGAAGCCGGCCGGCCGCCAGCCGATCGACACCCGCACCATTCCGCTCACGCGCGTCGAGGAAGTCGAGGACGCCGTCGGCCGCGCGCTCGCTGAGGGCCAGCGCGCCTATTGGGTCTGCCCGCTGGTGGATGAGTCCGAAAAGATCGATCTCGCCGCCGCGCAGGAGCGCTATGAGGACTTGCGCAAACGTTTCGGACCTAAGGTCGACCTGGTGCACGGCCGCATGAAAGGCGCCGACAAGGACGCCGCCATGGAGCGTTTCGCGGCCGGGAAGACGCAGCTGCTGGTCGCCACCACCGTGATCGAGGTCGGCGTCGACGTGCCGCAGGCCACCATCATGGTGATCGAACACGCCGAACGTTTCGGCCTGGCGCAATTACATCAGCTGCGCGGCCGCGTCGGGCGCGGGCCCGGCCACTCGACCTGCCTGCTGCTCTACAAGGCGCCGCTCGGCGACACCGCCAAGGCGCGGCTTGCCATCCTGCGCGAAACCGAGGACGGCTTCCGCATCGCGGAAGAAGACTTACGGCTACGCGGCGAAGGCGACCTGCTCGGCACGCGGCAGAGCGGCCTGCCCGGCTTCCAGATCGCGCGCATCGAGACGCACGGCAAATATCTCGGCGCCGCGCGTGACGATGCCGCGCTGGTGCTGGCGCGCGATCCGACGCTGGCGACGCCGCGCGGCGAGGCGTTGCGTCATCTGCTCTATCTGTTCGGCAAGGACGAGGCGATCAAGCTGATAAGGGCGGGGTGACGCTTACTTGGCAACCACCGGGCTCTTCACCGCCTGCGCCGCGCGCGCGGTGGCGGCGAGCGAGGCGAGCTTCTTCTGCGCGTCGCCATCCGGCTGCACCATGCCGGCCGAAATCAGCAGCGTCATCGCGCTCTCCACCGAGATGTCGAGCACGATCAAATCCTTGCGCAGCACGTAGAAAAAGAAGCCGGTGGTCGGGTTGGGCGTGCAGGGCATGAAGGCCGAGACATGCTCGCCTTGCGGCAGGCGCACGGCGAGGTCGCCACTGGGCGGCTGCGACAAAAGCACCAGCGACCACATGCCGGGCGCCGGAAATTCCACCAGCGCCACCTGCCGGAAACTAGAGCCGGTCTTCGAGAACAGCGCCTCGAAAATCTGCTTCATGGTGTTGTAGACCGGCCGCACGATCGGCATCCGGTTGAGCAGGCCCTCGCCCAGCTCGACCAGCTTTCGACCGATCAGGTTGGCGGTGAGAAAACCGAGCAGCGTGAGCGCGACGAAGGCAATCACCAGCCCGGTGCCCGGGACCGGCCACGGCAGATAGGTTTCCGGTCGGTAGGCGTCCGGGATGAAAGGACGCACCAGGTTGTCCACCCAGGTGATGAACGACCAGACCAGCCAGACGGTGACCGCCAGGGGGCCGGCCACCACCAGGCCGGTGAGGAAATAGTTACGGATGCGGGCGGCGATGCCCGCATGTGTCGCCGCCACCGCCCCGAGATCGGTGGTCAGCGCGTCTGCCGGCTTCTGATCGATCTCAGCCATTTGGCTATCTTATTCCACCGTAACCGATTTCGCGAGGTTGCGCGGCTGGTCGACATCGGTGCCGATGGCGGCCGCCGTATGATAGGCGATCAACTGCACCGGCACGGCATAGACCAGCGGCGTCACGGTCGAGGCCATTTCCGGCAAAGTGAGCGTGACCATCGACTCGATGGTGGCTTCCTTGGCGCCTTGCGGGTCGGTCACCAGAATGATTTTGCCCCCGCGCGCGGCGACCTCCTGCATGTTCGACACGGTCTTCTCGAACACGCGGTCGAACGGCGCGATCACGATTACCGGCATGGTTTCATCGATAAGGGCAATGGGTCCGTGCTTGAGCTCGCCGGCGGCATAGCCCTCGGCGTGGATATAGGAGATTTCCTTGAGCTTGAGCGCGCCTTCCAGCGCGATCGGGAAACTGGTGCCGCGGCCGAGATAGAGCACGTCGCGCGCATGGCTAAGATCGTGCGCCAGCTTCTCGATCTCCGGCTCAAGCTTGAGCGCTTCGGACATCAGCCGCGGGGTCTCGATCAGCGCCCGCACCAATTTCTTCTCGTCGCTCTCCGACAGTACGCCGCGCGCGCGCCCGGCGGCGAGCGCCAGACAGGCCAGCACCGCGAGCTGGCAGGTGAAGGCCTTGGTGGAGGCGACGCCGATCTCCGGCCCCGCCAGCGTCGGCATCACCACGTCGCTTTCGCGCGCGATGGTCGAGGTCGGCACGTTGACCACTGAGAGAATGTGCTGCTTGTGCTCGCGCGCATAGCGCAGCGTCGCCAGCGTGTCGGCGGTCTCGCCCGATTGCGAGATGAAGATGGCGAGATCGCCGGACTCGAGCGGCGCGCCGCGATAGCGGAATTCGGAGGCGATATCGATCTCCACCGGCATTCTGGCGAAGCGCTCGAACCAGTATTTCGCCACCAGCCCGGCGTAAAATGCGGTGCCGCAGGCCGAGATCGACAGCCGTTTGATATTGCGCCAGTCGAACGGCAGCTTGTCCGGCAGCCGCACCTTCTCGCCGATCATGTCGATGTAGCGGGCGAGCGTATGGCCGACCACTTCCGGCTGCTCGTGGATTTCCTTGGCCATGAAATGCTTGAAGTTGCCCTTGTCGACCGTCTGCGCGGTGGCTGCGGATTTGACGATCGCGCGTTCGACCCGGTTGTCCTGCTCGTCGTGAATCGCGACGCTGTTGCGCGTGACCACGACCCGGTCGCCGTCTTCCAGATAGCTGATGGTGTCGGTGAACGGTGCCAACGCGATGGCGTCGGAGCCGAGGAACATCTCGGCTTTGTCGCCTTGGCCTTGACCATAGCCGATGGCGAGCGGCGAGCCCTTGCGGGCGCCGATCATGAGATCGTCTTCGCCGGCGAACAGGAAGGCGAGCGCGAAGGCGCCGCGCAACTGCTTGAGCGCAGCCGCCACCGCGTCGGTTGGCGACTTGCCCTTCTTCATCTCCTCGGTCACCAGATGCGCGACCACTTCGGTGTCGGTCTCGCTGCCGAACTTGGCGCCGCCCTCGATCAGTTTCTCGCGCAGCTCGCGGAAATTCTCGATGATGCCGTTGTGCACGACCGCGACGCGGTCGGTGGCATGCGGATGCGCGTTGTTCTCGGTCGGCCGGCCGTGGGTGGCCCAGCGGGTGTGGCCGATGCCGATATTGCCGGCGAGCGGCTCGCGCTCGAGCCGCGTGGCCAAAGCCTGCAACTTGCCCTCGGCGCGCCGGCGCGCAAGCTGGCCATGATCGAGGGTGGCAATGCCGGCCGAGTCATAGCCGCGGTATTCGAGGCGCTTGAGCGCATCGATCAATTGGCCTGCGACCGGCCCGCGCCCGAGAATTCCGACGATCCCGCACATCCGAGTGGATGGCCCCTATCTTGTTCTTCTGCTTTAGCCGGCGGCGGCAAGCTAATGGAAATCAAAACGCATTTCGTCTTGTGACAGGCGTCGAACCGGCCCAGGAATCGGCCCTGCGGCGGTTCAGGCGGGCTTGGCCGGCTTCTTCTTGCCCAACACCTTGATCTGCCGCAAGCGTTTCGCCCAGCCTTCCTTAACCGTCTGTGGCGCGCGCGCAACCGCCAGCGCGTCGGCCGGCACATTCTTGGTCACCACCGAGCCGGAGCCGACATAGGCGCCGTCGCCGATCTTGACCGGCGCCACCAGCGACGAGTTGGAGCCGATGAAGGCGCCGGCGCCGATATCGGTGCGGTGCTTGGCGATGCCGTCATAATTGCAGGTGATGGTGCCGGCGCCGATATTGGCGCCCGCGCCAATCCGTGCATCGCCGATGTAAGCGAGGTGATTGGCCTTGGCGCCGGCCTCGATCGTAGCCGCCTTCACCTCGACGAAATTGCCGATATGCACGTCCGCCCCGAGCTCGGCGCCCGGACGCAGGCGCGCATAAGGCCCGACGCGCGCGCCCTTGCCGACATGGGCGCCCTCCAGATGCGAGAACGAGCGGATCACCGCGCCGTCCTCCACCGTCACGCCCGGCCCGAACACCACGTTGGGCTCGATGGTGACGTCGCGGCCGAATTTGGTGTCGGCCGACAGGAACACGGTGTGCGGCGCGGTCATGGTGACGCCGGCCTCGAGCGCGGCGCTGCGCAGCCGGTCCTGCAGCACGGCTTCGGCTTGCGCGAGTTGCGCCTTGGTGTTGATGCCGCGCACGTCGTCCTCCCCGGTTTCGATCGCGAGTGCCTTCAAGCCCATATCGCGGGCGATGGCAACCGCGTCGGTGAGATAGTATTCGCTCTTGGCATTGGCATTGCCGATCCGTTCGAGGATGGCGAGGGCGTGCTCGCCGGCCAGCGCCATCAGCCCGCCATTGCAGAAGCCGATCCGGCGTTCGTCCGCGCTGGCGTCGCGCTGCTCGCGGATGGCGACGAGCTCTCCCCCGCGCATCACCAGCCGGCCATAACCATTCGGATCGGCCGGCGTGAAGCCGAGCACCGCCACGGCGGCGCCGCCGGCGATGACCGCGCGCAAACGGGTCAGCGTTTCGGGGCGCAATAGCGGCGTATCGGCAAACACCACGAGAATATCATCAGGTTTGCGTGCGATGGCTTGCTTTGCCGCCAGCACCGCATGCGCGGTGCCGCGCCGCTCGCTTTGTTCGAAAATCTGCGCGCCCGGCGCGATGCGTTGCGCGGTTGCCGCCACCGCCGCGTGATCGGGTCCGACCACGACGGCGATCTCGGCGCCACCGGCAAGCATTGCCGTCGTCAGCACATGCTCAAGCAGCGGGCGACCGCCCAGCGGATGCAGCACCTTCGGCAGCGGCGAGCGCATGCGGGTGCCTTCGCCGGCCGCCAGCACGATCGTGAGGCATGTTCGTGGATGCATCCGTTTCGACTCAGTGTTGCCAGATTTGCAGCATCCCATAGCCGAACCGGCCAAGGGCAAAGGAGCAAGCGTGCTTAGCCCTTCGTATCCCGCAATGAAAGCGAGCATTGCCGGATTCTGCTAATGTTTTCAACGATGTGATTCGCCGCTCGGAGACTGCTGATGGCATCAGAAATCGAGCCGCCGGAGCCCGATTTGTCGAATATCCGCAAACTTCTCGGCAAGCGATACCCGCTGTGGCGGCTGTGCGGCTGGGGCTTCGCCGCCGCCATCGCGCTGGCGAGCCTGGCGATCACCACGCAAACCGAAAGTGGCAGCGAACGGCTGCAGCTGGCCTTCGCGCCGGACAGCCAGCCGGCCCGCGCTGTCGCCGCCGCGGATGTGCAGCCGCGCGTGATCGGGATCGATAAAGAAACCCTGCGCCTCGAAGCGCAGCTGCGTGTGCTCGCCGCCGATCGCGACCGCCTCACCGCCCGCATCACGCTGCTCGAGCGCAACCTCGACGACATGACCGGCTCGATCAAGCAGCAGGCCGCGCAGGAGGTGGCCGTGCCCATGGCCAAGCCGACGATCCCGAACGCTCCTTCGACGCCGCCGCAGGCCGCCGCTCCGGAGAGCCAGCCAGCAGCCGCGCCGCCGCCCGCGCGGACCGAGGTGCCGATAATCGCGCCACTGGCGATGCCGGCGCGCACCGACAGCTCCGCGCCCTGGCCCAGCACGCCCGCACAACAAGCGGCGACGCCCCTGCCCGAACCGATTCCGATTCCGCTGCCGCCGACCCGCATGGCGTCCGCGCCGGCGAGCGAACCGGCGGCCGAGCCGCCGCGCAAACCCGAAATCGGCATCGATCTGGGCGGCGCGCCCAATATTGAAGTGTTGAATATGCGCTGGGTGGCGGTGAAGGCGAATTTCGGCCCGCTGCTGACCGGCTTGCATCCGCTCGCCGCGCGCGTTCAACGCCCGGGCGCCACCGACGTTCGGCTGCTGGTCGGACCGCTGCCGAATATCGCCGCCGCGAACCAATTATGCGCCCGCTTCGCCGCCGCCCGTGTCACCTGTCGGCCGGTCAAGTTCGACGGTCAGCGGCTGGCCCAACAATAATTGTCGAGCGGCGCGCGCCTCGGCATAATCCGCGCAACCGGGAAGCAGCACGATGAAACTGTTTCTGCCGAGCGCGCGTGCGACCAATGTTCTGCTGATCGTCGGCTTCGTCTCGATCGGCTATGCGCTCTATCTGCGCTACCTCGCCATCGAGCAATCGACCGTCGGTCTGGCCTGCACCGCCGACCTTAACACCTGGCTGTGCTTCACGCGAGGAATTGCGATCGCGCTGTTCACCCATTCGGTATTCGGCATCGGCGCGCTCTTGGTCGCGGCACTCAATCTGCTGCGGCCGTCGCTGGTGCTGTTCGCGGTGGCGCTCGCCGCCGCCTGCTTCGGCATCGTGCTTTATAATATCGCGCTGTCGGCGCTGGCGGTTGGACTGCTGGTGCTCAGCCTGGCGCGCCGCGCACCCGAGCCAGACTGATCGCCAGCGTGACAAGCGCTGCGCAGGTCCACAGCGATTGCCAGTTCGCCAAGCCCTCGTTGAGTACGATGTACGGCACCGCCAGCGCCAGCACGCCGGCGCCGGCCAACTCAGCCGCGCCGCGGTTGCCGTCCGGCCGCGGCATCAGCAGGCTGTGCAGCAGAACCGGCAATACCGCGGTGGTGAGGGGTGCGAACGGAAAATCCCGGTAGCGCGGATCGAACACCAGGCCGAGCGCGACCAGGATCGCCAGCAGCATGGTTGCGATCAGAATGCCGCCGACGGCGCACGCGACTGGATCGCCGATGCGCTCGCCTGCCGGACCGATAAGCGCTGAGAACCTTGGCAGCGGCGTGCCGCGCATCATCGCCGCGCTCAGCACGGGCGGCGCCAGCAAGGCGACGGCCGCGAAGGCCAGCGAGCGCAGCCAGCCGCCCACGCCCAGGCTCTCGATCGGCACATTGGCGACGGTCCAGCCGATCAGGATGCCGCCGGCTGTCGCATTCGCGCTCACCGCCAGCCAGAGCGCGAGCAGCGTCGCGCCGCGCCGCACCCGCATGGCCGCGCCGAACACCAAAGCCGCGAAGGCGATGCCGCCCGCCGCCTGCCATCGCCACCACGGATGATCGGAGACCGCCTGCCCCCAGGCGAACTTCGCTTCGCGATTGGCGTCGTCGAGCAGGCCCCAATGACCGCCGACGGTGCCTTCGAGCGCGCGCTTCCACGGTGCATCGAAGGCCTCGATCACATTGACGCGGAATTTTTCGCGGCTCGCCAGCGCCAGCACGTCCTGGATGACGCGCGCCTGATTGGCCGGCGACGGCAATGCTCCTTCGCGCATGCGCCCGGCGCTCGGCCAACCGACCTCGCCGATGATGACGTCCTTGGGCGCAAAGGCCGTCACCACCTGGCGGCGGATCGCCTCCACATGGGCGGCGGCATGGCGCGCGGGAATCGGGAAATCCTCCCAATAGGGCAGGATATGGATGGTGATGAAGTCGGCGGCGGCGGCAACGTCACGGTTACGCAGCCAGAATTCCCACACATCGGCATAGGTCACCGGCACAGGCACCCGCGCCTTCACCGCCCGGATGGTGGCGGCGAGATCGGTCGCCGTCATCTCCCCGCGCAACAGCACCTCGTTGCCAACCACCACGGAGCGGATGGTGTCGGGAAAGCGGTTGGCGAGCGCTATCGCGGTCTCGATCTGGTCGCGGTTCTTGTCGGGGTGGCTGGACAGCCAGAGCCCCTGCATGACCTTGAGGCCGTGGCGGGCGGCGATGCCGGCGATCTGGTCGAGGCCGTAGTCGGTCGAATAGCTGCGTACGCAGTTGGTGATCTTGGCTAGCCGGGACAAATCGTCCTCGATCTGGGCCGCCGAAATGAGGGTGCCCGGGTCGAGCGGGGTCTGCAGGCCCCGGAATGGGGCATAAGACAGGCAATAGAGCTTTTCGCCGGCCGCCACGGGGGCTTGCGGCATCGGCACGGCCATGCCGAGCCAGGCCCAGACGGCGGCGATGACCGTCGCCGATACGGCGAGGCAGACAAAACCAAGGCGCATCGGATTAACCCAATTCGGCGGTCCGGCGGGATTGCAAGCCTAGCCGACCGGCTTATAGCGCGCCGCCGCCGCTGCCAAGATCGTGCCCTTTAAGCAAGGATCATCGAGACGCTGGACAAACGGGTAGCGTTGGGGCCAAGTTTTGAGCGCCGGGACTTCCGTCGGCAACGACAGTCCGGGCGGGGATTAGGATTTCAAAGGCAAAACCAACGCCGGGGCGTCCGGCACTCTAGCGCCGTATTAGTGTCCCAATCGGGTCTCACAACAGACCGGACTTCGGGCAGGCGGCCTCAATCAAACACCGGCGGGACAATGCCGTTTATCAGTAGCTTGCGTCAGTTTATTGCCGTGCTTTGCACGGTAGCCTTCTCGCTCACGGCTGGCGCTGCCTTTGCCCAGAGCGGCGGCGGCGGCAAACAGGCCGAGCCGCAGAAACCGGCCGCCGACACCGCCAAGGAAGGTCAGAAGAAGATCGACGAGATCGCCGAGGCCACCCGCCTGCTCACCGGCTCAGCTGGCAATCCGGAATGCGTCTGGCTTGGCCGTCGGGTGGTCAGCCTGCTCTGGCGCGACGATCTCGATACCGCCTTCCGCCATCTCGAACTTTACGACCGGTTCGCCTGCCCGGGCGCCCATATCCAGGCCACTTTCCGCTGCCTGGTGCGGCAGGGAAACATCGATCCCAAGGCCCAGGAAACCCTGAATGGCCGGGTCCATGCCTGCTGGCTCAATCCCGGGCTGCCGCCGACCCCGCAGGAGGCCGCCGCCCAGGCGCCCGCCGCCTCGGGCGGAACCACTGCCCGCTGATCGACGTTGCTAGTTTGAAATAAATTTTTGGGCGACATGTAGCCGCCTAGGAATTGCCATGTCCGAACATTACTTGAATAAGCACCTGATGCCGAGCTACGCTGCTTCCTGGCAGATCAAGCTTTGGCTGAGCCCAGGGGACGGGTTCAAGGGTCTGCAATCCAGCCCCACTTGGTTGTGAGTCTATATGCGCACCGTTGCTGCCGTAATCGCCCTCGTGGCGTGCGTGCAGGCTGGGTTGTGGGCTGTAGCGCGTGATCGGATCAGCGCTCCTGACTTCGACGGCCAGTTAGCAAGTGTTTCCTATGCCCCGTTCGAGGGCTCATCGCATCCCGATGCCGGCGGGCTGGCGCGCGCCGAGCAGATTCGCACCGATCTCAAGCTGCTGGCGCCGCTGACACGCCGCCTCCGCACCTATTCGTCCACTGGCGGCGTCGAGTTGGTGCCGGGCATTGCCTCCGAATTCGGCCTGCGGGTCACGATCGGCGCCTGGATCGACAAGAACCAGGATCGCAACGATCGCGAGCTGAGCTCGGTGGTCGACCTTGCCAAGCGCCATAGCAACGTCAACGGCATCATCGTCGGCAACGAGACCATCTTCCGCGGCGAGCAGAAGGTGAGCGACCTGATTTCGATCATCCAGCGGGTCAAGCATTTGACCAACGTGCCGGTGACCACGGGCGAAATTTGGCACGTCTGGATCGAGCATCCCGAGCTGGTGTCGGCGGTCGACTACATCGCCGCGCACATCCTGCCGTACTGGGAAGGCTTCTCCGACAAGCAGAGCGTCGATCAGGCGATCCTGATCTACGACAAGCTGCGGGCGGCCTATCCCGGCAAGCGCATCGTGATCGCCGAGTTCGGCTGGCCGAGCGCCGGCTACAATCTCAAGAATGCCGATCCCGGCCGCATCGAGCAGGCGGTCGTGCTGCGCGACTTCGTCGCGCGCGCCGAGGCCTTCGGCATCGACTACAACATCGTCGAAGCGATCGACCAGCCGTGGAAGATCTTCGAAGGCGGCGTCGGCCCCTATTGGGGTCTGTTCGACGCCGCGCGCCATCCCAAGTTCAGCTGGACCGGCAGCATCATCAATCCTGACCATTGGCGGCTCGCCGGCATCGCGCTGCTGGTGAGCGTGCTGCTGTCGTTGCCGATCCTGACGATGACCGCGGCGACCCTGTGGCAGACGATAACGCTGACCGCGGCAGCCAATGTGGTCGGCGCCTGGTTCGCCGCCGTCTTCGCCTATTGGAACGGACATTATTTCGTGCCGGGCGCGGCCTTCGCGCTGAGCCTAGGCACCGTGCTGCTGATTCCGCTGATCATCATCGCGATGGCGCGCATCGATGAGATCGCGGCGATCGCCTTCGGACGCAAGCCGTCGCGGCTGATCGATGCGCCGCCGCTGGTGCCCGACGTCACCCTGCCGAAAGTCTCGATCCACATCCCGGCGCATAACGAGCCGCCGGAGATGCTCAAGCAGACGCTCGACGCGGTCGCCCGTCTCGACTACGCGAATTTCGAATGCGTGCTGGTGATCAACAACACGCCCGATCCTGCTTTATGGCTTCCCGTTGAAGAGCATTGCAAGACGCTCGGCGAGCGCTTCAAGTTCGTGCGCGCCGATAACATCGTGGGCTTCAAGGCCGGCGCCTTGCGGCTGGCGATGGTGCACACCGCCGCGGACGCCGAGGTGATCGGCATCATCGACGCCGACTATGTCGTGCATGCCGATTGGCTGAAGGACTTGGTGCCGCTGTTCCGCGATCCGAATGTCGGCCTGGTGCAGGCGCCGCAGGATCACCGCGACGGCGAGCGCAGCGTGATGCATCACGCCATGAACGGCGAATATGCCGGCTTCTTCGATATCGGCATGGTTCAGCGCAACGAATACAATGCCATCGTCGTGCACGGCACCATGTGCCTGGTGCGTCGTGCCGCGCTCGAGGCGGTCGGCGGCTGGTCGAGCGACACCATCTGCGAGGACACCGATCTCGGCCTCACGATGCTCGAACTCGGCTGGCATGCGCATTACACCAACCGGCGCTACGGCCATGGCCTGCTGCCCGACAGCTTCGAGGCCTACAAGAAGCAGCGCCATCGCTGGGCTTACGGCGGCTTCCAGATCCTGAAGAAGCACTGGCGCCGTTTCCTGCCCGGCGCGAGCCGGCTCACCCGCGACCAGAAGCGCGAATTCGCGCTCGGCTGGCTCAATTGGCTGGGCGCCGAAACGCTCGGCGTCGTGGTGGCCATCCTCAACATCATCTGGGTGCCGGTGATCGCCTTCCTCGACATCGCGGTGCCCGACCGCATTCTCACGATTCCGATCCTCGCCAGCTTCATCGTGTCGGTGGCGCATTTCGTGACGCTGTACCGGCTGCGCGTGCGCATCGACAAAGGCCAGTTGCTGAGCTCGGTGTTCGCGGCGATGTCGGTGCAATGGACGGTGGCGCGCGCGGTCGGCTTCGGCGTGATCAAGGACCATCTGCCGTTCGTGCGCACCGCCAAGGGCGGCCTGCGCCGCAGCACGGATTTTCATGCCTTCTGGGAAGCGGTGCTGGCGGGCCTGTTGATTTCCGGCGCGGCGATCCTGGTTGCCACCAACATCAAGGAAATCCGCGAGATCAACATCTTCGCGGTGGTGCTGGTGATCCAGAGCCTGCCGTTCGTCGCCGCCGTCGCGTTGGCGCTGGTCGAGCGCACGCGGCTCAACGACTTCGCATACTGGCGCTCGCTCGAGACGCGCTTTGCCGAACTGCTGCCGCGGCGCGGCCAGGTCACCGAGGCAACGCAAGTCGCGCCGACCCCAAAGCAGGGCGAATTGGTGCAGTAGTTCAGCTCGTCATTTTTTCTTGCGCATGATCTATCCCGAAAACCGGTTCCCACTTCTCGGGATCATGCGCTCAGCGCCGTCTCCACCAGCTTCACCCAATACGACGTGCCGAGCGGAATGACGTCGTCGTTGAAGTTATATTTCGGGTGATGCAGGCCGGCGCTGTCGCCATTGCCGACCCAGATGAAGGCGCCCGGTCGCGCATTCAGCATGAACGAGAAATCTTCCGCCCCCATCATCGGCGGCAGCGTGGTGTCGACTTGGGCGCTGCCGACAATTTCGCTCGCCACCGACGCGGCGAAATCGCTCTGCTGCTCGTGGTTGACCAGCACCGGGTAACCGCGCCGGTAGGTGAGCTTGGCCTTGGCGCCGAAGGCGGCGGCGGTTCCTTCCACCACTTGATGTAATTGCTTCTCCAGCAGATCGCGCACGCCGGCTTCCAGGCTGCGCGCGGTGCCGCGCAACTGCACGGTCTGCGGAATGACGTTGTCGGTATTGCTCGCCTGCACCATGGTGATCGACACCACCGCCGCTTTCAACGGATCGACATTGCGCGAGGCGATCGACTGGATGTTGTTGATGATCTGGGCGGCCACCAGCACGGTGTCGATGCCGAGATGCGGGCGCGCCGCGTGGCCGCCGACGCCCTCGATGTCGATGGTGACGCTGTCGGCCGCCGCCATCATCGGCCCGGCGCAGATGCCGAAGCGGCCGACCGGCATGCCGGGAGAATTGTGCATGCCGTAGACTTCGCCGATGCCGAAGCGCTCCATCATGCCGTCATCGAGCATGGCCTTGGCCCCGGCGCCGCCCTCTTCCGCCGGCTGGAAAATCACCACCGCTTGCCCAACGAAATTGCGCGTCTCGGAAAGATAGCGCGCAGCGCCGAGCAGCATGGCGGTGTGGCCGTCATGACCGCATGCGTGCATCTTGCCGGGAACCGTGGACTTGTAGGGAAGCCCGGTGGCCTCCTCGATCGGCAGCGCGTCCATGTCGGCGCGCAAGCCGATGGTCTTGCCTATCGCTTTGCCCGCGCCGCCCTTGCGGCCGCGGATGACGCCGACCACGCCGGTGCGGCCGATCCCGGTCACCACCTCGTCGCAGCCGAAGCTTTTGAGCTTTTCGGCGACGCTGGCGGCGGTGCGGTGCACGTCGTATTGCAGCTCCGGATGGGCATGCAGATCGCGCCGCCAGGCGGTGATCTCGTCGTGCAGGTCGGCGATGCGGTTGACGATGGGCATGGTCTGCTCCGGGACAGCAGCCGATAGTGTAGCAAATCTCAGGGTTTGCGCGCGATCAACAATACGGCATGCGCCTATTGACCGGGCATAAGCGCGCCCGTAAACCGGCGCGTATAGAGGGTGCGGTGCTCAGGCGATAGAGCAACTGACTCTTGGGCGGGTAGCTCAGTGGTAGAGCACTTGACTTTTAATCAAGTGGTCGAGGGTTCGATCCCCTCCCCGCTCACCAAAATCCCCGCCGCCATTTAACCAAATCGTCGAAACTGTGTTCGCTGCACTGCGGCTGGCGACGTGGCTTTTGTAAAACTTTATCCGTCCGGTCACCACAATTTCATCTCAGCGTCGCGCCCTCGCCATGGTTGGCCTCTACTCCCGAACACACGAGAGGTAGACGAGCAGAGGAGGCCTTCGACCATGCAGCTTCATATCGACACGGCCAGGCTCTCACGCATTCGCGCCTTCGCCACGCCCACGCACTGCCCGCACTGCGGCGACGTGATGGTCGCTCCCTATATGTCGGAATTCGTCGAGGGCGGCGAAATCCGCCATCATTGGGAATGCGATGCCTGCGGGGAAGCCTCCACCACCTCGATCCCGCTCACGACGCATTCAGCGCGCCCGCCGCGGAATAGATGCTAGCATGCGGTGTTTCTCTCATAGGCTGCACGGCAGCCTATTCACGGAGGAGCCCCATGACACCGCCGGTTCTGCGGTCGACCCTGACCGCTTTCGCATGCGCTGCCGCGCTGGTCTTCGCCAGCCCATCCCTGGCGGCCATGGTCAATCTGAAAGCCGAACTGAAGGCGTCCAACGAGGTCCCGCCCAATGACAGCAAGGGCAGCGGTTCGCTCACCGCGACCTATGACGACGCCAGCAAGAAACTCACCTGGAAGGGCAGCACGACCGGCATGAGCGGCCCGGCCACCGCCGCCCATTTTCATGCCGGCGAAACCGGCAAGAACGGCGCCGTGGTGGTCCCGATCGCCGGCGCCGACAAAGGCGCATTCGAAGGCTCGGCCACGCTGACCGATGCCCAGGCCGCCGATATGTTGGGCGGCAAGTGGTACGTCAACATCCACACCGCCGCCAACAAGGCCGGCGAGCTGCGCGGCCAACTCACCAAATAAGCAACCCGACCACTGCGCAGACCAGCCCGCCGGCCACCCCGGCGGGCTTTTTAGTTACAAAACGCTACCCACTTTGCCTCCGGCGCAGAGGCGATTATGTTGCGCGTGAAACCAACTTTTTTCTCGTCACGAGGACATGCCCATGGCCCGCACAAACGGTAGCTCCGCCCCCTTTCTGATCTCCGGCGGCGGCATTGGCGGCCTGATCGCCGCCTATGCGCTGGCGCAAAAGGGCTTTCCGGTGCGCGTGTTCGAGCAGAGCCCTGAGTTCCGCGAGGTCGGCGCCGGCATCCAGCTCGGCCCCAATATCTTTCGCGTACTGGAGAAGGTCGGCCTCAAGGACGCCGTGCTGGCCGATGCCCACCGCCCGCCGGCGCAGGAAATGCGCGATGCGGTCACCGGCAGACTGATCACCCGCATCCCGCTCGAGGCCGAATTCATGGCCCGCTTCGGCCAGCCTTATGCGGTCACCCATCGCGCCGACATCCACGGCACCTTCCTGAAGGCCTGCCAGGGCAGCAATCTGATCACGCTGGAAACCAGCCGGCGCGTCGACGGCTTCGAGGATCACGGCGACCATGTGAGCGTCACCTTGGAAAACGGGGAGCGCGCGGAGGGCCGAGCCCTCATCGGCTGCGACGGCATGTGGTCGAAGATCCGCGAACGTATCGTCGGCGACGGCAAGCCGCGGGTATCCGGCCACATCGCCTATCGCGCCGTGCTCAAGCGTTCCGAGGTGCCCGAGGACCTGTGGCGGCCGGACGTGGTGCTGTGGGCCGGCCCGCGCTGCCACTTCGTGCATTATCCGCTGCGCCGCGGCGAGCTGTACAATCTGGTCGCGGTGTTCCATTCCGACCATTACGAGGAAGGCTGGAACACCGAAGGCAGCAAGGAACTGCTGTGGAAGCACTTTCAGGGCTTGCGGCCGGAAGTGCTACGCCTGCTCGAGCGCATCGAAACCTGGCGGCTGTGGGTGTTGTGCGACCGCGAGCCGGTGAAGAACTGGACGCAGGGCCGCGTCACTTTGCTCGGCGATTCAGCGCATCCGATGCTGCAATATCTCGCGCAAGGCGCCTGCATGGCGACCGAGGACGCGGTGACGCTGGCCGAAAAAGTGGCGGCCGCGCCGGACGATCTGCCGGCCGCGTTTAATGCCTATCAGCAGGATCGCTATCTGCGCACCGGCCGCGTGCAGATCATGGCGCGTGTTTACGGCGAGTTCTACCACGCGCGCGGCGTCACCGCCGAATTGCGCGACATGGCGGTCGCCGGCCGCACGCCGCAGCAGAGCTACGACGGCATCGCCTGGTTGTACGGAGGGCCGTAACTAACAGGCGGCAGCGCGCGTAAAAGAACGGTCTTGCCGCTCGCCGATCGCGCCGTACAGCACCGCGTAAATCACGGCCGCGTTGAGAATGTGCCACAGGAAATGTGTGCCGAGCGGAAACGCGCCGCAGAGCGGCAGATCGCCGATGCGCAAGGCGATCGAGGCAGCGAACAGCACACCCGCCACCAGTAGCGCCCGCCCGAGCACGCGAGCGCGCTGCGGCCAGCCGATCGCGAACAGCACCGCCAGCGCGGGTAAATATCCGGCCGATCCGTCGAGCACCGTGCGCGGCACTCCCACGGCCAGCCCGAGCGACAGCGCGATGAAACCCGCAAACACGCCGAGTGCGAGCGGCCAGGACAGAGCCAGGAAGCGCCGCAGCGCCAGCAGGACGTAGCCGAAGATGAAGACCCCGATCGGACCGACGTCGAGCAGCATGGCGCCGCGGGTGGCTAAAGTGTGGAACGCGAACGAGCCGAGCCCCACCGCCACCACGACCAGGATCAGCGCCAGGATCGCGCGGTCGCCATGGCCGTTTCGTCGCCACAGCCGGAACGCGGCCCAGGCGGCGACGAAAAATGCCACGTTGGTGAGCGCATTCACCGGCTCCGCCCAGAACGACGGATCAGGGCGCTCGCAATAGAGATCGATCGGAGTGGCCCACATCCTCCAGCGCTACTTGCGTGGAATGCCGGCCTTCACGATGACGTCGTCCCATTTCTTGATGTCGGAAGTGAGCCGCCCCATCAACTCCTGCGGCGTGCTCGGATGCGCGACGACGCCGACCCTGGCGAATTGCTCTTTCACCTCGGGCAGCGCCAGCACCTCGTGCATCGCCTTGTTCATGGTGGCGACGATCTCTTTCGGCGTGTCCTTCGGCATCCCGACGCCGTTCCACGAGATCACCTCGTAGCCTTTCACGCCGGCCGCATCGACCGTCGGGATGCCGGGAAACAACGGCGATTCCTTCGGGCTGGAGACGGCCAGGATGCGCAACTTCTTGTCGGCGACCTGACCCTGCACCGCGGGCGGGAAGTCGACCATCAGCTGCACATCGTTGCGCAGCAGCGCCACCACGATCTCGGGCGACGTCTTGTACGGAACGATCTGCACGTCGAGATTGCCGACCGACTTGAACAGCTCGCCGCCGAGATGCTGCGTGCCGCCGACGGAGATCGTGCCGATATTGAGCTTGCCGGGCTGCGCCTTCACGGCCTTGAGGAAATCGCCAAGCGTCTTGTATTCCGAATCTCCCTTGACCACGAACACCAGATCGAAGGTGCCGACCATCGACACCATCTCGAAATCCTTGACTGGATCGAACGGCAGGCTCTTGAATGACGGCACACTGATCGCGGTGCCGTTGGTGATGAGGAGCATGGTGTAGCCGTCGGGCGCGGCGCCGGCGACCGCGCGCGCAGCCGCGATGCCGCCGGGGCCCGGCATGTTCTCGATCACGACACGCTGGTTGAATTTCTGGCTGAGCTTGTCGGCCATGATGCGCGAGGAGACGTCGGCGACGCCGCCGGGACCGAACGGCAGCACCAGCTTGATCGGCTTCTCCGGCCAGGCCGCCTGCGCCGAATTGACCGGCGCCAGCGCCAGCATCAGCGCCGCCGACAAAGCCAGCAGCGCGCAACGGCGGGTGAATTGAGTGAGCCCCTTGCCCATATTTCGTCCTCCAATAGTGATGTGTGCGCTTTTCTTGCTCTTTATTTACGCGTGATCTTGTCCGAAAACCGGTACCCACTTTTCGGGATCACGCGTCAGTCGAAACCGTATAACCGGGCCGGATTGTCCACCAGTAGACGCTTTTGCGCCAGCGCCTCCGGCGCGAATTGCGGCACCAGGTCGACCAGGTCGGCCTCGTCGGCTTCATGGGTGGCGTTCGGATGCGGGAAATCGGTGCCCCACAGCACGCGGTCGGGCGCCGCTTCCACCAAGGCATGGGCAATCGGCACCGCCACCGCATAAGGCGGCATCGAGATGCGCTCGGAGCCGCACACCTTGATCCAGCCATTGTCCCGCCGCGCCAGCTCGATCAAGGCGCGCAAGGGAAGCTGCACGACGCCGGCGGCCGACGGCACGCGGCCCATATGGTCGATCACGAACGGCAGCGGCAGATTCCGGATCATGTCGGACAGCGGCACGATGTCGGGGGCATCGACATGCAGCACCACGTGCCAGCCGCGGCCCTTGATGCGATCGATGACGCGGTTGAACACGGCCATGTCGGGCGCGCCGCCCAGGTGCTTGACGAAATTGAAGCGCACGCCGCGCACGCCGCCCGCATGCAGCCGGTCGTAATCGGCATCGGTGAAGCCGTCGTCGACAATGGCGACGCCGCGGTAGCGCTTGGGATCGGACGCGATGCAGTCGAGCATCGCGGCGTTGTCGGTGCCGTGGCAGCTCGCCTGCACGATCACCGCCCGCTCGAGGCCGAGATGGTCGTGCAGCGCGCGCAGCATTTCCTTCGGCGCATCGGGGGGCGTGTAGCGCCGCTTGGGCGCATAGGGAAACGTGTCGCCCGGCCCGAACACGTGACAATGCGCGTCGCAACTGCCCGGCGGCAGCTTGAAGCGCGGCTTGCGGCGTTTGGCGAGAAAGGCGGGTGGCACGTTCATGGGCTGGCTTTAGCCAAGCGGGGCGCGCGAGACAATCCCTTATAGCGGCGGCAGATCGCCCCGCTCCCATTGCGCCATGGTGGCGGCGCGGAAGTCGCCGAACCGCCCGCCGGCAATGGCCTCGCGCATGCCGGCCATCAGTTCCTGGTAATAGGCCAGATTGACGGTCGAGAGCAGCACTTGGCCGAGGATCTCGTTGGCCTTGGTCAGGTGATGCAGATACGCGCGGGAGTACGTTCGAGCCACTGGATGCGCGCTCTGCTCATCGAGCGGGCGCGCATCGTTGGCGTGGCGGGCGTTCGACAGATTGATCGAGCCGAAACGGGTGAAGGCCATGCCGTGGCGGCCATTGCGGGTCGGCAGCACGCAATCGAACATGTCGATGCCACGCGCCACCGCTTCCAACAAATCATGCGGCGTGCCGACGCCCATCAGGTAACGTGGGCGCCCCTCGGGCAGCATCGGCGTCGTCTCCGCCACGATCTTGAGCATCACCTCCTGCGGTTCGCCGACCGCAAGCCCGCCGATGGCATAGCCGTCGAAGCCGATGTCGGTGAGCGCCCGCGCACTCTCGCCGCGCAGCGCCAGATCGTCGCCACCCTGCACGATGCCGAACAACGCGTAGCCTTCGTGCGCCCTGCCCTCGAAGGCGCGTTTACTGCGCTCCGCCCAGCGCAGCGACAATTGCATGGCGCGCGCGATCTCGTCACGCGCGGCCGGCAGTTTCAGGCATTCGTCGAGCTGCATGGAAATATCGGCGCCGAGCAGTGCCTGGATCTCGATGGCGCGCTCGGGCGTCAGCTCCACCATGGCGCCGTCGAGATGCGAGCGGAAGGTGACGCCCTGCTCGCTCAGCTTGCGCAGGTCCGACAGCGACATCACCTGGAAGCCGCCGGAATCGGTGAGGATGGCTTGCTGCCAGTTCATGAACCTGTGCAGCCCGCCGAGCGCGGCGATGCGTTCGGCGCCCGGCCGCAGCATCAGATGATAGGTATTGCCGAGCACGATCTCGGCGCCGGTTAAGCGCACATCCTCGGGCGCCAGCCCCTTCACCGTCGCCTGCGTGCCGACCGGCATGAAGGCCGGTGTCTGCACGCGGCCATGCGGCGTGACGAATTCGCCGCGGCGTGCGGCGCCGTCGGATGCGATCAGGCGGAAGGAGAAAGGGTCGGGCATCGGCGTTCCGGATACAACAAACACGCGTCGCCATAGGAATAGAAGCGATAACCGGCCTTAATCGCGTGCGCATAGGCCCTTTTCATGCACTCCAGCCCGCTGAAAGCCGCCACCAGCATGAACAACGTCGAGCGCGGCAGGTGGAAATTGGTCAGCATCAGGTCGACCGCGCAGAACTTATAGCCCGGCGTGATGAAGATCGCGGTCTCGCCGGCAAAGGCCTTGAGCGTGCCATCCGCGCCGGCCGCGCTTTCCAAGAGCCGCAGCGCGGTCGAGCCGGCCGCCACGATCCGCCCGCCCTCGGCGCGAATGCCGTTGAGCGTATCCGCGACCTCGGCGGATACCGTGCCCCATTCGGCATGCATCTTGTGACCGCTGGTATCGTCGGTCTTCACCGGCAGGAAGGTGCCAGCGCCGACATGCAACGTCACCTTGCGGATGTTTATTCCCCGGCGCATGAGGCGTTCCGTCAGATCCGGCGTGAAATGCAGGCCGGCGGTCGGCGCCGCCACCGAGCCCTCGTCATGGGCGAAAACGGTCTGGTAATCGGCCCGGTC
Source organism: Hyphomicrobiales bacterium (assembly GCA_016185205.1). GTDB lineage: Bacteria > Pseudomonadota > Alphaproteobacteria > Rhizobiales > Xanthobacteraceae > Pseudolabrys. The sequence continues at coordinate 30,184 of JACPOA010000112.1, read as the reverse complement.
TTGCTCGTCGGGGGCGCGGCGGGAGGCGATATAAGGCGGCAGCGGCATCGCCCCGCGTTCCGCGATGGCCTGGTCGAGCACCGGACCATGGAAGGAAAATGAAAGGGTTACCTCGCCTCCCTCATCTTTCTGTAAAACTTGAGCGTCAAGTTCGCCGAGGAAACAGACCCGCCCTTCGGTGCCGAAGCGCAGCGTATCGCCGACCTGGACTTTCTTAGCGCCGAGGATGAAGGCGCGCCAGCGCGAGCCGTCGAGCCGCTTGTGCAGGGTGGCCTCGATTTCGGGCTCCGTCGTGCCCCGCCCGATCCGGCGGCCGGAGAGCCTCGCGGCGATCACCTTGCTGTCGTTGACCACCAGGCAGTCGCCCGGCTGGAGCAGGTCCGGCAGATCGGCGATGCGCCGGTCGTCCAGCTCCGTTGCCTGCCCCGGCCGCACCACCAGCAGGCGGGCGGCATCGCGCGGCAGGGCCGGCCGCAGCGCTATGCGGTCGGGCGGCAGGTCGAAGTCGAAGAGCGAGGTGCGCATAATGTCTCGTCATTCCGGGGCGCGCGCCATAAGCGCGTTTACGCGCGTCTTCGACGCGCTATGGCGCGCGAACCCGGAATCCAGAGCCATGCTCCGTGACAGTTGCGCCTGGATTCCGGGTCCGGCCCTTCGGGCCGTCCCGGAATGACAAATCCCTACTCCCCCATGGTCGCCTTGACGATCTTGTCGGGGCTGGCGACCGGCTCGCCGCGCTTGATCTTGTCGACGTTTTCCATGCCCTCGATCACGTTGCCCCAGGCGGTGTACTGGTTGTCGAGAAAGCGGGCGTCGTCGAAGCAGATGAAGAACTGGCTGTCGCCGGAATCCGGATTGGCCGCGCGCGCCATCGAAACGGTGCCGCGCACATGCGGCTCCTTGTTGAACTCGGCTTTGAGCTTCTTGCCGGAGCCGCCGGTGCCGGTGCCCTGCGGGCAGCCGGTCTGCGCCATGAAGCCCTCGATCACACGGTGGAACACGATGCCGTCGTAGAAGCCCTCTTTAACCAGTTCCTTGATGCGCGCGACGTGGCCGGGCGCCAGATCCGGCCGCATGGCGATCACCACCTTGCCCTTGGTGGTTTCCAGCGTGAGCGTGTCTTCGGGTTTAGCCATTGTGTCGTTTCCTTTCGAACTATGGATTCGGCGCGTCAGCGCTCGATGGTGGCTTTTTTCACGAAATCCAGGCGCGGGAATGCCTGGGCGAGATAGGCATTGCCTTCGCGCTGCAGGCGGCTCTGGTCGGGACCGCGGCCGTTCGGTGCGCCCTCGCCGTATTCGGGATTGAGCTTGTCGACCACGTCCATGCCGGACACGACTTGGCCGAACGGCGGAAAGCCCGAGGCGTCGAGCCGCGAGTTATCGCCGAAATTGATGAACACCTGCGAGGTGCGTGTGTTCGGCCCGGCCATCGCGAAGGTGATATAGCCGCGCTTGTTGCTCTGGGTGACCGGATCGTCCTTGATCGGCCGGTCGCGCCAACCGGCCATCACCGCCGGATCGCCGTTGATGCCGAACTGCACCATGAAGCCGGAAACCACGCGGAAGAAGCGCACATTGTCGTAGAAGCCGCTCTTCACCAGATTGTAGAAGCGGTCGGCGCCCTGCGGCGCCCAGGCGCGCGTCACCTGCACGACGAAGACGCCCTTGCTGGTGTCGAATTTCACCTTGTAGCTCGCCGGCGCCGGCTCATTCGGCGCCTGCGCGACCGCAGGCGCCGCGCATACCAGTGCAATGACGAAAGCGAGAATGCGGATCATGAACTCTCCGATTTTGGTGTTGGCGCTTAACGGGAGAACTTTTTCTTCAGGCGCGCGGCCACGGCGGCCGGCACGAAAGCGGAGACGTCGCCGCCCATGCCGGCGATCTGGCGCACCAATGTGGCGGTGATCGGGCGCACCATCGGCGAGGCCGGCAGGAACACGCTCTGGATGCCGGGCGCCATCGCCTCGTTCATGCCCGCCATCTGCATTTCGTAATTGAAGTCGGTGCTGTCGCGCAGGCCGCGCACCAGGATCGTCGCCCCCGCGGTGCGGGCGGCTTCCACCACCAGGCCGGAAAAGGTCACGCAGGCGAGTTCGCACTTGGCCGCGCGCGCCAGCGGGGCGCAGATTTCCTGCAGCATGGCCAGCCGCTCGTCGGCGGAAAACAGCGGCGCCTTGCCGGGATTGACCCCGACCGCCAGCACCAATTTGTCGGCCAGCCGGACGGCGTGGCCGATCACGTCGAGATGACCGTTGGTCACCGGGTCGAACGACCCGGCATAGAGGGCGATCCGCGGCATAATTGGGGTCTAACCCGGGTTTTTACGCCCCGCAAGGCCGCCTTGAACGCTTTGCCCGCTTCGCGCGTTGAGGCTTTGAACCTTTAGCCGGTCAGCCCCGACTAACCCTCAAGAGCGTCAACAAGCTCGCCAGAAACAGGGGACCGTCATGCTGAAATCGACCGCCGCCGTCGTGATCGCCGCCGCCATTGCCGCCGTCGTCACCGTGCTGTCAGCGCCCACCGCCCATGTCGACGCCGGCCCGCTGGCCAAGCCCGCCGAGACCGCCTTGAAGGCCTGCACCCAGCGCGCCTGGCCCTACCTCAATTGCGTCGGCACCGAATTCGGCAATCCGCGCGTCCGCCTGGTCACGGTCGAGCGGCTCGGCCAATAGGAGTAAGCCTCCTCTCGACTGATAGCGCCTGCGCGGTGTTTATAAGCCTGACGTGACCAACGCAGGCGGCATCATGACGGCAAAAGCGACACCCTGGCTGACATTGCTCTTTCTGGTCATGGTCTTGGCTTTGGCCCTGCCCGCCTCCGCGCAAATTGCGCCGGGAGCTGCCGAGATTACCGCCTATCGCGGCCTGCATGCCGCCGCGGCCAAGGGCGATGTGGCCTCGATCGAACGCCTGGTGAAGGCTGGTGCGGCGATCGAGGCGCGCGACCCCCACCAACGCACGCCGCTGCACGTCGCCGTCTTCATGCGCAAGCCGGACGCGGCGCGCGCCTTGCTCAAGCTTGGCGCCGATGCCAACGCGCTGGAGGCGCAGAAATACGACATCGTCACCATCGCCGCGGTCGCCAACGACGTGCCGATGCTCAAGCTTGCGCTCGCCGGCGGCGGCCGCGCCACCAACATCACCAGTCCCTATGAAGGCACCGCGCTGATCGCCGCCGCCCATCTCGGTCACGATGAAGTCGTACGCACGCTGATCGCCGCCAAGGCGCCGCTCGATCACGTCAACAATCTGGGCTGGACCGCATTGATCGAGTCGATCGTGCTGGGCGACGGCGGCAAGCGTCATGTCGCCTGCCTTGCGGCCTTGGTGAAGGCCGGCGCCAACGTCAATCTGGCCGACCGTAGCGGCAGCACGCCGCTTAGGCTGGCGCGCGGGCGCGGTTTTGCCGAGATGGCGAAGATTCTAGAGCAAGCCGGCGCGCGCTAACGCGCTATTCGCCTTCATCCTCGCTCAGCCGCTCGACCGACACCACGTGCTCGTCCTCGTGCGTGTTGAGCACGATCACGCCCTGCGTGGAGCGGCCGGCGATGCGGATGCCGGCGACTTTGGTGCGGATCAGCTTGCCCTGGTCGGTGACCAGCATGACCTGGTCGTCTTCCTCGATCGGAAACGAGCCGACCAGCCGGCCGATCTTCGGCTTGAGCTTGAACTTGCCGTCCTTGCCCTTCTCCCAGATATCCATGGCGACGATGCCTTTGCCGCCGCGGCCGGTGATGCGGTATTCGTAGGACGAGGTGCGCTTGCCGTAGCCGCGCTCCGACAGCGTGAGCACGAACTGCTCGGCCGCCGACAGCTCGACATAGCGCTGCTCGCCGAGTTCGATGGCCACCACGGCCTCCTCGGCGTCCACCGCCGCCTCCTCTTCGCCACCGCCGCGCCGCACCGCATTGGCGCGCTTGAGATAGCCGACGCGCTCCTCCGAGCTGGCGTCGACATGGCGCAGGATCGACATCGAGATCAGCTTGTCGTCGGCGTCGAGCGCGATGCCGCGCACGCCCATCGAGGTGCGGCCGGTGAACACGCGCACGTCGGTGACCGGGAAGCGGATGCACTGGCCGCCCGACGAGGTGAGCAGCACGTCGTCCTTCTCGGTGCAGATCTGCACGCCGACGATGCCCTCGCCCTGGCTGAGCTTCATGGCGATGATGCCGGAGCGGCGCACCTCGACGAAGTCGGAAAGCTTATTGCGCCGTACCGTGCCCTTGGTGGTGGCGAACATCACGTCGAGTTGGCCCCAGGTCTTCTCGTCCTCGGGCAGCGGCATGATGCTGGTGATGGTCTCGCCCGCATCGAGCGGCAGGATGTTGATCAGTGCCTTGCCGCGCGCCTGCGGCGCCGATAGCGGCAACCGCCAGACCTTTTCCTTGTAGACCTGGCCCGCCGAGGAGAAGAACAGCACCGGCGAATGCGTCGAGGCGACGAACAGCCGCGAGACGAAATCCTCCTCGCGCACCTGCATGCCGCCGCGGCCTTTGCCGCCGCGCCGCTGCGCGCGATAGGTCGAGAGCGGCACGCGCTTGATGTAGCCGAGATGCGAGACGGTGACGACCATGTCCTCGCGCTGGATCAGATCCTCGTCTTCCATCTCGCCGATCGCTTCCGAAATCTCGGTGCGGCGCGGCGTGGCGAATTCGGATTTCAGCGTCGACAACTCGTGCTTGATGATCGCCTGGATGCGCGCGCGGGAACGAAGGATATCCAAATAATCCGCGATCTCGGCGGCGAGCTTGTCGAGCTCGGCCTTGATCTCGTCGCGGCCAAGCGCAGTCAGCCGTTGCAGGCGCAGATCGAGGATGGCTTTGGCCTGCTCGATCGACAACCGCGCGGTGCCCTTGCTGCTGACCTTATGGCGTGGATCGTCGATCAGCTCGATCAGCGTGGCCGCCGTGGTGGCCGGCCATTCGCGCGACATCAAAGCTTCGCGCGCTTCGTTGGCGTCGCGCGAACCGCGGATCAGCTTGATCACCTCGTCGATATTGGCGACCGCGATGGCGAGGCCGACCAGCACATGGGCGCGGTCGCGCGCCTTGGTCAGCAGGAACTTGGTGCGCCGCGACACCACCTCTTCGCGGAAGGCGACGAAGGCGGCGAGCAGATCCTTCAGCGTCATCAGCAGCGGGCGGCCGCCGTCGAGCGCCACGGTGTTGACGCCGAAGCTCGATTGCAGCGGCGTGAAGCGATAGAGCTGGTTGAGCACGACGTCGCGCTCGGCGTCGCGCTTGAGCTCGATCACCACGCGGTAGCCGTCGCGGTCGCTCTCGTCGCGCAGGTCGGAAATGCCGTCGATCTTCTTGTCGCGCACCAGCTCGGCGATGCGCTCGACCATGGTCGCCTTGTTCACCTGATAGGGAATTTCGCTGATGATGATCGCTTCGCGCTCCTTGCGGATGGTCTCGAAGGCGATTTTGCCGCGCATCACGATCGAGCCGCGGCCGCCTTCGTAGGCGGCGCGGATGCCGGCGCGGCCGAGAATGATGCCGCCGGTCGGAAAATCCGGACCGGGCACGATCTTGATCAGCTCGTCGATGCCGATCGCCGGATCGTCGATCACCGCCATGCAGGCATCGATCACCTCGCCGAGATTGTGCGGCGGAATATTGGTGGCCATGCCGACCGCGATGCCGCCGGCGCCGTTGACCAGCAGATTGGGAAAGCGCGCCGGCAGCACCGCCGGCTCCCGCTCATTGCCGTCGTAGTTGGCAACGAAATTGACGGTGTCCTTGTCGATGTCGTCGAGCAGCGCCATCGCCGGCTTCGCCAACCGGCACTCGGTGTAGCGCATGGCCGCCGGCGGATCGCCGTCGACCGAGCCGTAATTGCCCTGCCCGTCGATCAGTTGCAGGCGCATGGAGAAATCCTGCGCCATGCGCACCAGCGCGTCGTAGATCGCCTGATCGCCGTGCGGGTGATATTTGCCCATCACGTCGCCGACCACGCGCGCCGATTTGACGTATTTCTTGTCGGGCGTGTGGCCCTGCTCGTGCATCGAATAGAGGATGCGCCGGTGCACCGGCTTCAAGCCGTCGCGCACGTCGGGCAGCGCACGCGACACGATCACGCTCATGGCGTAATCGAGATAGCTGCGCTTCATTTCCTCGGTGATCGAAACGGGGCGCACGTCGGAAGGACTGCCGTCCCCCGGTTTCGGAGTTTCAGTGTCGGACAAAATTGAGTTCCCGCGCGGGTTTGCTTGAGCTTTTTTCTAGCTGATTCACCTCCCCTTTGCCACCCGAAAACGCGGTCGATACAGCCTATTTTCCTGCATATTTTCAATAATTTAGGAACTATTTGCCGGGGCCGAAAACCGCCTGCAAAACGGCCCTTTAGCGGGGCTATTTTTGCCGTCGATTTGACCCCCGCCCCAAGCTATCGTTAGGCGAAGCCATGCCGGTCGAATTCCTCATCTCCGCCTTGGTCACCCTGCTGGTGGTGGTCGATCCCGTCGGTCTGGTGCCGACGTTTATCGCGATCACGCATGACTTGCCGGCGCGCTCGCGCCTTAGCGTGGCGCTGCGCGCCTGCCTGATCGCGGCCGCGATCCTGGCCGGCTGCGCCTTGGTCGGCGACTGGCTGCTGCGCACTTTGTCGATCACCCTGCCGGCGTTCCGCATCGCCGGCGGCCTGCTGCTGTTCTCGATCGCGTCGGAAATGGTGTTCGGCGTGCGCATCGAGCGGCAGTCGCAGCAGGCCGAGCAGGCGCTCGAGGAGCGCGTGCGCAACATCGCCGCCTTCCCGCTCGCGATTCCGCTGATGGCGGGACCGGGCGCGATCACCGCGACCGTGCTGCTGGCCGGCCGCGGCGGCGGCGACCCGCTGCGGCTGGCGATCCTGCTGGCGGTGATCGCGACGGTGCTGGCGCTGTGCTTCCTGGTGTTCGCGCTCGCCACGCCGATCGCACGGCTGATGGGCACCACCGCCAACACCGTGCTGTCGCGACTGCTGGGCGTGCTGCTCGCGGCGCTCGCCGTGCAATACGTCATCGACGGCGTGCGCGTGGCGCTGGCGGGTTAAAGCGCGAGTGCTAGGCGATCCGGCCAATGGATATTCGCGGTATGCCGAGATGACCTGTGCTATATTTCTAGTACGCGAATAGAACTCGTTTTTGAGGAGCACGTTCGTGGATGATTTGCTGCATGTCTTGATCGAACGTTGGCGGGACGATCCGGGATCGACCTATCGGACGTGGTTTCTGTGGGAGGAGCGGCTCAAGAACTTCCGATCCATCCGACGCGGAATCGCTCAAGTCGTCGAGGAGATCGAGGCAGGAACGTTCGGCAACCTCTACAAGGGATCTTCGCTGGAGACGATCGTCGGCTCCATCGCCGAGCAGCGGCAAATCTTCAAAGGCGCCGATCACGCCTTTCTATGGAAACCAAAGCTTCGGATTCCAGACATCTACGAAAGCCAGGAGAACCAGCGTGCGTTCGGTCGCCTGCTTCACCATTGCTCGTGTTGCAATACGGCGCAGGAGATCATCGCCGGAATCGAAACGATCGACCGGCTCGCCATCAAAGGGCTTGGACCAGCGGTCGCAAATCTTCTCTATTTCCTGCATCCGACCTTGATGCCGCCGTTCAATACAGCCATCGTCAATGGTTTCAATGCGGTCACAGGTTCGAAGGTGAAACTTGGTCGCTGGGACCATTACGTGGCAATGCGCGCAGGCATGCTGCGACTAAACCAGACCTACCGCGATCTTCTGTCGAACGATCTTGGTGCGGTTGCGGGTTTTCTCTTCGATGTCGGCATTGAGCGCTTCTCCGCGCCTCCGGTCGGTGCTGAAGGTCCGGTGCGCGACGCTTGGCTCGCGGAGCTGTCAAAGATGCGCGAGACAGCGAAGAGATTCGAGGGATCGATCGCCGCCGACCGGGAGGGCGACCGCACGCACACCGAAGTCCAGGCATGGCTCAGGGATCTGGGACTGGCGATCGGCTACCAAGTGTGGATTGCTGCCAATGACCGCGGGCGCATCTACAATGGCGGAACGCTCGGTGCTGGGTGCCTGGATTGTCTCCCAGATTCGATCGAAAGCATGCCCGGCGCGGAGTCGATCCGCCTCATCGACGTGCTTTGGCTCGATCAGGACCGCGCGCGCGTCATGGCCGCCTTCGAGGTTGAGCATACGACGTCGATCTACTCCGGCATCGTCCGCATGCTCGATCTCGCATTGAGCAGCAATTTGCATGCCGCGGACGGACTTTTTCTGGTCGCGCCCGACACCCGTGAGGAAGAGGTTCGGACCCAAATTCGGCGGCCCGCATTCAGTCGTGTCGCGGATTTACAGATACGCTTCTTGCCCTATGGTGAACTGGAAAAGCATCGGGACGCGATTGCTCGGTTTGGAACCGGAATGAAGGGCATTCAGGCCATCTCGCGCGTGTTGTGAGATTTCATTGTAACCTGCGCCAGAGACTGAGATTGAATGTTTCCTCGCGGCGGACCTGTTTGATGACCGCCAAAGGCGTTTGCGAAACGCCGTGATCGCGGGGCTCAAGGGCACCACCGCCAATATCGTGCTGTCACGCTGCTCGCGGCGCTCGCCGTGCAATACGTCATCGACGGCGTGCGCGTGGCGCTGGCCGGGTAAGACAATTGCCGGTCATGGCCGAGCATGACCGGCGGATAGGACCGAGCGTCGCGCTAAGTCAGAACGGAATCTCGTCATCCATGTCGTCGCGCTTGCCGGCGCCGGCCATGGCCGGCTTGCGCTCGCGCGCGGCGCTCGGCCCGCTGGAGCCGAAGTCGTCGCCGCTGTCGGCGCTGGCACCGCCACCGCCGCCGCGGGTATCGAGCATGGTGAGCTGCGAGTTGAAGCCCTGCAGCACCACCTCGGTGGAGTATTTGTCGTGGCCTTCCTTGTCCGTCCATTTGCGCGTCTGCAACGCGCCTTCCAGATAAACCTTCGAGCCCTTCTTGAGATATTGCTCGATGATCTTGCACAGACCTTCATTGAAGACGACGACGCGATGCCACTCGGTCTTCTCTTTGCGCTCGCCGGTGGTCTTGTCGCGCCAGCTTTCCGAGGTGGCGACGCTGAGATTGGCGATCGGCCGTCCGTCCTGGGTGCGGCGAATTTCCGGATCCTTCCCGAGATTGCCGATCAGGATCACTTTGTTGACGCTACCCGCCATGATGCTCTCCACATGAACGCTTTTTGGGCCCGCCTGCCGCGCGCGGGTCCCGTTTGATTGAACTGCCCACCCTAGTCCTGCGCCGGAGTGCGGCAAGCGCGATTGGCTTTAATCCACAGGGCTTCTGCGCAGGCTCGCCGTGTGACGCGAGCGGCACCCAAAAGTATTGTTCTTGTTTTGTTCTAGTCTATAGTCGCCCCTTATGCAACTGATTTGTTGGGCCCGCACCGGCTCACACGCAGGATCGACATCCGCCGCGCCGGTCCGGATATTCGCTTGGATTGGCGCGGCGGTTTTCAACCGGATTTGCCTGGCCGCCCTGGCAAACCCCGCCCGTTCTTACTACGTTCCTAAAAACCAGCCTCCAGCGACCCGTCACACGGCGGCGCCGCGCGTGGGGCTGTTGCCCGAAATCAGGTTTCATGGCCGAGCGTTCCGACAAGCCTAGCCGCCCCGACGCCCGCGCGATCACCATCCGCGGCGCGCGCGAGCATAACCTCAAGAATATCGACGTTTCGATCCCGCGCGACCGGCTGGTGGTGTTCACCGGGCTGTCCGGCTCGGGCAAGTCGTCGCTCGCCTTCGACACCATCTATGCCGAGGGCCAGCGCCGCTATGTCGAGAGCCTGTCGGCCTATGCGCGCCAGTTCCTGGAGATGATGCAGAAGCCGGATGTCGACCAGATCGACGGGCTGTCGCCGGCGATTTCGATCGAGCAGAAGACCACCTCGAAGAATCCGCGCTCGACCGTCGGCACCGTCACCGAGATCTACGACTACATGCGCCTGCTGTGGGCGCGCATCGGCGTGCCCTACTCGCCGGCCACGGGTCTGCCGATCGAAAGCCAGACCGTGTCACAGATGGTCGACCGCGTGCTGGCGCTGGCGGACGGCACGCGCATCTATGTGCTGGCGCCGGTCGTGCGCGGCCGCAAGGGCGAGTACCGCAAGGAGCTGGCCGAGTTTCTCAAGAAGGGCTACCAGCGCGTCAAGATTGACGGCGCGTTCTACGAGATCGGCGACGTCAAGCCGCTCGACAAAAAATTTACCCACGACATCGACGTGGTGGTCGACCGCCTGGTGGTGAAGTCCGACATCGGCACGCGGCTGGCGGATTCGCTCGAGCAGTGCCTCAAGCTGGCCGACGGCCTGGCGATGGTCGAACTGGCCGACAGTAAGGCGACCGGCGCGGCCGCCAATCGCGGCCGCAATGCCAATGCCGAACGTCTGATCTTCTCGGAGAAATTCGCCTGCCCGGTGTCCGGCTTCACCATTCCGGAGATCGAACCGCGCCTGTTCTCGTTCAACAACCCGTTCGGCGCCTGTCCGGAATGCGGCGGGCTCGGCGTCGAGCAGCATATCGATGCCGAGCTGGTGATCCCCGACCGCGACGCCAGTCTGCGCAAGGGCGCCATCGCGCCCTGGGCGAAGTCAAGCTCGCCCTATTACATCCAGACGCTCGACGCGCTCGCCAAGCACTACCGCTTCACGCTCGACGCGAAATGGAAAGACCTGGCGAAGAAAACGCAGGACGCCATCCTGTACGGCTCGGGCGAGGAAGACATCAAATTCGTCTATGACGATGGCCTGCGCGGCTACACCACGAGGAAACCGTTCGAAGGCGTCATCACCAATCTGGAGCGCCGTTTCAAAGAGACCGAGAGCGACTGGGCGCGCGAGGACCTGCTGAAATATTTCACCGACGTGCCCTGCAAGGCCTGCCAGGGCGCGCGGCTCAAGCCGGAAGCGCTCTGCGTCAAGATCGGGGCTAAGAACATTTCCGAAATCGCCGAGCTGAGCGTCAAGCGCGCCGGCGAATGGTTCACCGACCTGCCGAAGGACCTGACGCCCAAGCAGAACGAAATCGGCGTGCGCGTGCTGAAGGAAATCCGCGAGCGGCTGAAATTTCTCGTGGACGTGGGCCTCGATTACCTCACGCTGTCGCGCGCCTCCGGCACATTGAGCGGCGGCGAGAGCCAACGCATCCGCCTCGCCTCGCAGATCGGCTCGGGGCTGACCGGCGTGCTCTATGTGCTCGACGAGCCGAGCATCGGCCTGCACCAGCGCGACAACGCCCGCCTGCTCGAAACTTTGAAACGCCTGCGCGACCTCGGCAACACCGTGATTGTGGTCGAGCACGACGAGGACGCCATCCGCGCCGCCGATTATGTGCTCGACATCGGCCCGGGCGCCGGCATCCATGGCGGCCACATCGTCGCGCAGGGCACGGTCGACGACTTGATCGCCGCGCCCGCGTCATGGACCGGCAAATACCTCGCCGGCGAGCTGAGCGTGCCGGTGATCGAACGCAAGCCGCCCAATGCGCGCCGCACGCTCAAGGTGGTCAACGCGCGTGGCAATAACCTGAAGAACATCAGCGCCGAAATCCCGCTCGGCCTGTTCACCTGCGTCACCGGCGTCTCCGGCGGCGGCAAGTCGACGCTGCTGATCGACACGCTGTACAACGCGGTGGCGCGCAAGCTCAACGGCGCCTCGCTGGCGCCCGCCGCGCACGACCGCATCGAGGGCCTGGAGCACATCGACAAGATCATCGACATCGATCAGTCGCCGATCGGCCGCACGCCGCGCTCCAATCCGGCGACCTACACCGGCGCCTTCACGCCGATCCGCGAATGGTTCGCGGCGCTGCCCGAGAGCAAGGCGCGCGGCTACGAGCCCGGCCGCTTCTCGTTCAACGTCAAGGGCGGCCGCTGCGAAGCCTGCCAGGGCGACGGCGTCATCAAGATCGAGATGCACTTTCTGCCCGACGTGTACGTGACCTGCGACGTCTGCAAGGGCAAGCGCTACAACCGCGAGACGCTGGAGGTGCTGTTCCGCGGCAAGTCGATCGCCGACGTGCTCGACATGACGGTGGAAGAGGCGCTGGAATTCTTCAAGGCGGTGCCGCGCGTGCGCGACGTGCTGGCGCTGCTGCACCGCGTCGGCCTCGACTACATCCATGTCGGCCAGCAGGCTACGACGCTCAGCGGCGGCGAGGCGCAGCGCGTCAAGCTCGCCAAGGAGCTGAGCAAGCGCGCCACCGGCCGCACGCTCTATATTCTCGACGAGCCGACCACCGGCCTGCATTTCCACGACGTCGCCAAGCTGTTGGACGTGCTGCACGAGCTGGTGGAGACCGGCAATTCGGTGGTGGTGATCGAGCACAATCTGGAAGTGATCAAGACCGCCGACTGGATCATCGACCTCGGGCCCGAAGGCGGCGACGGCGGCGGCGAGATTGTCGCGCAGGGCACGCCGGAGGATATTGTCAAGGTGAAGCGTAGCTACACAGGCGCGTTCCTGGCGCCGGTGCTGGGAAGAAGAGAGAATAAGCGCAAGAAGGGCGTGCAAGCGGCGGAGTAGCTGCGAGCTTATCTCCCCCTGAAAGGGGGAGGTCGGCGCGCGGCACGCGCGCCGGGTGGGGGTCATACCGATGAGCAATATCCTTCGCCGCGTCCAAACGCTTGTCCGGAGCGGCGACTACATCGTGTCCCGGCACGGCTTTCGAGAACTCGCGGCCGATGATATAGTTGCTGAAGAAGCATTGGGAGGCATAGAAGCTGCGTTTGTCGTTGAGGAATATCTGGAGTCCCGCAAAGAACCGTCGGTGTTGGTTCTCCAGTATGATCGCGGCGGCCGGCCGATTCATGTGATGTGGGGTGTCCCTAGGAATGCCGGGCGACCAGCTATACTCGTAACAGCCTACCGGCCGGCGCCGGAGCGATGGTCGAACGATTTCAAGAGGCGGCTCAAATGACGACGCGAAGTTCAAAAGAATTTATCCACGAAGGAAAATACGCCGCCGAAGTCCCGGTCGAATTGATCGAGGACGACACCGCGTGGTCGCCATATTTGTCGCCGGCGGATGTGAAAAAGCTCGACGCCGTCCGCATCGCCCTGCGCGCGGGCGATATCGCCGAGGCGGCGAAACACGGCCGCGTGTTTGAATTGACCCCCGTCGCGGCGAAGTAACCAGGGTTGGCGGAAGCCTCATCCGCCGACCTGTCCACCGAAGCGCAACGCGCGAAGGCGGATGGCGCGCGAGGCGAAGCGCAAAAAAGGCGGGCAACAGGCGGCAGAGTGAGCTTCTTTCTCCCCGCTTGCGGGGAGAGGTGACTCAGCCCGTGGCCCGTAGGGCGGAATAGATGGGGTAACGGGCCGGCCGCCGGAAGGCGTTGGCGGCGAGGTGGTCGTCCCTCAATCTGATGGTGTCAAAGCAACTGCGGCGCTACCGCCGTGCCAAAGTCCGCCGCAGCGAATCCGTCCATTCCGGAATCCATGACTGAAACAGCGCGTGCCAGGGCTCCGCTTCGCCCGGCGCGGTATCGAGCACGACCGACCATTCGATCAACGTGCGTTCGCCGTCGATGACGCGGCGCAGATGCATGGTGCCTTCATAGCCGGTCGGCGACGGCGGATCGGCAACTCTGCCGGGCGGAAATGCCAGCCGGTCGATCCCGATATAAGTCAGCGAGCGCTCGCGGTCGGAGTGCTGGCCAAGGCGCTGCCTGATCCAGTAGCCGCCGTAATTGAACCGGCGCACCGCGCCGACCTCGTCGCCGCGTTTATCATCCTCGATAACGCTCTCGGTGACGCCGTCGATATAGGCGGGATAGTTATTGAAGTCGCGGATTAGCGACCACACGGTTTCAACCGGATGGTCCAGAACTGTGCTATGGGTAGCGGTGATCACCATAAGGCCTCCAGAGTTCTTATCTGGACCCGAATGGGAGGCCGCGACACCCGATTTCTGCGGCGCGAGCGATGTTACGCCGGGGCATTTCTGGCGCCTGTGCTGGGAAGACGAGAGAATAAGCCCGTAGGGTGGGTTAGCGCCGAAGGCGCGTAACCCACCACCGACATCGCTGCGAATCTCATGGTGGGTTACGGCGCTGCGCGCCTAACCCACCCTACAAATTCATGCCGCATCGGCCGGCCTCACCCGCTTCGTGATCTCCCCACCCTTCTCCCGCTCGACCAGCGCAATGTCGTACTGGCTCTGCAAATCGAGCCAGAACTGCGCGCTGTTGCCGAAATAACGGCCGAGCCGTACCGCGGTGTCAGCGGTGATCGAGCGCCACGCGGGCCAAAAGCTCGCGTGACAGACGGACTGGTCGCGCCCATCGGCGCGCCGTCCCCCTCGCCTTTTCCGGCGAGGGCCACCCCCAAAGCTCGGGCGCGCAGGCGCGCTGCGAGAACGAAGGAGCTTGCCTCAATGACCGACATGCAACAGCGCATCAAACAAAGCGCGCACGCCACGCTCGACATCGTCGACGACGTGCTGCGCAAGCTAACGCCGCCGCCGGCAGCGAGCCGCCCGCCGCTGATTGTCGCCCGCCGTCAGCTCGCCAACCTCATCAGCGCGCGCAAGCGCAAGCGCCGGCGGTGAGCCGTGCCTCACGCCCATGCGCGTCAACGCATCCTTGCGTCACCGCCCGTGCTTGACCAATTGCTCGTCGGTGAGCGTCCAGTCCTGCCACAGCTCGATCGCCGCCAGCACCGTCACGATGCCGCCGAGCGTGAAATGCCAGGTGGCGAGCTCGGCCTCGGCATAGCCGAACGCGAAGGGCGAGGCGATCAGCCACACGCCGCACAGCAGCTCAAGGGTTTCCTCCCAGCGATGCAGATCGACCAGTTCGGTCTCGGCCAGCAAAAACACCGCCGCGCCGACCGTTATGGCGTTCAGCATCGGCAGTTCACCCTGCGGCCGCTCCACGATCCAGGGCGACAGAGCGACCAGCAGGCCCAGCGCCATTCCGAACCAGTCTTCCCAGGTGCGGTGCACATTGAAGAAACGGATGCCGGCCATGGTTTCCTCCCCGCGAGAAGCCCGCGGCGCGAATGCGGCCACCCCCGGCCGAATCATCGCGCCGTATGGGCGTATATTCCGCATACGACTAAAGTAGGGGGTGGCGCCTTGATCTGGCGCAAATCGGGCGATTTTGGGGTGAAAACGTCGCCCCTACGCCGCCAGTCCCTTGTCCTTTGCCTCGGCGCGCCGGGCGGCCGGGCGCGCCGCGATCCGCGCGGCATAATCGGAAAATTCCTTCCGCTCCGGGATCATCTTGAACATCATGCCGAAGCGCAGATTGGCGCCGATGATCACGTCGGCGGCGGTGAACTGCTCGCCCATCAGCCACGGGCCTTTCTCAATGGCTTTCGCCACCACGTTCATCACGGTGTCGAAATCGCCGTAGCCGAGCATGCCGCGCCTGGCCGCTTCCTTGCGCGGCGCGGCGCGGTCGATCACCGCCGGCTCGATGCAGCTCGGCCCGAAGAACAGCCATTTGAGATAGACGCCGCGGCGCGGCGTGCCGACCGGAATATTCAGCTTGGCGTCGGAAAATTCATCGGCGAGATAAGTGCAGATCGCCGCGCCCTCGGTGATCACGGTGTCGCCGTGCTTGAGCGCCGGAACTTTCCCCATCGGATTGATGGCGAGATAGTCGGGCTTCATGTTGTCGCCTTCGCTCAGGCGCAGCAGCTTGATGTCATAGGGTTGGCCCAGCTCTTCCAGCATCCACAGCACGATGGACGAGCGCGACGGCGAGGCGTGATAGAGTGTGAGGTTGGCCATGGCGAACACCTTGCAAAACGGACCATTCGAACCGACGTTACACCGCATCATTGTGCAGGGACTGTGACATGTCGAATAACGTTCGTGACAACACCGAACGCCGCCGCTTCGAGCTCGCAACCGACGGCCATATCGCCTTCTCCGAATACAGGCGCGACGGCGGCGTGCTTACCGTCATGCACACCGAGGTGCCTCCGGCGCTCAACGGCAAGGGCATCGGCTCGGCGCTGGTGCGCGGCCTCTTGGACATCGCCCGTACGCAAGGGCTGAAGGTGGTGCCGAAATGCCCGTTCGTCGCCGGCTATATCGACAAGCATCCGGAATACGCGGATTTGCGGAAGTAGCTGTCTCGCCTAACGCAATCTTTACCCTTCGGTAAGACATTGGGCCGGTCGCGCACCGCAGGAGTTCCCTTTGGATTTTTCGGCCGGCATTTCATTCTTCTTCGGCCAGCTCGACAAGCTGCTGCTCTCGCTCGGCTCGCATTTCTCGCTCTCCTCGCTCGCGGCGGCGCTGGCGATCGCAACCGCCTTCTTCGTCTGGCAGCGCCTGAAACACGGCCGCCGCGTGCGCTGGAAGACGATCCTGCGCGCGCTGTTCCCGCGCCGCATTCTGCGCAGCCGCTCGCATCAGGCCGACATCGGCTATCTGTTCTTCAACGTGTTCGTGTTCGGCGTGGTGTTCGGCTGGGCGATCCTGTCCTATCAGTTCGTCTCTAACGGCATCATCGCCGGGCTGGTCGCGCTCATCGGCCCGGTGACGCCATCGAGCCTGCCGCCTTACGTTTCACGCGCGATCATCACGCTGATGCTGTTCCTCGCCTACGAGCTCGGCTACTGGTTCAATCACTGGCTCAGCCACAAGGTGCCGCTGCTGTGGGAATTCCACAAAGTGCACCACACCGCGCAGGTGCTCACGCCGCTGACGAATTTCCGCGTGCATCCGGTCTACACCTGGATCTTCGCCAACATCCTGGCGCTGTCGGCCGCCATCGCCAACGGCTTCGGCAATTACCTGTTCGGCGACACCGCCTATCAATATGCGCTCGCCGACACCAACATCATTTTGGTGCTGTTCATCCACGTCTACGTGCATCTGCAGCACTCGCATATGTGGATCGCATTCCGCGGGCTGGCGGGCCGCATCTTCGTCTCGCCCGCGCATCATCAGGTGCATCACTCCGACAATCCAAAACACTTCAACAAGAATTTCGGCAGCTGCCTGGCGCTGTGGGACTGGATGTTCGGCACGCTCTACGTGCCGACGAAGGAGCGCGAGCCGCTCACCTTCGGCTTCGCCGATCATCCCGACGCGCACACGGTCAAGGGCGAGCTGGTGGCGCCGCTCATCAACGCCGCCGGCCATTTGAAGTCGCTGGCGCCGCGCCGGCGCGACGAGCTGGCGCCGGTGGCGGTGGCCGAACGCAAACCCATATAATTTTCGTAAGGTCCGCTTATTCACTTGATGGAACTTATGGTTCCCAGTCCCCTCTGGCCGCATGACAGTCATGCCGCGCTGCACAAATTTATCCGAATTTGATGGGGATCGTGCTAGCCTTTTTTGGTTCGATTCGTCCCGACCGATCACAGGTGGACGCAACAAGGCTGCCGAGCCGGGCAACGACCAACGGCAGACCAATAAGGGAGAAGGAGGAGCAGAGAAGAAACCTGAGTAACGCCGCGCCGGGCCACTTCGAGGAGGCCACCGATGTCGCGAAACTTGGTACGCTCGCTGCTTGCACTCGTTCTGACCCTGTTCAGCTTTGCCGCGCTGGCTCACGACAGCTGGATCAATCGCGGCGGCTTTAAAAATGCCGGCGGCGAATGGTGCTGCGGCGATTACGATTGCAAGAGTTACACGCGCACGATTTCGACGCCGACGGGTTGGCTGATCGATGGAGAATTAGTGCCGTTTGACGAAGCGATGCCCGTTGCGCCGCCGGACGCTCAGTTAACGATTTGTCGCCGACCGGACGGATCGAGGCGCTGCGTGTTCGGGCTGAAACCGGGCTTATAAATCAAGCTTTGTAGTCGTCACGCATGGCGCTCGCTAGACGCGCGGCAGCGGCCGGCCGGAGGTTTTTGACGGAACCTTCACCCAGGCCTCGCCGTCGAGCACGACCTCGCCGTCGACCGCGCAGCTGCAGGCGAGCCGGGCGCGGAATTTTTCCGGCATCAGCTCGGCAACCGCCACGGTCACCTCGACGGTGTCGCCGATCTTCACCGGCCCGCGGAAATTCAGCGTCTGCGAAATATAAATCGCGCCCGGGCCCGGCAGTCGGGTGCCGAGCACGGCCGAAATCAGGCTCGCGGTATACAGGCCATGCGCGATGCGCGTGCCGAACGGCGTCTTGGCGGCGAAATGCTCGGACAGATGGATCGGATTGCGGTCGCCGGTCACCTCGGCGAAGCCGACCACGTCGGACGATGCCACGGTCTTTTTGATCCGCTCGGTCATGCCGACCGAGAGGTCCTCGAACGTCAACATCCGCAAATTCAGCAAGGTTTCCATATTCAACGGTCCGCCGCGATTTGTGCCCGGCACATCAACCACAAAACGCCGATCAAGACCACATTGACCAGCGCGAACACCGTCAATAGGCCGATGGTCGCATTGGGGCCGCCAGATTCGATCAGCAACGCGCCGGCCGACGGCGCTAAGGCCTGCACGATCAGGCTTGGAAACGCGAGCTTGCCCATCAGGCGCGGAAACCGCAGCGGCCCGAACAGAGCGAGCGGCAAGGTGCCACGTCCGATCCAGGAAATGCCGTAGCCGGCGCCATACAGCAGGATGACCAGCAGCAGCACGGGAAAATTGCCGGACAGCAGCAATAGCCCGATGGCCATCAGGGTGCAGGAGGCGATCATGGTCCAGATCGGATGATAGCGATTGCCGAACAAACGCTCGACCACGCGGGCGCCGACCTGCGCCGGTCCGAACAGGGTGCCGAGGCTCACGGCGATCGCGAAGTCGACGCCCCTCGCCTGCAGGAAAATCAGCAGATGCACGACCACGATCGAGCCGACGCCGGCGGCAATCGACAGCACCACGGCGAGCAGGCCGAAGATGGCGGTTTCGTTGGCGATGCGTGCCGGCTCGGCGGGCATATCCTTGTCATCCTCCGCGGTCTTGCCATCGGCTGGCGCAGGCGCGCGCCGCACCACCGCCATTTGCAGCGGCAAGGCCACCAGCAGATGCAGGCCCGCATAGAGAAAGCAGGCCGAGCGCCAGCCGACATGCTCGATCATGAAGGCGCTGAGCGGCCAGCACACCGTGCTGGCGAAACCCCCGAACAGTGTCAGATTGGTGATCGGCTGGCGCGCTGCTGTGCCATACATGCGGCCGAGCGCGGCGAACACCGCGTCGTAAAGTCCGGTGCCCATGCCGAGGCCGATCAAGACCCAGGCGGCGAGATAGACCGGCAAAGCCGGCGCCAGACCGACGCCGATCAGGCCCGCGGCATAGAACAACGAACTCGCCAGCAAGACCGGCCGGCCGCCGTGGCGGTCGATGACGCGGCCGACTTGCGGCGAAATCAGCCCGGCCACCAGCAGCCCGATCGAGGTGCCGCCGACGATCCAGCCGAGCGACCAGCCGGTATCGTGCAGGATCGGCTCGGCGAACACTGCGGGAAAATAGAACGAGGTGCCCCAGGCCAGGATCTGCGCGATGCCCAGCGCGGTGATGACGACGCGGCGATCGAGCGGGCGCGTCTCTGTTTCCGATTGCAACGTGCGCGGTCCTTAGCTCGCCGGCTCCATGCCTTTGGCTTTTGCCATAGCGGCGCCGGCCGCGCCGCCGATAATGACGCAAACGGCAGTCAGTACGGCAATACCCAGTTTTATCGACATGGCTGTCCTCTCCCCAGAGCCTGCAATCTACACGATCCAGTAAAAACGCCGATGGCCCGGCTGACGATCCCGATCAATGCAGCAATGCATAGCACGAAGCGAGGGCTCTTAACGAATTAGGGGTATTTACGTACGGAATTGGGGTAATTTCGCTTGAAATGCCTCGAAATCGCTGTAACCGAGCCGGAATCTCGTTTCAGCGCATTGTTGCCTTCGCATTTGCGAGAGCGATGCCCGTCTCAAGTTGTACCACAATGCGGGCTTATTAGTATTTCGTTTATAATTCAGTTGCTTAAGATATGCGTTTTTGGCTTAGCTGCAGCGCAGCATTAGCGCTTTTCATGTTCCACCAGATACCTATGTTGCGCTTAGTCGATTCACCGGCCACGGGCCGGGACTTACGAGAAAGAGGAACGTCATGCTTACCGCACTCGTCCGCTTCATCCAGCAATGGAAGCGCTACAATCGGAGCCTGAGCGAACTGTCCCGCCTGGGCGACCGCGAACTCGCCGATATCGGCATCAGCCGCTCGGATATTCCGCGGCTGGCCTGGAACGCCGCGCACCAGATCTAAGCTGCGCGCTCCAAGATCAAACTGAAAGTGCCCGCGCTCGTCGCGGGCGTTTTCGTTTTAGCGCATGATCCCGAAAAGTGGGAACAGGTTTTCGGACAAGATCATGCGCAGGCAAGAACGCAGGTTGCCGTGCCGGCCCCCGGCGCCTAGTTTGCGCGCATGACCCTGAAAACCGTTCACGTCATCGGCGGCGGCCTCGCCGGTTCCGAGGCTGCCTGGCAGCTCGCCCAGGCCAGCGTGCCAGTGGTGCTGCACGAGATGCGGCCGCTGCGCGCCACGCCGGTGCACAAGACCGACGGCTTGGCCGAACTGGTCTGCTCGAACTCGTTCCGCTCCGACGACAAGGACCACAATGCGGTCGGCCTGCTGCATGAGGAAATGCGCAGGCTCGGCTCGCTGGTGATGCGCGCGGCCGACGCCAACCAAGTGCCGGCGGGCGGCGCGCTGGCGGTCGATCGCAATGGATTTTCCGCCGCCGTGTCGGCGGCGCTGGCGGCCCATCCGCTCGTCAAACTTGAGCGAGCCGAGGTCTCGCTGCCGCCGGACGACTGGGACAGCGTCATCATCGCGACCGGGCCGCTGACCTCGCCGGACCTCGCCGCCACGATCCGCTCACTCACGGCGGAGGATGCGCTCGCCTTTTTCGACGCCATCGCGCCAATCGTCCACTGTGACTCGATTGATCTCGATCAGGCCTGGTTCCAGTCGCGCTACGACAAGGTCGGCTCCGGCGGCTCCGGCGCCGACTACATCAACTGCCCGCTGTCGCGCGAACAGTATGACGCCTTCATCGACGCGCTGCTCGCCGGCGACAAGACGGTGTTTCACGACTGGGAAGCCAGCACGCCCTATTTCGACGGTTGCCTGCCGATCGAGGTGATGGCGGAGCGCGGGCGCGAGACGCTGCGGCATGGACCGATGAAACCGTTCGGCCTCACCAATCCGCGCCGCCCCGATGTGAAGCCCTATGCGGTGGTGCAGCTGCGCCAGGACAACAAGCTCGGCACGCTGTTCAACATGGTCGGCTTCCAGACCAAATTGAAACACGGCGAGCAGGTGCGCATCTTCCGCGGCATTCCCGGACTGCAGAATGCCGAATTCGCCCGGCTCGGCGGCCTGCACCGCAACACCTTCCTCAATTCGCCCAAGCTGCTCGACGACACGCTACGGCTCAAGGCCAATCCGCGCTGGCGTTTCGCCGGCCAGATCACCGGCTGCGAAGGCTATGTGGAATCCGCCGCCGTCGGCCTCATCGCCGGCCGTTTTGCTGCCGCCGAGCGCCGTGGCGAGACGTTGCTCGCGCCGCCGCCGACGACCGCGCACGGCGCGCTGCTCGCGCACATCACCGGCGGCCATATCGAGACCATCGATGCCGGGCCATCGTCGTTCCAGCCGATGAATGTCAATTTCGGCCTGTTCCCGCCCGTGCCGGAGCCCGCCGCCTACGACCGCGACGGCCGCAAGTTCGGCCGCGGCTCGGCCAAGAACTTGGCGCGCAAAAGCGCGCTCAGCCAGCGCGCGCTGGACGATCTGGCGCGCTGGATCGGTGGTGAAACGGCGGCCGCGGCGGAATAAATATCACGCGCGGAAAATGCGGCTGGGGTCGCGCGCCGCCCGCCACAGCGTCCATTGCCGGCGCCAGGGCGCGGCCGGCTCGAATTGCAACGGCGCATAGCCCACCCGCTCCATGCGCCGCAGCAGCGGACCGACCAGCGCGACCGGCAGAAATGCCGGGAGGATTTCCGGCGGCGCGGAAGTCAGCTTGGCCTGCGCCGCCGCCAGATGCGCACGCGCCAGCCCGCGCATCTCGCCAAGTGCCGCGAGCAACGGCTCGCTCGCCCGCCCAGCGAAAACATCGTCGGTGACGACTTGATGCCGGTCCAGCACTTCGACCGGCATATAAAGCTGCCGTCTCGAAGCATGCCGTCCAAGCTGGCTCAGTATCACACTAATCGTGTACGCCACACCGGCACCGAGCGTGAATAATTCCGGCGGCGACTTGCCCCCGCCGAGAATTCCTGAGGCCATGGCGAACACTGGCGACTGCGTGCGGATGCCGTACAGTTCCAGATCGGCGATGCTCGCCATCGGCTCATCGTACAGATCGAATGTTCGCGCCTCGATCAGTTCCAGCAGCGGAGCTGCGACGAAGCCGTAGCGCGCAAGCGTCTCGCGCAGCGCCGCCGCCACCGGGTGCGCAGCCGCCTCGCCGTCGCGTTCGCCGGCCAGCACCTCGCGCCACCATTGCAGGCGGATTTCGCCCGGCAGCGGCTCGCGCGCCACCTCGCGCACGCGCGCGATCTCCGCGTTGAAGGCATAGAGCGCAAACAGCGCATCGCGACGGTCGGCCGGCGCGAACAGCGTCGCCAGGAAACGATCCCGGTCGGCTTCGCGCACCAGCGCGGCGCAATGGTCGAAATTGGCCTGCATCGGCACAGTCTAGCTGAGAGACTACTCGACCGCGATCAGGCCGGCGCCGACGCGGCGGTTTTCCGCCAGCAATATGTTGTAGGTGCGCACCGCCGGTCCGGTCGCCATGGCATCCACCGAAACACCCAAGGCGCGGAAGCGGGCCCGCAACCGTTCCGGGATCGGCCAAGGATCGCGCCCGGCGCCGATCAGGAAAACGTCGAGTTGCTCGCCACGCGCAAAGACCAGCTCCAGCGCCGCCGCGCTGATCTCGGCCGCATCCTTGACCGGCCAGGCCCAGACGCCGTCCGGCAGGCACAGCAGCGAGCCGCGGTGCGACATGTCGCCAAAGCGGAAACCGCCATTGCCATAGGCATCGATGAGCGCCGCTCGCGGCAGATGTCGACCATCGGCCCCCGGCCCGTCGGCCATCGTCAAGGCCGGCTCTTGGCCGTCTCGGCGGGCTTGCTGAGCGCGTCGCTGCCGCGGCCGACGCCGAGATAAATCAGGATCGGCGAAGCGATGAACACCGAGGTATAGGTGCCGACCAGCACCACGCCGAACATCATGGTGGCCGTGAAGCTGTGGATCGCCTGCCCGCCAAACAGCAGCAGCGCCAGCAGCGCCAGGCTGACGGTGACGTGGGTGATGACCGAGCGCGACAGCGTCTGGTTGACCGAGCCGTTGAGCAGGTCCGGCATCGGCATCTTCTTATAGCGGCGCAGCATCTCGCGGATACGGTCGTAGATGACGACCGTATCGTTGAGCGAATAGCCGAGAATGGTGAGCAGCGCCGCGATGCTGGTGAGGTCGAAGTCGATCTGCGTGATCGACATGAAGCCGATGGTCAGCACGATATCGTGCACGTTGGCGATCATTGCGCCGAGCGCGAACTGCCATTCGAAGCGGAACCACAGGTAGACCAGGATGCAGAGGATCGCCAGGCCCAGCCCGACCACGCCGTAGGACAACAGCTCGCCGGACACGCGCGGGCCCACCACCTCGACGCGGCGGTACTCCACCTCGGTGCCGAGCGCGCCGCGCACTTTGGCGACCGCCTGCTGCTGGGCAAGCTCGCCGCCCGGCTGCTCGGCAATGCGGATCAGCACGTCGTTCGGCGCGCCGAACTGCTGCAGTTGCACCTCGCCCAAGCCCAGCGTGCTGAGCGTGGCGCGCATCTTGGCGAGGTCGGCCGCCCCGGATTTCGACTGCACCTCGATCAGCATGCCGCCGCGGAAGTCGATGCCGAAATTCAGCCCGTGGAAGAAGTAGAGCGAGATCGCCAGAATCGACAGCAGCGCCGACAAGGGAAAGCTGATGCGCCGGAAGCGCATGAAATCGAATTTGGTGTCGTCGGGGACGATGCGAAGCAGGCGCATAATTTTCCCCTAAATCGGCACGCGTTGCGGACGCCACCACCACACCCAGGTGGCGACGATCAGTCGCGTCACGGTGAAGGCGGTGAATACGGTGGTGATGATGCCGATGCCGAGCGTGACGGCAAAGCCGCGCACCGGGCCGGTGCCGATATAGAACAGCACCGCGGCGGCGATGAAGGTGGTGATGTTGGAATCGAGAATCGTGCGCAGCGCCTGGGTGAATCCGGCATCGATCGCGTTGATCGGCGTGCGGCCGCCGCGCACCTCCTCGCGGATGCGCTCGTAGATCAGCACGTTGCTATCGACCGCGATGCCGACGGTGAGCACGATGCCGGCGATGCCCGGCAGCGTCAGCGTGGCATTGAGCAGCGACAGCACGCCGAAGATCATGGCGACGTTGATCGCGACCGCGATATTGGCGAACAGGCCGAACAGCCCGTAGGTCGCCAGCATGAACACGATCACCATGGTCGCGCCGACATAGGACGATATCTTGCCCTTGGCGATCGAGTCGGCACCGAGGCCGGGACCGACCGTGCGCTCCTCGATGATGGTGAGCGGCGCCGGCAGCGCGCCGGCGCGCAGCAGGATGGCGAGGTCGTTGGCGCTCTGCACGGTGAAGCTGCCGGAAATCTGCCCGGATCCGCCGAGGATCGGCTCGCGGATCACGGGGGCGGAAATCACTTCATTGTCCAAAACGATCGCGAAGGGTTTGCCGACATTTTCCTGCGTCGTTTGCGCGAATTTGCGCGCGCCGCTGGTGTTGAAGCGGAACGAGACGATCGGCTCGCTGGTGCGCTGGTCAAAGCCGGGTTGCGCGTCGGTCAGGTCGCCGCCCGACACCAGCACCCGCTTTTCGACCAGATTGGGGGTCTTGGGCTGGCTGGAACTGTACAGGATTTCAGAGTCCGGTGGCACGCGGCCCTGCAACGCCTGTTCCGCGGAGATCGAGGTATCGACCATGCGGAAATCGAGCTTGGCGGTTTTACCGAGCAGTTCCTTCAGTCGGGTCGGATCTTGCAGGCCCGGCACCTGAACCAGGATGCGGTCGATGCCCTGGCGCTGGATCAGCGGCTCGACGGTGCCGAGCTCGTTCACGCGCCGTTCGATGATCTGGATCGACTGCTCGACCGATTGCCTTATGCGTTCCACGATAGCCTGGTCGGTTACCGTGAGGCGGACCAGATTGCCGGCTTCCGTGGTGACATCGATGCTGCGCTGGCCGGTGGTGCTGAGAAGGCCGCCGAGCGGCTGCGACAGCTCGCGCAATTTGGCGAGCGCGGTATCGAAACTGCTGTTCTCGCGGATGCGGACTTCGACGCTGTTTCCGCGCACCACCAACCCGGTATAGCCGACACGCGCATCGCGCAGCACGCGGCGCACGTCGTCGCGCGTCACTTCCAGTTTTTCCTTGCGTACCGCGTTGCTGTCGACCTCGAGCAGGATATGCGAGCCGCCCTGCAGGTCGAGGCCGAGCACGACGTGCCGCTGCGCCCATTTCGGCCAGCTCTGCACCATCTTCTCGGGCAGGAAATTGGGCACGGCGAACAGGCAGACGACGAATGCCGTGAGCACAATCGCCGTCGCCTTCCACCGCGTGAAATAGAGCATGACGTCCCGACTTGAGTAACCGAAAACCTGGGTTGGAAAACTTTTCGCCGCGGGCGGTCAGCCGGACGCGGCTTCGTCCTTCACCGGTTCCCCCTTGGCGCGCACGTCGGCGATCATCTGCCGCATCTGGCGAATGCGCACGTCGTCCGCAATCTCGATTTCGATCTGGTCGTCGTCGATCACCTTGGTGACCTTACCGATGAGCCCGCCATTGGTGACGACGGTGTCGCCCCGCCGCACGTTCTTGACCATTTCGTTGTGCGCCTTCACCCGCTTCTGCTGCGGACGCAGGATCAGGAAGTACATGATGACGAAAATCAGCACGAACGGCAGCAGCGACATCAGCATGCCGCCGTCGCCGCCGGCCCCGCCAAACAACGACCCTTGCGCAAATGCAGGCGAAATGAACATCGAAGCTTCCTTGCCTTGTTTTGAGGGCGCATGGCCGGGCCCCTCGACCCGCCATCCGCGCTTGAATTTCGCGCGGACTATAACGGCCACGGCCCTAATTGCAACGCCGCGCGACCCGCCAAAACCGGCCGGATTCGGGCATTTTCGCTCCCGCCGGCTTGCAGGGGCGACGCCTGCCCGCTAAGAGCAGCGCAATTTCCGGAAACAGCACCCCATGGCAAAGTCCAAGTCGAAATCGCGAAGCGCCAGTAAGGGCAAGCCGAAAGCCGCCGGTCAAACCGACGTTCTCGAGCGCATCGCCGGCGCGCTCGAACGGCTGGCGCCGCGGCGGGCCACCCTGCCCGATCTCAAGCTCGCCGACGCGTTCATCTGGCATCCGGACGGACGGCTGGCGCCGGTGCCGCGCGTCAACCGCGTCGAGATGTCGCTGCTCAAGGGTATCGATCGCGTGCGCGACGTGCTGGTGGAAAACACCGAGCGCTTCGCCAAAGGACTGCCGGCCAATAATGCGCTGCTGTGGGGCGCTCGCGGCATGGGCAAGTCGTCGCTGGTGAAGGCCTCGCATGCGGCGGTCAATGCCGAGTTCGCGCGCCAAGCCAAAAGCCTGCCGCTCAAGCTGATTGAGATTCACCGCGAGGATATCGAGAGCCTGCCCGATCTGATGGCGCTCACCCGCGGCTCATCCTATCGCTTCATCGTGTTCTGCGACGATCTGTCGTTCGATGCCGAGGACACCACCTACAAGTCGCTCAAGGCGCTGCTGGAAGGCGGCATCGAGGGCCGGCCCGACAATGTGATCTTCTACGCCACCTCGAACCGCCGCCATCTGATGTCGCGCGACATGATGGAGAACGAGCGTTCGACCGCGATCAATCCGGGCGAGACGGTGGAAGAGAAAGTGTCGCTGTCCGACCGCTTCGGACTTTGGCTCGGCTTCCATCGCTGCAGCCAGGATGAATATCTGGCGATGGTCGAGAGCTATGTCGCACACTACAAGATTCCGATGCGCGGCGACGCCCTGCATCGCGAAGCTTTGGAATGGTCGACGACGCGCGGCTCGCGTTCCGGCCGCGTGGCCTGGCAGTTCGTGCAGGATCTGGCGGGACGCTTGGGCGTAACGTTGAAGGATTAGGCGGCTTGTTGAGCGGGGCTCAAATCAAAACCTGACTTGCCAGTTGCCTCGCTATTCCCCGGCAGCCAGCGCATAACTGTCAATAACCGAGCCAATCGCTCTTTGCGCCATGCATTCGGCGACCGTCGAAAGCGCGGGTTCGAATCCGGCCGGCTCCCAATTTGCCCCGATGCCGTTGGGAAACAATCTTCGAATTCTGACGTGCTTGAGTTCCCGACATAGATTTTCGGCGCTTGCGGCCTTCACACATGCGGCCTCGATAAAGGCCCGCGACTTTTGCTGTTTTTCGGTGATCATATCGCCCTCCAGTATTCGCTGGGTATAAATGGCGATGCGGCCATAGCCTTTCAAGCAGCGCGGATTTCTTTCGCCACAAAAGTGGCGTGCGTGACCGACCCATGGCCATCATGTAGTCCACTGCTACGGCGCGACAGCCGTCACGACCTTGGGACGCGCCGTGGCGGCACCTTGAAGTTCCAACTGGGGTGCCTGCCAGAGCTGTCCGCTTTGTCCCTTTTGATAACCGTGTTCGAACAATTGACGCATATATGCGGTGTCGAATCCGCTGGATTCCGATTTCGGATAGTCGGGATCGATCGAGGCCAAGTTGAATTCCCAGTTTCGGCTTTTTGAAAATTGGTAGGAGGCAAGCAGCGTATTGTGCGTGTTGGCGCGAACTAATGTTTCAAACGATCGTGTCACGATTGGGAGAGTCGATTCTTTTACGACTTTGAATTCCGGCGCAAGCTTGCCGTTCATGACGATGTAGATTTTCGGTCGCGCGTTGGGCGCAAAGAGCGGCGTACCCGAGAGGAGCACGGCCTCGGGAACAATGAGTACATTTGCCGTCACGCCGCCATCGACATGCATTTCCGCGAAACGCCGTCCCTCCCCTTCGACGTCAATGAGGACAGGCGAAAATAAGCCGGGAATACTCGCCGATGCGGTCAGAATGTTACGGAAAAGTTCCAACGCCCCCGGATCGTCGCTCGCGGCGATCTTGCCCATGTCCCAGATCGCGGTACGCTGCGCATCGATATTTGTCGTTACGACATACAGGCGACGTCCCGCTCGATTCTCTAGCGCAATGGCTTCGAGCAAATTGGCGTCGACGTGCCGCGCGATTAATTCTCGCAACGGAGCTGTCTTGTAGAGGCCGGAACCTAATAACCCCATCAACCCATCGGATTGCAGCAAATTTTCCATCTCGCCACTGGTGAAGATGCTCCTGAGCGTTTCGTCCCGGCCCGCGCCCAGGAATGCGAAAGGTGCGATGAGCGCGCCAGAACTGGCTCCCGTCACAATTGTGAACTGCGGCCGCGTGCCGCGTGCGGTCCATCCATTCAGAAGACCGGCGCCGAATGCCGCATAGGCGCCTCCTCCCGATAGGGCCAGAACGGTTGGTTGCTTCAAAGCCAGGGGAGACACGACGCGCCGGCCCGTCCCGATGGTCGGGTCATCCGCCCACAAGCGAGCGCCCGAAATGCCGGGAATGGCGGCGACTGACTGTTCATGCGGCGTGAAGGGAACACGTGCGACTCCTGCACAGCCTACCAGGGCCAGAAAGCAAGCGGCGCCCGCCACCGGGCCGATCGCGCGTCTCATCGATCCGGCAAAACCGGCTGTTATGGTCATATAGCCAACGTAGAACTCATTTGTGGCTGAATAACTAGCCCTCTGCGCGCACCATTTACGCAGCGCGAATTTCATTCGCCGCAAAAGTGGCATGCGTGACCGTCACGGTGGTTCCCTGCGGGCCACTCGAAGTGACAACCTGGGCACCGAGTTGCTTGGCCAGCGCCTTGACGATGCCGGTGCCGAGACCGGTTTTCGGCTGGGCAAAGACGCCGTCCGGTTTTCCGATCCCGTTGTCGGCGATCGATAGCTTCCAGTCGGTTCCGGCAACATCGAACGCGACGGTGATCTGTCCATCTTTCGTGTCGTCGTTGAATGCGTGCTTTAGACAATTGATGACGAGTTCGGTGACGATCAATCCGAGACTCTCGGCATCGCGGCAAGTAGCGCTGCCGCCTTCGCCGCACACTTTCAGCGAAATTGAGCGATCGTCGCCGATCATCGAGTGCGCGAGGGCTTCGCAAAGCTTTGAAAGATAAGGCCCGAGTTGGACCAGCACCCCGGGGGCAATGGCATGCAGGTGTTCCTGGACGACCGCAACCGACATGACTCTTTGGTGAGCATCTTCCAGATGACGACGCGTCTCTTCCGATTCCACCTTCCGCGCTTTCATCATAATGATGCTGGCGATAATTTGCAGACTGTTGGCGACACGGTGCCGCAATTCATCGAGCAGCACGTCCTTCTGCCGCAGCAGCTCGTCCTTTTCGCGTTCCAGGATGCGTTTTTCGGTGACATCCTCGATGCCCAGCAGAATGTTCGTCCGTGAGCCTGCCTCGTAGAACACCTTGCGGGCATTCAAGAGCATCGTGCGCTGCCCGATGTCCGGAAAGTCATGCTCGACTTCGTAGGCCTCTATCTCACCGGCTGCCGTCACGCCGTGCTCCGGCAAGATTTTTTCCAGAAGCGAACGCAGCTTTGGAATATCCCATTCACCATTGCCCAGTTCGTACAGCAACCGACCTTCGGTTTCGCCGGGATCGACATTGAATGTCCGGTAGAAAGAACGGCTTGCGGCAATAACACGCAAGTCTTGGTCGAGCACCACGAGAGGCTCGCGCACCGTGGCCACAATTGCTTCCGCGAAAGCACAGGCGCTTTGCAGATCGGCAAATTGTTTTCTTAACACGGCTAGCCTCCAAGCAATCCCAGGACCCTGCACTTCAAGGGAAAAGACCCCGGACGCTCGTACAACCGGGGCCTGCCGGACGTTTGGATCAAGTGGGGGGAACGCCGCGGCTATGGGGAAGCCGCGAAACGTCCAGCATCATAAGGCTAGCCCTCATACCCAGGGCGAGTCTGTATAGAATGTCGGTAGCTAATCAAGTTGTCCGGTTTTGGTAGCACATCATTTGTCCGCTTCTGTTTGTGCTGTTTTTGGCCTTGTGGGGCTTGTGGGCAACGCGCTTTGCGTTGTCCACAAACCCACATGGCGTAAGGTTGCTGCGT
>JACPOA010000024.1 GCA_016185205.1 Hyphomicrobiales bacterium | reverse complement strand
CTTCCGCTTCACGGGCGACGTTGATGCGATTCCGGAAGGCACGGTCTGCTTTGCCAACGAGCCGCTGTTGCGCATCACCGCCCCGCTGCCGCAGGCGCAACTTGTGGAAACGCGGCTGATCAACATCCTGAATTTCCAGACGCTGATCGCCTCCAAGGCCGCCCGCATGGTGCTGGCTGCGCCCGGCAAAGCGCTCGCCGATTTCGGCCTGCGCACGGCGCACGGCGCCGAGGCCGGGCTGTATTCGGCGCGCGCCAGCTACATCGCGGGCTTTGCCGGCGCCGCCAATGTGCAGGCCGGCGAGCGCTACGGCATTCCGATCGTCGGCACCATGGCACATTCCTTCGTGCAGGTGCACGACGACGAGATGCAAGCCTTCGAACATTTCGCGCGCGCGCGCCCCGAGGGCGTGATCCTGCTGATCGACACCTACGATACCGAGGCGGGCGCGCGCAAAGTGGTCGCGCTGGCGCCGAAGCTGAAGGCCGACGGCATCGCGATCCGCGGCGTGCGCATCGACAGCGGCGACCTCGCCGCCATGGCGCGCAAGGTACGGCGCATTCTCGACGACGGCGGCCTGCGCGATGTCATCATCCTGGTGAGCGGCGGCGTCGACGAGGACGTGCTTGCAAGCATGATGAAATCCGGCACGCCGATCGACGGCTTCGGCATTGGCGTCAGCCTCGCCACCTCGATCGATGCCCCGGCTTTCGACTGCGCCTACAAGTTGCAGGAATATGCCGGCCAGCCGAAGCGCAAGCTGTCGGAAGGCAAAGTCACCTGGCCCGGCCGCAAGCAGGTGTGGCGCAGCGCCGACACGGACGGCCGCATGCGCGGCGATATTCTTTCGCTCGCAAACGACCGACAATCAGGCGAAGCTTTGGTGGTGCCGGTGATGCGCGCCGGCAAGCGCATCGCGCCGGCGCCGACGCTGGCACAAATCCGCGAGCACGCCGCCGCCGATCTCGCGCGCCTGCCGGAGGCTTTGCGGAAACTGGAGCCGGACGCGATCTATCCAGTCAAAGTTGCGGATGCCCTCGTCGCTCTCGCGCAAGAGGCAGATACCATTGTTCGGCGTTGAATCCTCTGTCGAGATTCGCGCGCGCTGGTGACTTTCCGACGGGATCGGATGATATGCGACGATCTGCCCCCTTTAAGTCTCTCGTCCTGCGGCTAACCTGCGAGCTGTTGAGGAGACCGCCGCAGGAGCATGGCCAATGCAGACATTGTGGCTGTTAACGGTCTATATTTTGATTGTTGTGATCGGTGAAGCCATCGTCGTCGCAACCGGCCTCGCTTTTTGGGATCGAAAGTATCCGTCGCTGAGTGTGCCGGTTTCCGTGCTGCTATACATCGCCGTATTATTTGGTGGATGGGCACTTGCAGTCCGTTTGACCGAACCCAGGCACGTCAAACGCCAAGAGCCGGCCGCTCCGGAAAAATGGTAGCGCTCGCTTAACAGTCCGTGCCTTAGTTCCTTACCGCCGTCCCCGCCCTGTTCCAGCCGCGCGCGCCCTCGCCGTAAATCTCGTGGCCGGAGTCGGTCACAACGACCGTGTCCTCCAGCTTGATGAAGCCGCGCGTGGGATGCAGCAGCGTGGTTTCCACCGACACCACCATGCCGGCTTCCAGCGGCTCGTTGGCGTATTCGTTCGGATAGGGCACCGGGCCATGGTCGGTGAGGCGCGGCGCCTCGTGGCTGACCATGCCCATGCCGTGCGCCAGGAAGTCGAGATGATTGTGATGCTTCGACTTTGAACGCAGCGGCTCGGCGGCGGCGTAGATTTCGCGCCCCATGACACCGGCGCGCACCGGCTTCATCGCCGCGCGCTGGATGCTCTCGATCTCGGCCAGCAAATCGATGAGCTCGGCATCCGGCTCGCCCTGGATCGCCATGCGGCAGATGTCGCCGATATAGCCGTGATAGTTGCCGCCGGAGTCGATCGACATGACGTCGCCCTGCTGCCATTTCTGCTCGGAGGGCGCGCGGTTGAAACCGGTGCCGCAGGTGATCAGGCAATATTCGAAAGTCAGCCCGCGATTGGTCTCCTCGCGCCGCAGCGCTTCGACCACATCGTTCTTGCTGCTGCCGGGCCCGTGACCGGCGATCACCGTCTGCATCGAGGCGAGCACCGCTTCCGAGGCGATCTTCAGCTTGGCCAGTTCGTCGGCGGATTTCTTGGCGCGCTGGCGCTCGAGCACATAGAGCGCGTCGATCCAGTCGGCCTCGGGAAACGCAGCCCGCAGCACGAGCGAGGCATCGTAAGGCAGGAAGCCAAATTCGGCGGCAATGCGTTTGGTCTTGATCCCGGCCTTTTTCACATAATCGACCGCCTTCTGCATGGCGTCGACCGAGCCGGCGGTGGAAGTCTGCGTCTCGGGAGTCCACATCGGCTTGACCTCGCGCTGGAACTTTTCCAGACGGTGGCCGATATAGGCGGCCTTTTCCGGGGCGCCCTTGGGATAGACGAAGACCGGCAGATAGCGGGTGACGCCGGTGGCATCCATGTAGTCGAAGAAATTGGCGCGGTGGCCGCCGAGCAAATACTGCACGTTGTGCTTGGAGGTGGCGATCGCCACGTCGATGCCGGCCTCCTCCATCAGGCGGTCGAGCCGGACGTGGTCGAACGGAATTTTCAGGCCGCTGGCCTGCGGCGCGCTGACATTCATGATATGGCTCCCTGATCGTCGGCTCTTATCGGCCGGTCACTGGAAGCCTATTTCCATAGTTCCTTACTCGCAAGCCGGGCGCCTTCGGCCAGCGCCTCCAGCTTCGCCCACATGATCGAGGGGTGAACGCGGCGGTGGAACGGCCCCTGCGCGAAACCGCAGTCGGTGCCGGCAATGACGTTTTCGCGTCCGACGATGCGGGCGAGCCGCACGATACGCTCGGCCACCAGCTCGGGATGCTCGACCACATTGGTGGCGTGGCTGATGACGCCGGGGATCAGCAGCTGGCCCGGCGCCAGTCTGGCATTCGCCCACACCTTCCATTCGTGCTCGTGGCGCGGATTGGCGCCCTCGATCACATAGGCGCCGACTTTCACCTTCAGGATCAGATCGACGATGTCCTTGAGCGGCACGTCGCGCAGCGCGCATCTTCAAATGCCGTCAGTGTGCGATATCAATTGCAACCTGAAAGTGCGGCGTGCAATAATTCCACGAAATTAAAAACAATGGGGCCGGTCATTATGCGGTCGTTCAGACATTTAACGCCGGGCTACATCATCGATCGTCTCGCGGTCAGCCGTTTTCGATATAGGCGCGGAGAAAAGCTGCCGCTTTTCGCAACCGGCGCCATTCAGTTCATCGAAAGCTATTTGAGAGACACTGATCGAGTGTTCGAGTACGGCGCCGGCTACAGCACACCCTGGCTTGCCAAGCGCGCGGGGAGGCTCATCAGCGTCGAGGACTGGCCGGAATGGTATGAGCGGGTCAAGCTCATGCTCCCCGGCAACGCCGAATTGATCCTGTTCGATACGACCGGCGATGCCTACGACGCCTACATTGCCAAGATCAGGGACTACGATCCCTTCGACATCGTGATCGTGGACGGCAAGATGCGGGCAGAATGCGCGGCCGCCGCTGCCGACCGCCTAAACCCAGGCGGAATTTTGCTGTGGGACGATTTTGACCCGCACGCTTTAATGTGGGCTGAGAAATTCGCGCCAGACATTCTGCAATGGCGCCGCGTTTCCTTCGATGACGGCAAGGTGCATATGACCGGCATTTTTATCAAGCCTGGGATAATTCCGTCTTCGACGCGTACGGATATGTGACGGTAAAGCGCAGCCGTCGGCTGAACCATGGCGCAATTTTCCAGGGCAAAGGAATGATAAGCAGCATCACGTCTGTGGTGGCCGGCGCGTCTTCCGCCGTGTCCACCCTGAAATTCAACGGTGTAGCTGAGGGCCCGCGCTTGAACGGATTGGCGGCGTCATGCTTGATCGGCCGGCACTCGATGTGCGCCGCGATCAGGCGGCGGCGCTCTTGGCGCCGATGGCCGCCACCGAGGTCGCGGACGTCGGGACGCTCTGCTGCTCGTCGTGCTTGCGATCGAGCAGCATGTCGAGGGACGCAACCTCCACCCGGTTGCGTCCGCGCTCCTTGGCGTAATAGAGCGCCTGGTCGGCCTGCGCCAGCAACTCCGGCACGTCGAGCGCCGCTGCCTCGCAATGCACCAGCCCGATGCTCACGGTCGCGCACACCGGACGGCCGTCGACTTCCTGGGACGCTTGCGCGAAGCCTTCGCGAATTCGTTCGGCCACCGCCACCGCCTTGTCGCGGCTGGTGTCGGACAGCACCGCGGCGAATTCCTCGCCGCCGAGACGGCCGATCAGATCGGAGGCGCGGATCGACTGGCGCGCGGAATCGGTGAAGATTTCCAGCACACGGTCGCCGAGCGCATGGCCGAAGCGGTCGTTGATCGACTTGAAGTGATCGAGATCGATCAGCAGCACGGCGGTCGGACGCGGATGGCCGCTGTGGCGCTTGGCCAGGAGCGCGGCGTCCTGCAGGAAGGCGCGGCGGTTGGAGATGCCGGTGAGCGGATCGATCATGGCCGCGGTGCGGTGGCGCAATTCGGTGCGCTCTTTGGCCATGGCGAGCAGGATGAAGGCGATCGAGATCGTGAACAGCAGCGCTTCGAAGCTGAGCACGGTCAACCACACGCTGCCGAACATGTTGTTGCTGGGCGACCACGGCAGCAGCGTCACCAGCGGCGTGCGCAGCAGGAACAGCGCGCCATGCGCGAACAGCATGAAGATCGCCGGCCAGCGCGACACCAGCTGCTCGCTGCGGCCGCGCCAGAACTCGTAAGCGGTTAGCCAGGTATAGGCGGTGATGATGCCGGAGGCGACCAGCGAGCGCGCATCGACGGCATCGGCCATCACCGGCAGGCGGCAGACCAGCAGCCAGAGCACGGCGCCGGTCACCAGATAGACCGGCTCGACCGGACGGCCGTCGAACACGCGCGCGCCGGTCCAGGTCACCGCGAAGGCGGTGAACAGCAGTGCGTTGGCGAGATCGATGGAGATCAAGTCGGGCGCCGCGCCGTACATGCCGAACAGCACGACCGAGGAGGCGCGGATCAGATGCGCGAAGCCCCACCAGGCGACCGCGCGGATGCTGGTGTTCTGCGCCCAGGCGAACAGCAGCAGCAATCCGAGGATCGCCTCCACATAGATCGTCACCATGAAGAGGGTGTTGACGTCGAGGTTCATCGGTCGCATTCGCCTATGTGCAGCGGGGGGCCGGTTTTTGGCTTATCTCCCCACCGTCACGAATAGTCCTGGCCAGCAAAGAAGTGGTGAACGCACTCGCATACCGGCGGTTAATGCGCCGGTATGGTTTCGAGGACCTTTCCAGCGCCACTGGCGATTGAACGGGCGGCACTCTGAACGCCCGCGATGCGGGTTTTTCGCTTCATTTCCCTTGGTTTACGGGCCGCCCTGCCCGGCGGCAGCGCCATTGGGCGCGATCTTTTCCGACCTTGCTTCGCCCGCCGACCCGCCTTCGCGAAGCCCGCTTCGCGGGCGAAGGAAGGAGCGGGCTTCGCGAAAGCGGGAAACCGGGCCCACCCCTGGGGCATGCTTTGTCGGGGGTCATGCGCTAGGGTTGGCGACCCGCTGTTAACCTTCGGAACCGGCATGCATATCCGCGACGGCATCGTTGAGGCCATCGGCCACACGCCCCTGATCAAGCTCCAACGCGCCTCGCAGGCCACGGGCTGCACCATTCTCGGCAAGGCCGAATTCATGAATCCGGGCGGTTCGGTGAAGGACCGCGCCGGCCGACAGATGATCCTGGAAGCGGAAAAGCGCGGCGAACTGAAAGCCGGCGGCTTGGTGGTGGAGGCGACCGCCGGCAATACCGGCATCGGGCTGGCGCTGGTCGCCAATGCGCGCGGCTATCGCACGCTGATCGTCATTCCGCAGACGCAGAGCCAAGAGAAGAAGGACATGCTGCGGCTGTGCGGCGCCGAGTTGGTGGAAGTGCCGGCGGTCACCTACGCCAATCCGAACAACTACCAGCATGTCGGACGGCGACTGGCCGAGCAACTGAAGAAGACCGAGAAGAACGGCGTCATCTTCGCCGACCAGTGGAACAATCTCGACAACCGCAAGGCCCATTACGTTTCGACCGGGCCAGAAATCTGGGACGCGACCGGCGGCAAGATCGACGGCTTCATTTGTGCCATCGGCACCGGCGGCACCATCGCGGGCGTCGCCAGTTACTTACGCGAAAAGAAAAAGGACATCGTGATCGGGCTGGCCGACCCGCGCGGCGCCGGCATGTACAATCTGTTCGCACATGGCGAGGTAAAGGCAAGCGAGGGCGGCTCGATCACCGAAGGTATCGGGCTCGGGCGCGTGACGCCGATCATCAAAGACCTCACGATCGACAAGCCCTATCTCATTCCCGACGAGGAAGCGGTGCCGATCATCTTCGATCTGCTCGAGCACGAGGGCCTCTGCCTCGGCGGCTCCTCCGGCATCAATGTCGCGGGCGCCATCCGGCTGGCCAAGGACCTCGGACCCGGCCACACCATCGTCACGGTGCTCGCCGACTATGGCACGCGCTATCAGTCGAAACTGTTCAATGCCGATTTCTTGCGCGCCAAGAAACTGCCAGTGCCGGCATGGCTGGAGCGCAAGTCGGATGTCAAGCCGCCGTTCGTAAAGGCATGAATATGCCGACCGACTGCCTGTTCCGCGACGACTCCTATCTGAAGCAATGCGAGGCGCGCGTGCTCGCGATCACCGAGCGGGGCGGCATCGTGCTCGACCGCACCGTGTTCTATGCCGCCTCGGGCGGCCAGCCCGGCGACAGCGGCGCGCTGGCCGCCAGCGACGGCACGCGCGTCGTCATCGACAGCGCGATCTATACCGACGCGGCGAAAACCGAAATCGCACATGTGCCGGCGGCCGGCGCCCCTGCCCTCAAGATCGGCGATGCCGTGACCGCGCTGATCGACTGGGACAAGCGCTATGGCCGCATGCGCATGCACACCGCATTGCATCTGCTGTCGGCGGCGTTGCCCTATGCGGTGACCGGCGGCTCGGTCGGCGAGAGCGAAGGCCGGCTCGATTTCGACATCCCGGACGCCGGCCTCGACAAGGACGCCATCACCGCCAAGCTCGCCGCGATGGTTGCATCCAATGCCGCCATCTCCAGCCGCTGGATCAGCGACGCGGAGCTCGCCGCCAATCCCGGCCTGGTCAAGACCATGTCGGTGCAGCCGCCGATCGGCAGCGGCCGCGTGCGGCTGATCGAGATCGAAGGATTCGACCTGCAGCCCTGCGGCGGCACCCATGTGCGCGGCACCGCCGAGATCGGCACGGTGCGCGTGGCGCAGATCGAGAAGAAGGGCAAATTGAACCGCCGCGTGCGGTTGGCTTTTGTATAGAATTGCGTGGACGGAACGATCAGCTCAGGCTGCGCATTGATGTAGACGCAATCGAGAAACGAGAACCGATGGCAAACCCCGCCAGTCCAAATTCTTCGAGTCAATGGCTCAAATCGACCGAATGGCTCGCCGACAATCTCAAGAATGTCGCCGTGGTCGACGGCTCGTTCTATCTCGCCATCCAGAAGCGCGACGCCCGCGCCGAATATCTCGCCGGCCATATCCCGGGCGCGGTGTTCTTCGACATCAACGCCGTTGCCGACGACTCGACCGAGCTGCCGCACATGTTGCCGGGGCCGACGCAATTCGGCGACATGGTCGGCGCGCTTGGCATTGCCGACAGCGACACCATCGTGGTCTATGACGGCAGCGGGCTGTATTCGGCGCCGCGCGTGTGGTGGACGTTCCGCATCTTCGGCGCCAAGAACGTGTACATTCTCGACGGCGGCCTGCCGGCGTGGAAAGCGGAAGGCCGCCCGCTCGAAGCCGGCGAGGTCAAGCGGCCGGCGCGCAGCTTCAACGCCAGCATGGACACCGGCGCGGTGGCGATGCTCGGCGACGTACAGATGGCGCTCAACGACCACAGCGCGCAGGTGGTCGACGCCCGTTCGGCCGGACGCTTTGCCGGAAGCGAGCCCGAGCCGCGCGCCGGCTTGCGTTCCGGCCACATGCCGGGCGCGTTCAATGTGCCGTTCACCGAGATCGTCGCGAACGGCCGCCTCGCCGCGCCCGAGCGGATCGCGGCGGCGTTCAAGCAGGCCGGCGTCGATACGGACAAGCCGGTGATCACCAGTTGCGGCTCCGGCGTCACCGCCGCCATCCTCACCTTCGCGCTTGATGCCCTCGGCAAGCCGGCGGGGCGCGTCTATGACGGCTCCTGGGCGGAATGGGCCGGCCGGCCGGATCTGCCGGTGGTGAAGGATTAGCGTTTCAATTTTTGTCATGGCCGGGCTTGTCCCGGCCATCCACGCCTTTAACTTATTGAGTTAGAGTCGAAAGACGTGGATGCCCGGCATAAAGCCGGGCATGACGGTGGTAACAACATGCTCTTCCGCCAGCTGTTCGACAGCGTCTCCGGCACCTACTCCTATCTGCTCGCCAGCCGTGCGGGCGGCGAAGCCTTGATCGTCGATCCGGTGCTGGAGAAGGTCGAGCGCTATCTGCAATTGATCGGCGAGCTCGACCTGCGCCTGGTCAAGGCGGTCGACACCCACCTGCATGCCGACCACATCACCGGCCTGGGCGCGCTGCGCGACCGCACGCACTGCATCACGGTCATGGGCGAGAACACCAAGGCCGACGTGGTGTCGATGCGCCTGAGCGAAGGCGACCAGCTCACCATCGAAGGCCTGAGCCTGGACGTGCTCTACACGCCCGGCCACACCGACGATTCCTACTCGTTCCTGATGCGCGACCGCGTGTTCACCGGCGACACGCTGCTGATCCGCGGCACCGGCCGCACCGATTTCCAGAACGGCGATGCGCGCGCGCAATATGAATCGCTGTTCGGCAAGCTGCTGCGCCTGCCGGACGAGACCATGGTGTTTCCGGCGCACGACTACAAAGGCGACACGGTCTCCACCATCGGCGAGGAGAAGCGCTACAATCCGCGCCTGCAGGTCAAATCGGTCGACGACTATGTCGCGCTGATGGCGAGCCTCAATCTGCCCAACCCGAAGATGATGGACGTGGCGGTGCCGTCCAACATGCGCATCGGCCTGGCGCAAGCCGAGATCGCGCGCCGCGGCTGGGCGCTCGATGCGGCGCAGGCGATCGCGCTCATCGGCCGCGCCGACGTCGCCTTCGTCGACCTGCGCGAAACCGGCGAGCGCTTGAAGCACGGCAGCATTCCGGGCGCGCTGCATGCGCCCTATGGCGACCTGCAGGACAATATCCGCGCCGGCGGCATGCTGCGCGAGCTGGCCCGCGTCAGCGACAAGCGCATCGTGTTTTATTGCGCCTTCGGCGAACGCTCGGCCATGGCGGTGCAGGCGGCGCAGGACGCCGGCATGCTGTCGGCGCTGCATGTCGAAGGCGGCTTAGAGGCGTGGAAGAAGGCGCGGGGGCCGGTGGCGCTTTGATGGCGAGAATAGATATAAGCTCACGCGTCAGCCGCACGTTGCACTTCAAACAACTATTTGCACTATGCTCCGCTTTCTTCCCATGGCCTTTGCCGCCGCGTGCTACGGACGTTGCGGATAATCAACTCGTCGCCGCGCACGATGTAATAGACACGATACTGAAACCGCCCAACGAGTTTCGCACGAACGTCTGCGCCATAGACGACCGGCGACGATTCCGGTCGCGCAACCGCCCGCGCGACCGCCTGTCTGATGGCGTCGGCAACTTTTACGGCCGCCGATGGATTATGTTGCGCGATATAAGACAGAATCTCGTCGACTTCGTCGATAGCCGTCGCGGTAAAACGAATCTTCATGCACGGCGAAAGCGGCCGAAGACTTCCTGCACAGCCTCGTCCGTCGCAAGACGGCCTTGCCGCACGTCGTCGGCGCTGCGCTCAAGCGCGCGACGATCTTCGTCGGACAATGTATAAGGTGTCAGAAATTCTTCCTCGATCGCTTGCAGCGTCGCAGCCGCCTCATCTTGGGCGGACTCCGGCCAAGCCTCGATGCGATTGAGGATATCCTTCAGCGCCTTTGTGATCATGGTCTTTATATATCACACGCCGCTTCCCATCGCTAGGCTGCGCCTTCGGCGAACGCTCCGCCATGGCGGCGCAGGCGGCGCAGGACGCCGGGATGCTCTCGGCGCTGCATGTCGAGGGCGGCATTGATGCGTGGAAGAAAGCCCAGGGGCCGCTGGTGAGGTGAGCGGGCATTTTTGGCGCCAGTGGTGGGGCTGGAGTGGCGGGAGAAGAAGCGGAAGAAAGGTGTAAAGACGGCGGAGTGATATCGGTTTCTCCCTCTGAGGGGATCAAAAATACGAGCTCTCAAAGCGTATACTAGAGTCCATAGAGAACTTTCTCGTCGCACCATCGCATTTCAAGACGTGGGGTGCCGACAAGCAGGAACGAATCCGAAATGCATTCGCTTCGACCATCATGACAGGTACGGCACTCGTTGAACACGCCGATCTAATGTTATTTTAAGCGCGCGCAGAATTGGTTGAGCGCAGCAAAACCCACGAATCTACGCCGCATCTGCCGGCCTCACCCGCTTCATAATCTCCCCGCCCTTCTCGCGCTCGACCAGCGCGATGTCGTACTGGCTTTGCAATTCGAGCCAGAACTGCGCGCTGTTGCCGAAATAGCGCCCGAGCCGCACCGCGGTATCGGCGGTGATCGAGCGCCGCGCGTTGAGAATGTCGGTGATGCGGCCGGACGGTACGCCGATGTCGAGCGACAGCCGATTGGCGGAAAGCTTGCGCGCCGTCAGTTCACGCTTGAGCAGACGGCCGGGATGAGCAATCGCTCGTTGTGTGCCGAGCATGATCGACAGCTTGGAGGTGAAAGTCCTTTATCCAGCCTGATGGTGGCGAAGGATTAGCGAAGCGCAAGGGCGTCATCGCGAGGTGGGGTCTGAAAGAAGCGTGGAGCAAAACCGCGGCCCGATGGACAAGAACCGGATACGAGGCCTACCCGGCCGGACGAGCGAGCAACGGATCGCGAAGTCCACGGCCATCAAGGACCGGGGTGGTAAATCCGGCGGGCGTGCGGCGAAGGCGGTCGATCTTACCTCGGGAGATCTGCGCTGTGTCTTGGATTCGAGACTGAGGTCGTCGCAAGACGATCTGACCGCAGCGCAGAAGTCAGCAGAGGGCATAGTAGGCGGAGCGCGCTTCGCCGAAGGCCCGAACGTTGGCAGGACGCTCGAATGTGGAGACCTCGGACCGGCCATGCGGCCGAATATCCAGGTGCCTGGCCTTTG
>JACPOA010000001.1 GCA_016185205.1 Hyphomicrobiales bacterium | reverse complement strand
CAGCGCCGCGCGTTCAAAATGCACGCTGTCCCCATCCAGATGAGCGCGACGGTCCAAACCGCAGCGCGCACAGGTACAGGGGCGAAGAGGGCTACAATGATGGCACCCTTTGGTATCCACCACGCGAGAATGTTGGTGCGAGCGTTGCCGACCCAATCCGCAGTGGATTTTGCGATAGTGGCCACGGCGACTATCCTGCGCAGCAAGACAGCTTCGCAATGTCTTTATCAAACCCTAACGCCGCGAGCTTCAATCCCTCGACCGTTGTGAGATAGGGGAAGATCGCCTCGGCAAGATCATCAATTGTGAGGCCATGCCGGATCGCAAGTACGGCTGTCTGAATGCTGTCGCTGCCCTCGGGCGCGAGAATATGCGCGCCCAACAGTTTGCGGTCCTTTTTACCGGCAACCAGCTTAATGAGGCCGCGCGCGTCGCGTGCCGCAAGTGCGCGTGGTACGGCGCTGAGCGGTAACACCGATACTCGCACCTCATGTCCAGCGATACGGGCAGCCGCTTCGGTCAGTCCGACGCTCGCCACCTGCGGGTCGGTGAACACGACCGCCGGCATTGCGCTGTTGTCATAGCGAAGGCTGTCGCCGTTGAGGGCATTCTTGGCCGCAAGCTTCGCGCCATAGGCAGCCATATAAACAAACTGATCGCGGCCAGTGACATCGCCTGCGGCATAGACGTTAGAGCGCGTCGTTCGCATTCGGTCATCCACTTTGATGCTGCCGTTTAGCTCTTGAGCAATTTCGGCTTCTTTGAGGCCAAGCCCCTCGACGTTGGGCGCACGGCCAGTGGCGACTAAAAGCCGTTCGGCAGTCAGCGTTTCGTCGCGGCCATCCCGCGTGACGGTAAGCGCGACGCCGCTATCGGTC
Source organism: Hyphomicrobiales bacterium (assembly GCA_016185205.1). Lineage (GTDB taxonomy): Bacteria > Pseudomonadota > Alphaproteobacteria > Rhizobiales > Xanthobacteraceae > Pseudolabrys. The sequence continues at coordinate 85,176 of JACPOA010000001.1, read as the reverse complement.
TGTGTGGTCAGCTTGTACGCGATGCCGCACTTCAACTGGATACCCTCGTCGCGGAAGTACCCGGAGAGTGCTTCCGCAATCTCAGGTTCCGCCGCCGGCAGGAGCTGGCTACGACAAATTATCGTAACCTTCACGCCCATGCGTGCGAACATCTGCGCCAGTTCCACGCCGATGTAGCCGCCGCCGATCACCAGCAGCGACTTCGGCAAAGCTTCAAGCGACAGCGCAGATGTGCTGGTCAGATAATTGACGTTCTCGATGCCGGGGATCGACGGCACCGCAGGACGCGCACCGGTGGCGATGACAAGACGTTGAGCCTTGATTAGATCGCCGTTGATCGCGACACCACCTTCGGCAAGCCGAGCCTGGCCTTCGACATAAGAGATATTGTTATAGGCGGGCAGCAGGTCGGCGTATTTCGACCGCTGCAGGTCTGCCACAAGTTCATCTTTTTGGCGGACGGTCGCCCCCCAATTATCCGCATGAGCCTTGGCCCTGATACCTGCAAAGCGTCCGGCGGCATCCGCTTGGTGTAGCGTTTCGGCGGCACGGATCAGCGTTTTCGACGGCACGCAACCGATGTTGACGCATGTGCCGCCGATGGTGCCGTGACCGATCAGGGCCACTTGCGCGCCCTGTTCCGCCGCTGTGATCGCTGCCGAGAAACCAGCCGAACCCGCGCCGATGACAGCAAGATCAAAACTCTTGCCTCGATTTTCAGAAACGCAACAGTCACTCATTTTTGGATGCCTTGTTGAAAGCTTCAGGCCGGCAGCAGTCTTGCGCGCTTACGCGACGATGCCGCAACCATAGGACACCGCCGCCAACAGCGATCAGTGCGGCGGCAATCAGCACGTACCCTGAATTGGAAAGCCAGGCGGCAAGCGCGGTCGTGCCAATCGCTGCTATAAGCAGTGGCCCGGCGCAGCAGATCACCGCAAGGATGCCGACTAGCGTCGCGGTAGCGGTAGCACCGGCCGTCCTCATGGAACGCTCAGCTCTTAGGTGCGGAGGGATAGCCCGCGTTCGTGGTCGCGGCCGTGAGCGCCTTCACGTCGGCTTTGCTGTCGTCATAGGTCACGACCGCCGTCTTGTCCTTGTAGGACACGACGGCCTTGAGAACACCCGGCACGGCGCTGAGCGACTTCTTCACGGTGAGCGGGCAGGCATCGCAGTACATGTTCTGCACGGCTAGCGTCACGGTTCTCTCGCCGGCAAAGGCAGCGGACGAGGCGAGCAGGCCGAGCCCGAAGGCGATTGAGTTAAGGAGCTTTTTTGTCATCGGCTTTCTCCAGTTATGAGGTGAGCAAGAGGGGCGCAAGGAAGTTGAAGCCTATTGCGGCAACGACGAGCAGTGTCGCCAGAACCAGCCCGATCTTGACAAGTCGGTTCGGCAGCGGCCGCACGCAGGCTTCGCCCTCGACGCAGACGACCTTCGACGAGCGGTAAACGAGCCAGTAGCTGTAGCCGAGGAACGCGATCGTCGCCGCGATAAAGTAGGGCTGATACGGCGCGAGCTGCGTGAAGTTGCCGATCCAAGCACCGCTCACGCCTAACCCAAAAAGGACGAGCGGCAAGATGCAGCAGGATGAAGCGGCCAGTGCGCCAAGCAAGCCGCCTGCCGCCATCAATATTGGCCCGCGTTGGGAACTTGTGCCGAGTTTTTCGTCCTTGATTGTCATGCGCGGCAAGGTGCATCCTGTAGCAACTACAGGAGCAAGGACTTTCTCATGCGCGGGATCACGACTTCGCGAGCGGACGGCTTAACGATTGGGGAACTATCGAAGCTGACCGGCGTGAACATTGAGACGATACGCTATTACGAGCGGATCAAGATGCTACCGTTGCCGCCGCGCACAGCAGGGGGCCGTCGCGTCTATGACCCGACCCACTTTCGTATCCTGGCCTTCATACGGCGGTCGCGTGAGTTGGGTTTCTCTCTTGATGAAATCCGCGCTCTAATCCGGCTTGGCGGACCTGAAAAGGCCTCTTGCAGCCAAGTTCGCGAGATTGCCGCGCATCACCTTGACGGTATCCGCGCGAAGATCAGCGATCTTCGCAAGTTGGAACGGTTGCTGGCAAAAACAGTTGCGCAATGCACTGGCTCCACGGCACCGGATTGTCCCGTGTTGGATATTCTCGATGTCCGCAGAGCCGGACAGCCCGCCCGGAAAGATTTGTAGAACGCATTTTAGGCTCGAAAATAGGAAAAGGCCCCGCGCAGAACGCGGGCCCTTTCGTTTTTGTCTGTACCTCGCTGGTGATCAGTGCGCCAGCACCGCCAGCAGCAGCAGCGCCACGATGTTGGTGATCTTGATCATCGGGTTGACCGCAGGCCCCGCCGTGTCCTTGTAGGGATCGCCGACGGTGTCGCCGGTCACCGCGGCCTTGTGGGCTTCGGAGCCCTTGCCGCCGTAGTGGCCGTCCTCGATGTACTTCTTGGCGTTGTCCCAGGCGCCGCCGCCGGAGGTCATCGAGATCGCGACGAACAAGCCCGTCACGATCACGCCAAGCAGCATGGCGCCGAGCGCCGAAAAGCCGGCCGACTTGCCGACCGCGCCGCCGCCCGCCACGAAATAGATCGCAAAATAGCAGACGATCGGCGATAGCACCGGCAGCAGCGACGGCACGATCATTTCCTTGATCGCGGCCTTGGTGAGCATGTCGACCGCGCGGCCGTAATCGGGCTTCTCTTTGCCTTTCATGATGCCGGGATGCGCGCGGAACTGCCGGCGCACCTCTTCGACGATCGCGCCAGCGGCTCGGCCGACCGCGGTCATGCCCATCGAGGCGAACAGATAGGGCAGCAGGCCGCCGAACAGCAGACCGACCACGACGTAGGGGTTGGTCAGCGCGAAGTCGAGTTTGACGTCCTTGAAGTACGGATGCGCCACAGTGTCCTTGGAGAAGAACAGCAGGTCTTGGTTATAGGCCGCGAACAACACCAGCGCGCCCAAGCCGGCCGAGCCGATGGCATAGCCCTTGGTGATCGCCTTGGTGGTGTTGCCGACCGCATCGAGCGCGTCGGTGAACTTGCGCACCGATTTGGGCAGGCCTGCCATTTCGGCAATGCCGCCGGCATTGTCGGTGACCGGACCGAAGGCGTCGAGCGCAACCACCATGCCGGCGAGCGCCAGCATCGCGGTCACCGCGATGGCGATGCCGAACAATCCGGCTTGCCCGTAGGACACCAGGATGCCGGCGATGATCACGATGGCCGGGGCCGCGGTCGACTCCATCGAGATCGCCAGACCCTGGATGACGTTGGTGCCGTGGCCGGTCACCGAGGCCGAGGCGATCGACTGCACCGGGCGGAAATTGGTGCCGGTGTAGTATTCGGTGATCCAGATGATCAGGCCGGTCACCACCAGGCCGACGATGGCGCAGATGAACAGCGACTGGCCGGTGTAGGCCACACCGGGGATCGCGCCGAAGCCGACCAGCCGGTACGTGATGTACCAGATGGCGCCGAGCGAGAGCACCGCCGAGGCGATGAAGCCCTTGTAGAGCGCGCCCATGATCGACTGGCTCTTGCCGAGCCGCACAAAGAACGTGCCGGCAATCGAGGTGATGATGCAGACGCCGCCGATGCCGAGCGGATAGATCATCATGTTGAGCAGCGACGGCGTGCCGGCGAAGAAGATCGAGGCCAGCACCATGGTGGCGACGATGGTCACCGCATAGGTTTCGAACAGATCGGCCGCCATGCCGGCGCAGTCGCCGACATTGTCGCCCACGTTGTCGGCGATGGTGGCCGGATTACGCGGATCGTCTTCCGGAATGCCGGCTTCCACCTTGCCGACCAGATCGCCGCCGACATCGGCGCCCTTGGTGAAGATGCCGCCGCCGAGACGGGCGAAGATCGAGATCAGCGAAGCGCCGAAGCCGAGCGCGACCAGCGAGTCGATCACGGTGCGGTCGTTCGGCGCATAGTGCAGGGTGCCGGTGAGGAAACCGAAATAGAGGGTTACGCCCAAAAGCGCGAGTCCCGCCACCAGCATGCCGGTGATGGCGCCGGATTTGAAGGCCAGCTCCAGCCCGCCGGCCAGAGTCTTGGTGGCCGCTTGGGCGACCCGCACATTGGCGCGCACCGACACGTTCATGCCGATGAAGCCGGTGGCGCCCGACAGCAGCGCGCCGACCAGGAAGCCGACCGCGACCAGCCAGCCGAGCGTGAATCCGATGATGACGAAAATCACCACGCCGACGATACCGATCGCGGTGTATTGGCGCTTGAGATAGGCCTGCGCGCCTTCGCGCACGGCCTCTGAAATCTCCTGCATCTTCTTGCTGCCGGCGTCGGCACTCATCACCGAACGGGTGGCCCAGATGCCATAGAGGATCGCGAGCACGCCACAGCCGACGATCATCCACAATGTATTCATGGTGGCTTCAACCTCGATTTGGAATGGCGGGCGGGAGAAACGCTCCCGCCGGTGCCAGGAGCGTCGAGGATGGCCGCTTTATGAGGGCGCTTCACCCCGACCGGAAAGCGCGTGGATATAGCCAAAAAGCTGGCGGCAACGCAACGCGGAAAAGGCTCCGGATCACTACTATATGCCCACCACCCCCAGCTTCCGCGCGTCCGGCCGTATCAAGGCAAGCTTTATCGCCCGTCGTCTTGGCGGCCGGGTGCGCCGTAGCCCCATTTCCGTCCCCCTCAAAGCCGAGGGGATGGCGCGCCGAAGAAGCGCGCAGTAACAGGGGCACCGCTTGCGCGATGCCCGGCGCCTCTCGGCGCGCCACCCGAACCAAATCGGGCTCGGGCTCATTTGCGGCGGTTCTCCTTACGGCGCCGGTCCGCGCTTTCAGGCGAGCAACCGGGCCCCACCTGTCAGCGAGCTCCTCGCGGCGGGTCATAATGCCCGCGGGCGGGGTCCGGCGCCGCCCGGGGGCTTGGGGGGTGCGTTCATCCCCCGCCCGCAGGCGCCGCATCGCCGATGTCGGGTTGCCCCCGATATCGGCCCCGTGAGGGCGGCTCCACCATCAAGACGCCTCATGACAGCGCCCTCGACGAGCCGGACGCTGCTAGGACAGCATGCCTTGGGATTTTAGTCAATAGCTATTTGGATTATTTTCCGCTCGTCCCACGGAAGCAGGGACCCAGTACTTAAGGCCGCAAAGCTAAGACTGGATAACCGCTTGGAGACGCCGATCAGACACCAAAGCTCGGGCGATCCGCCCGGGCTTTGGTGCAAGTCTCGGAAATCCACTCAATATCTGGCGACGCCCGCCGTCGGGTTGAAGTGATAATTCAAGCCGATGCGAACGACCGACACGGTGCGCTGCCGCAAGAAGTCGTTGGCATCAGAATCGACGGTCAGGGTCGGCATGTTGACCCGCTTGTCGACCAGATAGGTCAGACCTTCGATGCGGGCCGACCAATTGGAGCCGAAGCGCCACTCGGTGCCGGCGCCGACCACCGGGCCCCAGGAATTGATCGACTGGGTTGCCGGAACGCCGCCTTCGACCACATTCAGCTTCGAACCGACATAACCGAGACCGCCGGTGAGATACAGAAGCTTGTTATCGGCGGCGACGCCGACTCTGGCACGCAAGCTGGCCATCGTGGTGGTCCTGAGTTCCTGCGAGTCGAGATCGCCGTCGATCCGGCTGTTCTTCATACCCGACCAGGTTCCGTCGGCCTCGATGCCATACACCCAGGCGCCGGATTGCCAGTTATAGCCGATCTGGCCACCGCCGACGAAGCCGCGGGGGTCAAAGTCGAATGACCCGTGATCGCCGATCTCGTCATAATCGCCGAGCATGTTCGAGCGGCCATAGCCGGCATGGGCGCCGAGATAGAGACCGGCCCAGTTGGCGACCGGCGCGCTGGTATTGGCGACCGGCCCGGACGGATTGAAGCGGTAGTTGACGGCAATGCGCGCGACATGGGTGCCATCGTGCTTGACGTAGTCTCGCGCGTCGGAATCGTTGGTGAGCGTCGGGGTATCCACGCGGTGGTTAAAGCCGTAATACAAATATTCGCCGCGAACGCTCCAGTGCGGTGCGATCGCCCATTCCGCGCCGAAGCCGGTGACATAGCCCCAGCGATTCAACGACTGTTCCGCCGGACTCGGCGTGTCGCTGCCCGTCACCGTGAATTTCGCCCTGCTATAGCCGAGGCCGAAGGTCGAATAGAGCAGCATGTTTTCGATGGCGAGGCCGGCGCGAACCCGCGCGCTGCCAAGGAAGCTGGTCCGGAACCGCTGGGTGTCGCCATCGCGGTCGACCCGGCTGCCGGTCAGATCGGCCCAGGTGCCATCGATTTCGACGCCGTAGACCGAGCGGCCGAACTGCCAATTGTAACCAGCTTGAGCGCCGCCGAGGAGGCCGCGGACCGGAATATCCAGACCGCCATGATCGCCGACCTCGTCGTAAGTGCCGCGCATCTCGGACATGCCGTAACCGACATGGCCGCCGAAATAAAAGCCTGACCAATCGATCGCGGTATAGCCAGCCGGCGCCTTAAGGACCGGCGCTTTGACCGGCATATCGGCGGCGGAAGCGACCGAAGCGAAGCCGATAGCAGCAACAGTGACGAGCAGCGCACATTGCAAGCGACGCATAATCAACCCCCAGATAAGCAGCATGTGTGAGTGCTAAGCGACCCCGCCAACGAACCCGGAAATGTGCGGCAAGAGTAAAATCAACCGCAGGTGCCGTCTAGGCTGACGGACACAACTTCGGCAATTATCAAAGATCAATTCTAAAGTGTGACATTGATGCAACTCACTGACCAATCAATCGTTTAAGGGTCTTAAATGGGGGAGCGTAAGAATCTGGCGGCTATCGTAGCCGGGTCAGAACACGCGTTGGATATCGACGAAACCGCCGCCCAGCGATACCCGGGCCGAAATTGCCAAGAGCTGCCGCCTCGCGCCTCACACCGCCGCCGGCTTGCGCATGGCGAGCCAGGCCAGCATGGCGCCGGCCACGAAGATGGTCGGGAAGATCACCTCGTTGATCGCGGTCCAGCCGACATATTCCAGCAACTGGCCGGAGGAGAACGAACTCAAGGCCATGCTGCCGAAAATGAGGAAATCGTTGAACGCCTGCACCTTGTTGCGCTCGTCCGGCCGATGGCACTGCGTCACCATGGTGGTGGCGCCGATGAAGGCCAGGTTCCAGCCGAGCCCGAGCAGGATCAGCCCGGTCCAGAAATGCGCCACCGAAATGCCGGCGATGCCGACCACGCCGGCCAGTCCGACCAGGACGAGGCCGATGCCGGTGATGCGCTCGACCCCGAAGCGCGCGATCAGGCTGCCGGTCACGAAGCTCGGCGCATACATCGCCAGCACGTGCCACTGGATGCCGAGCGTGGCATCGGTCACCGAATGACCGCAGCCGACCATGGCGAGCGGCGCCGAGGTCATGATCATGTTCATCATGGCGTAGCTCGCCACCCCGCAGGCGACGGCGACGATGAAGCGCGGCGCCTGCACGACCGCCAGCAGCGGGCGCGCGCTTTCGATCCGCTTCTCGGCGGGCGCCGGCGGCACCTTGACGAACACCAACACGATGGCGGCAAGCACGGCGCAGGCCGATTGCCCGAGATAGCTGGCGGCAAACAGATGTGGCGGCAGCAGATCCTTGGTGAAGATGACGAGCTGCGGCCCGATCACCGCGGCGAACACCCCGCCGGCCAGCACCCAGGACACCACCTTGGGCCGGAATGCCTCGCTCGCCGTATCGGCGGCGGCAAACCGGTAGGACTGGTGCGCGGCGGCATAGAGCCCGCCGCAGAAGGTGCCGATCAGCAGCAGCCAGAAATTGCCCTGCATCACCGCGCTGTAGGAAATCAGCCCGGACGCTACGCCGAACAGCGATCCGGTCTGCAGCGCGAATCTGCGGCCGAAGCGCTTGGCGAGGGCGCCGACCGGCAGCGTGCCGAGCCACATGCCTATCACCATGCAGGTGATCGGCAGCGTGGCCAGGCCCTTGTCGGGCGCCAGCACCGCGCCGACGATGCTGGCGGTCGACACGATCACGGTGTTGTTGCCGCCGGCAAGCGCCTGCGCCACCGCCAGCACCATGGCGTTGCGGCGCGCCAGACGGTCGTCGATGTGGGCGTGGAGTATTGGCTCGATTGACTCGGCGACAGCCGACATGAGGCGATTCCCGGAAAAACCGGTTTCTCTTTAAAGGGCGCCGAAGAATACCGCCACTGCCGGGGATGCAGGGCTGCGATGTTATTCCCCTCCCCCCGCGCGCTCTTGCGCGTGGTGGGGAGGGGTTAGGGGTGGGGGGAAAAGTTCGCGCGCCGTTAAGTGCCCCCCACCCCGGCTCATATAGCGTGCGCGATATGAGCCGACCCTCCCCACCGCTTCGCGGAGGGAAAGGACGCATGCGGCAAGTTCCTAAAACTTAATCGCCCCCGGATGCAGGATTTTCGCCTTCCTGGCCTCGGCTGGCGAGCGGGCGCCGATCTGGCCGAGCGAGGCGCGCAGCTCGTCGATGTAGAGGTCGATGAGCTGGGCCGGGCCTTCGTCACCGATGGCCGCCACCGCCCACAGGAACGACTTGCCGGCAAAGGCCGCATCGGCGCCGAGCGCGAGCGCGCGCATCACGTCCTGTCCGCTGCGGATGCCGCTGTCGAGCAGGATGGTGGCTTTCTTGCCGACCGCCGCCACGATGCCCGGCAGGCAATCGATCGACGGCATCAGCGCCTCGATCTGTCGGCCGCCGTGGTTCGACAGCCAGATGCCATCGATGCCGAGCGCCACGGCCTTCTTGGCGTCGGCCGGATGCAAAATTCCTTTAAGGGCCATCGGGCCCTTCCAGTGATCGCGATAGCGCTTGACTTCTTCCCATGAAAACGCGCCGCCCATGCGGGCGCGCGCGAACTTGATGATCTCGTTGGTGCCGGCGCCCGGGCGCGCGTAGTCGCCGATGGTGGCGAAACGCGGATAGCCGTTGCGCAGCAGCGCCAGCAGCCATTTCGGCCGAATTGTCATTTCATACAGCATGCGCAGATTGGGGCGGAACTCACCGGCGAGGCCCGCATAGGTCTCGCGCGAGCGCGTGGTGCGCACCGGCACGTCGAGGGTGAGCGTCAGCACTTTCACGCCGACGGCTTTGGCGCGCCGCATCAGATCGAAACCGATCTTGTGATCGTCGTGCCAGAAGCGATAGAGCTGCAGCCAGAACACATCGGGCGCGGCAGCGGCGGCGTCTTCGATGGTGGCGCCGCCGGCGACGCTCAGCGTGTAGGGAATGCGCGCGCGCTGCGCCGCCTTCGCCATCAAGAGATCGGCGCCCGGCCACACCAGCGACGGGCCGCCCATCGGCGCGATGCCGATCGGCGCTGAATATTTCGTACCGAACAATTCGCAATCGACCGGCGGCAGCGTCGGCATCACGCCGTAGCGCGGCACGATCTTGATGGCGTCGAGCGCGGCCCAGTTGTGCGCGATGCCGACATCGTTGCCGGCGCCGGTGTCGCCATATTCGAAGGCGAAGCGCGGCACGTGGCGCGGCGCCTCCTTGCGCATCCAGGCGGTGGTCGGGAAGCGCTTGTGGTGCTTGTCGAAGTTCGGGTTTTGCCCGACCGGCGTGGCGGCTGCCGGTTTCGTCATATCGCGCATGGCGCTTGTCCGCTCCTGACGTCTGTCGTTTTGCACAGTGTAGCTCAAAAATGGCTGAAGGAGGCGCGCTTGAAAGCGAGTGGCTTGCCGTCGGCGCCAACAAAATGGGCGCCCTCGCCCGCCACGATCGCGCCGATCTCGGTGACCGCCACATGAGCCGCCTGCGCCGCCGCGTGGAAACCGGCCGCCTTCTCCGGCGCTACCGTGCACACCACCTCGTAATCGTCGCCGCCGGTGAGCGCGGTTTCCAGCATCGCCGGCGCGGCGGCGATAACCGCGCGCGCCGCGTCCGACAGCGGCATCTGCGCGACCGCGATCTCGGCCGCCACGCCCGACACGCGGGCAAGCTTGGCCAGATCGCCGACCAACCCATCCGACACATCCATCGCCGCCGAGGCGTGCGTGCGCACGGCTTCCGCCAACGCATTGCGCGGCTGCGGCAGCAGATAGCGCGACGCCAGATGCTGGCGCTGTGCGGCGTTGAGTGTCCAGTCGGCGCCCATATGGGTTTTTTTGCGCAATGCCAGACCGAGCGCCGCATCGCCGATGGTTCCGCTCACGAACACGCGGTCGCCCGCCTTGGCGCCGGCGCGCCGCACCATGGTGCCTTGCGGCACGCTGCCGAACATGGCGATCGAAATCGTCGCCGGGCCGGGTGTGCGGTCGGTGTCGCCGCCGAACAGCGGACAGCCGAACTCAACGGCATCGGCGCGCAGGCCTTCCGCAAAATCGGAAAGCCAGTCGTCGCCGATCTCCTTCGGCAGCGCCAGCGACAGCAGGAAGCCGAGCGGCGCTGCGCCCTTGGCGGCGAGGTCGGACAAATTCACCCGCAGCGCCTTGCGCGCCACCTCGCGCGCGGCATCGTCTTGGAAGAAATGCACGCCGCCGACGATGGCGTCGGTCTTGAGCACCAGGTCGCAACCCGCGGGCGGCGTGAGGAAGGCGGCATCGTCGGTTAAACCCAGCGCGCCCGGATGGGTGGCGAGCGGCTGGAAAAAACGCGCGATCAGACGATCCTCGGCCGACAGTTTGTCGTCGTCCTTAGCCATGGAATCACCTGGCGGCTGGACCGAATTCGGCCGCGCGCAATGAGCGCGCCAGCTGGTCGAGCACGGCATTGACCATACCCGTCTCGTCGCGCTCGACAAAGGCGGCGGCGACGTCGGCATATTCCGACACCACCACGCGCGCCGGCACGTCGCGGCGATGGTCGAGCTCGTAGGCGCCGGCGCGCAGAGCGGCGCGCAGCACGGTTTCGATGCGCTTGAGCGGCCAGCTCTTGGCCAGCGCCGCGTCGATCAGCGGATCGAGCTTGCGCTGCTCGCGCACCACGCCGGAGACGATGTCGCGGAAGAACGCCGCTTCGGCCGGCAGATATTGCGCGCCCTCGACCTCGCGGCCGAGCCAGTGGCTTTCGAACTCGGCGAGGATCTCGTTCAGGCCGGTGCCGGCGAGATCCATCTGGTAGAGCGCCTGCACGGCGGCAAGGCGAGCGGCGCCGCGCGTGTTGGCCTTGCGCGCCTCGCTCTCGCCTGCTGGCGCGCCGCGGGCCATTAGCGCCCCGCAAGTTTGCGTTTGAGCGCGACCATGGCGAGCGCGGCGCGCGCGGCGGAGGCGCCCTTGTTGCGCTCGTCGGCGGTGGAGCGGGCGAGCGCCTGGGCTTCGTTGTCGACGGTGAGGATGCCGTTGCCAATGGCAAGCTGCTGCTGGATCGCCAGGTCCATCAAGCCGCGCGCCGACTCGTTCGACACCAGTTCGAAATGATAGGTCTCACCCTGGATCACGCAGCCGAGCGCCACCACGCCGTCGTATGGCTTGCGCTTGGCGGCATCGAGCGCCATGGCAATGGCCGCGGGAATTTCCAGCGCGCCCGGCACCGCGATGCGCTCGTATGACGCGCCGGCTTCGTCCAGCACGCGCGTAGCGCTCGCGAGCAGCGCGTCGGCGATATGCTCGTAGAAGCGCGCCTCCACGATCAGCATGCGCGGCTTATTGTCTTGTTTGCCGCGCTTGACGGCGCCGCCGGTCTTCTTGGCCATGTTCCGAATGTTCCTTGCTTCGGCCGCGTGGTAGCAAGCGCGCGCGCCGGTAACAAGAGCGCTATTTGCTGTCCATCAGGCGCGCGGCATAGCGCGCCATGGTATCGATTTCGAGGTTAACGTCGGAGCCTGTGGCGAGCGCGCCGAACGTCGTCACCGCAAGCGTGTGCGGGATGATCAGCACCGAGAACGTGTCGCCCTCCACCGCATTGACCGTGAGCGAGACGCCGTCGAGCGCCACCGAGCCTTTGGGCGCGACGAAGCGCGCCAGCTCATGCGGCGCGCGCAGCAGAAAGCGCGCCATATCGGTCATGTCCTCGCGCGCGACCACATTTGCCAAGCCGTCGACATGCCCGGCGACCATGTGGCCGCCCAGCTCGTCGCCGAGCTTGAGCGAACGCTCCAGATTGACGCGGGTGCCGTGTCGCCAGCGGCCGACGCTGGTGACCGCCAATGTTTCCGCCGCCGCGTCGACCGCGAACCAGCCGCGGCCGTCTTCCTCGCCGGTGTCCACCACGGTCAGGCAGACGCCGGAACAGGCGATCGAGGCGCCCTGCACCAGCTCGGCACGCGGATAGCGGCAATAGATGGTGATGCGGTGCAGATTGTCGGCGCGCGGCTTGACCGATCGCACTTCGCCCAAGTCAGTGACGATGCCGGTGAACATGTCAGGTGCGCTCGTAATGTTCGAGTGTATCCGCGCCGAGCGTTTCAACTCCGCGCGATTGCATGTGCTCGATGAGCGCGCTGAGCGGCATGCCTTCGAGCGCGTCGATGCCGTCGGCACCGATGGTTTTGTCGGCGCGCAGTAGCACCGCCTCATCGACGAGATCGGCGCCGACAAAACTCGCCGCCACTGTCGGGCCGCCCTCCACCATCAGCCGGGTGATGCCCTGCTCGGCGAGAATTTTCAGCACGGCGTCGAGATCGAGCTTGCCGTTCTGCTCGTCGACGCGGAACACCTTGCAGCCCTTCTGCTGCAAAATCTCCTCGGCAAGGCCTGAGGCTTTGCGCGAGGTGAACACCCAGGTTGGCGTTTCCCTTACGGTTGCCACCACCGCGGTCGCCAGCGGCAGCCGCAACTGCGCATCGAGCACCACGCGCACTGGCGAGCGCTCGTCCATGCCGGGCAGCCGGCAGGTGAGCGCGGGATTGTCCGACAGCACGGTGCCGATGCCGACCAAAATGGCGTCGCTCTGCGCGCGCAACTGGAACACGCGGGTGCGCGCGGGCTCGCCGGTGATCGCCACCGGCTTGCGGCCGGCGAGGCCCACTTTGCCGTCGGACGAGACGGCGAGCTTGAGGGTCACATAGGGCCGCGCGTTCTGGATACGCGTGATGTGGCCGACATGCACGCGGCGCGCCTCGTCGGCGCCGAGCCCGATGTCGACCGCGATGCCTTTGCCGCGCAGCCGCGCGTGGCCCTTGCCGGCCACCTCCGGATTGGGGTCCTCGAGCGCCGACACCACGCGCGCGATGCCGGCCTTGATGATGGCGTCGGCGCAAGGTGGCGTCTTGCCGTGATGCGAGCACGGCTCGAGCGTCACATACATCGTGGCGCCAATAAACTTATTTTGCGCGATTTTCTTGGCGCGGCGCAGCGCCTCGACCTCGGCATGCGGGCGGCCGCCGGCTTGCGTCCAGCCGCGCGCGAGGATGATGCCGTCCTTCACGATCACGCTGCCTACCGCCGGATTGGGCCAGGTCGCGCCCAGCCCGCGCCGGCCGAGCGTCAATGCCAACGCCATGAAGCGCGCGTCATCGGCGCTCGCCGCTGTCGGAACTGGCGCGACCGGGTCGTTCATTTGCGCAAGGGGGTGGCCGGCTTCGGCGTGTCTTCCTCGCCCGACAATTCGTCGAGCGCGGCGCGGAAGTCCTTGGCCTCGCGGAAATTGCGATAAACGGAGGCGAAGCGCACATAGGCGACGTCGTCGATCTCGCGCAGGTGCGCCATCACGATCTCGCCGATCGCCTCCGAGGAGACTTCGTTCTCGCCGGCGCTTTCCAGCTCGCGCACGATCTTGGAGACCATCTGCTCGATGCGCTCCGGCTCGACCGCGCGCTTGCGCAGCGCGATCTGCACCGAGCGCATCAGCTTGTCGCGATCGAACGGTACGCGCCGTCCATTGCGCTTGATGACCGTGAGCTCGCGCAACTGCACACGCTCGAAGGTGGTGAAGCGGAAATTGCAGGTCAGGCACACGCGACGGCGGCGGATCACCGCCGAATCCTCGGTCGGCCGCGAATCCTTCACCTGCGTGTCGAGGCTACCGCAACTCGGGCAACGCATGACGCCCCCCCTACACTATCCGCATCGTCATGGGTAAATCGGAAAACGTGAAATCAATGCCTTCACCTTGTCGCGCACGGCAGCTTCCACCAACGAATCCTCTTGCGCCTGCTTCTGCGACAGCACGTCGAGCACCTCGACGATCATCTCGCCCACTGTGCGGAATTCAGCGATGCCGAAGCCGCGCGTGGTGCCGGCCGGCGTGCCGAGCCGGATGCCGGAGGTGACGGTGGGCTTTTCCGGATCGAACGGGATGCCGTTCTTGTTGCAGGTGATGTGGGCACGCCCGAGCGCCAGCTCCGCCACCTTGCCGGTGAGGCGCTTAGGCCGCAGGTCGACCAGCATCAGATGGGTGTCGGTGCCGCCCGACACGATGTCGAGCCCGTGCGATTTCAGCGTCTCGGCCAGCGCCTTGGCGTTCTCCACTACGTTGCGCGCGTAAGTGCGGAAGCTCGGACGCAGCGCTTCGCCGAACGCCACCGCCTTGGCTGCGATCACATGCATCAGCGGTCCGCCCTGCATGCCGGGGAACACCGCCGAGTTGAGCTTCTTAGCGATCGCTTCGTCGTCCGAGAGGATCATGCCACCGCGCGGGCCGCGCAGCGTCTTGTGCGTGGTGGTGGTCACCACATGCGCGTGCGGGAACGGCGAAGGATGCGCGCCGCCGGCCACCAGGCCGGCGAAGTGCGCCATGTCGACCATGAGATAGGCGCCGACCTCGTCGCAAATCTCGCGGAAGCGCTTGAAGTCGAAGATGCGCGGATAGGCCGAGCCGCCGGCGATGATCAGCTTTGGCCTGTGCTCCTTGGCGAGCTTCTCCAGCTCTTCCATGTCGACGCGCTGGTCGTCGCGGCGGACATTATACGGCACCGGCTTGAACCATTTGCCGGACATGTTGATCGCCATACCGTGGCTGAGATGCCCGCCGGCGGCGAGGTTGAGGCCCATGAAGGTGTCGCCCGGCTGCAGCAGCGCGAAGAACACTTCCGCGTTCGCCGAGGCGCCGGAATGCGGCTGCACATTGGCGAACTTGCAGCCGAACAATTTGGTGACGCGCTCGATCGCCAGCCGCTCGGCGATGTCGACGAACTGGCAGCCGCCGTAATAGCGCTTGCCCGGCAGGCCTTCGGCATATTTGTTGGTGAGCACCGAGCCCTGCGCCTCCAGCACGGCGCGCGACACGATGTTCTCCGAGGCGATCAGCTCGATCTCGTCGCGCTGGCGGCCGAGCTCGAGCCCGATGGCCTCGGCGATCTCGGGGTCGACCTCGCGCAAGGAGGCGGAAAACAGCGCTTCCACATCGCCCGCAGGCTTACTGTGCGCGGATTTGGGGCTCGCGGTGGCCGACATTCATGCTCTCCTGGCGCCGCGAACGCGGCCGGCGCCGTACTGATTTCAGGTCCGGGATAACGCCCGCAATTAGCATATCGCCCGCCAACCGCCAAGCGCTGGCGTGGGGACGGGGTTTAACCGCAATATCTAGGGTTTGGCGGACAGGTGGTCGATGATGGCGTCGCACAGTCGACCGCCGGCGACCGCATCGAAGGCGGCGAACATCGGCTGCGAGTTCACCTCCAAGAAGCGGTGCTCGCCGCCTTTCGGGTCACGCATGAAATCGGCGGCCGCAAAATCGAGGCCGATCGTGGAACAGAGCGCGTAAAACTTCTCCCCCAGCGCCGCCGGCACTCGCGCCGGTTTCAAGCGCGAGCGCAACGCAGCGCGGTAGTCGAGATCGGGCGAGGTCAGCGAAAAGCCAATAAGTTCGTCGCCCACACGGAATACGCGCAGCTCCGGCCGCTGCATTTGTTGCTGCACGAAGCGCGGATAGCGCCCAATCGGTGTCCCGGCGGCAAGCTTCGTCTCAAGCGTGTCGAACGTTCCCGTCAGTTCGCCGCCCGCTGCCGGCTTCTCGATCAGCGGCCCGAGCATCGACTTGCGCACAACTGCGAACTCATTGGTGAGCAATGTGCGCGGCACCCTCAGCCCATGACGCGCGGCAAGATAAAGGTTGGTGAGCTTATTTGTGTCGGCGTTCCAGGCCCGCTTGTTGAAGCCGCGCACGTCGTCATGCGCGAGCTCCCAGCCTTTGATTGCAATGTACCAATTGAGCGCTGCGGCGTTCGCTTCCGCCGTACGCAGAGATTGGGTCAGGAAAACGTCGTGACGCATGAAGCAGGCGGCCGGTCGTACCAGACGGCCGTCGAGCCGCATGCGGTCCTTGGCGAGATCGATGGTCAGTCGGGGGATGTGCGCGGCGCCGAGCAGGGCGCTCAAAAACTTGACGCGCCGCCGCCGCATCCGCCGAAGCAGCGCGCCAAGATTGAAATCGAGTTCGCCGCCGGCGACGAGGATCATGGTTCTGCGGTCCTCGCCCGCTGCGCGGTTATTTCTTGCTCTTGCTCTTGCTCTTGCTCTTGCTCTTGCGCTTGCGCGCGGATTTCTTGGCCGCAGCCGTCACTTTTTGTTGCTCGACCGGGCCCCCTGGATCGATGATGCCACCGAACTGCTCGGCGATCACGTTGCTCGGATGTTCGATCAGCGGATTGCTCGGCGGATGCTCGCCCATATAGATAGTCGGCCCTTCCTCACCGAGCGCAAGCGTCGTCGGGTGTTCGCCATAGAAGATGGTCGGTCCTTCTTCGCCCAAGGCTAATGTCGTCGGGTGGATCTCTTCGCCAAGCGCGAGCGTGGTTGGGTGCCCCTCCTCGCCTACGATCAGTGTGGTCAATCCGCCGGGAGCCTTCGCTGCGGCGGCTCGCTTACGGGTCGCTTTCTTCGCCATGGTCGCTTTCTCCCTGTCATTATGCGACCGATCTTTATAGCTGTTATTTCAGCTTCATTCAACCTATGCGGTTGAATCGTTCAAGTTGAGACAGTAACGCGCAACAATCAGAGAAAATATGCGTTAGCAGCACCCTAAAAAAAGCCCCGGCCGCGAGGGCCGGGGCAAGTCGTTCCGCCAGTACGCGAGTAAATCGTTTGGAAGGCGGTTACAGGCGATAGAGGATCTGGTCGGTCCAGAAGCGCTCAAGCCGGTGCAGCGACTTGTTCAGCGTCGTGAACTCGTCGGCATTGATGCCGCCGACCTGCTCCACCGTGCGCACATGCTTCTGGTAGAGGTTCTCGACGATGTCGCGCACCTCGATGCCCTTTTCGGTCAGCTTGATGCGAACCGAACGGCGGTCGACGCGGCTGCGCTGGTGATCGAGGAAGTTCATCTCGACCAGCTTCTTGAGATTGTAGGATACGTTGGAGCCGAGATAGTAGCCGCGCGTGCGCAGCTCCCCGGCGGTGAGTTCCTTGTCGCCGATGTTGTAGAGCAACAGCGCCTGCACCGAATTGATGTCGGAGCGACCGCGGCGATCGAATTCATCCTTGATGACGTCGAGCAGCCGACGATGCAGCCGCTCCACCAAGGTCAGAGCCTCATGATAGAGAGGCCGGATATGGTCGAAACGCGCCTCGCGCTCGGCGGGTTCGACCGTTTTCGCAACGGCTTTCATGTTCAACGCCCCTTGCGTTTTATTGTCTGCGTTTTGGTAACGAGGCCCTGTTCCCCCGTTCCAGAGGACGACCCTATAAGGGGCAATCTAAAATCGGCTTAAATAACACCATAAAGATTAGGTTTATTTGCAAGGGTGAATGTTTCGTTGAAGACGCAATTGAATCAAACGGCGCAAGAGTTCGTTCACCTTGCGACGGCGCGCTGCGTCATTGTGGGACGCAAGAGTTGAAAAATCAGCCGCGAACGAAGCGGATGATGCCGGAAAAATCGCGCGGCCCCTCCCCGCTCTCGACATAGGCTGAATAAATCCTTGCCGCGTCGGCGCCCAATTGCGTCCTGGCGCCGGCGGCCTTGGCCGCGTCCTGCGACAATCGTAAATCCTTGAGCATCATGGCGGCGGTAAAACCGGCCTGGTAGTCGCGGTTGGCGGGCGAGGTCGGCACCGGCCCCGGTACCGGGCAATAGGTCGTCATCGACCAGCACTGGCCCGACGACTTGGACGAGATGTCGAACAGCTTCTGGTGGTCGAGCCCGAGTTTCTCCGCCAGCACGAAGGCTTCCGACACCGCGATCATCGACACGCCGAGGATCATGTTGTTGCAGATCTTGGCGGCCTGACCGTTGCCGGCGCCGCCGGCATGCACAATCGTCTTGCCCATCTTTTGCAGAATCGACTCCGCGCGCGTGAACGCCTGCGCGCTGCCGCCGACCATGAAGGTGAGCGTGCCGGCGGTGGCGCCGCCGACGCCGCCGGACACCGGCGCGTCGAGCATCAGCAATCCCTTCTTCTCCGCCTCGCCGGCGACCGCGCGCGCGGTGTCCACGTCGATGGTCGAGCAGTCGATCAGCAGCGTTCCGGCATTGGCGTTCTCGATGATGCCGGCGGCTCCGAGATAGACCGCGCGCACCTCCTTGCCCGACGGCAGCATGGTGATGACGACATCGGCGCGCGACGCTGCGACCTTGACGAATTCGACACTGGTCCCGCCGGCGCTTTTAAGTCTTTCGAGCGCGGCAGCATTGACGTCGACGCCTTCGACCTGGTGGCCGGCCTTGATCAGGTTCTGCGCCATCGGCAGGCCCATATTGCCGAGCCCGATGAATCCTATGCGTGCCATCACGCCCTCCTCCAATACCGAAGTTAGTTATTCCAGATGTTCGTGCGCCGACTTCAATGCCAGCCAGAGATAGAGCGCAAGCAGCACGCCTTCCACGGCGACCGTCAGAAAGCCGCCGCCGAACACCTGCGGAAAAAATATTTCCACCGCCAGCATCGAGGCGGCCGCGGTCAGCCAGATCACCGCCCCCCAGGCGGCGGCGAGCCACAAGCCGACGGCGGCGACCAGATCGATCACCGCGAAAAACACCGTGGCGGACTGCCAGGCGATCGAATGATTTTCGAACGCCTCGTGGGGCAGAACGGCGATGCCGCACACCCACGACCAGTGATACAGCCCCTTGAGCATCGACACGCCGGCCATCACGCGCAGGAACAGCACCAGTCGGCGCGTCCAGCGGCCGATGTCCGGCTGGCCGGACGGCTCGTGCACCGGCTCGAGCGTATGCAGGTCGTCGTGGAATTCCGATTCGGTCATGGCAGCACCAGATCGCCGGTTGCGAGTGGCGTGAAATGACGCTCAACCTCCGCCGCGCTCACCGCGTCGAGCGTTGCCGGCTGCCAGCGCGGCTTGTTGTCCTTGTCGACGATCACGGCGCGCACGCCTTCATGGAAATCGTGGTCCTGGATGACGCGCGACACTATGCGGAATTCGGCGCGCATGCACGTCTCGAAATCCCAGCTTCCGCCGCGCCGCACCTGCGCCAGCGCCAGCTTCAGGCTGAGCGGCGATTTTGTGCGAATGGTGGCGGCGGTCTTGCCGGCCCATTCGGCATCGGCGCCGCCCGATGCGGCTTCGCGCTCGATCGCTTCGATGATCCCCTCAACCTGATTGCCGGCAAACAGCCGGTCGATCGCGGCGCGCCGCACCAGGATCGGCCCCTCGCCTGCCGGCTCCGCAAAGGCCGCCAGCACGGCGTCGATCGACACGGCGCCGGCCAGCCCATCGAGCAGCGCGCCAAAGCGCGCCGACGCAATGCGATGGGTCGCCAGCCCGGCGCCGCAGCCGTCGGCAATGCCGAAGCGCTCGCCGGTGAGCGCGCAATAGGTGCCGAGCTCGCCCGGCATGCGCGGCAGGAACCAGGTGGCGCCAACGTCCGGAAAGAACCCAATGCCCACTTCCGGCATAGCGAACTGGAAGCGGTCACCGGCGACGCGGTGCGAGCCGTGTACCGACACGCCAACGCCGCCACCCATGACGATGCCGTCGATCAGCGCGACGTAAGGCTTGCGGAACCGCTTGATCGCCGCATTGAGCATGTATTCGTCGCGCATGAATTGCAGTGCCTGGTCGTAGCAGCCGGCGCGGCCGAGATCGTAAAGCGCGCGGATATCGCCGCCGGCGGAAAACGCGCGCTCGCCCGCGGCCTGGATCACCACCCGCGTCACCGCCGCATCGTCGGCCCAGGTGTCGAGTTGCGCGCGCAACGCGCGTATCATGCCGTGGGTGATGGCATTGAGCGCCCGCGGCCGGTTGAGCGTGACGATGCCGGCGGCGCCGCGCCGCTCGAACAGGATGTCGTCCGTCATGACCGCTTGCGCAAGTAAATGAACCAATAGACCGCCCCCACCAGCCCGCCGCCGCCGATGATATTGCCGATGGTCACCGGGATCAGGCATTCGAAAAACGCCGGCCAGGTCAGCGCGCCGTAATCGGCCGGAGCGCTTGCCATCTGCGCCCACAGTTCCGACGGCCCCCACGCCTTGATGAACAGGCCGAGCGGGACGAGGTACATGTTGGCGACCGAGTGCTCGAAGCCGGCGACCACGAAGGCCGACACCGGAAAAATCACCGCCAGCACCTTGTCGGTGGTGCTGCGCGCGCCGAAGGCAAGCCACACCGCCAGGCACACCAGCACATTGCACAGGATGCCGAGGAACAGCGCGTGGTGGAATGGCAGCGTGGCCTTGGTGAGCGCGAGATTGAGCGCCACCATGGCGACGCTGCCCTTGCCGGACAGATACTGGCCGGACAGGAACACCAGCCCGGCGGTGCCGACCGCGCCGATGAAGTTGCCGACATAGACGATCGCCCAGGCGCGCAGCATTTCGCGCAAGCGCACTTCGCCGGCGGCCCAGGCCATCACCATCAGCGTGTTGCCGGTGAACAGCTCGGCGCCGCCGACCACGATCAGGATGAGCCCGAGGCAGAACACCACGCCGGACAGCAGCCGGCTTATTCCGAACGGCAGAACGCCATCGGCGCCCGCCAGCACCGTGGTGGCAAACATAGCGCCCAGAGCAATGAACGCGCCGGCCAGCACGGCGAGCGCCAACAGGCTCATCACATCCATTCTGGTCTTTTGCACGCCGACCGCCTCGGCTTTGCGGGCAATCTCCGGCGGAAGCAGGGCATCGATGCTGTGATTGGAAGGGTCCGTGCCGCCGTTCATGTCGCGCGCTCCGTTATTATTGGATGTGAACCGCGCGTGAAGTCTGATCCGGACAGCGACGGCTAGACGTTGCGCCTGTATTCGCCGCCGGCGGCGAACAGCGCGTGGGTGACCTGCCCGAGCGAGCAGCAGCGCGCCGCCTGCATCAGCTCCGCGAACATGTTGCCGCCCTCGGCGGCCGTCTGTTGCAGACGCTTCAGCATGGACCCGGATTCCGTCGCGTGCCGCTGCTGGAACGCGCGCACGCGCGCGATCTGACTGCGCTTTTCCTCCTCGGTCGAGCGGGCGAGCTCGGGCGTGATCGTCGTCGCCGGCGCCTGCTCGTCGAGGAAGGTGTTGACGCCGACGATCGGCAGCGAGCCGTCGTGCTTCTTGCCCTCGTAGAACAGCGACTCGTCCTGAATCTTGCCGCGCTGATAGCCGGTCTCCATGGCGCCGAGCACGCCGCCGCGCTCGGAGATGCGCTCGAATTCCTTCAGCACCGCCTCTTCCACCAGATCGGTCAGTTCCTCGATGATGAACGAGCCCTGGTTGGGATTCTGGTTTTTCGCCAGCCCCCATTCCTTGTTGAGGATATGCTGGATCGCCATGGCGCGGCGCACCGACTCGCGCGTCGGCGTGGTCACCGCCTCGTTATAGGCGTTGGTGTGCATGGAGTTGGCGTGATCGTAGGTGCCGATCAGCGCCTGCAGCGTGGTGCGGATGTCGTTGAAATCCATCTCCTGCGCGTGCAGCGAGCGGCCGGAGGTCTGGGTGTGGTATTTGAGCTTCTGCGAGCGCTCGTTGGCGCCGTATTTGAAGCGCATGGCCGCTGCCCAGATGCGGCGCGCGACGCGGCCGAGCACGCTGTATTCGGCGTCCATGCCGTTGGAGAAGAAGAACGACAGGTTGGGCGCGAAGCTGTCGATGTGCATGCCGCGCGCCAGATAAGCCTCCACATAGGTGAAGCCGTTGGCCATCGTGAAGGCGAGCTGCGAGATCGGGTTCGCGCCGGCTTCGGCGATGTGGTAGCCGGAGATCGACACCGAATAGAAATTGCGCACCTCGTGCTGCACGAAATATTCCTGGATGTCGGCCATCATCCGTAGCGCGAATTCGGTGGAGAAGATGCAGGTGTTCTGGCCCTGGTCCTCTTTCAGGATGTCGGCCTGCACGGTGCCGCGCACGCTCGACAGCGTCCACTCCCTGATTTTTTCCGCCTCCTCGTCGTTCGGCTCGCGCTTGTTCTCAGTTCGGAACTTGTCGAGCTGCTGGTCGATCGCCGTGTTGAAGAACATGGCGAGGATGGTCGGCGCCGGCCCGTTGATGGTCATGGAGACGGAGGTGGTCGGATCGCACAGGTCGAAGCCGTCATAGAGCGTCTTCATGTCGTCGAGCGTGGCGATGGAGACTCCGGAATTTCCCACCTTGCCGTAGATGTCGGGCCTCTCCTCCGGGTCCCAGCCGTACAGCGTGACGGAATCGAAGGCGGTCGACAGCCGCTTGGCGGACGAATCCTTGGATAGATATTTGAACCGCTGGTTGGTGCGGAACGGATCGCCCTCGCCCGCGAACATGCGGGTCGGGTCCTCGTTGTCGCGCTTGAAGGCGAACACGCCGCCGGTATAGGGGAAGCTGCCGGGCACGTTCTCCTTCAGCAGCCATTTGAGGATTTCGCCCTCGTCCTGATATTTCGGCAGCGCCACCTTGGGGATGCGGGTGCCCGACAGAGTCTCGTAAGTCAGCCGGTTGCGGCGCTCGTGGCCGCGGATTTTCACCACGTATTCGTCGCCGGCATAGGCCTTCGTCACCTCCGGCCAGCGTTCGATCAGCCGCCCGGCGCGCGGATCGAGTTGCTGCTGGCGCTTCTGGTAGGCGGCCTCAAGCGCGGCGGTGTCGGCGCCCGCCTCCTCCAGCATGCGCTTGGCTTCGCGCAAATGCTGGCGCTCGCGCGCGATCGCCACCTGTTCGGCGACCGTCTTATGGTAGCCGCGCACGCATTCGGCCACCTCGGCCAGATAGCGCTGGCGCTTCGGCGGCACGATGGCGGCGCCCGGCTCGCTGGCGCGGATATGCAGCGGCTTGCGATCGCTGCGCCACGCACCGAAACCCTTGTCGTTGAAGACGCGCAGCAAAGTCTGCGACAAGGCCGTGACGCCCTGATCGTCGAAACGCGAGGCGATGGTGCCGAACACCGGCATGTCCTCGGGCTTGGCGGAAAATAATTTGTGGTTGCGCTGATACTGCTTGGACACGTCGCGCAGCGCGTCGGCCGCGCCGCGGCGGTCGAACTTGTTGATCGCCACCACGTCGGCGTAGTCGAGCATGTCGATCTTTTCGAGTTGGCTGGCCGCGCCGAATTCCGGCGTCATGACGTAGACCGACACGTCGGAGACCGGCACGATGCCGGCGTCGCCCTGGCCGATGCCGGGGGTCTCGACGATCACCAGTTCGAAGCCGGCCGCCTTGCAGGCGGCGATGATGTCGAGCAGCGCCTCGGGCACCTCGTTGGCGGCGGTGCGCGTCGTGAGCGAACGGAAATAGATATTGGGCGCGGCGATGGCGTTCATGCGAATACGGTCGCCGAGCAGCGCGCCGCCGGTCTTGCGGCGGATCGGATCGATGGCGATGACGGCGATGCGCGGCTCGCCGCTGTGCTGGCGCAAGCGGCGGATCAATTCGTCGGTCAGCGACGACTTGCCGGCGCCGCCGGTGCCGGTGATGCCGAGCACCGGCGCCTTCTTCGCCTTCGCCGCCGCCTCGCGAATCTTGCTCAAATGGCCGTCCTTGAGGCGGCCCGCCTCGATGGCGCTGATGATGCGCGCCAGCGTCCCGTGCTCGCCCTTGAACAAGCCATTGAGGTCGGCGGGCTGCGTCGCGCACAAGTCCTGGCGGGCGCGCTCGGCCATGTCGGCGATCATGCCGTCGAGGCCCATGTGCTGGCCGTCCTCGGGCGAGTAGATGCGGGCGACGCCATAGGCGTGCAGCTCGTCGATCTCCTCGCGCACGATCACGCCGCCGCCGCCGCCAAAGACGCGGACATGACCGGCGCCGCGTTCCTTCAGCAGGTCGATCATGTATTTGAAATATTCGACGTGGCCGCCCTGGTAGGAGCTCACGGCGATGGCGTGGGCGTCCTCCTGGATGGCGGCGGTGACGATGTCGTCGACCGAGCGATTGTGGCCGAGATGGACCACCTCCGCACCGTGCGCCTGCAGGATGCGGCGCATGATGTTGATCGAGGCGTCGTGGCCGTCGAACAGGCTGGCCGCGGTGATGAAGCGCAGCGGGGCTTCGCCCAGGCTGGTGGCGCGCTTGCGCCCGACGGCGCCGCGGGGGGCCGTCGCGCCGGTATCCTTGGCCTCCTTGGCAATCAGAATGTCGCTGGCCACTTTCGTCCTCTCAACCGCCGTTCCGGGGTTGTTTGGGCGTCACTTTGCCTGAATTCACGACGAACATAAATCCGCTTGTAGCCCGGGTGGCATCGCCTTGCCAGACCAGTTAAAAAGACCCCCTGGAGGCACCCCATGGCAGTCAAATTCGGCCGTCCGCTCGAAGCCCGCACTCATCTCGCGCCGGTGGTAACCGGTGCACCGGCGGACGCCGATCGTCTCGACCTCGCCGTGCGCATGCGCCGCAACCGGCGCAACGACTGGACGCGCCGCATGGTGCGCGAGAATACGCTGACCACCGACGACCTGATCTGGCCGCTGTTCATCATGGACGGACAGAACGCCCGCAGCCCGGTGCCCTCGATGCCGGGCGTCGAGCGGCTGTCGGTCGACCAGGCGGTGCGCGAAGCCGTGCGGGCGGCGGAACTCAAGATCCCCTGCCTGGCGCTGTTCCCCTATACCGACCCCAAGCTGCGCGACGAGACCGGCAGCGAAGCGCTCAATGCGGACAATCTGGTCTGCCGCACATTGCGCGCGATCAAGAAGGAAGTGCCGGACATCGGCCTCTTGGCCGACGTGGCGCTCGATCCCTTCACCAGCCATGGCCATGACGGGCTGCTCAAGGACGGCGTCATCCTCAACGACGAGACCGTCGCCGTGCTAGTCAAGCAGGCGCTGGTGCAGGCCGAGGCCGGCTGCGACATCATCGCGCCCTCCGACATGATGGACGGGCGCATCGGCGCCATCCGCAAGGGCTTGGATGCTGCAGGCTTCACCAACGTGTCGATCATGTCCTACGCGGCGAAATACGCTTCCGTGTTCTACGGCCCGTTCCGCGACGCGGTCGGCTCGAGCAAGACGCTCACCGGCGACAAGCGCAGCTATCAGATGGACCCCGCCAACACCGACGAGGCGATCCGCGAGGTCGCGCTCGACGTCGCCGAAGGCGCCGACATGCTGATGGTCAAGCCGGGCCTGCCCTATCTCGACATTATCCGGCGCGTGAAGGACACCTTCGCGATGCCGACCTACGCCTACCAGGTGTCAGGCGAATACGCGATGATCCAGGCTGCCGCGCAGAACGGCTGGCTCGATGGCGAGCGCGCGATGTGGGAAACCCTGATGGCGTTCAAGCGCGCCGGCGCCGACGGCATGCTCACCTACTTCGCGCCGCGCGTGGCGCAGGCGCTCAAGCAAGGCTAAATACTCACCTACTCGCTTCTCTTCCCGCCGGCTGATCAAACTCAACAGGCAGACTTTCGCATGGGTGAATTCGCCATCGGCCAGGGTGTGCCGCGCTTCGAGGACCCGCGCCTGGTGCGCGGCGGCGGGTATTATATCGATGACGTGGTCTATCCCGGCATGGCCTTCGGCGTGGTGCTGCGCTCGCCGTACGCGCATGCCAAAATCAAGTCGATCGATGTGAGCGCGGCTACGGCTTCGCCCGGCGTGCTGGCGGTGATCACCGCGACCGACTGGAAAGCCTCCGGCTTCGGCGACCTGCCCAGTCATCCCGGATTGAAACGCCGCGGGGCTGAGCCCATGGCGCTGCCGCGCTACACCGTGCTGGCGGAAGATCGCGTGCGCTGGGTCGGCGACTGCGTCGCTTTTGTGGTGGCGGAAACCGCCGCGCAGGCGATGGACGGCGCCGAGCTGATCGCGGTCGACTACGAGCCGCTGCCGGCCGTGACCTCGGTCGCCGAGGCGGTCAAGCCGGGCGCGCCGCGCGTCTATGACGATTGCGCGGACAATATTTCCTTCGTCGAACTGCTCGGCGACAAGGCGGCGACCGACGCCGCTTTCGCGCGCGCCGCCCATGTGGTGAAACATCGATTCGTCATCAACCGCGTCACCGCCGCCGCCATGGAGCCGCGCGGCGCCGTCGGCGTCTATAATTCAAGCGACGGCCGCTACACCATCCACTCCCCGATCCAGCGCGCGCACGGCTTCCGCTCCGATGTCGCGCGCATGCTGAAAGTGCCGGAGAGCAAGGTGCGCGTCACCACCGGCGACATCGGCGGCAGCTTCGGCATGAAGACGCCGGTGTTCAACGAAACGCCGCTGGTGCTGCTCGCGTCTAAGCTCACCGGGCGACCGGTCAAATGGATGAGCACGCGCACCGAGGCGTTCCTGTCCGACGCGCAGGCGCGCGACAATGTCACCGAGGCCGAGCTCGCGCTCGACAGTGACGGCAATTTCTTAGGGTTACGGGTGACGACGCTGGCCGCCATCGGCGCCTATCTGCAACACAACATGCCGGCCTTCGTGTTGAACGCCGGGACGCTGGCCGGCACCTACCGCACGCCGGCGATCTACGCCGACATCAGCGCGGTGTTCACGCACACCAATCCGGTACGGCCCTATCGCGGCAACGGCCGGCCGGAAGCCGGCTTCGTGATCGAGCGCATGGTCGATCTGGCGGCGGCCGAGCTGAGGATCGATCCGGCCGAGCTGCGCCGGCGCAATTACATTTCGCCCGCGCAGATGCCGTTCAAGACCGGCTTGACGTTCACCTATGACTGCGGCGAGTTCGAGAAGAACATGGACATCGCGCTGCAGCTCGCCGATCACAAAGGCTTTGAGCAGCGCCGCAAGGCCGCCCGCCAACGCGGCAAGCTCTTAGGGATCGGCATTTCCAACACCATCGAGCGCGCCGCCGCGCCCAGCGCGGAAGGCGCCGAGGTGCGCTTCGACCGCGGCGGAAGCGCCACGCTCTATTCCGGCTCGGTCACGCAAGGCCAAGGCCACGAGACCACGTTCAAGCAACTGGTCTGCGACCAGCTCGGGCTCGACCCGAACGACGTGCGCTACGTGCAAGGCGACACCGACGACGTGTTCTTCGGCGAAGGCACCGGCGGCTCGCGCTCGGCCACCATGGCGGGTTCGGCCTTTGCCATGGCGACGCAGAAGGTGATCGCCAAGGCGCGTCTCATCGCCGCGCACGCGCTCAAGGTGCCGGCCGACGACATCAAGTTCGCCGACGGCGTGTTCTCGTCGAACAAAACCAACCAGACGATCACGATCAAAGAAGTCGCGGCCGACGCCGCCAATCCGGCGAAAATCCCCAAGGACATGGAGCCCGGACTGATCGCTACCGCCGTCTACAAGGCGCCGGTCAACAACTATCCCAACGGCTGCCATGTCTGCGAAGTCGAGATCGACCTGGAGACCGGCGTGCCGGAGATCGTGCGCTACAGCGTGGTCGACGATGTCGGCACCGTGCTCAACCCGCTGCTGGTGCATGGCCAGGTGCAGGGCGGCATCGCGCAGGGCGCGGGACAAGCGTTGATGGAGGACATCCAATTCGACGGCAGCGGCCAATTGGTCACCGCCTCGTTCATGGATTACGCCATGCCGCGCGCGCACAATCTCTGCGAGATGCATGTCGAGAGCAATCCGGTGCCGACCAAGACCAACCCGCTCGGCACCAAGGGCGTCGGCGAAGCCGGTTGCGTCGGCGCGTTGCCGGCGGTGGTCAACGCGGTGGTGAACGCGTTGGCGGAATTCGGTGTCAAGCACATCGAGATGCCTGCGACATCGGAGCGCATCTGGCGCGCGATGCAAAAATAGCGGGCGTGCCACAGCGTGGACGCATGACTTCCGCCGCCGGATACCGATGATGCCTGCGCGACCGGCACGATTTGACCCGGGTCAATGACTTTCTTGGAAAATGTGAACTGATCGAGGCCCTGACGCAAACTGTCTTCAACGGGGCGCGATCGATGACCAAAACATCACGATCATACACAGCTATCGTCGCGGTTGCCGGACTGAGCGCTTGTCTCGGTGCGTTGCTGCTGGCGCTACCCGTTAATCCGCCGGCCGGCGACGCTTTCGCTCAGACGGCGGCCAACAAATCGAGCAAGGCGCAGAAGGCCAAACCGGCCGCGCTGCCGCAGATCAGCGACGATGTCGACGACCCCGCGGTGTGGGGCAAGCTGTTCCCACTGCAATACGAACTCTATCTCAAGACCAAAGAGATGCAGCCGACGAAATACGGCGGCAGCATCCCAACGCCGCACACGCCGACCGCGGCCGATCCGCGCACGGTCACCTCGCAATCCAAGAGCGATGCCGACGCCGGTCTGAGGACGATGTGGGCGGGCTATGCTTTCGCTGCCGACTTCCGCGAGGAGCGCGGCCACGCCTACATGCTCGAGGATCAGAAATACACCAAGCGCCAGGTCGTGGTGCAGCAGCCCGGCGCCTGCATGAACTGTCATGCCTCGACCTATCTCGCCAACAAGAAGGTCGGCGACGGCGACATCGTCAAGGGCTTCGAAAAGATCAACGCCATGCCGTACAGCGAGGCGGTCAAGCTGGTGCAGCATCCGGTCGCCTGCATCGACTGTCATGATGCCAAGACGATGGCGCTGCGCGTCACCCGTCCCGCCTTCATCGAGGGCATTCGCGCCTTCAAGGCCTCACAGGGCATCCCGAACTACGACGTCAACAAGCAGGCATCGCAAGCGGAAATGCGCGCCTATGTGTGCGGCCAGTGCCACGTCGAATACTACTTCAAGGGCCCGGAGAAGCGGTTGGTCTTCCCGTGGTCGAAGGGCCTCAAGGTCGAGCAGATTACGGCCCTTTATGACGAAATCGGCTTCCGCGATTGGACGCACAAGGACACCGGCGCGCCGGCGCTCAAGGCCCAGCACCCCGAATTCGAGATGTGGAGTCAGGGCATCCATGCGCGGGCCGGCGTGACCTGCGCCGATTGCCACATGCCGAAGATGAGCTACAAAGGCGCGAATTTGAGCGATCACTGGGTGCGCAGCCCGCTTCTCAACGTCAAGAACGCCTGTCTCGATTGTCACAAGAAGCATGACGCCAAGATCACCGAGAAGGAACTCAAAAATCGCGTCGAGCAGATCCAGGATCGACATTGGAAACTGCGCGAGGACGCCATGGCGGCGCTCATGGGCCTCATCGGCGACCTGAAGAGTGCGAAAGAAGCCGGCAAGAGCGACGCCGATCTCAAGACCGCACGCTACCTGCAACGTCGGGCGCAGTTCTATCTCGACTTTGTCGAGGCTGAGAATTCGACCGGCTTCCATGCGCCGCAGGAGGCCGCGCGTATTCTTGGCGAATCGCTCAACTACGCCCGGCAAGGCCAGATCGCGATCCGCGATACGAGCTTCAAGCCGACCGTCGCGATCGTCGATATCCCCCCGCCGCCGCCTGCTCCGGCTCCGGATCCGGCGCCTGCGACGCGCTAAGGTCATCGACATCTGCGGGCCGGCAACGGTCCGCAGATGCTGTCAGACCATCTCGCCGGATGGCACGCTTATCTTGTCGCCGCGCTCCGGCTGACTGGCATAAATCAATGCGCCGACGACGATGGCGACGCCGGCCATCTGCCACGACGAAATCATCTGATTTAAAAAGACGTAGCCCGCTCCGATCACGACAATCGGCTCGAGATTTAAAAAGAAAGTCGCCGCGCCGGCACCTACCATCGCAATCGATCGATAGAAGCCGATGATCGCACAGGCGTATAAGACATTTGAAAATATGAAACCGCTCCATCCGGCCGTCGTCACCGGAAACTGGACGTTACCGGCAAAAGTGCTGACGACGATCATGGTGGCTGTCGCCGCCGCCGATAGATAGAGCGTCACCAGCCGCGAATCCTGGTCGTACATCAGGCGGTTGCTGACCGAACACACGATGGCGAAGCCGAACGCCGATACCAGGCCGGCCAGCATGCCGACGACGTTGAGCTCGCCAAATTGCACGGCAAGCGCCAGGCTCAGCCCGAAAAAGACGATGAATGTGCTCAGCAGCATTTTTGCCGTCAGCCGTCCGGCACCGAAAGCTGCGAGAATGAAAGCGGTCAGGATGGGGAAGAGGTAAAAAATAAGAATGGCGATCGTGACCGGCAGCAGTTCGATCGCCATCAACAGAGCAAAGGTGTAAACGACCGACACAAGTCCAAGGAACGCGGCGATCGCGGCGGGACGCCGTTCGAGAACGACCGCTTTGCCGCCGAACTTGAGAACGAAAAACAGCAAAATCGCGGGGAGAATAAATCGCGTCGCCGACAGCGTGAACGGATTACTCCCGCCTTGATAAGCGACACCGGCCAAGGTGTTCGACACGGCAAAGAAAACTGCGCTGACCAGCGCCAGGAAAATCCCGATCAACCTTTGACTTTTCACCGGCACACACCCATTCGATAGAGTCTGCCGGGGACTAGCGCGCAGAGGTTCGTTGCGCAATGCGCTATGGCAAGAGTGAATGCGAATGAGAGGCGACTGCGTCTACGCCCGACCCGATGCCGGAGACGCCGGAGCGCATCTGGCGCGCGATCAACCGCAGCTGGCGCTGAACGAACCGGCTTCGGCAACGCGTGTGCGCGGCAGCAGATGCAGGCCGCATTCCTTGTGGCTGTCGGCCTCCCACCACCAGCGCCCATTGCGCTCGGGTTCGCCGGGCGCAACCGCGCGCGTGCAAGGCGCGCAGCCGATCGAGGCGAAACCTTTGGCATGCAGACTGTTGATCGGCACCCTGAGACGGCGCACTTCCTTCAGGATCGCGTCACGCGTCCAATCCGCCAGCGGATTGAACTTGACGATCCCGCGCGTCGTGTCGAAGCCGATCAATCCCGCCGCGCGCCGGTTGGAATTCTGATCGGCACGCAGGCCGGTGATCCAGGCCGCCGCTCCTTCGAGCGCGCGGTCGAGCGGTTTGACCTTGCGCACGCCGCAGCAGGCTTCGCGCGCGGCCTTGGAGCGGTAGAAGCCATCGATGCCGTGTCTGGCAACCATGGCCTCCAAAGCGACATGGTCGGGATAGATCGCGCGGATCGTCCGGCCGTAACGGCGTTCGGTCTCCGCCCACAACGCGTGCGTTTCCGCAAACAGCCGCCCGGTGTCGAGCGTCACCACGTCGATGTCAAGCTCGCGCTCGCAGATCCAGTGGAAGATGAGTTGCCCTTCGATGCCGAAGCCATGCGCGAACACGATGCGGCCGTCGAGCTCGCGCCGCACACACGCGAGCCGCTCGGGCGGCGGCAGCGCCAAAATCGTTTCACCGCTGATCTTGAGGGCGACATTCAGCATGCCGCAATTAACGAGCATGAAACAGTCGCGTCAAATCTGAAATAATTTTCGCCTGTTTCGAATAAGGTGCATGTTCAATTCCTATAAACGACGGCGCAGCGACATGCGCATGCTAAGACTCACGCTGCACAGGCGGGCAATACTTCGGTCGTTGATCGCACGCAAAAAGGCTACGTGTCATCCCGCGTATGACATTCGTAAAAGGATGTTGCACGCCGGAGCCGAATTTTTCACGACCTTTGTATCGGCCGGCGATAAACTACGGCGCGGCCGCACGTCGGTGGAATTATTTTGTCCGCCGCTCACTCCATCGCCGCGCCGGCTTCGATACGCACCGGCTGATAGCCGTCGCCGGCGAGCGTCGTCTTGATGTCTTCGGCATGCGCGGCGTCGCGCGTCTCGATAGTGATGTCGAGCTTGGCGCCCTTGGCCGGCACGTCGAGGAACAGCCGGCGGTGATCGACTTCCAGGATATTGGCGCCGAGATCGCCCAAGCGCGTGGCGATCATGCCGAGCACGCCGGGCCGGTCCGGAATAGTGAGGCGGAACGAGACGATGCGGGTCTCGCGCTCGAGTTCGCGCACCATGATGGAAGCCAGAATGCGCGGATCGATATTGCCGCCGCACAGGATCAGGCCGACGCGCTTGCCGCGAAAACGGTTGGGCTTGGCGAGCAGCGCGGCGAGGCCGGCCGCGCCGGCGCCTTCCGCCATGGTCTTCTGCAGCGTCAGGTAGGCGTTGACCGCGCGCTCGAGCTGCGCCTCGTTGACCAGCACGATCTCCGCGACCAGCCCACGGATCACCGGCAGCGTCAACTTGCCGACATTCTTGACCGCGATGCCTTCGGCCAGCGTCGGCCCGCCGATCGGCAGATGCTCGCCGGTGATTTCATTCCACACGGAAGGATAAAGCGCGGCCTCGGCGCCCACGATCTGGATCTTCGGATTGGCCGCGCGCGCCGCAATGGCGTTGCCGGCGATCAAT
This sequence comes from Hyphomicrobiales bacterium, assembly GCA_016185205.1. GTDB lineage: Bacteria > Pseudomonadota > Alphaproteobacteria > Rhizobiales > Xanthobacteraceae > Pseudolabrys. The sequence continues at coordinate 52,826 of JACPOA010000001.1, read as the reverse complement.
CCGCCGCCGCCGATCGGGATCACCAGCGCATCGAGGTCGGGCACTTCCTCCAGCATCTCGAGCGCGATGGTGCCCTGCCCGGCGATGATGCGCGCGTCGTCGTAAGGATGCACCAGTGTGAGCCCGCGCTCGGCCAGAATCCGTTCGCAGCGCGCCTGTGCTTCGGCAATATTCTCGCCCTCGAGCACCACCTCGGCGCCATGCGAGCGCGTCGCCGCCACCTTCACGAACGGCGTCGTCACCGGCATCACGATGGTGGCGGGAATGCCGAGCCTTGCTGAGTGATAGGCCACCGCCTGGGCATGGTTGCCGGCCGACATGGTGATGACGCCGCGCTTGCGCTCGGCCTCGCCGAGCGAAGCGAGCTTGTTGAGCGCGCCGCGGTCCTTGAACGAATTGGTGACCTGCAGATTCTCGTATTTGACGTAGATGTCGGCGCCGGTGAGCGCCGACAGCCGCGGCGCCGGCAGCATGGGGGTACGCAGCACCGCGCCTTTGATGACGCGGCGGGCGGCTTCGATATCGGCGATGGTGACGGTCAACGTGCTGTCTCCGGGCGGGTCTGCCGCACCATGCCGCAAGGCCGGCCGTCGGGCTAGCCGGCAGGCCTCTTGCGAAACGGCGATTCTTTCTCCATTTCGGAGGAGACAAGGGGCGCCATTCCTGCCTGCAAGAGGGGCCAAGCCATGTCGATGGACATCAAACCACATGCCTACGACCCGGACAGCAATCCGGAGCTGTTCGAGGGCGTCCTGGCGCGCCGGGTTGTTGCGTTCGCGATCGATTTCTTCGCCATCGCGCTGCCGGTGGTGCTGGCGGCCATGTTCATTTTCGCCTTCGGGATCGTCACTTTGGGGCTCGGCTGGGCGCTCTATTGGCTGCTGCCGGCAGCCTCGGTGATCTGGGCCATCGTCTATTTCGGGGTCACGCTGGGCGGCGCGCGCTCGGCCACCATCGGCATGCGGGTGATGGACCTCGAAATGCGCACCTGGTACGGGGCGCCGGCCTATTTCGTGCTCGGCGCCGTGCACGCCATCGCGTTCTGGTTCACAGTGTCGTTCTTCACGCCGTTTGTCTTGCTGGTCTGCTTCTTCAACCAGCGCCGGCGGCTGTTGCACGACATCATCCTCGGCACCGTGGTGATCAACAACCCGGTGCGGGCGGCGGCATTACGCTCGTTTATGACCCCCGCGAGGGCCAACTGAAGGCCCTTGCGGCGGGCGACGCTTTGCGAGAGCCTTGGGACTCACGCTCTTGAAATAGCGGTTTGACGTGACCCAACATTCCCGCGATACGCCGCAATTCTACCTGACCGCGCCCTCGCCCTGCCCCTATCTGGCGGGCCAGGAGGAACGCAAGGTTTTTACGCATCTGGTCGGCGAGCGCGCGGGCGAACTCAACGATCTGCTCACCCATGGCGGCTTCCGCCGCAGCCAGTCGATCGCCTACCGGCCGGCCTGCGAGACCTGCCGCGCCTGCGTGTCGGTGCGCGTGGTGGCGGCCGACTTCAAGCCGTCGCGCAACATGCGCCGCATCGCCGAGCGCAACGCCGACGTGGTCGGCGAGATGCGCGCTTCGACGCCCACCTCCGAACAATATTCGGTGTTCCGCGGCTATCTCGACGCTCGCCACCGCGATGGCGGCATGGCCGACATGACGGTGCTCGACTACGCCATGATGATCGAAGATAGCCATGTCGACACCCGCCTGGTGGAATATCGCCGGCGCGGGCCCGACAGCGGCATCAACGGGCGCGGCGCTGGACAATTGCTGGCGGTCGCGCTCACCGACGTGCTGAGCGACGGGCTGTCGATGGTCTACTCGTTCTTCGATCCGGACGCAGGCGAGCGCTCGCTCGGCACGCTGATGATCCTCGATCATATCGAGCGCGCCAAACGCATGAACCTGCAATATGTCTATCTCGGCTACTGGGTGCCGGGCTCGCGCAAGATGGACTACAAAGGCCGCTTCCTGCCGCAGGAGCGCCTGCTGCCGGCGGGCTGGAGCCGGGTGGAAAGCTAACCGCTTTTTTGATTGCGCATGATCTTATCCGAAAACCGGTTCCCACTTTTCGGGATCATGCGGTCACCAGGTCGTAGATCAGCTTGAAATTGAGCGCGATGAGGACGGCCGCGGTGGCCGCCGCGAGCGCACTCACCCAGCGCGGCGCGATCAGCTCGCCCATCTTTCCGCGGTCGGCCGTGAACATGACCAGTGGCACGATCGAGAATGGCAGCGCGACCCCAAGCACCACCTGACTGAGGATCAGCAGCTTCGCCGTTCCCGCTTCGCCGTACCAGATGGTTATGATGGCCGCCGGAATAATGGCAATAGCCCGTGTCATCAGTCGCCGCGCCCAAGGCGGCAGCCGGATGTCGATAAAGCCTTCCATCACGATCTGACCGGCCAGCGTGGCGGTCACCGTTGAATTGAGGCCGCAGCACAATAGCGCGATCGCGAACAAAGTCGGCGCCATGCCGGAGCCGAGCAGCGGCGCGATCAGCTTGTGAACTTCGCCGAGTTCGGAAACATCGGTCTGTCCGGCCTTGTTGAAGGTTGCCGCCGCCAGAATCAGAATCGAGGCATTGATCAGCAGCGCGAACATCAGCGCGATGGTGGAATCGATGGTGGCGAGCTTGATCGCCTCGCGCTTCTCCGGAACGCTTTCGCCAAAGCGGCGGGTCTGCACCACGCCGGAATGCAGATAGAGATTATGCGGCATCACGGTCGCACCGATGATGCCGATCGCGAGATACAACATGTCGGGATTGGTGAGGATGTTGGTGGTCGGCGCAAAGCCGCGGATCACCGCGCCCCATTCCGGATCGGCAAGCGCAATCTGGATGGCGAAGGAGATCGCGATGATACCCAGCAGCGTGACGATGAAAGCCTCGATCCAGCGGAAGCCGAGGTTCTGCATCCACAGGATCAGGAACACGTCGAGCGCCGTGATCAAAACGCCGATCTCGAGCGGAATGCCGAACAGCAAATTGAGACCGATGGCGGTGCCGATGACTTCGGCGAGATCGGTCGAGCAGATCGCGATTTCGGTGATCACCCACAACGGCCATGACAGCGCGCGCGGGAAGGCGTCGCGGCAGGCCTGCGCCAGATCGCGCCCGGCGCCGATGCCGAGCCGCGCGCACAGCGCCTGCAGCAGGATCGCCATCAGGTTGGAAAGCAACGCGACGGTCAGCAGCGCGTAGCCGAACTTGGAGCCGCCGGCGAGCGAGGTGGCCCAATTGCCGGGGTCCATATAGCCGACCGCGACCAGATAACCGGGTCCGAGAAAGGCAGCCAGCTTGCGCCAAAGCGGGCCGGTCGGCCGCGTGGCGATCGAGCCGAACACTTCGGCCAGGGCCGGACGGCCACGGTCGCGCCGCCAGCCGGGAACCGTTTCAGTCGGTAGTGATGGCGTCGCCGTCATGGCCTTCGATTCCGTCCCCTATAAACCACATTATTGGAACAATACCTTATTGCAAATAGTTTGCAATTGCAAAAACCACGGCACTTTGGGCATGGAACTTTTCGAGTCCGGTCGGGTTGTCGCCGGCTTGAGAGCTTCCGATTCAAGGGCGCGGGGGACAGACGCCAATAATGACAACCAACCCTGCCCGATCACCCTGGCTGGTCGCGTTGCGATTGGCGGCGGCATTGGCCGCGCTGACGCTGCCCCCGGCTTACGCCGCCACCGAGGCCCACAAAGGGCCGTCGGAAGTCGTCTTCATCGGGCAAATTCTGGCGCTGATAATCGTCGGCCGCCTGCTCGGCGAAGCCATGCTGCGGCTGCGTCAGCCGGCGGTGATGGGCCAGTTGATCGCTGGGCTGCTGCTCGGCCCGTCGCTGTTCGGCTGGCTGCTACCCGATCTTCAGCACGCGCTGTTTCCCAAGAACGCCGACCAAAAGGCGATGATCGACGCCATCTCGCAGTTCGGCATCCTGCTGCTGCTGCTGCTCACCGGCATGGAGACCGATCTCAAGCTGGTGCGCCAGACCGGGCGGGCCTCGGTGTTTGCCTCGCTGATGGGCATCGTCGTCCCCTTCGCCTGCGGTGTCGCGCTCGGCGAGATGCTGCCCGACTCGCTGCTGCCGGACCCGAGCAAGCGGCTGATCACCTCGCTGTTCCTCGGCACCGCCTTGTCGATCGCTTCGGTCAAGATCGTGGCGATGGTGGTGCGCGAAATGAATTTCATGCGCCGCGTCGTCGGGCAGGTCATCCTCGCCTCCGCCATCATTGACGACAGCGTCGGCTGGATCATCGTGTCGATTATCTTCAGCCTGGCTCTGCACGGCGCGGTCGACGCCTGGTCGCTGGCGCAAAGCGTGATCGGCACGTTCCTGTTCATGGTGGCGAGCCTGACCGTCGGCCGGCGCGCGGTATTTTTCATCATCCGCTGGGTCAACGATAACTTCGCCAGTGAATTCGCGGTGATCACCGCGATCCTCGTCATTATGGGCGGCATGGCGATGATCACCCACCTCATCGGCGTGCATACGGTGCTCGGCGCCTTCGTGGCCGGCATTCTGATCGGCGAATCCCCGATCCTCACCCGTCATATCGACGAACAGTTGCGCGGCCTGATCACGGCCTTCTTTGCCCCCGTCTTCTTCGGCATTGCCGGCTTGAGCGCCGATCTCACCATCCTGGCCAACCCGAACATCGCTTTGCTCACCGTCGGCTTGGTCCTGATCGCCAGCATCGGCAAGTTCGGCGGCGCATTTCTCGGCGGCGCGCTCGGCGGCCTCACCGGACGCGAGAGCCTCGCTTTGGGCTGCGGCATGAATGCGCGCGGATCGACCGAAGTCATCATCGCGACCGTCGGCCTGTCGATGGGCGCGCTCAACCAGGATCTCTTCACCATGATCGTCGCCATGGCGGTCATCACCACCCTGGTCATGCCGCCGTCGCTGCGCTGGGCACTGGCGCGCATTCCCATGCGCAAGGAGGAAAAGCAGCGGCTGGAACGCGAGGAATTGGAAGCACACGGCTTCGTCCATAACCTCGAGCGCCTGTTGATCGCCGCCGACGACAGCCCGAACGGTAAATTTGCATCCCGCATCGCCGGCATGCTGGCCGGCACGCGCGGCATGCCCACGACCGTTCTGCACATCACGGACGCTGCCAAAATCGAAGACAAGAAGCTCGACACCAAGGACGCATCGAAGACCGACGCCAAGACGGAGACCAAGGCGGCCGAGAAGAAGGCCGATGTCAAGAAATCCGAAGCGCAGAAAGACGACGACGACAAAAAATCCGCGCAGCAAGAAAAAGTTGGGAAGGAAAAGGAAAAAGCAGAGGAAAAGAAGGCCGCCATCGCGGGCGCGACCGTCAAGGAAGCGGCCGCGCAGATCAAGAGCAAACAGAAAGACGAAGAGAAGGTCGACACGCCGGTGAACGTCACCACCATCGTGCACGAAGCTCCGGGCCCGGAGGTCATCGCCGAGGAAGCGAAGAAAGGTTACGATCTCATGATCATCGGGCTGGAGAAGACCTCCAAGCGCGCCAAGGATTTCCATGAGAGCGTGACGACCCTCGCTTTGGGCTTCGAAGGACCGCTGGCGATCACGGCTGCGCGCGGCGATTTGTGGGAAAAGCCCGCGGGCAAGCTCAGCATCCTGGTGCCCGTGAATGGCACCGAGCCGGCACGCCGCGCGGCCGAAGTTGCCATTACGATGGCGCGCGCGACCAAAGCCCAGGTCACGGTGCTCTATGTTTCGGTACGCACCAACGGCAAAGGCGGCGCCCGCCGTAGCCTGCGTACGCGCCGCCACGAAGAAGCAATCCTGAAGGACATCGTCGCGATCGCCGACGGCTATAACATGAGTATCCGCACCGCGGTGCTGTCCGACAAGGCCGCGAACGAAGCCATTCTCGGCGAGGTCGCGCGCCGCGAGCACAATCTGATCGTGATGGGCGTCGGCCGCCGGCCGGGCGAAAAACTGTTTTTCGGCGACACCGCCGCCTCGTTGCTGGAAGACGTCGACTGCTCGCTGCTGTTCGTGGCGAGTTGAGCCGTCATTCCTGGACGGCGCATTCGCGCCGGACCCGGAATCCAGATGCGATCACGATGAATGGCTCTGGATTCCGGGTTCGCCCGCTGTCGCGTACGCCCCGGAATGACAGCTATTCTTCCTCGTCAGCCTTACCGGCGGCGGGCGTGCTGCGGAACTTGTTGTTGGTGAGGAAGCGGTCGGGCCGGATGCGGCCGGCATCGCCGCGATTGCCGCGCCAGTTGGCCAGCTCCTTGAGTGAAAGCGTGAAGCTGCGGGAGGCCGAGTCGATCCAGGTGAGACCGTCGCTACCCTTGAAGGTGGCGACATCGGACAGCCCGCCGTCCTTGTAGCGCTGCAGCCGAACGCCGCGACCGCGCGTCATCTCCGGCACCTGCTCGAGCTTGAAGATCACCATCTTGCGGTTCTCGCCGACCACCGCGGCCAACTCGCCGTCGACCGTGGTCAGCGCCGCGGCCCTGTCCGGCGCCTTCAGGTTGAGCACCTGCTTGCCCTTGCGCGTGGTGCCGAGCACTTCCTCCTCCGGCACCACGAAGCCGTTGCCGCCATGGCTCGCCAGCAGGAATTTGCGGCCGCCCTGATAGGCCAGCGCCGCCACCACGTCGGCGTCCTGATCGAGATCGAAATACATGCGCACCGGTTCGCCATGGCCGCGCCCGCCCGGCAGCTTGGAGGCATCGAGCGTGTAGAACTTGCCGTTGCTGGCGAAGATCAGAACCTTCGCCGTCGTTTCGGTCGGGAACGCGAATTTCAGCGCGTCGTCGGTCTTGAAGGTGACGCCCGAGAGATCGGCGACATGGCCGCGCAGCGCGCGGATCCAGCCCTTCTCGGAAACGACGACGGTGATCGGCTCGCGCACCACCATCGCCTCCTCGATCGCCGCCTCGTCATGCGCCGGCGCGATGCCGAAAGTCGTGCGGCGCTTGCCGAGTTCGGTCTTCGGACCGAACTTCTCCTTTATCTCTTTGATCTGGCCGGTGATGGTCTTCCATTGCTGGTCGGTCGAGCCGATCAACGATTTGAGCTTGGTGCGCTCCTCGCGCAGCGCCTTGTCTTCGGCGCGGATCTGCATCTCCTCGAGCTTGCGCAAATTGCGTAAGCGCATGTTGAGGATAGCGTCGGCCTGCACCTCGCTGAGCTTGAAGGTCTTCATCAGCACGGGCTTTGGCTCATCCTGCGTGCGGATGATCTTGATCACCTTGTCGAGGTTGAGATAGGCGATCAGATAACCGCCGAGCACCTCCAGCCGGTGCTCGATCTCCGCCAGCCGGTGCTTGCTGCGGCGCAACAGCACGTCGCGGCGATGGTCGAGCCATTCGCGCAGCACCTCGGCTAAGCCCAGCACCTGCGGGATGCGGCCCTTCACCAGCACGTTCATGTTGAGCGGAATGCGACTTTCCAGCTCGGTCAGCTTGAACAGCGATTCCATCAGCAATTCGGCGTCGACCGTGCGCGAACGCGGCTCGATCACCAGCCGCACATCCTCGGCCGATTCATCGCGCACGTCGGCGACCAGCGGCAGCTTCTTGTCGTTGAGCAGTTCGGCGAGCTTCTCTACCAGCCGCGACTTCTGCACCAGCCACGGCATTTCGTTGATCACCACCACATAGGTGCCGCGACCGGTGTCCTCGGTGCGCCAGCGCGCGCGCACGCGGAACGAGCCGCGGCCGGTGGTATAGGCTTCCGCGATAGACTCCGGCGTGTCGACGATGACGCCGCCGGTCGGGAAGTCGGGCCCCTTGACGTATTTGAGCAGCGTGCGGCTGCGCGCCTTCGGATTGTCGATCAGGAACAGCGCGGCGTCGCACAGCTCGGCGGCATTGTGCGGCGGTATCGAGGTCGCCATGCCGACCGCGATGCCTTGCGAGCCGTTGGCCAGCAGATTGGGGAAGGCCGCCGGCAGCACCACCGGCTCCTCGCCGGTGCCGTCATAGCTCGGGCGGAAATCGACCGCGTCCTCGTCGATGCCGTCGATCAGCAGCCGCGCCACCTCGGTGAGGCGGGCCTCGGTGTAGCGCATGGCGGCGGCGTTATCGCCGTCGATATTGCCGAAATTGCCCTGCCCGTCGACCAGCGGATAGCGCTGGGCGAAGTCCTGCGCCAACCGCACCAGCGCGTCGTAGATCGCCTGGTCGCCGTGCGGATGGAAATTGCCCATCACGTCGCCGACCACCTTGGCCGACTTCTTGAAGGCCGAGCCGGGGTCGAGCCGCAGCAGGCGCATGCCGTACAAGATGCGGCGGTGCACCGGCTTGAGCCCGTCGCGCGCATCCGGCAGCGCCCGGTTCATGATGGTCGAGAGCGCATAGGCGAGGTAGCGCTCCTCGAGCGCCTCGCGCAACGCGACCTCTTCGACCGCGCCCTTCTCGGGGGGAATCAGACGTTTACCCATGGCTGATAGCTACTGCGTCAGTCGACCATGAACAAGCGAGGAACGGCACAGCTCTCACCTGCAAAATTTGATCTGTATCCATTGCGAAGTTATCAGGGACGACGCAGAGGACCCTTGGGATGATCAAACTCCGAAAAACCCTGCATCGAGCGATTGCCATGCTCGGCGCCGCGATTGCGGTTTCCTCAGCCGCCGCGCAAGACGGCGAGCCGCCGCGCCTCAACACCAACGAGGCTTATATTGCCGAGCTGGCGCGCAGCCACAGGCTGGCGATCGACGATCCGATGGCGGTGTTTGCCTACGTGCTCGGCAGCCTGCCCGCGCGGGTCAAGGTCTATCCGACCGAAAACCACTATTACTTCTCGTTCGACCTCAACGGCATACGCTATGCCGGCAACATCAAGCTCGACGCGCGCCTGCGCGCCGAAGGCAAGGTGGTGTTCTCCTATTACGAAGATCGGGCTGCCTGGCTGGAAGACACGGAAGGTACCGCGCGCGTCCTTGGCTTATCGGACGGCGTCACGGTGGAGCAGCTTGAGCCGCTGGCCTACCGGGTGAGCCACGGCCAGAAGAGCGTCGTCTTTGCGCTCAACGACCTGTCGCAGATCAAACCGCCGGCGGCGGCGCTGGCGCCGAACGATCAATTCATCGGTCCGATCTTCGATGAATCGGGGATCAGGTTTTTCCTGGTGTTCAATGCCAGACTGAAACTGTTCCACTACATTCTCGACGAAACTGTCAGACCCGCCGACGTGTTCGTGCCTGCTCCGGTCGGCGACGGGCGCATTCTGATCGGCAAGCGCACGGGGTTCGCAGTCTACCGCGATCAGCATCGCGACCGAAAAATTCTGATCGGCGTCTACCATGGCAATGTGGTGGCGAACAATTACCTGGACGGCCCGTTTGACCAGATGCCCGACAATTTCATCGATGGCGATACATTCCGGCAGGCCATTCTCGCGGTCGCACCGAATCTCAAAGGCCGGATCAATCGGTACGGCAGCTTTGCCGATGATGGGCGCTTTGCGGTGGTGCCCTACATGGCATATCGCAGCCCAAAGGATCTCGCGATCTTCGATCGCTGCGCAACCAGTCGGCGCATTCCGGCGGAGCGGTACGCTGCATGCCTCGCGCTTCCGCTAGAAGGCAGCCATGGCGCAAACGCGCGGCCGCTGGCCATGCAGCATTATGCCCGATGACTTATGCACGGCGAAAGCCGCGGACATGCGTGAGTGTGTTCACCTAAACAAACGAGCCGCCGGCTTGCGCCAGCGGCCCGCCAATTCGAACGCTGCTGGCGTTCTTAGCTCTACCAGCACCGCGTCCGTGACCGCCACCCGTGGCGGCAACGACGACGCCGGCGGCGGTGGCGGCGCCATTGAGCTTGTTCAACCGACGCAGTCACGTCGGCTGCAGAGCCGATCGCCGTTCCACTAGCTCCACTAGCTGGAGCCGCTTGCAAAGCCGGCATGCTGAAGAGGCCGAAGAACAAAGCCATCAGCGATGCTACCAATATCCGTTGCATCAGTCTGTCTCCCATTCTGCTGAACTCATTCCGGGACGAAGACGGCGAGACTACTCAGCAAATTAAGAACTCGTCGTGACCGACCCATTCATCATTTGTTCACGCTCCGGCATCGAACTATTGGATAATACAGTAGAGTTGCCAAAGTTCCACGCGACTTTTGGCACTCATAACAAGCATACTATAGTACCATCGGCGACACAACCCACGGTTTATGCCGATGGGCCCGTTCAATCGGTCTCGTCGCGCGAGTGATAGCGCGACTCGTAATAGATCCTGATGAACGGCGCCAAGACCTTGTAGAGCGCATTCTTCGCAACGAGCGTATCGTGCAAGGCCAGATAGTCGATGCCGGTGTAGATGAAGCAATTCATCGCGTCCTGGGGCGTCTCGACGATGGGCTCGCCCTTGATATTGAACGACGTATTGACCAGGACCGGCACGCCGGTCAGCTTCTCGAAGTCCATCAGCAGGTCATACATCCGCTCGTTCTGCTCCCGCCGCACGGTTTGCACGCGGGCGGTGCCGTCGACATGGACGATCGCCGGAATACGGTCCTTCCATTCCGGGCGAACCTGCTTGGCGCGCAGCATGAACGGCGATTCGTCCTCGCCGACGAAAATATCCTTGGCCCTTTCATAGGCCACGATCGGCGCAAACGGACGGAAGGCCTGGCGGAATTTCACCCGCTTGTTCAGGATGTCCTTCATCTCGGCCCGCCGCGGATCGCCCAGGATGCTGCGGTTGCCAAGCGCGCGCGGCCCGAATTCGGCACGGCCCTGGAACCAGCCGAACACGTTGCCCTCCGCCAACAGCTTCGCCGCTTCACGGCAGATGCTCTGATCGGGCCCATCGAACGTCTGGTGGCTGACCAGCAGCGGATTGCCGGCACGTCGGACCGCCTCGTCCGGGTAGGCAACGCCGAGCGTCGCCTGCTTCATCACGAAGCTGCGCGGCTTTTTCTGCAGGGCCAGGCGGCCGTAATAAGCGCAGCCGATCGAGATGCCATTGTCGCCGGCGGCGGGCTGGATCCAGACATTGTCGAATCCCGCCTCGCGCACGATGCGTCCATTGGCGACGCAATTGAGCGCCACGCCGCCGGCGAGGCACAGGTTCCGGGCGCCGGTCGTTTCACGCAGCCAGCGCGCGCGCGCGAGCAGAACCTCCTCGGCGTCGTGCTGAACGCGCCATGCCATGTCTTCCCAATGGCGCATCGACGAACTTGCTTCCCACTTCTTGACGCCGTCCGGCGTCCAAGGCTGGTTGAACTCCGCGTCCCACTCGGGAACGTGCAGCTCGTCACCTTTCATCTCAAGCAGCGATCTGAAGTTGTTGGGACGGCCGTAGGGCGCCAGGCCCATCACTTCGCCGCACTTATTCCAATCGGCGAAGATGTAGCTCGAGACGCGGCTATAGAGCGCGCCCAGCCCGTCCATGTTGAAAAACTCGTCGCTGAGCATTCCGCGACACGGCTGCAGCCACACCTTCTTCAGCGTTTCGAGTTCGCTGCCTTTGAACCTGTAATAGCTCTCCGATTCACGCGCGAGCGGATTGATGCCCTCGGTGAGTTGGCCCGGCTCTTTGATATCCGAACTGTAATTGCCGACGCCGTCCACCACCATCACCACGCCCTCGTCGAACGGGCAGACGGCAAACGCGCTATAGGCATGGGCGAGATGATGCGAGACCGTCACCACCTTGTTGGATTTCGGCAGGTAAAGCGGGCTTTTGGATGTCTGGGCGAGTTCGCGGTCGGGCATGTCGCCCTGGTAGATCATGCGAACTTCCAGCTCATCGACCGGCAGGACGTAGCAATTGCGCACCACCAGATCGACGTCGTCGAGCATGATGCCCTCGGCCTGCAGACAGTAATCGACCACTTCCTGGAAGAAGCCGCCGGCATGCTTATGCCGCGTTATCCGCTCCTTCTCGATCGCGTAGGCGATCTCGCCATCGCGCAGCAGGCAGGCGCTGACGTCGTGGTCATAGGCGTTGATTCCAAGGACGTAGCTGTGATTTTTCGACATCGGACTCGTGGTGCTGATGGGTTGTGGCGGGCGCGACGCCGTTTGCTTCGGTAATTTGTTCGCCGCGTGTTCCGGTTCGGTCGAGCCAATGTTGCCTCATGTTACGTCACAAATGCAATGCCGCCCTCACGCGCGACCGGATGCTATGGCGCAAACCCGACGATGCAGCTAATGTTGCGCTTAAAGATAAGGGTCAGGCGCGGGTGACATGACAGCGGTGAAGCGCATTGCCTCCGAGCGTTGTTGCGGGGTGATCATCGATCTGCAGGGCTTTTTTCTGGCTCAGCTGGACAAGCGCCTCCGCTCCAGGATCAAGACCAATACAAGCAATCTTGTACGCCTGCTCAATTATTTCCAAATCCCGCTTGTCGTGACGCTCGAGCGACCGGTCGACATCAAGGGATCGTTGCCGAAAGAAATCGCGAAACACTTGGGCGAGCGCGACCGCACCTTCGAAAAGGATTTCTTCGACCTGTGCAAGGAGAAAACTATAAAGGCCCATCTTGCCGGCCTAAAACGGCGACAGGCGATCGTGGCGGGCTGCGAAACCGACGTCTGTGTGCTGCAATCCTGCCTCGGCCTGCTCAGCCTCGGCTACGAGGTCTACGTGGTCGAGGAACTGATATTTTCCTCATCGCGCAACACCGACGCGGCGATAGCGCGCATGAAAGCGGAAGGTGTCGTTTTTACAAGCTACAAGAGCATTTTTTACGAACTGATCGAAACCGTGGGCGGCGACCGCCATACAGATAAGATCGTTAAGGCATTGGGACACTTCCCCGACGACCTTCCGGACTCGTCGCTGCTATAACCGCTCGACAACCAGCGCGCTGCGCGGACCGCGCAGCAGCGCCGCGATGAAATGCGCGCGCTCGTCGGTGAGCGTGAGCCCACGCGGCTCCAGCACGTGGCGATCGAGGAAAAACCCGGTGAGCGCAAAGCCGTCGGCGAGATCGCGGCCGGCCGGCTGGCTATCGAGGTCGCGCAGGAAGCCGGGCAGCCGCAGCATCTTGTCGGCCCACGGCTCGCCGGCGTCGCGCGAGACCGCCCGCCCCGACTTGGGCGAGACATAGATGAGATCGGCGCTCGTGCCGGTGGCCGCGCATTGCGCCAGATCGAGCCCGAAGCCGAGCTCCCCCAGCAACTGCAATTCGAACCGCACCACCAGCGGCGCCGCCAGCGCCGGGTCTTCGAGCCGGTCGAGGATTTCCTCGAACACCGAATAAAGCCCGGCATGCGGATCGCGCTCGGGCAACAGCCGCATCAGCGCGGCCAGATGGGTGACGCCATAGATCGCATGCGAGCTACCAAAAAAATCCGACGCGCGCTGGCGCAGCGGCTCCACCGTGTAGTTGCCGAGATGCTCGTCGAGCCGGGCGCGCCAGGTCGCCGCCACGCTGTTGCCGGTTTGCAGGATCGGCTTCATGCGCGAACCGAAGCCGCCGCGCACCAGGCCGAGGTGGCGGCCATGCGCGCGCGTCATCAGCTCGAGGATGGCGCTCGCCTCCCCGTGCCGCCTGACGCCGATCACGATGCCTTCATCGGTCCATTGCATGCTTGTTCTTTAGGCGCGTTATTTGGCGAAACTTTATTTTACCGCGGCGATTTCGAATCATCAGATAAATACAATTTATCAGCCCGCTCGCTTCTTCTTTTCCGATCTTAAGCCTTCCAAACCACAAGATCGGCAACATGGCGGTCAGCCAGAACGGCGAGGACGCGGCAAAAGCCATCTGAAGCCAAGCGACCATCTTCGATTCTCCAAAGATGGTTCTAGTCGTGCGCGATGCCGGTCAACCGAGCAACGCACCGCAATCATTTTTTGTAACTAATTTATGCTAAGCTATTGATAGAACGTCACTCCTTCGGAAACTCCAGCCCCATCGCGCGGTAGCGCTCGGGGTCATCGCCCCAGCCCTCGCGCACCTTCACGAACAGGAACAGGTCGACCTTGCCCTCGACGATTTCGGCGAGTTCGCGGCGCGACGACTCGCCGATCGCCTTAATGGTCTGGCCGCCCTTGCCGAGCACGATCTTGCGCTGGCTCTCGCGCTCCACATAAATGGTCTGCTCGACGCGGATCTTGCCGCCGCGCAGTTCCTTCCACGACTCGGTCTCGACCGTGGAATGATAAGGCAGCTCCTGATGCAGGCGCTCGAACAGCTTTTCGCGCGTGATTTCCGCAGCCAGTTGCCGCAACGGCGCGTCCGACATCTGCTCGGCCGGATAGAGCCAGGGGCTCGGCGGCATGCGCTCGGCCAGCCAGCGCTTGAGATCGGCGACGCCATCGCCGGTCAGCGCCGAGATCATGAAGGTCGAATCGAACTTGGCCTTCTCGTTGGCGATCTTGATAAGCAGCAGCAAAGTGTCGCGCGGCACCAGGTCGATCTTGTTGAGGATGAGGATTTTCGGACGCGTGACCTCGGCCAGCCGGCCGAGCAGCGCTTCCGCTTCTTCATCGATGCCCTTGCGCGAGTCGATCAGCACGCCGACCAGGTCGGCTTCGTGCGCGCCGCTCCAGGCGGTCGTCACCATGGCGCGGTCGAGCCGGCGCCTGGGCGCGAAGATGCCGGGCGTGTCGACGAAGATGAGTTGCGATTTGCCTTCGATCGCGATGCCGCGGATCAGCGCACGCGTGGTCTGCACCTTGTGCGAGACGATGGTGACCTTGGAGCCGACCAGCGCGTTGAGCAGCGTCGACTTGCCGGCATTGGGCGCGCCGATCAGTGCGACGAAGCCGCAACGAGTGTCGCCAGCGGGCGGGGCTCGATCAACCATCGAGCTTGTCCACCGCCACGCCGACACGCGTAAGCATGGCGGCCGCGGCGGCCTGTTCGGCCGCGCGCTTGGACGAGCCCAGGCCCTCGGCCGGCGGGCGATCGGGCAGCACCACCGCGACGCGGAATTCGGGATCGTGATGCGGGCCGGTGCGCGCCAGTTCGCGATAGGCCGGCGTTGGCAGCCCTCTCCCTTGCGCCCATTCCTGCAACATGGTTTTCGGATCGCGCAGCGGCCGCAGCGGCTTGAGCATGCGCTCCTTCCAGAACTTCGCGATCAGCGTCTCGGCCGCCGCGTAGCCGCCGTCGATGAACACGCCGCCGACCAGCGCCTCGCACACATCCGCCAGGATGGTGCTGCGCAGGCGCCCGCCGGCGTGCGATTCCGAATTGCCGAGCTTGAGCGCGGGGCCAAGGTCCATGGCCTTGGCCACCTCGGCGCAGGTCTCCTTGCGCACCAGATCGGCGAGCCGGCGCGACAGCTCGCCCTCGTTCGCCTTCGGAAAGGCGCGATAGAGCATGTCGGAGATTACCAGCCCGAGCACGTGGTCGCCGAGGAATTCCAGGCGCTGATAGCTGTCGGCACGCTTTTGCGGGCCGCCCGACAACGCCGAAATATGCGTAAGCGCGCGCTCAAGCAGCGCCTTATCGGCGAACTTGAAGCCGATCCTGTCTTCGAGCGCTGTTCGGTCCTTGGCCTTGCGGCTCATTGCACGATCGTGAACAGCCTGTTCCAGCGCACCGAAACCGGCCAGCGCCAGAATTGCCAGGCGCGCTCGCCCTCATAAACGGAGAAGAAGATGATCTGCGCGCGACCGACGATGTTCTCGAACGGCACCATGCCAACTTGGCTGAACCGGCTGTCGGTCGAATTGTCGCGATTGTCGCCCATCATAAAGTAATGATCGGGCGGCACGGTGTAGACCTGGGTGTTGTCGGCAAAGCCGTTCTCCACCAGATCGAGCGCGTAATAGCTCACCCCGTTCGACAGGGTTTCCTTCCAACGCCTGACCGGAGCGTCGTGCGCGCCCTCCTCGGTCTCGATGAAGTCCGGCGCTTTTTCGCGCTTGACCGGCACGCCGTTGATGTTGACGACGCCATCGATCACCTGGATTTTGTCGCCGGGCAGCCCGATCACGCGCTTGATGTAGTCGGTCGAGGTGTCCTTGGGCAGGCGGAACACCACCACGTCGCCGCGCTCGGGCCGCAGGCTACCCGGGATGCGACCCGAGAACAGCGGCGGCGACAGCGGCAGCGAATACTGACTGTAGCCATAGGAGTATTTCGATACGAACAGGTAATCGCCGACCAGCAGCGTCGCCTTCATCGAGCCGGAGGGGATATTGAACGGCTGAAACAGGAAGGTGCGGATCACCAGCGCGATGACCAGCGCGTGAAAAATCACGCGGACTGTTTCGGAAATACCGCCTTCTTTCCGCTTGGTAGTGGATGTCACGCTCATCGGCCTTTCGTCCCCTAGTGTCCCGATTCCGAAGTTCGCAAAACTTTGCGGCACCCATTGATGCGAACTTCGGAATCAAAGGGACACTAGCAACTTTATGATTCTAGTGTAGTTTTTGGATTTGAAGTTCCTATTCGGACTCGCGGCACACATATAGGAACTTCAAATCCACCACACTAGTCACTCTGCGCTCCCCGGCGACCTTGTAGCGGGTGGTCCCCCAGCACGCAATGAAACCCAGCACCGTCATATAAGCAGTTGGTCGTAATGGGATTCCTGGGTTCACGCAGGACTTTTCGTCGCCTGTAAAGGCACCGCCGAGATGATGACAATGGCCTGCGCGGTCGGGCCTTCGTCGGTCAGCGAAACCTCGATCCTGGCCTCGCAGCCGGCCGGCGTGATCGCCTGTAAGCGCGCGAGGGCGCCGCCGGTGAGCTTCATGGTGGGCCGTCCGCCCGGCAGGTTCACCACCCCCATGTCGCGCCAGAACACCCCGCGCCGCAGACCGGTGCCGAGCGCCTTGGCGCAGGCCTCCTTGGCGGCGAAACGCTTGGCGTAGGTTTCCGCGCGATTGGCGCGGCGATCGGCCTTGGCGCGTTCGGCCGGCGTGAAGATGCGGGCGAGAAAGCGCTCGCCATGACGTTCGAGCACCTTCTCGATGCGCCGCACGTCGCAGAGGTCGGAGCCGAGCCCGATGATCATGATGTGCTGGCTTTGACTCTGCCGCGATCCATCGCCGCGCGCATGAATTTGACGGTTTCCGCCAGGCCTTCGAACACCGCCTCGCCCACCAGGAAGTGCCCGATATTGAGCTCGACGATCTGCGGCAGCGCCGCAATGATTTCCGCGCTCGCATAGTCGAGACCGTGGCCGGCATGCACTTCCAGACCGAAGCTCTTGGCCAGCAGCGCGCCGGCGCGGATCAGCTGCCATTCGGCATCGGCCTCCGCGACGCGTCCTTCGGTCAGCGCGTCGCACCAGGAGCCGGTGTGGATCTCGATCACGGCTGAGCCCAGTTCGGCCGCCGCCTCGATCTGCGCCGGCGCGGCGGCGATGAACAGCGAGACCCGGATGCCGGCATGTTTGAGCTTATGGATCACCGGCTTGAGCTGCGCGTGCTGGCGCACCGCGTCGAGCCCGCCTTCGGTGGTGCGCTCGGTGCGCTTTTCCGGCACCAGGCATACCGCGTGCGGCTTGGTGGCAAGTGCGATGGCCGTCATCTCCTCGGTCGCCGCCATTTCGAAATTGAGCGGCTTGTCGATCGCAGCCTTCAGCCGCGCGATATCGTCGTCGCGGATATGGCGGCGATCCTCGCGCAGATGCGCGGTGATGCCGTCGCAGCCGGCCGCGATCGCCAGCTTGGCGGCGCGCACCGGATCGGGATGCCGCCCGCCGCGCGCGTTGCGGATGGTGGCGACGTGGTCGACATTGACGCCGAGGCGAAGGCGGGGCGCACTCATATTATTTTACCCGTTCACCCGTTCCGCCTTCGCCACCACCGGCTTGGCGCGTAATTGCGCGATGATGGCGGTGAGATGCTGGAGGTCGTAGACCTCCAGATCGATCTGTACGTCGGTGAAGTCGGGCGCCCGCCGCGTCATGCGGATATTATCGATATTGCCGTCATGCTCGGCGATCACTTGTGCAATTTGGGCAAGCGAGCCGGGTTCGTTCACCGATTGCACCGCGATGCGCGCCGGGAAACGCCGCGGGGTGTTTTCCTCCTCGTCCCAGCGCACGTCCAGCCAGCGCTCGGGCGTCTCCTCGAACGCGCTCAAGGCGGCGGACTGGATCGGGTAGATGGTAATGCCCTCGCCCGGCGTGAGAATACCGACGATGCGGTCGCCCGGCACCGCGCCGCCATCGGGCGCAAAGCGCACCGGCAGGTCGCCATTGATGCCGCGGATCGGAATCGCCGGCCCGACCGTATTGGGCACCTTGAACTTCACCGAGGTCAGCTTCTTCAGGCCGAACCAGCCGCTCTCGGACTTCGGTTTCACCGCCATGACGGCGGCGCGCTCCTCCTTGTAGTCGGGATACATGGCGCGGGCGACATCGGAGGCTTTCAGCTCGCTGCGTCCGACCGCCGCCATCACCTCCTCGAGCGAGGTGCGCGCCAGCCGCGGCAGCGCGCCGGTCAGCTTCTCGTCGGAATAGGCCATCTTGGCGCGCTGGAACAACCGCTCGACGATGCGGCGGCCAAGCCCGGCATATTGCGTGCGCACCGCCGTGCGGGTCGCGCGCCGGATCGCCGCGCGCGCCTTGCCGGTGACCACGAGCGACTCCCAGGCCGCCGGCGGCGCGGTTTGCGCCTTGGCGATGATGATCTCGACCTCGTCGCCATTGCCGAGCTCGGAAGTCAGCGGCGCGATCTGGCCGTTGATCTTGCAGCCGACCGTGGCATTGCCGACGTCGGTGTGCACCGCATAAGCGAAATCGATCGGCGTCGCCTTGCGCGGCAGCGCGATCAGCTTGCCCTTGGGCGTGAAGCAGAACACCTGGTCGTGGAACAGCTCCAGCTTGGTGTGCTCGAGGAACTCTTCCGGGTTGGAGCCTTCCGCCAGCAGTTCGATGGTGCGGCGCAGCCAGGCATAGGCGGTCGATTCGCGCGACAGCAATTCGGTCGGCGAGCCGGCGCCGTCCTTGTAGAGCGCGTGCGCGGCGATGCCGTATTCGGCGATCTCGTGCATCTCGGTGGTGCGGATCTGCAGCTCGACGCGCTGCTTGCTCGGGCCGATCACCGTGGTGTGGATCGAGCGGTAATCGTTCTGTTTCGGCGTCGAGACGTAATCCTTGAAGCGGCCCGGCACCACCGGCCAGGTGGTATGTACGATGCCGAGCGCCTGATAGCAGTCGGCCAGCGTCTTCACGATCACGCGGAAGCCGAAGATGTCGGACAGCTGCTCGAAGCCGACCGACTTGCGCTCCATCTTGCGCCAGATCGAATAGGAGCGCTTGCGCCGGCCGAGCACCTTCGCCTCGATGCCGCGATCGGCGAGCTTCTTGGTGAGCTGTTTTTCGATGTCGGAAATCAGCAGCCGGTTGCGCTCGGCCAGCGCATTGAGCCGTCCCGACACCACCCCATGGGCTTCCGGATAGAGCTCGCGGAACGCCAGGTCGTCAAGCTCCTCGCGCATCTCGTGCATGCCCATGCGACCGGCAAGCGGGGCATAGATTTCCAGCGTCTCCTCGGCGGCGCGCCGGCGCGCAACGACCGGCATGTATCAGAGCGTGCGCAGATTGTGCAGGCGGTCGGCGAGCTTGATCAGCAGCACGCGCACATCGGCGGCGATCGCCAATAACAGCTTGCGCAGGTTTTCCGCCTGCTTGGCCTCCTTGGTGACCAGGTCGAGCTTCTTCAACTTGGTCAGGCCCTCGACCAGCCGGCCGATATCGGGCCCGAACAGGCTGTCGATCTCGGCGCGCGTGGCTTCGGTGTCCTCGATGGTGTCATGCAACAGCGCGGCAGCGATGGTGGCGTCGTCGAGCTTGAGGTCGGTGAGAATGGCCGCCACCTCGATCGGGTGGGAGAAATAGGGATCGCCGGAGGCGCGGCGCTGCTCGCCATGCGCCTTCATGGCGTAGACATAGGCACGGTTGAGCAAGGCCTCGTTGGTTTTGGGATTGTAGCGGCGCACCCGCTCGACCAGATCATATTGCCGCATCATCTGTGGCGGCTTCTTGGATTGGGCAGGTTTTTCAATGGCTTGCGGCGCGGGGGCAGCAGCCGCTGCGAGCGGCGCCCGGGTCGGGGACTGCTTTTGCATGCGCGGCAGATCGGAGCGCGTACGGGGCATTGCGGGCCTCGGAGCCGTCCGGGGCGCAAAATTGCGCGCGGCGGCTCAACTTCCATAAGATATCACGTCATTTCAGATATCACGTCATTTCGTTGTGGTCGCAAGGGTTTGTCGGCTCGTTAACAAAAAGGCCCGGCGCGAGCGGCCGGGCCTTATTATAAAAAACGCGAAAAATGCGGTCGCCAACGCCTATTCGGCGTCCTCTTCCGGCACTTCTTCCGGCGGCGCCAGGCCCTCGAGGCCCTTGAGCAGCTCTTCCTCGGTCATCCGGTCGGCCGTGACCTCGCGGTCGTCGGAATCGACGCTGGCGCCGGCATCGGCGCCGATCAGCGGCACCTCGGGCTCGGGCTCGTCGACCTCGACATATTTCTGCAGGCTGTGGATCAGGTCTTCCTTCAGATCGCCCGGCGAGACGGTGGTTTCCGCGATCTCGCGCAACGACACGACCGGATTCTTGTCGTTGTCGCGCTCGACGGTGATCTGCGACCCGGACGAGATCATGCGCGCCCGGTGGCTCGCCAGCAGGACGAGATCGAAGCGATTCTCAACCTTATCGATGCAATCTTCTACGGTGACACGGGCCATCGGCTCGCCACTCCTCGGATGGAACTTTGTCGTGAAATTCAACCGGTAGGTAGCCCCTACCGGGCGAAAGTTCAAGCATTTTTGTCTTGGTTTGGACGCAAGCCTCTGTTACCGAACGAAATAGCAAGCAGGCCGAACCGACTGGATTTTATCGGCAAGGGCGTGATTGCGCGGTGCCGCCGCGATTAACCGAGGGTGCCGTCCGTTTAACACCGATCCAACGCTGCCGTGTCCCACGCTTCTCGCGCGCCGGGGCGTGCGCAGGATCGGGAATTTCGGCTTAGGTTGCGAGGATTATGAGAGAGAACCATGACAGTCCCGGGTGAGAAAATCGCATTGTTCATTGATGGTGCGAATCTTTACGCCACCGCCAAATCGCTGGGTTTCGACATCGACTACAAGAAGCTGCTGCGCGAGTTCCAGTCGCGCGGCTACCTGCTGCGGGCGTTCTATTACACCGCGGTGATCGAGGATCAGGAATATTCATCCATCCGCCCGCTGATCGATTGGCTCGATTACAACGGCTATTCGGTCGTCACCAAGGCGACCAAGGAATTCGTCGACCAGACCGGGCGGCGCAAGATCAAGGGCAACATGGACATCGAGCTCGCGGTCGATGCCATGGAGATCGCCGGCACCATCGACCACATGGTGCTGTTCTCCGGCGACGGCGATTTCCGCTCGCTGGTGGAAGCCGTGCAACGCAAGGGCGTGCGCGTCACCGTGATCTCGACCATCGCGACGCAGCCGCCGATGATCGCCGACGAGCTGCGCCGGCAGGCCGACATCTTCACCGACATCGTCACGCTGCAGGGCAAGATCGGCCGCGATCCGGCCGAACGCGCCGCGCGCGAGGTGGCACGCGGTCCGCGCGACGACAGCCGCGTCGGCGAACCGGGGCAACACACGCCGCAATTCCTGCAGCGTCCGCCGGTGCCGCAGCGCGCCGGCGCCGGGGCGGATGACGACGACGAGAATTTCGAATAAGTTTTTTGAACGATATGCCGCAAGCCAATGGCAAACCCGGGCGCAACTGCCCGCGTTGCCCGCGGCTGGCGGCGTTCCGAAAATCCTGGCGCGCGAATGAACCGACTTGGTTCAACGCGCCGGTGCCTTCGTTCGGCCCGCTCGATGCGCGCGTGCTGATCGTTGGGCTCGCCCCCGGCCTGCAAGGCGCCAACCGCACCGGGCGCCCGTTCACCGGCGACTATGCCGGCGTGCTGCTGTACGAGACGCTGGCGCGTTATCGCTTCGCGCGCGGCCAATACGGCGCGCATCCCGACGACGGGCTGGAATTGCTCGACTGCCGCATCACCAATGCAGTGCGTTGCGTGCCGCCGGAGAACAAGCCGACCCCCCTTGAAATCGCGACCTGCCGCGATTTCCTGCAAGCCACCATCACTGAGATGCCGAAGCTGAAGGTGCTGGTCGCGCTCGGAAAGATCGCGCACGACAGCGTGGTGACCACGTTCGGCGGCAAGAAATCGGCCACGCCATTCAAGCATGGCGGCAAGAATATGCTGGGCAGGTTCGCGCTGTTCTCCAGCTATCATTGCTCGCGCTACAACACCAATACCGGCGTGCTCACGCCGGAGATGTTTCGCGATGTGTTTGTGAAGGTGCGAAGTTATTTAGACTGAAGCCAGCCAATCACCTCGGCTGCGCTCTGGTCGGGCGGAAACACCGGGTAAAATGCCTTGGTGATAGTGCCAGCATCGATCACCAGCGCCATGCGCTTCAACAGCGTCACGCCGACGACCGTAAAGGTCGGCAGCCTGAGCGCCATGGTGAGCGCGAGCTTTTCGTCCGACAGGATCGCGAACGGCAGATGCAATCGTGTCGCCGCTTCCTGCTGGTAGGCGGTGTCCTGCGTCGACAGCCCGTAAAGCTGCGCCACGCCCAGCCGCTTGAGCTCGTCGAAATAATCGCGGAACGAACAGGACTGCGGCGTGCAGCCGCGCGCGCCCGGAATATCGTTCCAGCCCGACGGCAGATCGACGCCCGGCACGCCGGTGCGCGGGTAGATGTAGACGACAGTGCGGCCCACGAGCTTCGACAGGTTGACGCTTGTGCCATCAGTCGCCGGCAACGCGAGGTCAGGCATGCGCTGGCCTGCGAGATGCTTGGCCGCACCGTCGTCCAGCGGCGCCGGAATATTGGGCGGCAGGATATTCGGATCATGCGTGCCGGGCGCTTCGGTCATTTAACAGCTCCATAAGACATAAATTCCATCAGCGACCCATCCGGATCGCGGAAATAGACCGACGTGCCGGGCCCCTTGGCGCCGAAGCGTTGCAACGGCCCGCGCTCGACCGCGACGCCGTGTGCCTTGAGGTGCGCGATGGCGTCCGCGATCGGCCCGCGCCATTCGAAGCACAGATCGGAATTGCCGGGCTGCACTGGCAGCCGCGCCACTTCCGCAGGCGCCACGCCGGGGCCGTGCACGTTGAGCTGCTTGTCGCCGAAGCGATAGGCAAAGCCGACCGGCCGCGCCACCAGCTCGGCGCCCATGACCTGGGTGTAGAAGGCGTTCGAGCGCTCCCAGTCGGAGACGTGGATGACGCAGTGATCGAGCCGGGTCGGCGGCATGGCGGGTGGTCCTTGCGGCAGCGCCTTCACAGCATCGTGATTGCAATTATCCGGTCAAGGCCCCGAACTCTTGGGCCGGCCGCCAGTTCCGCTCCATACTGAAACATACAACACCGGGGAGCTACATCATGACGACCATCGAACGGCTGATGTTCGGCGCCTTCGCGGCGATCCTTCTTGGCGCGCCGACGCTGCCTGCGGCGGCACAAACCACCACCGCCGCGTTGAAGGATGCCGGGGGCAAGGACGTGGGCTCGGCCAACCTGACCCAGACGCCGCATGGCGTGCTGATCAATGTTTCTGTCAAAGGCATGCCGCCCGGCGAGCACGCCTTCCACGTGCATGCGGTCGGCAAATGCGAGGCGCCTTTCACCTCGGCCGGCGGCCACTTCAATCCGACCAACAAAAAGCATGGCATGCTGGCGGCGGAAGGTTATCACGCCGGCGATATGCCCAACCTGCACATCCCGCAGAGCGGCGACCTGACGGTCGAAGTGGTGAACGCCAACATCACGCTCGAGAAGGGCAAGCCGAACTCGGTATACGACGCCGACGGCTCGGCCTTGGTCATCCATGCCGGCAGCGACGACTACAAGACCGACCCGACCGGCGATGCCGGTGGTCGTATCGCCTGCGGCGTGATCCAGTAGACGCAACCCGGAAGCGCGCGGCGGGCCGGCTTCAGCCCTTCTCCCGCATCAGCCGGCCGCGCTCGCGCTCCCAGGAGCGTTTTTTCTCGGTCTCGCGCTTGTCGTGCAGCTTCTTGCCTTTGCCGAGCGCGATGGCGATCTTGGCGCGGCCGCGCTCGTTGAAATAGAGCCTGAGCGGCACGATGGTCATGCCCTCGCGCTCGACCGCGCCGGCGAGCTTGTTGATCTGGCGCTGATGCAACAGCAGCTTGCGCGGCCGCTTGGGCAGATGATTGTAGCGGTGCGCCTGCAGATATTCCGGGATATTGGCGTTGATCAGCCAGATCTCGCCGGCGCGCGCGTCGGCGTAGGATTCGGCGATGGTGGCCTTGCCGGCGCGCAGCGATTTGACCTCGCTGCCGGTCAGCACGATGCCGGCCTCGATGACCTCGCCGATCTCGTAGTTGAACCGCGCCTTGCGGTTTTCGGCCACCGCCTTGAAGCGGCGCTCGGGTTTTTCGGCCATGAGGTTCTTTATAGATGTTCAGCGCGACTTCAACAGATCGCGGATTTCGGTGAGCAGCTGTTCCTGCTTCGACAGCGCCGGGGCCTTCTCGGCTTCCTTGGCCATCATGCGGCCGAGCGCGCGGATCGCCAAAAACAGCACAAAAGCGATGATGATGAAGTTAATGACGATAGTGAGAAAGCTCCCCCAAGCCAATACAGCGCCTTGTTTTTTTGCCTCAACTAAGGTGCCGGCCGTGACCTGGTGCGAGAGCGGCAGGAAGTAGTTCGAAAAGTCGAGCCCGCCAGTGACGGCGCCCACCACCGGCATGATGATGTCGCCGACCAGCGACTGCACGATGGCGCCGAAGGCCGCGCCGATGATCACGCCGATGGCGAGATCGACCACATTGCCGCGCAGCGCGAATTTCTTGAATTCTTCAAGCATGCTGTTTTGCCGGCGCGTGATCTTGTCCGAAAACCGGGGCCCACTTTTCGGGATCACGCGCTAATTGATCAACCCGGCGTGCACCATGGCCTCGCGCACCAGCGCCTTCGACTTGTCCGACAGCGGCACCATTGGCAGCCGCACCGTGTCGGCGCACTTGCCGAGCACCGAGAGCGCATACTTGGCCGGCGCCGGATTGGTCTCGACGAACAGATGCGTGTGCAGCGGCATCAACTTGTCCTGCAGCTTGAGCGCGGTGGCGTAGTCGCCCTTCAGGCACGCGCCCTGGAATTCGGCGCACAGCCGCGGCGCCACGTTCGAGGTCACCGAAATGCACCCGTGGCCGCCATGCGCCATGAAGCCGAGGCAGGTGGCGTCCTCGCCCGACATCTGATTGAAATTGGGCCCCAGCTCCGCGCGCTGCTGCGACACCCGCACCATATTGGCGGTGGCATCCTTGACGCCGGCGATGTTCTTGCACTCGAACAGCCGCTTCATGGTGTCGACCGACATGTCAATGACTGATCTGCCGGGGATGTTGTAGATGATGATCGGAATGCCGATGGCGTCGTTGATTGCCTTGTAGTGCTGGTACAGCCCCTCCTGGGTCGGCTTGTTGTAATAGGGCGTCACGATCAGCACCGCGTCGGCGCCTGCCTTCTCGGCGTGCTGCGACAGTTCGATCGCCTCGGCGGTCGAGTTCGAGCCGGCCCCGGCGATCACCGGCACCCGGCCCTTGGCCTGGTCGACGCACCATTCCACCACCCGGTCGTGCTCGGCATGCGACAACGTCGGGCTCTCGCCGGTGGTGCCGACCGGCACCAGGCCGTTGGTGCCCTCGCCGATCTGCCAATCGACCAGCTCGCGGAACGCCTTTTCGTCGAGCGCGCCGTTTTTGAACGGCGTGACGAGCGCGGTGAAGGAGCCTCGAAAGCTCGTCTTCGCTGACATTTGGGCGGTCATGGCACGACTTCTCCACCAAGCGTAGGGACGTGAAACCCATCAATATCGGGTCGCCCGCGGCGATGAAAGCCCTCCGGTCGAATGCGTCCATGAATAGGCTTGATCGATGCCGCCGCCCCGGTTTTGCCCCCGTTCGGGGTTAACGATCGCGACAAATTAGGGGTATCCCTTCATCAACCATATTGGCTTAATGGGGAGGCCAGACGCGTTGTGCGGCCTTGAGTCGGGTCGCCGGGACTTAAGGGCAAAGGCTTGAATGTACGGAACTAATTGGAACCTGCTGGGCCTGGTCGGGGCCGTGGCGGCGACCGGCGCGTTGGTCGGTGGACCGGTTATGGCCGCGGCTCAGAAAGTTCCCTTGCCGCGCCCACGGCCCGCCATCATCGCGGCCAAGCAGCCCGCCCCGCTCGCCAAGACAAAGGAACCGGTGACGGCCGCCGCCCGCAAGGCCCCGCTGCCGCAGTCCCGCCCGTCCGAGCGCGGCCTGTCGGCCTTCGCCCAGGCCAATGTCGGCTTGCGCGGCTCGCTGTTTGCCAGCAGCGCCACCTTCACGCCGATGCTGCGTCCGACCGCCGGCCCGTTCGCCATCGCGCCCACCGCCGCCACCTCGGCCGCCGATATCGCGGCCGTCAAGCAGGTGATCGAGGCCACGCGCAAGGGCAAGGCGGCGGACGCAGATGCCACCGCCAAGACCATCGCCGATCCGGTGGCGCGCAAGCTCGCCGACTGGGTGATCCTGCGCAGCGACAACACCCAGCCTAGCTTCCAGCGCTATGCCGGCTTCTTGGAGGCCAATCCGAGCTGGCCGCACGCCCCGCTGTTCCGCCGCCGCGCCGAGAACGCCTTGTGGAACGACCGGCTCGACGACGCCAGGGTGCGCGCCTTCTTCGCCCAGCGTGCGCCGTCCACCGCCAAGGGCCGCTACATGCTGGCGCGTGCGCTGCTGGCGCAGGGCGATCGCGCCGGCGCCGCCGCGCTGGTGCGCAAAGCCTGGCGCGAGGATGATTCCAGCGCCGATGTCGAGAAACGCGTGCTCGAGATGTTCGGCGATATGCTCACGCGCGCCGACCACAAGGCGCGCATGGAGCATCGCTTCTATGCCGAGGACGTCGAGGCCGGCATGCGCGCGGCCGAGCGGCTCGGCGGCAACGATCTGGCGGTTGGCCGCGCGCGCGCGGCGGTGATCCGCAAGGCCGGCAATGCCAAGGCGCTGCTCGACGCGGTGCCAGCGGCCGCGCGCGGCGAGGCCGGCTACATCTTTGCGCGCGTGCGGTGGCTGCGCATCAACAATAAGTCGGAAGACGCCGGCAAACTGATCCTGACCGCGCCCAAGGATCCCGCCGAGTCGGTCGATCTCGATCAATGGTGGGTGGAACGCCGCCTGCTGGTGCGCAAGCTGCTCGACGACAAAGACGCGCAGACCGCCTATCGCGTGGCGCGCGAAGCCGCCCCGCCGATGAAAGGCAATTACCGGGTCGATGCGTATTTCACCGCCGGCTGGATCGCGCTGCGCTACCTGCACGATGCGGCCACCGCCGCCAGCCATTTCGCTCAGATCCCGCTGGGCACCGTCAATCCGCACGCGCTCGGGCGCGCCGGCTATTGGCAGGGACGCGCGGCCGAGGCCATGGGGCAGCGCGCCAAGGCCAAGGAATTCTACGAAACGGGGGCGCAGTATACCGCCACCTATTACGGCCAGCTCGCGCGCGCGCGGCTGGGGCTGACCGACCTGGGTCTGCGCGGTCCGCCGCAGTTCACGCCGGAAGAGCGTGCAATGCTCAGCAAGCTCGAAGTGGTGCGCGCCGCGCAAATTCTCTACGCGCTCGACGAGCGCGACATGCTGGCCTCGATCTACGCCGAGCTCGGCGAAAGCGGCACCGATAGCGCCGGCATGGCCATGCTCGGTGAAGTCGCCGGCCAGCACGGCGACGGCCGCGCCATGCTGATGCTCGGCAAGGGCGGCTATGGGCGCGGCCTGCCGCTCGACTACTACGCCTATCCGATCGTCGGCCTGCCCGACTTCAAGCCGATCGCGCCGCCGGTCGATCCGGCGGTGACCTATTCGATCGCGCGCCAGGAGAGCCACTTCAACCAGAAGGTCATCTCGACCGCGCATGCCATGGGCTTCATGCAGGTGACGCCGGAGGCGGCGAAAGACACCGCCAAGGTGTTCAATGCCGAGTACAACCGCGGCCGCCTGCTCAGCGATCCGATCTACAACATGCAGATGGGCACCGCCGAACTGTCTATCCTGCTCAAAGGCTACAACGGCTCCTATATCCTCACCTTCGCCGGCTACAATGCCGGCCGCGGCCGGGTGCGGCAGTGGATCGCCGCCCATGGCGACCCGCGCGATCCCAAGGTCGATCCGGTCGATTGGGTCGAGCGCATACCTATTGCTGAAACACGTAATTACGTGCAGCGGATCATGGAGAACCTGCAGGTCTACCGCGCCCGCTTCGGCGGCGGCAGCAAGCTGGTGGTCGAGGCCGACATGCGGCGCGGCGGGGCTAATTAGTCGACGGCTGTCATATTATCGGCGATGATGCGGCGACCGCATCATCGCCCTTGAGCGCCATGTCCGCTTCCGCCCCCACCGCGACCTTCATCTCCGCGCCCGACGGGCTGCGGCTGCATGCGCGCAGCCATGGCCGGCGCAGCGCGCCCGCCTTGCCGGTGCTCTGCCTGCCGGGGCTGGCACGCACCGCGGACGATTTCGACGCGCTGGCCGAGGCGCTGGCCCATGATGCCGCCTGCCCGCGCCGCGTGATCGCGCTCGACTATCGCGGCCGCGGGCAATCCGCCTATGACCGCAACCCCGCCAATTATTCGTTTCCTGTCGAGCTCGCCGACGTGCTGGCGGCGGCGACCGCGCTCGACTGTCTGCCGGCGATCATCGTCGGCACCTCGCGCGGCGGCATTCTGGCCATGCTGCTGGCGGCGCTGCGGCCGAGCGCGATCGCAGGCTGCGTGCTCAACGATATCGGCCCGGTGATCGAGCCGAAGGGGCTGCTGCGCATCAAGGGCTATGTCGGCAAGCTGCCGCAACCGCGCAGCTTCGAGGAAGCCGCCGAGATTCTGCGCCGGCTGTTCGATCACCAGTTCCCCAAGCTCACGCCCGACGACTGGCTGGCGGCCGCGCACCGCACTTTCAAGCAGGAAGACGGCCGCCTGGTGCCGACCTACGACGTCAATCTCGCCAAGACCATGCAGGGCATCGATTTCGAGCGGCCGCTGCCGCCGCTGTGGGCGCAGTTCGACGCGCTCAGCGCTGTGCCGCTGATGGCGATCCGCGGCGCCAATTCCGATCTGCTGTCGGCGGCCACGGTGGAGGCGATGCGCGCGCACCACCCTGCGCTCGAGACGCTCGAAGTCCCCGACCAGGGGCATGCGCCGCTGTTGGCGGAAGCCGACGTGATTGGACGGATCGCGGATTTCATCGGACGGTGTTGACGCGAGAGGCTGACGCGTCCTGCTATCGATTCCGCAATGAATTACACCGCCAGCGCCTTGAGCGCCGCCTTGGGATTCCTGGCAACGATGGTCAGCAGCGAGCGGGCCGCCGGATCGGGCAGCACGCGACCCTGCTCCCAATTGCGCAGCGTCGACAACGGAATGCGCAGCGCCCTGGCGAACTTCGCCTGTGTCATGCCGAGATGCTTGCGCAGCACCTGCGGAGGAACGACCGGGGTAAAGTCCGAAAGGTTGCGGTCCGGGTCTTGGCCGTCCTCGATCATGTGCCGACGGATGTCTGCTTCCATCGTCGCATCGATTTTGGCGCGGTTAATCCTCGGTTTCATCCGGCGGATGTGGTCCAGCGTTCGGCGAACGATAGCCATGAGTTGCGTTCCCTGCGGTTGGCGCGGCGCTATGCGGCGACGCGAAGCCGGAGGCCCGCCCGCTTTTGCAGACACCCGATGACGCTGAACAGGTTTTTGGCCTGGGGGTTGCCACGCGGTCCGAACATGCGGATCAGGCTCTTCGACGGCGTCGCGGTTGCCTGCCCCAGTTTCTCGAAGCCGATTGTCGCCTTGATGTAGTCGCGAAGGACGGTCTTTCCGGTGTCCACATCGCCGCTCAGCATCGCGTCAATGCCCTCGCGCAGAAGCGCCTCTGCGAATTTCTTGTCAGTCCTCGCATGGTGCTGGACCAGTTCCTTGAATTTTTTTGTTTTTGCCATCTCTCGTCTCCATTCAGCGCCGCCGGCGCTTGCTTTGTTTGTAGTCCTGCCAATACGCATGCGCCGCATCGATGTCTCGTTGTTGACGCTTCTTCGTACCGCCCGTCAGCAGGATCACCAATACGTCGCCATCGCGCCCGAAATAGACCCGATAGCCCGGGCCGAAATCGATTCGATATTCGAACACGCTTTCGCCGACCGCCTTCACCTGAGAGAGGTTGCCCTGCTCCATGCGGGCGATGGCGCGCGTGACTCTGGCCCTGGCCACCGGCTCCAAATCGGCAAATCATTCTGCGAAAGGCTGCTGACTGCCCGCAGCTACATAGTAACGGATTTCGAGCATGCACCTAAGGTAACATGAATGTTACCAGTTTCAAGAGCCCCCGGAAGCCAGTAACCACCGCGCACTCTGTGATGACTGGATTCCCCGCCTCCCTCCTTCGCTAAAGCTACGGAGGGCTGATGTCCAAGCCCGTCGGAGCCTCTTGACCGCCGAAGTCCGCCTTCGGACGAAGGCGGTTGGCGAAGACGGGTCGCGGGGAACGACGGAAGGAACGCGGGGAATGACAACCTTCGCGCTGCTGCTTGAACCGCGCGCACAAGAAAAACCCCCGGCGGTTTCCCGTCGGGGGTTCTTAACTAACTAACCTTGATCAACCGATCAGGGATAGAAGTCGCGATGGACGCGGAAGCGGAACGACCAAGCGTCCTGGTTCTTGAGCGTGTAGGCACCCCCTGGCTGTGCACCACTGGACGCAAGCGTCGCAACGCCCGAGGACGCGGTGTTCAGCTTCGCATAGAGCACGTCGAGACCCATGTAGAAGTCTTTCGTGACATTCCACTGGGTGCGCGTACCGGCAGCCCAATACGAAAAGTCGCTGTTACAGGAAGCCGCCGCAACCGCAAGCCCGGTCATCCCACAGAGTGCCAGACTGGCGGTGTCGTTGTAGTTGACGCTCAGATAAGAGCCATAGATCGACGTCTTCCAGCGCGGGTTCCAGAAGTGCTCGTAAGCCGCGTTAACGCCCCAAGCCTCCGTCAACTGGACGCTACCACCGGCCGCCCCGGTGTAAACGCCATCGGTGAGCCACCCATAGCCGAACGAATTACCACTATACCTGGTAAAAGCCGTGCGGCCGAGCACGCCCGCGGCACCCTGAAGATAGGCCAGATAGGCTATGGCACCCTTGCCGTAGTTGACCTGTGCCTGGAAGAAGTCGCCCGCGCCGATCATCGGAGCGTTCAGCTTGATGCCGGCGCCGAGCGCATAGCCCGTCGTATTGCCAGGACCACCGGTCCCCGCAGTGGTTCCATAGTAGCCACCGCTGGCATCATGCAAAGCGCCCATCAATTGAGCGGAGCCCCAAGCCTGATCGATGCGCAGGTTGGCAACGACATCCGGATAGCGGATGCCCATCTGATTTCCAGCCGCCGTCGGCGTGAGGCCGGCTAGCACTGTAGTCCCAGTAACGACCTGGGTGCCGGTGTTTACGACTAGCCCACGCCTCGACTCTTCGAACCCAATGGTGCCCGACAAGCCGTTGCCGAACTGCGCGGTGTAAGACGCAACGCGCCAACCGGTGTCGCCGGTATCGCTCTGGGTCGTGTAGCCGAAGTATTGGGTCGCAGCCGGGCTGTAGAAGTCGAAGAACGATTGCGCGGAACCAAACGTGAAACCCGCCCACTGGATGAAGCCGCGGTTGACGCTGAGGGTGCCGAACGCTGTGGCGTTCGGACTGTCTTGGCTAACGCCCACGTTGATATAGCTGCGCAACGTGCCGTATTCGGTCTGGTTACGCGCATCCGCAGTGATGTAACCGCGGGTCCGCTGTGCGTAGTCATTTTGGTCGGTCCGGGTAGCCCGGCCGCCGACCATCGGACCAAACGTCAAGCTTGAATTGACGTTTTGGCCAAATTCTGCCCGCATCCAACCGCCCATCTTCAAGCACATATCGGTGCCCGGGATGTAATAGAACCCCGCACCGTACAGGCTGCAAATCTTCACGTACTGGACCGGCTTGGCCTTTACGGGAAGATCGGCGGCCTGCGCCCCAGCCATCGCAACGAGACCCGCTGCGGTGCCCAGGAGAAGGCTTTTCACCATCTTCATCTTGAACCTCCAAACATTGTTAATCGTGAGAGGGTTCCGTATCCGCCCAGTGCGACCGCACCGAAGGAACTTCCCCTTGCTCCCCGCTTCCCGGTGAAACTTTTCACACCCTGCGAACGACCCGACTTTGCAAGCAACTTTAAGAAAGCAAACCTGGGTCGAAACACTTGATGCAATCCACCAACCGGACAGCACGACACGGGGATGCCCCCCTCCGTCGCACCTGAGACATTAGCGATTGAGCCCTACCGCGCAACGAAGAAGCACCCTTCCCACAGGCTGTTGGGGTGCTTTTCGGCCGAGTGTTGCGTAAAAAACACGCAAGGCATATCGGCCCGGGGCGATGCCCGGGACGGGCGCCGTCTTCGTTCGTTGTTTTTGCATTTCACGTTTAATTACAACACGTTAGTATAATTATCGGCCGCGGCCGATACTCGAAACAAGCCGCGATGTAGAAGTGTTATAGTACCATGGCCGCCGAAATCGAGGTTTTGGCACGGTTGGCTGGGTCGCGGATCAAAGCACGCCCATTCCGAAGGCAGCCGTCACCGGGCGGGATTTGCGCCTAATGAGAGTTAACCATGACGGCATCACGGGCCGGCCGAAACGATTCGGGCTACGACGGGCAGCCTTCGCACGAAAGGCTGGCTTGCCAGCCGAAGCGGCGAAATGAAAGCCCGCCTTCGTACGAGAGGGCTCGCCGAGCCGAAGCCGCGGAGCGGCGAAGGCTGGCGGAGCCGGAGGGATTCGAACCCTCGATACGCCTTTGGAGCGTATAACGGTTTAGCAAACCGCCGCCTTCAGCCACTCGGCCACAGCTCCGCTGTGTGGGAAGGCGTATAGATTCTGTATTGCGCGGTCAAACCGTTCGGCGCGGCGTCGTTCCACCCCCCCCTGCGCCTTTGCGTAATATTGTACTTGAAACCGCTCAGCGAAGACGGCACGTGAACCGACTAGTGCGGTGGATTTGAAGTTCCTGCTCTTGTCTCCGCGAGTCCAAACAGGAACTTCAAATCCATAACCGCACTAGAATCGTAAAATTGCTAGTGTCCCTTTGATTCCGAAGTTCGCATCGGTGTGTGCTGCAAAGTTTTGCGAACTTCGGAATCGGGACACTAGCGCCCGGCTGCAGCCGGCATGAACCGATGGGATGTGAGCTGCATGAACCGGAAACAGCGCCGCGCCGCGAGCAAGCAGAGCCCGCTGCCCGGACCAGGTATGCGGCTCCCGCCGGCAGCGGATCCGGTCAAGCAATTGTTCGCCGAGGCCGCCCAATATCAGCAGAATAACGAGCTCGCGGCAGCGGCCCGGCTCTACAAGCGTCTGCTGCTGCTCAAGCCGGATCACGCCGAGGCCAGCAACAATCTCGGCGTTGTCCTGCTGGCGCAAGGCAAGCTCAGCGAGGCGTCGGCGCGCTTCGCGCAGTCGCTCGCGCTGATGCCGCAGCTCTTTGACCAGTTCACCGCCATCTGTGCGACGCTGGTCGCGCTGCTGCCGCCACTCGGCGAGGCCATGCGCCAGGCGACGGCGGCCTGGCCGAACCGTTTGCCGGTGGGCCAACTGCTCGGCAGCGCCGGCCTCGCCGCGATCGCGGCCGATCCGTTGCTCCTTTTCACGTTGCAATCGACGCCGATGCGCGATGTCGCGATCGAGCGCGCGCTGACCGCGCTGCGCCTGTCGCTGCTAAATGGGGCTCTCGCCGGCCATCAGGTCGACGACACAGTTCTCGCGTTTTGCTGCGCGCTGGCGCAACAGTGCTTCATCAATGAATATGTTTTCGCGACCGTGCCGGCCGAGGACGCGCAAGTCGACCAACTCAAAGCCGCGCTCGGCGACGCGCTCGCCGCTGGCTCTGCCATCGCGCCGATGGCGCTCGCGGCGCTGGCGATGTATCGGCCGCTGCATGCGCTGTCCGATGCGCAGGCGCTGCTCGATCGAACTTGGCCGCCGGCCGTCGATGACGTGCTCACCCAACAGTTGCGCGAGCCGTTGCAGGAGCGCGAGCTGCGCGCCGCCATTCCGCGTCTCACGCCGATCGAGGACGATGTCTCGCAGCGGGTGCGCCAGCAATACGAGGAGAACCCCTACCCGCGCTGGGTGCATGCCGCCACCGCGAACGTGGTGCTGACGATCGACGAGCATTTGCGCCGGCAGTTCCCCTCGGCCCCGTTTCGCGCCCTCGGCAAGGACGGCGAGACCGATATCCTGGTCGCCGGTTGCGGCACCGGCCGGCATCCGATCGAGGTGGCGCGCACATACAAGGATGCGCGCGTCCTGGCGGTCGACCTCAGCCTGTCGAGCCTCTGCTATGCCGGGCGCAAGACACCGGCGGAGATCGCGGACCGGATCGACTATGCCCAGGCCGATATCCTCAAGCTCGGGTCGATCGGGAGAACCTTCGACCTGATCGATGCCAGCGGCGTGCTGCATCACATGGCCGATCCGCTCGGCGCCTGGCGAACGCTGCTCGCGCTGCTGCGGCCGAACGGCTTCATGCATCTCGGCCTTTACAGCGAGATCGCCCGCCGCGACGTGGTGGCGGCGCGCGCCTTCATCGCCGAGCACGGCTATCGTCCGACCGCCGACGACATCCGCCGCTGCCGCCAAGACTTGTTGAGTTCGCCGCTGAACCGCATTGCCAGGGTCGGCGACTTTTTCAGCACCAGCGAATGCCGCGATCTGCTGTTCCACGTGCAGGAGCGGCGGATGACCGTTCCGGAAATAAAGTCCTTTATCGTCGAGCAGAACTTGCAATTCATCGGTTTTGAATTCAGTCCGCAGACGCTGCAGCGCTACCGCGCGCTGTTCGCCGATTCCGGATGGTCGCCGACCGATCTCGACCGTTGGCACGCGCTGGAGACGCAGTACCCGGACACCTTCTCCGGCATGTATCAATTTTGGGTGCAGAAGAACTGAGCCGGCTGGGACAATCGAATTATTTGCCAAAGCGCGAACTACGGCGGCCGGCAGGGGGTTATCCTGGCTGAGGCGAACCCGACAAGGAGATGTCCGATGCGCAGGCTCCTGGCAGCGACGATCATTGCGGCCGTGGCGGTGGTATTGATGCCGGCGGCCGGCAGCGCCGATCCCTACAAATGGTGTGCCGTCTACAGCGGCGGCAGGGGCGGCGGCACCAATTGCGGCTTCGTCACGATCGAGCAATGCCGCGCGACGATCTCCGGTATCGGCGGGTTTTGTGAGCCAAACCAGTTCTATACCGGCCCCGCCGAGCGGCCGGCCAAGCGCGCGCGCAAGAAGCGCCCGCGCGACTAGCGCATGATCCCGAAAAGTGGGAACCGGTTCTCGGACAAGATCACGCGCAAACAAAAGACTCAGGCGACAGTAGCCCGTGGTACCTGCGGGCACGGCTGTTGCGTCAGCCGGCGATCGGCGATTGGCGATTGGCCAAGCGTCGTCGCCACATTGCGCGACGCGCTGGCGGAGTTCGCCGGCAAAACCTGAGCGATCAGGCGGCGACGCGAATGGCCACGACCGCAACCGGCACCGGTTCCTGCGGATGGCTTTTGAGCCAGTCGCGCGCCGCGCGCTGGGCCAAGCCGATCTCGCTGTCGCTCATCTGCTCGGCGATTTCGCGGCGCAGCCGCGCGCCGTCGACATGGCCGCGCATGGCAGCGATGTTGAACCACATGTGCGCCTGCACCAAGTCGACCGCCACGCCCGCCCCTGAGGAATAGATCATGCCGAGCGTAAAGCAGTCTCCGGCATCGGCCGGTTCAGCGGCCGGTAGCGCCGCCGCAATCTCGATGTCCGCCATTTTGGCCTCCCCATTATCGCGATTGCATCAGCCCTCTGACGGTCCATCGCGTCCCTGTTGCCCGGCTCATTTGTCCCGTCCGAGCACAGCGATCATCGAGAGAAAATTTGAATGACAGTTTAAGTGTTGCGATGAATCAAAGATGAAGAGACGCGGGCGGCGGGTTCCATTCGGAGCGGAAAGGTCGCAATACCGCCGCAAATGCACGGTTTCGATTGCGCGGTGACGGATCGCTAACCGAAACGATTCAGCGGGGGCTAACCACCGGACGATATCGCCATGGTCCGGCCGCGCCTTCGGCTTAGCACCGGCATGATCGGACCGGCCCACGACCGGCGCGCAAGCGATCATGCGCCAACAAGAGAAACAGTCTGCATTCAACACCATCCAGCGACAACATCTTAAACGTCAGACATCGTCTCATTGTAATTCCCTTGATCAGGGACGGCCTTGCTTGCGTCGCATTGTGCCACTACCTTAGCTCACACATCGTCATCACTTGAGCGCCGCTACCTGCCTCGGATCGGGTCCGCTGGTAGTTACGTTTGGGTTTGCGCGCCGGAAACCGTGAGGCTGACAAATGCGCTTTTTTCCAATGCGTTTATTTCCAACTCTGGCCATACCCGTCGTCATGACAGTCATGTTGTTTGATATGCACCCGCTGCGGGCCAGCGAAGCCCCCTGGTGTGCGGTGATATCCAGCGGACCCCAGTCGGTATACTGGGACTGCCAATATCGCACGGTCGAGGAATGCGTGCCTAACGTTCTGGCCGGCAATCGCGGCACTTGCACTCAGAACCCGCGTTATGTCGGCGAGCCGGGCCCGGTGAAAAAATACAAGCATGAAGCTCACCGCAACCGCGACGTCCGAAAGTATTGACTTGTCGGAAATCGATCGGTTGCGCGCTTTGTTGAGCGTTTACGACCATCGTGCCGTGTCGCTGGCGTCTCGGTCCCGTCGGAGCGCACCGAACCTCCGTCGCGTCTGAGGCATGGACTCGGCTTGACGGCTCACAAGGTGCAAAATTTTATTTGAGAATGGGCGGCACCCGATTAAAGGGAACGCTGGGGTACCGCCCCGCTGACTTTATCGCAAATATTGTTCGTCAACGTCACGGCCCGACACACCGGCCTTCATATACATTTTGCCGTTCACCATTATCATTACCGTGTTGCCCGTATCGGAGTGGCCTACAACCTCCGTATAGCCGGCAGGCACTTGATTTGCATGCTTGTGTTTCATCTTTTTCATTTCGCCCGTCGATGTGACTATGATCGCCGTGCCGTCGGACAGCTTTTGAGCGGTAGCGGTCGCGATGCTCGCAATGGCGAGCGCCGCCGCCACCAACGTTCCTTTGAACAAAACAGACATTTTGCATTCTCCCGTGAGAGGACTAAAATCCGGATGCGCTTTATCTGCGCTCCTAGCCATAAATTCGGAGTGGGATGCCGGCAGGTTACAGGGCGCGAAAATAAATATTGTCCCGCCGGCATTGCCCAGGTCGCCGGTCCATCTCGGCCCAAATAGCAGCGCTTCAATTCTCGATGCACGGTTGGCCAACTCGGGGCGACATCATCTCGGGAATGACGGCAAGACACGAAAAGGAAGCAGGACGCCTGCCGGTAGAGATGCGGCTGCACACGCGGGAAAGATTGCCCACGTCCGTAATGCGATACCGCAACCAGTCGCTACGCCAGAAGAGCCAACGAGGTCGGGTTCGAAAGCCTTGAGAATCCTCCCCCGATTCAGAGCGTAAGTTGCTGTGAATAAATTATGAAGAATAAATCATAAAACTGTAACCTGTGGACATCCTACTCCGAACTTATGGCTATGAGCGCAGATCAGACGCTCGCGATCTGAATCTTCCGCAACCATGCGCGAAGAAAAAGGAGGAAGACATGCCCAACCTGTGTGATTGCCCTCAACTGGCCGGCCAACAGTAAACGCAAATAAATTCTCGAATCCAAGAGCTAACCATAAGCAATGTCATGTATAGAACTACATAAATTATGACTTACGCTTACTAAATACAGTACTGCGTGTAATCATTTGATAAAAAACAATTATCAAGTCTTGATGTTTGGCAATTCTTACTTCAAATTTGGAGCCGAGAATAGATAGTTTTGAGCCCAAGCTGTGGTCGAGTGATGCCAACCGTTGCATTTTCCGCCAATTTCGTGCGTCGGGCCCTCTGCGCAATGGGGCGAAAGAAGATCGACTTTTTTGATGCCCGGCAGCGCGGCTTCATGCTTGAAGTGCGCTGTTCCGGTGGCAAGACCTATTATCAGCGCTATACCGATGAGCGTGGCCGCGAACGCCAATACAAAATCGGCCCGACCGACGTGCTGACTTTGGAGCAAGCCCGCCGCAAGGCGCGCCAAGTCGTCGCCGAGGCGCTGCTTGGCGCCGACCCGCAGCAGAAGCGGCGAGAGATGCGCGCGGTGCCGCGCCTCAGCCTATTCGTGCAGGAGCGCTACCTGCCATACGTGCGCACTTACAAAAATAGCTGGCAGACCGACGAGACGGTTCTGCGCATTCATGTCCTGCCGGAGCTCGGCCATCTGGCGCTCGACGAGGTCAAGGCCGACGCCATCGCCAACCTGATCAACCGCATGCGCGAGAGCGGTTATGCATCCGGCACCATGAACCGCGTGATCGTTATTTTGCGCTACATGTACAATCTTGCGCGCAAGTGGAAAGTGCCGGGCGGTATCGACAATCCAGCTACCGGCCTCACCGCCGGACCGGATGTGCTGCGCAATCGCTTCCTCACCGAGGAAGAGACTGAAATTCTGGTGCGGTCGATCCATGCCGACGAGAATCAGACCGCGGCGCGCGCAATCATGCTGTTGCTGCTGACCGGCGGACGTCGCAACGAGATCACCTTCGCACAATGGGACTATATCGATTGGAAGAACAAGACACTGTTGGTACCGAAATCGAAATCTGGTCACGCGCGTATGATCGCCTTGAACAAACCTGCGATCGCGCTGCTGACGTCGGCGCCGCGCATTGAGGGTAATCCCTATATCTTTCCGTCACCCGTGACCGGCCGGCCAAGCGCGTCGCTTTATTTTCCTTGGGATCGCATCCGCAAACGCGCCGGTCTTCCCGATGTCCGTCTGCACGATCTGCGCCATTCTTTCGCGAGCTTCCTGGTTAACCGCGGCGTGTCGCTTTACGTCGTTCAAGGCCTGCTTGGCCACCTGCATGCGCGCACGACACAGCGCTACGCGCATCTCACCCGGGAGACGCTGAACGACGCCGCCGATTTGATCCAGGATGCTGTCCGACTTCCCGATGCGGGGTTCGGGCATCGCGGCGCATCGGTCAATGGCCACGCATTTCGGATCGGTGTCTGAGTAGTCAAGCTAGCGCCGCACCCGGTTCGATCCGCGCACTCTGCTGAAGTTGAACGTCGTGCCGCCATATGGCGCCTGCGCGCGATGTGCATTTACCCAAACATAACCTTTGGATGGCACGATATTCGCTTCATTGCGAACGATTCGCGGTACCCTGTTGCCCGCTCGGCACGCAACCTAGGCTATACCCACTCGGTTTCGGTGGTCGATTTTTATGTGGCGGCAAACTCGGGTGGGCAGACAGAACGTTAGTATTCCATAGCACCCACGGCATACCCAGCGATGATCCGAAATAATTGGTCTGCTCTCAGATACCTGGACGCGAAGCCTACGCATCATTGTTGAGATTGCTATAGGTAATCGCGTCCAACTCGTCCAGTACGTGAAGATTTGCAGTCTGTACGGTGCGGGGTTCTATTACATCCCGGGCACCGATACCTGCGTCAAGATGGGTGGGTTCGTGCGCGGCGAGTGGAACGCGAATTCCTACGGCTCGTTCGCGTCTCAGTTCAACAACAACCTGGCTGGCAGGTCAGCCGGCAGTAACGACGCGTTGCGGACGCGCACGCAGCAACAACTGACGAGCCGTGCCCGCGGCGTCATATCGTGGGACATTCGCTCGCAGACCGAATACGGCACGCTGCGTACCTATTTGCGCGGCGGCTGGCAGTTTTCGGATGGCGATCCGACCATTGGCGCTACCGGGGCGACCGCGTTTTTGGACCGCGCCTTCATTCAGATCGGCGGCTTCACGTTCGGCAAGTCGCAGTCGTTCTTCGACTTCTTCAACACGCCGGCCTACAGCAACCAGACCCCCTTCCTGTGGGCGGACACCGGCGGCACCGGCACTCCAATGCTCGCTTACACCGCCGTGTTCGGCAGCGGTCTGTCGGCGTCGCTCTCGTTGGAGTCTCATAACGAGCAGCTGTTGCCGATCGTCGCGGTTGGCGCCACCGGCGCTGCCCCCGCTGTCAGCCTCACCGGCGTCGCCGGCCCTAACTTCGGCGCGGGCTTTTCGAATGCATTGTCCAATGGCGGCAACAAGGTTCCCGATGTCGTCGCCAACCTCCGCCTCGATCAGGCGTGGGGCTCGGCGCAGATCGCTGGCGCCCTGCATAACAACAATGCCGCCTACTATACTCTACCTGTCAACACCGCTAGTTCGGCTGGCCCCTCAGACGCAATCGGCTGGGCTCTCGGCGGCGGCGTCAAGCTCAACCTGCCGATGCTCGGCGCGGGCGACCACATGACGATCGCGTCCAACTACTGCAAGGGTGCAACCCGCTACTGCTCGGACCCGAGTGTTCTTACCGCCCAAGGCCCTGGCTATGGGTTGCGGAACGGAAGCACGGTCGCGGTGGGCTGGTTTGACGACGCCTATTACAACACCAACAGAGCCGCCGGGGGTAGCTTGGAACTGCCGACGGTATGGAATTTCATCGGCGGCTACAGCCATAACTGGAACGCGAAGTGGAATTCGACGCTGGTTGGCGTCTATAACAAATACCAGGCCAACAGCAACGCGATCGACACCCTCGTTTGCGCGAATGCAATTAACGACGCAACCGGTGTAGCAGGGGTGGGCGCAGGCTGCACGAACTTCTCGTCCTGGCAGCTTGGCTCGCGCACGACGTGGCGCGCCGTGCAAAATCTCGATATCAGCCTCGAAGTCATGTACACGAAGGTTGATGGCGCCATGCAAGGCGCTCGCTTCACCTCGACCGTTCAAGGCACTCCGTCCACACTCGTTGGCGGTAACGGCGACTTGTGGTCGGGTATCTTCCGCGTGCAACATGCCTTCTATCCCTGACTTGGCCTTCGCCTAAGCGAAGCCGCTTCGGCTTCGCGCAGGCAGGTCGGTTGATCAAGGTTGGTTAGTCAAGAACCCCCGGCGGGAAACCGCCGGGGGACTACAAGCTCAAGCAAGCACACAGTTCTATTGTTGATGACGACGCACATTCTGTCTGATCGCTTCGCCGAGATCATCCGACGCGAGCACCAAGTGTTCGCGATGAAGATGCGAGTCACGCGAGCTTTGCTCGGCTGGAGCCAGAGCGAGCTGGCCTTCCGTATCGGGCTGACGCAACGCGCCGTCCACAAGCTGGAGCAGGGCGATACCGAACCACGCCGCGCTACCGTCCATGCGGTCGAACACGTCTGGCTCGAACAGCATATCAAATTCGT
The DNA here is from genome assembly GCA_016185205.1 of Hyphomicrobiales bacterium. GTDB lineage: Bacteria > Pseudomonadota > Alphaproteobacteria > Rhizobiales > Xanthobacteraceae > Pseudolabrys. Next base: position 11,504 of record JACPOA010000001.1, on the reverse strand, counting down.
GGATCTCGCCGATGGCGGCTTCCAGGTGAACGTCGGCTCCTCATTGATCGATCGGCCCGTCACCGCGCGGTCAAAGCGGCACCGAGACGCTCATCTGCAACTGGGCGTTACCTCTCTCGCGCCATACCGCTCCGCGTATCGCGCCTAGCAAGCTGCTGAAAAACCCCTCGCCATAGCAAGGGTTTGCTGATCCAGCTTGTTATCACGAATCGGCAGAGGCGAGGATGATCGGCGGGATCGCCCAAAGTGTCGTAATACGGCCGCAAATGCACTATTCGGGTCATACATTGAGGAAGTGCTAACCGCGCTGATTTAGTGGGAACTAACCACCGGCCAACATCTTTGAATTGAAGCGATGGGACATCGAGCGATGAAGTCTGTCTGTGCGGCCTTGTTCGGCCTGGTTATTTTGTCGAGCGCGGCGCTGGCCGGTACGCCGGAGGGCGTCTGGCTGTCGGAGGACGGCGGCACCAAGGTCCATCTCGCCAATTGCGGCGGCAAGCTGTGCGGCACCGTGGTCTGGCTCGAAAAGCCGATCGACGCGCGTACCGGCAAGCCGAAGACCGACACGCAAAATCCCGATCCAGCCAAGCGCTCGCGTCCCCTGCTCGGCTTGCAGGTGGTGCACGGCTTGGCACCCAGCGGCACGAATAAATGGTCAGGCCAGATCTACAATGCCGACGATGGCAAGACCTACAGCGCGCACATGATGCCGAACGGCAATACCGCCAAGGTCCAAGGCTGCGTGTTGGGTTTTCTCTGCAAGACCCAAAACTGGAAGCGCGCAAACTGACCACGCGCCCTTCCTGTCGGCCCCGCGAAAATTCACCCCGCCCGCGCGCGCTGGCCGAACAGCACCGCCTGCACTTTCGGATCCTTCATGTCGATGCCCTTGCGCAGCTCGCGCCCGAGCGCCATGCCGCGCTGCACCGCCGGCCGCGCCTTCACCGTTTCCAGCCAGCGCTTAAGATGCGGGAACTGCTCGATGTCCTGACCCTGCCGCTCCCACAGATTGGTCCAGCCGACGCAGGCCATGTCGGCAATGGAATATTTGCCGGCGAGGAATTCGCGGTCCTTCAGGCGGATGTTCATCACGCCGTAGAGCCGGTTGACCTCGTCCGCGTAACGGGCGATCGCGTAAGTCAGGGTCTCCCTGGCGTAATGCTTGAAGTGGTTGAGTTGCCCGGCCATCGGCCCGAGCCCGCCCATCTGCCAGAACAGCCACTGCTCGACCTCGACGCGCGCGCGCTCATCGCTCGGATAGAACTTGCCGGTCTTGCGCCCGAGATATTGCAGGATCGCGCCCGACTCGAAGATCGAGATCGGTCGCCCGCCCGGGCCGGCGGGATCGACGATCGCCGGCATGCGGTTGTTGGGGGAGATTTTCAGGAAGTCCGGATTGAACTGCTCGCCTTTGGAAATGTTCACCGGGATCAACGTGTAGGGCAGCTTGCACTCTTCCAGCATGATCGAAATCTTGAAGCCGTTCGGCGTCGGCCAGTAATAGAGCGCGATCGGCTTGGCCGGCTTTTTGGCCGCTCCGGCGCTCGTTTTGCCTTTCGGCTTCTTGGCCGCCTTCGCTGCCCCTGCTTGCTTCGCCTTGCCGCGCGCCATGTCGATGCTCCATTGCCCTAAAACTTGCGCAAAATCACAGTCAGACCTAAGGCCGCCGCCGGCAATCCGCAACCGCGCGCCTGCCGCCGCACTAGACGAATACAACCTGTGATGGCTATTCTGGTGCTTGGGGTTGCGGGACTGCGGCCATACCGGCCGCGGCCCGCCACGGCAATAAGGGGGCTCTTATGTACAAAGCGATGTTCGCCGCGCTGGTGGCCGCCGGTCTGATCGCGGCACCGCTGCCGCAACTGACGCAACCCGCGATGGCGCAGTACGCGCCGCCGGCCACGCCGGCCACGCCGGCTAAAACAGATGCCAAGCCGAAGAAGGCGCCAAGCGCCGGCCAAGCGGCCATGCGCGAGCGTCAGAAGAAATGCGGCGCCGAATGGAAGGAAGCCAAGGCCGCCGGCAAGATCGAGAAGGGAATGAAGTGGCCGCAGTATTGGAGCGCCTGCAACAAGCGGCTGAAGTCGGCGAGCTGATGCGCAACCAACGTTAGCAATTTCGAAAAAATTTAGCCGCCCGCGCGGCCACTACGCTCGATACACTGAGGGCGTCGGCGAAACCTAAGGTCTCGCCGACGCCCTCTGTCGTCATCGGGTCCGGAGCGCTGCAGGGCAACCGCGTTGCGCTCGTTACTCCGCGCGCGCCGGCCCGTATGACGCAATCTTCGACGACTAGGGCCGAAGATCCAACGGTAACGTCAGAAGACTAGAGCCTCTTCTTCCGACCCTTTTTCTTCTTCGGTGCCGCTGCTTTCTTTCTGCGTTTAGCCATTTGCTGCCCTCCTAGCCATGGATCATGGCGGGTGTCGCATCAGTACGGTCGGGGATCGACACGCACTGCACTCCATTTACTACAGAGCAATGAAAAAAACACTGACTCACCTTAACAACGTGTGTATGCGACGCGCGTTGCGCATGTCGCGCGCGCGCAACGACGCGCACCGCGCGCGCGACATCGTGGTAAACAAACGCTGAGCAACGTTGCGCGCACGTGGTGCGCATGTTGCAAAAACATCGATGAAATAAGGACTTCTTGCAACGTCGCGCAAGCGTCGTGCGCGTCGTGCAGCGACTGGAAGCGCGCGCAGACGCGCAAATTTTTGCGTCGCTGTCGACATGATGCGATGCAAATGCAGCGCAAAATAATTTTGCACAATTCGGCTTGCGCGCGGGTCGTCAACAGCCGGAATCGATCAAAAACGAGCGAATCAGTGCAAGTGATTCGCGGGCCACGCCGCACCGCCGCCGCCGAAATTTTTGCATAATTGCGCGCGCGAGTTCCATTTCCGATCGGAAATTTTGCGCAATACAGATCGCTGCGCCGACATGAGCGCGCGCTTGTGTGACGCGCGCGACGTTCGTGCACGCATGCGCGCGGCGTCAGAGACCGAGTTTCTTTTTCAAGAGATCGTTGACCACCTGCGGGCTCACTTTGCCGCCCGAGGCCTTCATCGCTTGGCCGACGAACCAGCCAATCGCCTTCGGATTGGTTTTGGCATCGGCGACCTTGTCCGGATTCTTGCCGATGATCTCGTCGACGATCTTCTCGATCGCGCCCAGGTCGGTCACTTGCGTCAGCCCGCGCACGCTCACAATGGCGCGCGGATTGCCACCCTCGCTCCAGACGATCTCGAATAAGTCCTTGGCAATCTTGCCGGAAATCGTGCCGTCGGCGATCAGATCGAGCACCTGGCCAAGCTGCTCGGATGACACTGGCGAGTGAACGATGTCCTTGGCTTCCTTGTTGAGGCGCCCGAACAGCTCATTGATCACCCAGTTGGCGGCAAGCTTGGCATCGCGGCCCTTGGCGACCGCTTCGAAGTAATCCGCGGTCTCGCGCTCGGCCACCAGCACGCCGGCGTCATAAAGCGAGAGCGCGAAGTCGCGCATGAAGCGCGCCTTCTTCTCGTCCGGGAGTTCCGGCAGATGCGTTTTGAGATCGTCGACGTAGGATTGCGTCACTTCCAGCGGCAGCAGGTCGGGATCGGGGAAATAGCGGTAGTCATGCGCCTCTTCCTTGGAGCGCATGGAGCGCGTTTCGCCCTTGCTCGCGTCGAACAGCCGCGTTTCCTGCTCGATTACGCCGCCGTCCTCGATGATTTCGATCTGCCGGCGCGCCTCATGCTCGATGGCCTGGCCGATGAAGCGGATCGAATTGACGTTCTTGATCTCGCAGCGCGTGCCCAAGGGCGCGCCCGGCTTGCGCACCGAGACGTTGACGTCGGCGCGCAGGCTGCCCTCCTCCATGTTGCCGTCGCAGGTACCGAGATAACGCAGGATCGAGCGCAGCTTGGTCAGGAAGGCTTTTGCCTCCTCGGCCGAGCGCAGGTCGGGCTTCGACACGATCTCCATCAAGGCGACGCCGGAACGGTTGAGATCGACATAGGAGAGCGTGGGATGGCGGTCGTGCAGGCTTTTGCCGGCGTCCTGCTCGAGATGCAGCCGCTCGATGCCGACGGTCACGCTCTCGCCGTCGGCAAGATCGACCACCACGGCACCCTCGCCCACCACCGGCGACTTGTACTGGCTGATCTGATAGCCCTGCGGCAGATCGGGATAGAAATAATTCTTCCGGTCGAACACCGATTTGAGATTGATTTGCGCCCGCAGACCCAGGCCGGTGCGGATCGCCTGCTTGACGCATTCCTCGTTGATCACCGGCAGCATGCCCGGCATGGCGGCATCGACCAGCGAGACGTGGCTGTTGGGGGCACCGCCGAATTCGGTGGAGGCGCCGGAGAACAGCTTGGACTTCGAGGTGACCTGGGCATGTACTTCCATGCCGATGACGACTTCCCAGTCGCCGGTGGCGCCTTTGATGAGCTTGGAGGGTTTGGTCTGCACGGTCATGCGCCGACTATCTATCGCGCCGAAGGTCGCAAGACTAGACTGCGGCAATCCCACATTGGAAATGCCTCACAGGGGGGCGCATGACAGGTCATTTCGCCGCCGCCGCGGCCGGACTGCTGCTATTCTCAAGCATGGCCGGCGCCGCCGAGATCAAGGTTTTGTCCACCCAAGCCACCGAGGACACCTATCGCGAACTGGTGCCGCAGTTCGAGAAGGCGACCGGGCACAAGGTCACGACTGTCTTCAGCGGCACGCTCAATGTGCAAAAGCGGCTGGCCGACGGTGAAAGCTACGACATGATCATCATGGCGGGCCCCGCCATCGACGCCCAGATCAAGGCCGGCAAGGCGCTCGCCGGCAGCCGCGTCGATCTCGCCAAATCCGGGGTGGCGCTCGGCGTGCCGAAAGGCGCGCCCAAGCCCGACATCGGCAGCGTCGAGGCGCTCAAGAAGACCCTCCTCGCCGCCAAATCGATCGGCTATTCGACCGGCCCGAGCGGAGTCTACATGCTCAGCCTGTTCGAGAAGCTCGGCATCGCCGATGAGGTCAAAGGCAAGCTCAAGCAGACGCCGTCCGGCGTGTTCGTCGGCAACCTGATCGCCAACCGCGAGGTCGAGATCGGCTTCCAGCAGGTCAGCGAGATCGCGACTTTCCCCGGCGTGGATTTCGTCGGCCCGCTGCCGGCCGAGGTGCAGCAGACGACGGTGTTCTCCAGCGCCATCATCGCCGGCGCCAAGCAGGCGGAAGCCGCCAAGGCGCTGGTGAAATTCCTCACCACGCCGCAGGCCGCCGCGGCTTTCAGGAAGCGCGGCATGGAGCCGGGCTAGCGCGTTCACAGATTGAGTTCGCGTCCGAGCACCTGCTCGACCACGTCGAAGCTATTGCTGAACTCGCGGAATTCGATCAGCCGGCCGTCCTGGAAGCGCAGGAAATTGGCGACGCGGAAGCGCAAGAGACGGCTGGTCGCGCGCTGGGTGAAGCTGACATCGGAGATCATTGCGGCGCGGTCGTCCTCGACAATCATGATTTCCGTCTGGTAGTTTTCCAGCACATAAGCGGCGGCGATGCCGGCCATCGCCTGCAGCACGGCGATGCGGCCGTGACGCGGACCGGCGAACGGGAAGACCGAGAGCGGGGCGTAGATCACCCAGTCGATGTCGTCGTGCATGAAAGCGGCGACGCGCTCGAAATCCCGCCGCGCATAGGCGTCGTAGAGTGCGCGCACCGTATCGCGTGTTCCGCCCTGGCTCACCCGCGAACCCCCAGCCGCGCAACAGTATGACAATACCGCCGCCTGCGGCCAAGCATTTTCTTCAGTGATTTCAATCACATTCGTGGGCAGGAATACCTTTATGGAGCAATACCATCCGTTATAGGTCCCACAAAATGGCCCGATTTCTGCGTGGTTTTTCGCCGAAGTCGCGACGCAGCAAACGCGTCGGAACCACAAACCCGCGGCCGGCGTTGGGATGATGTCATGAAAACAAAAAACGGTTTCTTCGGAATGATCGTCGGCGGCATTGTCGCGCTGGCGGCGGCGATCTTCATCATCAGCGGCGGCGAACTGGGCGGCAAGAAAACCGTCGAGGGCGACAAGGACCTGCCGCCGGTGGCGACGACGGGTCAGAAATAGCGGCGCGCTAGGCGAGCACGCAAATCGTCAGCAGGCGAGCGCTTTCAAATGCCCCTGCTTAGCATAGTCAAGCAGCGGGCGGTCGCGCGTCACCAGCGTGTAGCCATATTCGCGCGCAGTCGCCGCGAGGATGCGGTCGGCGGGGTCGTTCGGCGGATCGCCGGGCAAGAACGAAGAAGCAATGAGAATTTCCGGCGACAACGCAGCGAGTGACATCCCTTCAGTATTTTGAACCCGATGGAACCATAATTGCGGCGGAATTGGAAATCGCATACGGCCGCGAGAACAGAGTATTCCAATTTCCCACGCCGATATCGGCGAGATGAACACGGGAGTCGCGCTGGCGAACGAGCGGTTCATCGCCTGCGTGGCTGCGCTCGCCATCGGCTTTTCGTCGGCGAACCAGATTGCTGCACAAGTATCGAGGAGAAGCGGCGCCTCCGCGATCATTTAAAATCGTCCCAAGTCTTGTTTCCGTAAGCTACTTCTCCCCACTCAGGCATTGCGGGTTGCGTGAGATCGGTCCCTGGCGCGGTCCACACGGTACCTTTCAGCGCGCCAATAAGCGGGTGTCGGCTCGACACGGCGGCGCGGCTGGTCGCGGCGTCATCTTTCGGTGACGTCGCAGCGCGTCCGACTTTTTGAAATACAAGCGTGCGCCGCTCGATATCGACGTCCGCGCTTTTGAAGCCGGCGGCAAGCCATGCCTTGGTCATGACGTTGTTCGACGGGTTGTTGCTCCACCAGGCGCGATGTTGCTGGGCCTTGGGCGGCAACTTGGCGCCGATGATGCGCTCGATCCGGGCAAAGCTCATGCGCACTTTGTCGCTCGATTGCTTGCGCAGGAATTCGCTTAAGGGCTCATATTTTCCCATGGCACCCTCAAACCGAAACCCTATAGACACACATAGTTACACAGTAACTATTTATGCCGAATGTCGCTCTGCCGCAAGCTCCTTCACCACCACGGCTTCGGCTTGAAATGCCCCGCCGCCTGCTCGATCACATGCGCCGCCGCAAACAGCGTCTCCTCGTCGAACGGGCGACCGATCAGCTGCAAGCCGAGCGGCAGGCCTTGCGCGTCCAAGCCCGCCGGCACCGCGATGCCCGGCAATCCCGCCATGTTCACCGTCACCGTGAACACGTCGTTGAGATACATCTCGACCGGATCGGCCTGGCCTTTCTCGCCGACGCCGAAGGCGGCCGATGGCGTCGCCGGCGTCAGCATGGCATGCACGCCGGCCTTGAAGCAGGCCTCGAAATCGCGGCGGATCAGCGTGCGCACCTTCTGCGCGCGCAAATAATAAGCGTCGTAATAGCCGGCCGACAGCACATAGGTGCCGATCATGATGCGCCGGCGCACTTCGGCGCCGAAGCCCGACGCGCGCGTGCGCTCATACATGTCGCGAATATCGCCGCCCGGCACGCGCAGCCCGTAGCGCACGCCGTCATAGCGCGCGAGATTGGAGGAGCACTCCGCCGGCGCCACGATGTAATAAGCGGGAAGCGCGTATTTGGTGTGCGGCAGCGACACCGAGACTAGCTCGGCGCCGGCCGCTTTCAGCCAGTCGCAGCCTTGCTGCCAGATTTTCTCGATCTCCGCTGGCATGCCGTCGAGCCGGTATTCCTTCGGAATGCCGATGCGCAGGCCCTTGACCGATTGGCCGACCGCGGCCTCGTAATCCGGCACCGGCAGATCGGCGCTGGTGGTGTCCTTCGGATCGGGTCCGGCCATCGAGCGCAGCAGGATGGCGGCGTCGCGCACCGTGCGCGCGAACGGTCCGGCCTGGTCGAGCGACGAGGCGAAGGCCACGATGCCCCAGCGCGAGCAGCGGCCATAGGTCGGCTTGATGCCGACGGTGCCGGTGAAGGCGGCCGGCTGTCTGATGGAACCGCCGGTATCGGTGCCGGTGGCGCCCAGGCACAGATGCGCCGCCACCGCCGCGGCCGAACCGCCGGATGAGCCGCCCGGCACCAGCGGCACGTTCGAGCCCTTGCGCCGCCATGGCGAGGTGACCGGGCCGAAATGCGAGGTCTCGTTCGACGAGCCCATGGCGAACTCGTCATTGTTGGTCTTGCCGAGCAGCACGGCGCCGTCGCGCCACAACTGCGAGGTCACCGTCGACTCATAGGTCGGCACGAAATTGTCCAAGATGTGCGAACAGGCGGTGGTGCGCACGCCCTCGGTGGCGAACAGATCCTTCACCGCGATCGGGATGCCTTCGAGCGGGCCCGCTTTGCCGGCGGCGATGCGCGCGTCGGCGGCTTTCGCCATGGCGTGCGCGCGCTCTGGCGTCTCCAGCACATAGGCGTTGAGCGCACGCGCCTTCTCGATGGCCACGAGATGGGCGTCGGCCAGCTCGACGGCGGAGAAGTCTTTCTTCTTCAGCCCGTCGCGTGCGGTGGCCAATGTGAGCGCAGTCAGTTCACTCACGGTTTGCGCTCATCCGGGCTTGGCTGCGGGACGGCAAGCGGGGCCTCATCCACGGGCGCGTCGCAGGCAAAGCGCGACGCGTTCTCAGCGCGCAAGTCGACATGCGACGCCGTGCCGGTCGAGGGCGGCAGGTCTTCCAGCGCAAAGAACATCTGCAATTCGCAGGCGATGCACATCATTCCACCACTTTGGGAACGAGGAAAAAGTTATCCGCGCTCTCGGGCGCGTTCTTGAGCACCGCCGCGGCGTCATCGCCGGCGGTGACCACATCGTGCCGCTTCTTCATCGCCATCGGCGTCACCGAGGTCATCGGCTCGACACCCTCGACGTTCACCTCGCTAAGCTGCTCGACGAAGGCCAGCATGGCGTTGAGCTCGCCCTGCAAATGCTCGACCTCGCCCTCCTCGACCGCGATGCGGGCGAGATGCGCGATGCGGCGGACGGTGGCGGCGTCGACGGACATGGGGGCCTCAATGGAATGCTGCCGCTATAGCAGACGGCTGCTCGCCATCGCAATGGAACCTTACGCCGCCGCGTGCTCGGGGCCCGCGCAATGATGCACCTCGACGGTGACATGCGACAGGCCGGCGATGCCCTCCAGCCGACGCTTATACTCGGCCGGCGGCTGCGGGCAATCGGACACCACCGAGGCGATCACGCCGGCGTGGCCCGGCCCCAGCCGCCACAGGTGCAGGTCGCTCACGCGGTCGCCGTCGACTTCCAGCCGCTTGCGGATGGCGCCTGCCAGCCGCCGGTCCGGCACCATGTCGAGCAGCACCGTGCCGGCCGAGCGCGTGAGCCCGACCGACCAGCTCAGGATCACGCAGACGCCGACCAGCGCCATCGCCGGGTCCATCCAGACGAGGCCGTAGAAGCGCCCGGCCAGCAGCGCGACGATCGCCAGCACCGAGGTCATGGCGTCGGCCAGCACATGCACGTAAGCCGCGCGCAGATTGGAATCGTGCGCGTGGTGATGATGCTCATGATCGTCATCGTCATGCGCATGCGCATGCGCATGCGCGTGCTGATGATCTTCGTCGAACAGCAGCCAGGCGCTGGCGAGATTGACCCCGAGACCCACCACCGCCAGCCAGGTCGCCGGCTCGAAGTCGATCGGCACCGGCGCAACCAAGCGCAGCGCCGCCTCGTAGCCGATCGCCAGCGCGATCATGGCGAGGATCAGCGCGCTGGTAAACGCCGCCAGCTCGCCCACCTTGCCGGTGCCAAAGGTAAAGCGCGGATCGCGCGCGTGATGGCGCGCGAAGCGATAGGCCAGCGCGGCGATGGCGAGCGCGCCGGCATGCGTCGACATGTGCCAGCCGTCGGCCACCACCGCCATCGAGCCGAAGATGGTGCCGCCGACGATCTCGGCCACCATCATGACGGCGGTGAGCGCGACCACGAACCAGATGCGCCGCTCGTGCCGCTCATGCTTGGCGCCGAGAAAGACGTGAGCGTGGCTCCAGGGCTCGATCGAATGCGTGTGCATGGGGCGCCTCTATGGATTCTGTCCGCTATGTACGACCGCCCGACGCCGTCCGCTAGCCCGCCATTTTGCGCAGCAGCGCCTGCGTTTCATTCGCAAGTTTTGCCGTCAGCTCGCCCGCCGGCATTTCGCGGCCCAAGGCTGCCGCCTGCCCGGCCCACATGGTCAGAAAATCGCCCGAGCCCTGCGCCAGCGCCTTGGCGTTGAGCGGCGCCAGCGCGCCGCCGGCCAGTGGGAATTCCGGTGCCGCATCGTTGATCGGGCCGAGCTCGCGCATCACCCGGTTGATGAAGCCGCGCGCCGGTCTGCCGCTCTGCAGATTGGTCACCACGGTGCCGTCGTCGCGCGCCGATTTGAGCGCGGCACGATGCAACGGCTGAACTTTGGATTCCGGACAGTGCATGTAGGCGCTGCCGACCTGCACGGCGGAGGCGCCGAGTACGAAAGCCGCCGCGATGCCGCGCGCGTCGGTGACGCCGCCGGCGGCGATCACCGGCACTTTCACCGCGTCCACCACCTGCGGCAGTAGCGCGAAGGTGCCAACCTGCGTCGCCAGTTCGTCGGTGAGGAACATGCCACGATGGCCGCCGGCCTCATAACCCTGCGCGATGATCACGTCGCAGCCGTGCGTCTCCAACCAGCGCGCTTCCGCCACCGTGGTCGCCGAGCTCATTACGATGCAGCCGGCGGCCTTCACGCGGTCGAGCAGCGCGGGCGCCGGCAATCCGAAATGGAAGCTCACCACCTCAGGCTTGAGCTCCTCCACCGCCGTGCAACGCGCCGCGTCGAACGGCATGCGATTGCTCGACGGCACGGAGGCCGCCGGATCGAGCCCGTACTCGATGTAATAGGGCTTGAGCAGTTCGCGCCAGGCATGCTCGCGCTCATTGCTCGGCACCGGCGGGATGTGACAGAAGAAATTCAGGTTGAGCGGCCTGGAAGTCGCGGCGCGGAATTTCGCCATCTGCTCGCGCAGCTGCTGCTCGCTCAGCATGGCCATCGGCAGCGAGGCGAGCCCGCCCGCTTGCGCCACCGCTATGGCGAGATCGGTGTCCATGGCACCCGCCATCGGCGCCAGTACGATCGGGTGTTCGATCCCGAACAGGTCCAGCAAACGTCGATCCGGCCACATGTGTGTTCCCTCGCTCACCCGAGCTTAGCCCGTACACCGGTGCCGACAAATTCGTAAGGGCGTAAGCTTGCCTTCGCGCGGCAGCGAGGGAACCACTCTTCTCTTATCCCTCCCCTGAAAGGGCAGGGCTATCGCATGTTCAGGAGCATATCGACGAGGAAGCTGTCGTCCCAGGCAGCCCGTTTGAGTTTGCCTCGCAAAGAGATATTTGTGTCGGGATGAGCGCGAGCGATATTGAGTGCAAGTCGCCGCAGAACGGCGAGGTTTGCGGGAGCGTGGTCTTTGCGACTTCGCGCCTGATCCTCGTCGAGAACGACGTCGAGCGTCCAATGCAGGACGTTTTCGAT
>JACPOA010000101.1 GCA_016185205.1 Hyphomicrobiales bacterium | reverse complement strand
GCGCTCTTCTTGTCGATCACACAACCCATGAGCGCCACGGGAGTGGCGCGCTCCCAGCATGCAGATTGACAAGGCATCGCGCGCACGGCAGCCTTTGCGCGGGTGGATACGACCCGCTGCTTGCGCCCCTCGGGGTACGGTGAATGTATCGAGCCTTGCACAGGCCTCCCTTTGCCACGGCAAACGGATCAGTAACGCAAGCGACTGACATTCCCGTTCGCCCCTGCAGAGGACCAACGATGCGAGACTATCGTGATGCAAAGGCCATGGCGCAGACGCTGCGCCAGGCTCTCAAGGAGAGATCGGTTTCCCTGACCCACAGCGAAAGCCTGGAGCTGGTGGCCAGGATCCTGGGCTTCGCCGACTGGAACGTGCTCTCCGCCCGGATCCAGGCCGCCCCTGCGCCGGCGCCGACGGCCAACCCGGTTACCACCATCAAGCTGCCCGTCGTGCCGATGCGGGACGTCGTGTTCTTTCCGCAGATGTCGGCACCCTTGTGGGCCAGCCGCGTGAAGACGGTGCGCGCCATCGGGCAGGCGATGGCGACCGACAGGCGAATCTTTGTCGTGACGCAGCGCCGGATTGCCGACGATGACCCAAAGGCTGCGGACCTCTATGAGGTCGGCGTCATCGCTAGCATCGCTTCGGACATCAAGCTGGAGGACGGCACTACCAAGCTGATCGTGAACGGCCTGCGGCGTGCGCATGTCGTGCGTCTCGAGGCCGACGAGAGCTGCCTCGTCGCCGAGGTCTCGCCGATCCAGGAGGAGGGAGCGGCGGAAGAGGAGGCGGAGATCCTGGCCCGTGAGGTGCGGCGGCGCTTCGAGAGCTACGCCAACGTGTCCCTTTCCTCGCCGCCCCAGGGCCTGCTCCACCTGGCCCATGCCAATTCGCCCGGAAGGACCGCCGATGCGATGGCGCTCTACCTGTCGGTGGACATCGCGCAACGGCAGGAACTCTTGCAGACGGCAAGCATCATCGAACGGCTGAAGCTCATCCTGGCGATGATGGACGCCGACCGAAAGGCTGCCTGAGCACGACATGGGGGCTGCTGCCGTCATGCGCTGTGGCAGCAGCGAGCCTCATCGCTCGCAACCATGCAGGCGATGGAGGCCGAGGCAGGTGCCAGCGAGCCAAGCACCGAAAGCGACGGATTCTTTATGCGTGCCGGCGACCGAAGATTCGTCTGGCAAAGGCCGGCGTGGATCGCCACCTTGTCGCCGTGCAGGGCATGACATCTGAATGACCCAGGACGAAGGCGACTCGCTCGGCGGCCGGCTTGGCCGCTACGCCAGGGTCGGCGCGTCGGTCGGCGGGCTGGCGGCCAAGCTGGCGGGCCAGCGCTACCTCGGCCTCTCGCTCGACCGCGACAAGCATGCCACCGAGCTCAAAGCGGCGCTGGGCGGCCTGAAGGGACCATTGATGAAGGCGGCCCAGCTGATCGCCACCATCCCCGACGCCTTGCCGCCGGAATATGCCCGGGAGTTGGCCCAGCTGCAGGCCAATGCGCCGGCAATGGGCTGGGCCTTCGTGCGCCGTCGCATGGCGACCGAGCTCGGTCCCGACTGGCAGGCGAAGTTCGCCCGCTTCGACAAGGAGGCGTCGTTCGCGGCTTCGCTGGGGCAGGTCCATCGTGCGGCGCTGCCCGATGGACGCGAGGTCGCGGCCAAGCTGCAGTATCCCGACATGGCGTCGGCGATGGAAGCCGATCTCAACCAGCTCAAGCTGGTGTTCGCTATCGGCCAGCGCTTCGATCCGGCGATCCGCACCGACGAGATCCATGCCGAGATCACGACGCGCCTGCGCGAGGAGCTCGACTACCGCCGGGAGGCAAGGCACGTGGCGCTCTATCGCCACATCCTGCGCGACGAGCCCGACGTGCACCTGCCGGAGGTCGTGCCGTCGCATTCGACCGATCGCCTGCTCACCATGACCTGGCTGAGCGGCGAGCCGCTGCTCAACTGGAAGAGCCGCACCCAGGAGGAGAAGGACCGGCTCGCCATCAACATGTTCCGCGCCTGGTACGTGCCGTTCTATTTCTACGGCGTGATCCATGGTGACCCGCATCTCGGCAACTACACGGTGCGACCCGATGGCTCGGTCAACCTGATGGATTTCGGCTGTGTCCGCATCTTTCCGCCGCGTTTCGTGCGCGGCTCGATCGAGCTCTACCGTGCGCTGATGACCGACGACCAGGACCGCGCGGTCGCCGCCTACGAGGATTGGGGCTTCGCCGGCCTGACGCGCGAGATGATCACCGTGCTCAATCGCTGGGCGGCCTTCCTCTACGGGCCGCTGATGGATGACCGTCCGCGACGCCTCACCGAGGGTATGGCCGACGGCTTCGGCCGCGAGATGGCGCAGAACGTGTTCGGCGAGCTGCGCCGCATGGGCGGTGTCCGCCCGCCGCGCGAGTTCGTGTTCATGGACCGCGCCGCTATCGGCCTCGGCGCGGTCTTCATCCACCTGCGCGCCTCGATCAACTGGCACCGGTTGTTCGAGGAGATGATCGCCGACTTCGATGTCGAGGCGTTGACGGCGCGGCAGAACGAGGCTTTGGAGAAAGCCGGTCTCGCCACGTCATGAGGATCCTGGTCACGGGCTCTTCGGGTTGGCTCGGCCAGACCCTGGTGCCGCGCCTGCAGCGTGACGGCCACGCGGTGTTCGGGCTCGATCCCGAGCCGGGACCGACGACGGCGATCGTGGGCTCGGTGGTCGATCGCGCCCTGGTCGGCCGGCTCATGCGTGAGCAGGGTATCGAGGCGGTCGTGCACGCCGCGGCGCGCCACAAGCCGCATATCGAGACCCACGGCAATTCCGAGTTCGTGGCAGTCAACGTGCAGGGCACGCTCAACCTCCTCGAGGAGGCGGTGGCGCCGGGCTCGAGGGTCGACCGCTTCATCTTCACGTCGACCACGTCCCTGATGATCTCGCGGCGCATCCGAGACGGGAAGGCCGGCGGTGCGAAGGAAGCCATGTGGATCGACGAGACGCTGTCGCCGCTCGAGCCGCGCAACATCTACGGCGTCACCAAGCGCGCCGCCGAGGAGCTGTGCCGGCTGTTCAACCATCTGCACCGGTTGCCGATCCTGATCCTGCGCACGTCCCGCTTCTTTCCCGAGGCCGACGACATGGCGCACGCGATCGCGCAGTCTGACGAGAACACCAAGGCGAACGAGTACCTGTTCCGCCGCCTCACGGTTGAGGACGCCGCCGAAAGCCACGTCGTGGCGCTGGCCAAGGCGAAGGAGGTCGGCTTCGACACTTTCATCATCTCGTCGATGACGCCGTTCTCGCCGGCCGACTGCCGCGAGCTGCTGGTCGACGCGCCGTCGGTCGTGGCGCGCTACTTCCCCGACTTTCGTGGGCTCTATGAGCGTCGCGCCTGGACGATGTTCGACTCGATCGATCGCGTCTACGACGCCGGCAAGGCCCGGCGAAAGCTCGGCTTCGTGTGCCGGACAGGATTCAGGGAAGTTCTGGAGTCGCTGGCATAGGCCGCGCTCCTTCCTGTCATCCTTCGCTGCGCTCAGGATGACAGAAAAGTGGCTGTTCCTCAGGATGAAGAGTCTTGCCTGTCGGGCAGTATTGCCCGTCCCGTGGCGACCATGATTCGATGCTCATCAAGCGTCAGTTCTTCCTCGATTGCCTCGAAACTGCCGAACAGAGCGGCCGCGCTGTCGTATTCGGGCATGGCGAGTCCCCCGCTGTCGATGTCGGTCGCCTGCAGACCCAGTGCCTCTATTCTTGCGCCCGTCGTGGGGTGGGTGTCGATCGGATGCGCGGTCGATGAATCGGCAACGCGTTCCTTCACCTTGTCCATATCTTCGGCTTCGTACGCCGTCTTGCCGGCCCAGGCAAAGAATGCCGACAGGTTCTGGTACGCTTGGCCCGCCTCGAGGTTTTCCACGTTCTTCCTCTGAACGCTCGACCAGAACATGGAATACATGCCCACCTTGAACAGCGCGGTTGCCAAGGTGAGCTTGCCCGCAGCGCGAGCCCCTACGGCGTCAGCCGCCAGTTCTCGCTGGCGTCCGATGCTTCTCTCGACCTTGGCGAACTGAAGCATGCAGAGTTGAAGCATGAACAGGGCCGGCTTCGCGAACAGGGTGCTTATGCTGCCGCTATTGGACCTGACGGCCATCGTCGCGATTGCCCTTTGCAGGGTGACGTAAGCAGGGGCAAATCGCATCGAGTAGACGGCATCCTTGCCGATGAAATGCCCGAGCTCGTGTCCGACCACGGCATCAAGTTCGGCCTTGGTGAAGGTGCGGCAAAGGGGGAGCGACAGATAGAGCGTTTCTCCCTCCAGCAACGCGTTGCTCGGGTAGAGACGGACCGGGCTCGTGATGGCGAAAAACCGGGGTTCGAGCCCGACAATGACATTGTCCGGCATGCGCGCTGACACGGTCGTGCAAAGCTTCTTCAGGCGTGCGAAGAGGGCGGGGGACGCGGCACTCTCGACGCGCCTGGCAACCGCGAGCATGGGCTGCGAGCGAAAGACAGAGAACGTGGCCCTCAGAACCAGCAACCCGGCGGCAACGCCGGCGAGCCCGACAAGTACGATGATCGTCGGATGGTAGCGCTGTGTTGCCGAGACTTCGACGACGTAGATCGCATAGGCGGCCAGGAGTCCCTGGAGCAGGATTGCCACGCCGACAGCGAAGGTGACGATTCGAACTGTCGGGCTGAAGACAGCCGCAAGCAGGCTGCGATTGTTCCTGGCGATGATCGGGACAAGCAGGGACATGGCGAGCGCCAGGAAACCGAGAGCGAACGTCCCGTATGCCGCGAGTTCGAAATCCTGCTGGATGTCGACGAAGGAGCAGACCTCGTCGTGCCGTCCGCTCGTGTCTGCGGCGCAGAAGGCTTCGAAGGTGAGGCCACGCCGATGAAGAGCCGCCATCTTGGCAGGGTCGTCCTGGGTGACCCAGGTCACGAATCTGGCGTTGAGATCCTGCTTCTGCCATTGCGCGACCAGGAATGCCGCTGCGGGAACCAGCCCCACGACCAACGCACTCACCACGAGTAGCTTTAGAAACCGCATCGAGGCTCTTCGCGCCGTGCGGCCCGCAAGTCGAGCGCCAGTCGCGCAGGTAAACGTGAAACTTCTGCAACCTTACAGCATCGATGCGGGACGACAAAGCCTCGATCGCTATCCGACTTCTCCGCTCGCCTGATCCTCGCAATAGCGCCGCCGGGCTGCGTCATCGCGTGGCGAATGCAGGTAGGTCAGCCTCCTCCGTCGGGCGAGAAAGCCTGTTGCCATCGCGTGGCGAGCGGGGTGATGTCGGACTATATGAAGCGCACGCGAATTGGTCGGCCCTCGAGCGAATCGTATGCCAGGAAGACGCCCACGCCACGGTGCAAGGTACGAATGGAGACTTCCAGTTCCCCGGCGAGGCGCCCGCGCGCTCATGCGGCCACGCGACTGCAGCAGCATCTGGATCGTCAACAGCCGGCTGGCTCTCAAGGCTGGTCACCGGTAAACATGTCACTCGATGGCAGACTGGCCCTCGTCGCCATCACGGGGCTCGTCATGCCGCTATCATCGCCGACGCCGGTCACCGCGTCGGGAAACCGCCGTGAACCCTGCGCGGAAAACTTCGACTTCCTCATTGGCCGTTGGCGCGTCCAACATCACCGGTTGACGCAGCGGGCGGGCGGTTTCGCCTTGCTCGAAGGTTGGAAGACGACGCTGACCGGCTTGACGCCGGCCGAGGCGCAGGCGGTGTTCCTGAGCGGCCTGGCCGGCCCGGCGGCGCAGCTGGGATTGGGTGGCGACCTGAAGGCGGCCCGGCTGAAATTGCTGATGGCGCTCCCGGCGGCGTGGCGGGACCGCGCCCAGATCGTCAGCTCGCGGCTGCATCTCGATCCGGTGGATTGGTAGCGGGAGCAAGAGCCGACCCCGCTGCTCGCCGTCGTCGCGGAGACGGTCTGGAGCGAACGCGAATTGGCAGTGGTCTACGAAAGCTGGAAAAGGACGTCGGCCCGTATCGTGGGGCCGCTGGGTCTCGTCGTGAAGGCAGGCATCTGGTATCTCGTAGCCAACCTGGACGACCGGCCGCGGACGTTTCACGTGTCCAACCTGCGCTCCGCCAAGCTCCTCGACTCACGCATCAGGAGGCCGAAGACATTCGACCTTGGAGCCTATTGGGTCAACTCCATCGAGCGCTTCGAGCGCGGGCTCTACACGCGTGAGGCAACGCTCCTCGCGACACAAGCGGGCCGAAAGGCCTTGGCCTCCCTTGGCAGCGTCGTCGCGAGGCGGCTCGCACGCTCCGCTCCCGTGCGACGCCGGGACGGGCGCGTCAAGCTGCGTATCCCCATCGGATCGATCGAGGATGCGACGGGCCAGTTTCTGAGGTTGTCACCCGAGGTCGAGGTCCTGGAACCTGCGGCCCTGCGCCAGTCCATCATCGAGCGCGCGAGGAACACCGCCAAGCTCTACGGCGTCGCGTCCAGCCGCGTGGAGCGCTAAGGGGCACTTCCAACAACTGCGCGAACGGATTCCTGCTCGACAAAAGGCGCGCTCGGGGCGGATCATCTCGCGCGACGACGAGTAGCCGTGGCGGCGACTGGCGGCGGCGATTCATCGGCCGCGATTCATCGGCCGCACGAGCGAGTGCAATGGAGATGCGGAGGATGGTCGGCGCGGAGACATCGCGATTTGTCGGTCGCTCGATGCAGCGGCGGGAGGATCTCCGCCTTCTGACCGGACAAGGGCAGTTCGTCGCCGACCTGTCGCTTCCGGGCACGCTGCACGCCGTCTTTGTCAGGAGCCAGATTGCGCACGGCCGCGTTCGTTCGATCGAAGTTGCGGCGGCGGCGGCGATGCCGGGGGTCGTGCGCGTGGTTGGCGGCGCGGAACTCCATCGCCTTGCGCCGCCAGTGGCCGGCGCGCAGTTGTCTCTTCCGAGCAAGTGGCGAACCCAGGTGCAGTACAATTTCCATGTGCCGCAGCAGCCCATGCTGGCCGCCGACAAGGTTCGGCACGTCGGCGAAGCGGTCGCCGTGGTCCTGGCCGAAACCCGCTACCAGGCGCAGGATGCCGCCGAGCTGGTTGCCGTCGACATCGAGCCGCTTGCAGCGATTGTCGATCCGGCAGCGGCCTTGGCACCGGAAGCGGCGATCATCCACGAGGCGTATGAGACCAACCTGATCGGGGAGTTCGCCATCGAGAAGGGGCAAGTGGCGGCCGCCCTCTCTGCCGCACCCCTGACGCTTCGACGTCGCTTCTACACGCATCGTTACGCCGGCATCCCCATGGAATGCCGCGGCGTGATTGCCACTTACGATCAAAGAACCAGCGCCGTCACGATCTGGTCGTCGACGCAGGTCGTGCACTCCGTGCGACGCGAGGCAGCGGCCTTCCTGCGCTTGCCCGAAGCGCGTGTTCGCTGCGTGGCGCTCGATGTCGGCGGCGGGTTCGGCACCAAGGGGCACGTCTACCCCGAGGATCTGCTGATCCCCTTCCTGGCGCGCTTGGCCGGGCGCCCCGTACGCTGGATCGAGGAGAGGCAGGAGCATCTGCTTTGCTCGTGCCATTCACGGGACCAGGTTCACGAGGTCGAGGTCGGCTTCGATCGGGACGGCCGTGTCGTCGCGTTTCGCGACGATTTCATGGTCGATTGCGGCGCCTGG
>JACPOA010000100.1 GCA_016185205.1 Hyphomicrobiales bacterium | reverse complement strand
CTCGGCCTGGATGCAGGGATCGTAGCCGGCGCGGGCAGAGTAGGGGCCGGTCTGGCCGTAGCCCGAGACCGAGGCGTAGATCAGCCGTGGGTTCTCCTGGCTGAGCTTGTCCCAGCCGAAGCCCAGCTTGTCGATTACGCCCGGGGTGAAGGCTTCCATGAACACGTCGGCTTTGCGCGCAAGCCGCATCAGGACTTCCCGGCCGCCCTCGGTGCGCAGGTCGACGGCCAGCCCGCGCTTGTTGCGGTTCATCGATGGCACCCAGGCGCCGCCGAAGTGCGGGCGGAAATGCTCGCCGTGCAACGGCTCGACCTTGATCACGTCGGCGCCCATGTCACCCAGGATCTGGCCGGCGGTGGGGCCGGCGATGACTTGTGTGAGGTCGAGGACGAGCGTGTCGGAGAGCGGAAGCATCTTTCGGATGAGTATCCCTGCTGGCGAAGCTCGACCCATAGCCGCACCGGAGCCATCCGGCCAGCCTCGGCTTGGGCGCCCAGGAGGCGTCTGATCGATCCACTTCGCATGGCACTGCGGGCGTTGATCGTCGGTACCCGGTCTGCCATAAGCTGCGCCCGAAGCCGCCTAATCGTTGCGAGGAGGACCACTTTTTGAGTCCAATCGCCATCTTCAGTGGTAGTGCCCATCCCGCATTGGCTGAAGAGATTTGCGCGAAGCTGCACGTTCCATTGTTGCCGACCAGGGTGAAGCGGTTTTCGAGCGACTGCATCGAGGTGCAGCTGCAGGCGAATTGCCGCGAGCAGGATGTCTTTCTCATTCAGCCGCTGAGCGCGCCCGTCCAGGACCACCTGGTCGAACTCCTGCTGATGCTCGATGCCGCCCGGGGCGCCTCGGCTTCGCGGATCACGGCGGTCATCCCTCACTACGCCTATGCGCGATCGGACAAGAAGGACGCGCCGCGTATTTCGATCGGTGGCCGCCTGGTCGCCGACCTGCTGGCGACAGCGGGCGCCAATCGGGTCCTCACGATGACGCTCCATTCACCGCAGGTTCACGGATTTTTCAGCGTCCCCGTCGATCACCTGCATGCGCTCGGCGAGCTCGCGCAACATTTCCAGCGCTACGATCTCGCCAACGGAGTCGTGGTGTCGCCCGACCTGGGAAATGCCAAGAGCGCCGCGGCCTTCGCCAAGCGGCTGGGGGTACCCATGGCAGCGGGGGCGAAGGAACGGTTGAGCGATACCCAGGTCAGGATTTCGATGTTGATCGGCGATGTCCGCGACCGCGACGTCATCGTGCTCGACGATGAGATCGTGAGCGGCGGATCCATCCTGGAACTGCTTCGACACCTGCGCGACCACAAGGCGCGTTCCATACGGGTCGCCT
>JACPOA010000099.1 GCA_016185205.1 Hyphomicrobiales bacterium | reverse complement strand
CGCCACGGCCGCTTGCCGTGACGCACATATGGCCGTTCACCATGAAGACGAGGCCGCCCATCATCTTCCGTTCGACGACGTCATGCCGGTCGCTCAGAAGGACGCGGATGCCGTCGGCGGCCTGAACGTCGTAGGGCATGAAGCTGCTATATCACGTTGACGATGACACGGCTCTTTCCGACAGGCACCTTCCCTCGGTCTTCATGACGAACTTCGGGGGATGGACCCGCTCAGCCGAGCACGAACGCCAAGCGCGCATCGGTCCGCGACGTCGCGATTTCGAGGATTTCCGCATCGACGACGCCTTCCACGACGAACGGATCGCCATCCACGCGGCGCTCCAGGTCGGGCAGGGAGGTATTGTGCGCAACGACCGCGCCGCCCAGCCCCGGCTGCAGGCTGCCGGTCAGCAGGAAGACGCCATCATCGAAGCCGCGCTCGATCCACGCCTTGTGGCCTTTCATGAGTTCGGGGGCGCGGGCCTTGTTAGCGGCGAATTTCAGTAGAACGATGAACATCGGATCGGCTCTCCTATCAGTGCTGCGGCACCTCTGCGGCCAACCAAGCGCCCATTCTCTCGACTTCCCGCTCGACGAACGCGGTGTCGCGAAAGGTGTTGGCCAGCGTCGCGACGCCCTGGCTCGAGGCGAGAAGGTGCATCGCCAGCGCATCGGCCTCCGCCTCTCGGCCGAGCAAGGTGAACTGCCTGCCGAGCCAGCCCCGGAACAGCGTGAACAGCTCGTTCGCCGCGGCCTGCGAGGCGTGCTCCAGCTTCGCGAGCTCGGCGCACAGCGTGCCGACCGGGCAGCCGTGACGCATGATCTCCGTGCGGTTGGCGATGAGGATGTGGATGAAGGCGCGAATGCGATCGAAGGGATGCTCGTTGCTGCTTTCCCACTGCGCCAGCATCTCGCGCGTATTGGCCAGGCGCTCGACAATCACGGCCCCGAGGATGTCGTCCTTGGTCTTGAAGTGGTGGTAGAAGTTTCCGCGTGAGATGCCCACGGCGTCTGCGATGTGCGCAAACGACGTGTGCTCATAGCCTTGGCGATAGAATAGCTCATCGGCCGCCTTGACGATGTGATCGCGGGTGGTCCCGTCTGCCATTGCACATGCTCTCTAGGACGATTGTCCTAATTCACTAGGACAATCGTCCTAAAATGTCAAACAAGGATGACCGTTTCGGCGCCCATATGGCACGCAAAAATACCACAGTTATTGATCGAGCACTGGAGTTGTGCTAGAGTCGGATCCGCCAGGTCGCTCTATGCATCGTCGATCCGATTTCGAAACAACTCATGTTCCTCTCCCCCTGGCGGGGCCCTGGCGGGGGAGAGGAGCATGAGGGGGCTGCCGAAACTGCGCAAACTGCGGAAACTAGCCGGCCAGCGCCTTTTTCACCGCGGCCGAGGCCTTGGCGAAGTCCATCTGGCCCGCGTACTTGCCCTTCAGCACCGCCATCACGCCGCCCATGTCCTTGACCGTCTTGGCGCCGGTCGAGGCCATGGCTTCGGCGACGGCGGCCGCCACGGCCGCATCGTCCATCTGCTTGGGCAGGAAGCGCTCGATGACGGCGATCTCGGCCTTTTCCTTCTCGGCGAGCTCGGGCCGGTTGCCCTTCTCGTAGAGCACCACCGAGTCGTTGCGCTGTTTGATCATGCCCTGGAGCATCGAGAGGATGCGGTCGTCGGCCACGCCCTCGCGGCTCGCCTCGGTACGGGCGGCGATATCCACTTCCTTGAGCT
>JACPOA010000098.1 GCA_016185205.1 Hyphomicrobiales bacterium | reverse complement strand
GCGAACAAACGCAGGCCTCGCTCATCCAAATGAGGAGCGACCGCTTCATAGCGCATACGAATGGCGTCCCGGTCGACCACTTCGTCAATATATAGCGCTTCGTACTCCCATATGCACGAAATCCGGATTCTATTACTGCTTATACAACCCGTATCGATTCGATTATTTCGTCACAGGCCCTAAGGCGAACCAAGAACAAAAAGAATTGCGCCTTACACAACGGCCACAACTGTTGAGGTTTTTGCGCTGAGCGTTTGCGCATGTCCTCTTTTGGTCACTTGGCACGGAGACTTCAAATGGCAGCGAAGCGGAAGGCTACAGCAGCATCAGCACTTGGTGGCCTCAACTGGCGAGATATTCGTCGTCACTACAGTGAACGAAAGAAGACGCACGCTGAGTTGCTCCGCTTGTTTGAGCGAAGAGAAGTTGATGAATTTGTTGATCTGATTCTGGGAGTTGATGACCCGACCGGCAACTACAGCGCCAACGACCACGAGCTCGGCCCAAAGATATTGGGAAACAATTTAAGCTCGAAGAAGCAAGTTTGGGGCTTGGCTTCGCGGTTTTTGACTGTGACCTCTGGGAAGGACGTCCCTGCTCTCATTCGTAACGCAGCAATCAGCTATCTGGCAATTAGCGTAGGATCAGAAGCATCTTGCATGCTCAAGCCTGACCGTTGCTGGGTCACGAACGTGCGCACCGTCTGGACACATCTAGTCTTCCAATACGATGGCTTGTTCGAGAAAGCGAATGAAGCCCTGAGGACCTTTCGAGAAAAGAATCCAGACTCTGAAATGAGGTACGAAAGGTGGATGGACCCGTTTCATCGTGAGCTGCTGCAAACTCTTGACCAAGTACGGCTTGAGGGCAATCGATGCGCTATCGAAGCTGGCGTGCGTCCCGGGCAGGTCAAGTTCCTTTGGACGGATGCGATTGCATCTGCCCTATACGACACGCACCATCGAAGGTCGCCAAGGTTCAGGGCGACTGCCAGCGGATGGGTAAGTGGCAGAACGTTCCGGCTGAGGGGATAGGGTCCAGGTGCATATTGAGCCATGCCCGCAGTCGTCGGCCTTGATTTCTATTTTGGCCTAGGCAGCCGCTGGCGCCCTCCGTGGTCAGCGATCCCGTCAGCTACTGGTCGACGATCGGCGCGAAGCCGCCGTAGATCATGCGCTTGCCGTCGAAAAGGACCTCGTTTCTGTCCGGGTGCATACGCGGATCGGTCATGAGCTTTTCCCAGCTCTTGTCGCGCACCGCCTTGGAGGGCCATTCGATCCAGCAATAGGCGATCTTCTCGTCGCCGGTCGCCTGCACGGCGCCCTTGAAGTCGGTGACCTTGCCGTCGGGCACGTCGTCGCCCCAGGTGTCGACGACGCGCACCGCACCATGCTCCTTCAGCGCCGTGGCCGCTTTGGACGCCCAGGCGCGGAACGCGTCCCGGTTGCCGGCGGGGACGGGCAGCAGGGTGCCGTCGACGTAGCCGGGCTTGCCGGCACGGCCCTCCTCGACGAGCACGGAGAAGCCGCCATAGACCATGCGCTGGCCATCGAACGGCATCGACGCCGCCATCGCGTTGGCGTTGGGATCGGCCCGCATCTTCTCGTTGGCGGCGTCGCGGACCTGCTTGCTGGGATACTCGACCCACGAGAAGAGGACGACCTCGTCGGGCTTGGCCTTCACGGCGCGCTTGAAGTCGGTGAGCTTGCCGTCGGGCACGTCATCGCCCCAGCGCTCGACCAGGCGCGTTGCACCGAGGCCCTTGAAATACGACACGGCGTCGGTGGCGTGCTTGCGATAGCTCTCTTTGTTCGCGGCCGGAACCGCCAGGATGAATCCTTCTACATAGACCATGGGATCTCCTTGTTCTCCCCGGCTTGCAGCGGCGATCGATTGCCTGCAAGCCCGAACTGGGTTCCAACGTGACGATGTGCGAGGGCGTTCCATCTGCCACGCCAGCTTTTCGCACCTCCGGCCCGGTGCACACCCTCGAACGGGCGCCGTCGCAACTTCATTTGCCTGGAACCAATCCGTCCGGCACACTACCGGCGGCAACGAAGGGTACTTTTACGTGAGTCAGCGCTAATCGCACGGTCCAGAGCCGATATCGATCGGCAGTGATGACCGGCTTTCGATCTCCTGTCGGCAGACGGGAGCACGCACGGCGATGCCGTGCAGCCGCTGTTCTCCGGAGTCTCCCTTGCCCCATCCTCTTCTGACCGCGCCGATCGGGCGGAGTCTGCTTCGGCTGGCCGGGCCCACCACCGGGCTCATGGTAGTGCAGATCCTCGTCTCGGCGATCGATGTCTGGCTCATCGGCAGTCTCGGCACCGATGCGCTCGCCGCCGCCGCTCTGGTCTTTCCGTTCCAGATGCTGATGATGAACATCGCCATGGGCGGCATGGGCGGAAGCGTTGCGTCGTCGATGGCGCGCGCCCTGGGCGCCGGCCGGCTCGACGATGCGCGCGCCCTCGTGGTGCATGCGCTGGCTCTGGCCGCGCTGCTGGGCGTCGCTTTCACGGCCCTTGCCTGGACGGTTGCGCCGGCACTCTACCGCCTGATGGGGGGTGACGGCGGCGCCCTGCACGCCGCTGTCGCCTACAGCCACGTCTGGTTCGCCGGCGCCGTCCTGTTGTGGCTGTTCGCCTTCCTGGCCTCGCTGTTGCGCGGCGGCGGTGACGCCGTGACTCCGGGCCTCTACGGGCTCATCGCCTCGATCGTCTACGTGCCGATGGCCGCGATCCTGGCCCTCGGCGTGGGCTCGTGGCGCGGGCTTGGCCTCATCGGACTTGCCCTTGCCGCCATGATCACCACGGCAGCGAACGTGGTGCTGCTCGGTCGCGTGCTGTGGCGCGGCCGGCTGGGCTTCGTGCCCGCCCTCGGCGGCATCCGCCTGCAGGGTCGGCTGCTCTCGGAGATCCTGCGCGTGGGCCTGCTCGGCTCGCTGACGACGGTGACCGCCAATGCGACAGCCATGGTGATGGCGGGGCTGGTCGGCCAGTTCGGCGTCGCGGCGCTCGCGGGTTATGGCATCGGGGTGCGCCTGGAGTTCATGGTTGCGCCGATCGCTTTCGGTATCGGCACCGGGCTCACGACGCTGGTCGGCGTGGCCGCTGGCGCCGGAGCGTGGACGCGCGCCATCAGGGCGGCATGGATCGGCGGTCTCGCCTCGTTCGCGTCGATCGGCCTGATCGGCTGGACGGTTGCGTTCATGCCGGAGGCCTGGGCACGCCTGTTCACCTCGGACGAAGCGGTGGTTGGCGCCAGTGTCGCCTACATCACGCGCGTGGCGCCGTTCTACTGCCTGTTCGGACTGGCGCTCACGCTCTATTTCGCGAGCCAGGGCGCGGGTCGCATGATGGTGCCCGCGGTGGCCGGCGTCGTGCGCATGGTGGCAACGATCCTCGCCGGCTGGCTTGCCGTCGAGGCGTTCGGGCTTGGCTTGGCGGGGGTGTTCGCCGCGATTGCCGTCGGCATGGCAGTCTACGGCGGCCTGATGGCGGGACTGCTGTTCGCAATGCCGTGGAGCGGCGACGCAGTCAGTTCCCGAGATACGCACGCGCCTCAATCCTCGTCATGATCGGGATATTGCTCGGGTGCCTTGCCGACCGAGGTCACGAGACGCGGATATCGCGTCTTGGGAGCCATCTCGCCAACGGCCTTCGCCTCGATCAGGAAGCGCCAGTCATCGCCGTAGTCGAACACGAACAGCATCTTCTTCCCGGGCGCGTCGAAAACCTGGGCCACAGTCGTTCGCTCGACGCTGCCGGCGTCGCTGTCCCCGTCTTCCATATCGGCGAACAGCTCATATCGTTCGCCGCCGCCGCGGTGCGGGTCCTTCACGTTGCTGTAGTAGCCAAATGCGTGGTCGAACTCGAAATCGAAGGCCATGACAATCGCCTCCGCCAGCGCAGCGAGCGACCTGCTGCCTTCGATTTCGATCTCGCGATAGACCTTGGCCTTGAACGACGCACGCAGTACGTGCGTCGTTGGCGCCGCCGCGGGTGCGCGCGGCTTCAGTGCACGACCTCGAACAGGCCGGCCGCGCCCATGCCGCCGCCGATGCACATGGTGACGACGACGTTCTTGGCCTTGCGGCGACGGCCCTCGATCAGGGCGTGGCCGGTGCAGCGCGAGCCGGTCATGCCGAACGGATGGCCGATCGAGATCGAGCCGCCGTTGACGTTCAGCTTCTCGTTGGGAATGCCGAGCTTGTCGCGGCAGTACAGCACCTGCACGGCGAAGGCCTCGTTCAGCTCCCACAGGTCGATGTCGTCCATCTTCAGCCCGAAGCGCTTGAGCAGCTTCGGGATCGCGTAGACCGGGCCGATGCCCATCTCGTCGGGCTCGCAGCCGGCGACGACCAGGCCCTTGTAGATGCCGAGCGGCTTCAGGCCGCGCTTGGCCGCTTCGGCGTCGCTCATGATCACCGCGGCGGAGGCGCCGTCGGAGAGCTGGCTGGCGTTGCCGGCAGTGATCCACTTGTCGGGACCCATCACCGGCTGCAGCTTGGCGAGGCCCTCCATCGTCGTGTCGGGACGGTTGCCTTCGTCCTTGGTGAGCTTGACCGTCTTCTTCGAGGTCTCCTGGGTATTCTTGTCGGTGACCAGCATCGTGGTTTCCATCGGCACGATCTCGTCGTCGAACTTGCCGGCCTGCTGGGCCGCCGCGGTGCGCAGCTGGCTCTGCAGCGAGTACTCGTCCTGGACCTCGCGGCTGATCTTGTAGCGGCCGGCGACGGTGTCGGCGGTGGTGATCATGGCGTGGTAGATGCCCGGCACGTGCTCCTGCACCCACGGATTGACCAGGCGGTTCTTGTTGCCGCCCGGCGGGCCCTGGACCAGCGACACCGATTCGAGGCCGCCCGCGATCATCACCGGCACCTTGTCGACCAGCACGCGCTGGGCGGCCATCGAGATCGTCTGCAGGCCGGACGAGCAGAAGCGGTTGACGGTGACGCCAGACACGCTGACCGGCGCGCCGGCCCGCATCGCCGAGACACGGGCGACGTTGGAGCCGGTCGTGCCTTCCGGCGCAGCGCAGCCCAGGATCACGTCCTCGACCTCGCCCAGCTCGAGCTTGGCGCGCTCGGCGGCGTGCTTGATGACGTGGGCGCCCATGTCGGCGCCATGCGTGTCGTTGAAGACGCCGCGGAACGCCTTTCCGATCGGCGTGCGGGCGGTTGAGACGATGACGGCGTCGGCCATGGGTTTTCCTCCTTCAGAAGCCAAACGTTTTGTCATCCCGGGCGCAGCGAGGGATCCGTGCTGCTGCCCTGAAGATCCCTCGCTGCGCTCGGGATGACAGATTGATCAAACCGTAGAGAACTTCCTGCCTTCCTGCACCAGCTTCTTGAGCAGCGGCGCCGGCTCCCAG
Organism: Hyphomicrobiales bacterium; assembly: GCA_016185205.1. Classification (GTDB taxonomy): domain Bacteria; phylum Pseudomonadota; class Alphaproteobacteria; order Rhizobiales; family Xanthobacteraceae; genus Pseudolabrys. Next base: position 1,020 of record JACPOA010000098.1, on the reverse strand, counting down.
AATGGGTCGCCGGAGGCGTCGCGATACTTCAGCAGGGCGTCGTGGATGGTCTTGAGCCCGACCACGTTGTCGGCCCACCACATCGGGCCGCCGCGATAGACCGGCCAGCCATAGCCGTTGACCCAGATCACGTCGATGTCGAGGGCGCGCTGGGCCATGCCTTCCTCGAGGATCTTGGCGCCCTCGTTGACCATCGGGAAGAGGCAGCGCTCCTGGATCTCCTGGTCGGAGATGGCGCGGCGGGTGATGCCGAGCTTGCGGGAATTCTCCTCGATGATCTTCTCGACCTCGGGGTCGGGGATCGGGGTGCGGTCGGGCAGGTTGTACTTGTAGTAGCCCGCGCCGGTCTTCTGGCCGAAGCGGCCGAGCTCGCAGATCGCGTCGGCGACGTAGCCGGTGTAGCGGACGTTGCGCTTCTCCTTTTCGTTCTTGCCCTGGCGGATGCGCCAGCCGACGTCGTTGCCGGCGAGGTCGCTCATGGCGAACGGGCCCATCGGGAAGCCGAAATCGTAGATCACCTTGTCGACCTGGTGGGGCAGGGCGCCTTCCTCGAGCATGTAGGCCGACTGCACGCCGCGCTGGCGCAGCATGCGGTTGCCGACGAAGCCTTCGCAGACGCCGACCAGCACGGGGATCTTGCCGATCTTCTTGCTGAGCGACATCACGGTGGCGATGACGTCCTTGGAGGTCGCCTTGCCGCGCACGTTCTCCAGCAGCTTCATGACGTTGGCCGGCGAGAAGAAGTGCATGCCGATCACATCGCCCGGCCGCTGCGTGTAGCCGGCGATCTGGTTGACGTCGAGGCCCGAGGTGTTGGTCGCCAGGATGGCGCCGGGCTTGGTGACCTCGTCGAGCTTCTTGAAGACGGTTTCCTTGACCTCCATGGTCTCGAACACCGCCTCGATGATGACGTCCGCCTCCTTGAGATCGTCATAGGTAAGGGTCGGCGTGATCAGCGCCATGCGCTTGTCGACGTCCTCGGCCTTCATGCCGCCGCGCTTGGCGGTGTTCTCGTAGTTG
>JACPOA010000097.1 GCA_016185205.1 Hyphomicrobiales bacterium | reverse complement strand
CGGTAAAGACGATTTGATCTCTGTCTGAACTAAAGAGAGCGTTGAATATCCGACGTAGTATCCAGGCCTCAATGGATCGCCCATGTATCCTATCGCGGAAAGTCGGGGAGCCGCCAGTCGACATCGATAATCCAGAGTTATTATCGTGTCGCATTACGGGCGGCGGCTTTCTTCACAATTTCCAGTATTGGTCACGGACGAATTCTCTAACCAACGACAATGGGCTTCTGATTCCCCTCCCTCTCCCCCACACTCCCCGCTCCCTCAGTCCCGGAGAGCGTCCCCATGCAATTCCGCGTAAGCGTCTGTGAATTCCTGCGTCACTGCTCGGTCGAACGCCAGCTCTCCCAGCACACGGTGCGGGCCTATACCCACGATCTCGCCGACTTCCGGAAATTTCTCGGCGCCGGTGTCGCGCCAGCCGAGATTTCGGCCGCCACGCTCACCGCCTATCTCGAGGACATGTTCGGCCGGCGCAAACTGAGCGCCGGCACCGTGCGCCGCCGCTTCGCCTGCCTGCGCGCCTTCTTCCGGCGGCAGGCCGAGCGCGAACAGATCGCCAATCCGTTCGCCACGCTCAAGCTGCAGCTGCCGCGCCGCAAGCGCCTGCCGCGCACGCTGTCGCGGCCGGAAATCTCGTCACTGATGACGTCGCTGAACATGTTCGCCGGCGTACGCGGATCGCACGATGGCGTACTGGCGACCGCGGTCAGCCTGATGGTGGCGACCGGCATTCGCGTCGGCGAATTGTGCCGGCTCGCGGTCGACGATGTAGCGCCCGACGGCTCGACCTGCCGCATTCATGGCAAGGGCTCGCGCGACCGCGTCGCCTATGTCAGCGACACCGCGTTACGCACCGCATTGGCGCAATGCGTCGCGCAGCGCCGGCTCGACGGTCCCGCGCATGGCGCGTTGTTTCTCAACCGGCACGGCTCCGCCATGAAACCGCAGTCGATCCGCTCGCGCCTGCGCCGCTATTCGCGCCAGATTGGCCTCGCCCGCCGCGTCACCCCGCATATGCTGCGGCACACGGCGGCGACCCTGCTGATCGAGACCGGCGTCGACATCCGTTTTGTGCAGCGTCTGCTCGGTCATTCCAGCATCGCCACCACCGAGATCTACACCCACGTTTCCGACGAGGCGCTGCGCACCACATTGGAACGGGCGAATATCCTTGCCATGCTGGGGCACGGGACTCAGCAAGGGCGCATGCGGTCCTGACATGCAATGGCCGGGAAAGACCGGCGAAGCGGCACCACGGACCCCGCGCGCATTGACTAAAACGGCGCACCCGACGGGGTGATCACGCGGTCGCGCGAAATGAAATAAATTTCAGGCCGAGCGTTGATATAAAACTCTCGGCCGAACACGCGAACGGCAGGTCGATCCGGAAATTTATCGGGCATGAGCGCATGCAGCAGCCGCTGCGATACTACGAAGCTGATGTCCGGATCGCTCGGCACTTGCTCATACGCCAATTTTGGCAGCCGCAGGGGCATGGCAGCGGTGGATCGCGCCGTGTCAGGCGGCTTCATATCGAATACGTAGCGCAGCGAAAAAGTATCGAGCCATACTTCGCGCCATTGATGACTGCGCACTTCAGATTCGATGTTTCGATAATTCGCCCATAGTTCGGGACTTCGATAGGCAGCCTGAAAATAGCTCGTTGCGACGACAATCAAGGGAGCTCCGACGAGCACAACGCAAATGGCTAGCATCAGTCGCCGCCAGGGCGCCGCACTTGGGGCCGGCCCGGACATTCCCCAAACACCCATGGCGGCGACGTAAATGAACAAAACTGTCCCGTATCCTCCCGTGAAAAGCGACAAAATATATCCCAACACAAACGTTATGAGCAGCGGACCGACGGAGCGCCAGTAACCGAGCAACAGCGATGCGGCAGCTCCCAACAGCAACACGATGCCGACGCCCAGCCAATTGAACTTGCCGAATCCGCTGGTCATTGAGGCCATTAAAAGCATCTGTGAGTTATAGGGGGGCCGAGTACGCAGTGCAGCGTGAGCGGAAAACACCTCGTAAAATGCGGCGAACTCGAATCCAATGCTCAGACTAAACAGCAGGAGCGCCAATACACCGCCGACCGCAACGTTGCGCGCCACAGTACGGACTCGATCCAGAACTCCAATGACAAAAAGCCCCGCGAAGGCCACAGCCCAGCCCGTGAGCCTTGGTGCGGTGATGACGCCGAGGCCGATCAAAAAAAATCCCGTGCATTGCAGCACATTCCGGGATGACGGGATTAAAGGCAGCCCAATAAAAAAGAAAGCCAGTGCGAGCGGTTCCGGCCTCAAGCCGTACCGAGTTGCCGCGTAAAAGCTGGTCCACGATACGATTGCACCGCCAAAGCACCAAAGCGGGGAGCAACCAAGTCGCGACAACATAAGGCTTACACCGGCGGAGCTTACCGCCGCCGCTGTCGCGTAAAAGCAAAGCACCGAAACCGTCGAGCACCCGAACGCCGTCAACCAGTAGCCGAGTGCGTAGAAGTTTATCGGGGTGTACCAAAACGGCCGGTCGCCGATGTTGGGGAGAGCATCCCAATCGAACAAAAAGTTTTTCATTTCTCCCGTAGTGGCAAAGCGAATAGCCGGGCCGATAAAAAACGGATCGGTATGGACGGCGCCAGGCATCCACAAGCCGATAGCCAACGCCAGTCCAAGAGCAAATGTGACAAGCGCAACAATAGCGGCGGTCCTGATTGCGGCCGCATCCAGCGCAATGTTTGGAAAAATGGCGTTATTGACGGATTTCATAACCCACGACACGAAAAAATGCCCGGCACACGTGGCCAGGCATCGAGTCGTTTCTCTCTGCTGTTCATCGAACTTTGCGCCGCCGCCCTCAATCGTCGCGATAGACGCGCTCTCTTCGCTCGTGCCGCTCCTGCGCTTCCACCGACAGCGTGGCGATCGGGCGCGCCTCCAGGCGGCGCAGCGAAATCGGCTCGCCGGTCTCCTCGCAATAACCGTAGGTGCCGTCGTCGATGCGCGCCAGCGCCTCGTCGATCTTGGCGATCAGCTTGCGCTGGCGGTCGCGCGCGCGCAGCTCGATGGCGCGGTCGGTTTCCGACGAGGCCCGATCGGCGAGATCGGGGTGGTTCTGGTTTTCCTCCTGCAAGTGCAGAAGGGTTTCCTTGGCCTCTTTCAGAATGTCTTCCCGCCAGACGAGCAGCTTCGCGCGGAAATAATCCCGCTGCCGCTCGTTCATGAACGGCTCTTTGTCGGACGGTCGGTACGCTTTCGTCTTGGCCAACATATCCCACTGACTCCCTGACTTCTTTTGTTCTTGGTGCGAGGTCCCACGCCCCCGCGCGGCAGGCTTATATACGCGCACCAAGCCCCGGACAATATCCCAGTGGCGTCCGCCGGCATTCAGAATTATCGTTATGATTCAATGGCTTCCGCCAATGTACGGGACCGGACACGCGGTGGCGGCGGCTAGCGGGTACCGGCTTTGGCCAGTTCCACCGCCACGCGAAGATTGATTTCGCTCAATATCGTGTCCAGGCCTGGGTCGCCGGAGCCATCGGTCAGGCCCTCGGACGCGACCTTGAGGCGGGCGAGCGTGGGGCCGTCCACGCTGCCATCGAGCAGGCCGAGCTTGAGCTTGTCGAGCACGTCGAGCGCATTGCGGCCCTTGGCGACCGCGCGCTTCTTGCGTTCGGTCGGGTCTTCCACCCCCTGCAGGGCCATCAGCGCATCGAGCGTCGAGATCGCCCGCAACGAGCTGGCGGCCGTTGCGTTGCGCGGTGTCGCCTGCTCGCTGACCGTGAAAGTTCCACCGGCGCTGCGGCGCGCCGTTGCCGGCGCGCTTGCAAGCGCGGTTCCGTTCGTCCCTTGGACGCGCATGACGATTTAGTCCCCAACCGAAAACGTATCGGTCCCCGAGTACCATGAGCCTGCCTTGCTATGGTTAATCGCCGGTAAAGACGCCGGGCAAAATTTGCCGCACTTGGCGTTTTGTGCCGGCCCGCGGCCACCCCGCGCAAGCCGCGCTGAACCGAAATCGTCTGCATCCCCAGAGTCTTGGGGCGCGCGCCGGGGTTGGCACGGCGTTCGCATAACAACTGTCAGTCAACCGTCACATTGGGGAGCAGTGATGACGAGGACCTTTCTGGTCGCCTGCTTGGCGGCGCTCTTGGCCATGCTACTTGTCCCGGTAAACGCCGGGGCGACCTCGCGCATCAAGGACCTCGCCAATATCGAGGGCGTGCGCCAGAACCAGCTTATCGGCTATGGCCTGGTGGTCGGTCTCAACGGCACCGGCGACACCCTCAACAACATCCCCTTCACCAAGCAGTCGCTCACTGCGATGCTGGAACGGCTCGGCGTCAACATCCGCGGCCAGACGCTGCGCACCGGCAACGTCGCCGCCGTCATGGTGACCGCCAATCTGCCGCCGTTCGGCACGCAAGGCACGCGCATCGACGTCACCGTTTCCGCGCTCGGCGACAGCAAGAGCCTGCAAGGCGGCGTGCTGCTGGTGACCCCGCTGCTCGGCGCCGACGGCAATGTCTACGCGGTCGGCCAGGGTTCGGTGGCGATCGGCGGTTTCCAGGCCGAGGGCGAAGCCGCCAAGATCGTGCGCGGCGTGCCGACCGTCGGCCGCATCGCCAACGGCGCGCTGATCGAGCGCGAGATCGAATTCAATCTCAACCGGCAGAGCCAGTTGCGCATGGCGCTGCGCAATCCCGATTTCACCACCGCCAAACGCATCGCCGCCGCCATCAACGACTTCATCGGCGTGCCGACCGCGGAGTCGCTGGATCCGGGCACCGTCGGCGTCACCATCCCGCAGCAATACCGCGGTAACGTGATCTCGCTGCTGACCGAGATCGAGCAGCTGCAAGTCGAGCCGGACCTCGCCGCCAAGATCGTGATCGACGAACGCTCCGGCATCATCGTCATGGGCCGCGACGTGCGCGTATCGATGGTAGCGGTGGCGCAAGGCAATCTCACGGTCACCATCACCGAGACACCGCAAGTCAGCCAGCCGACGCCGTTCTCGCGCGGCGGCACCACCGTCACCGTGCCGCGCACCCGCATCGGCGTGCAGGAGGACGGCAAGAAGCTGGCGCTGGTCAAGGACGGCGTCTCGCTGCAGCAGCTGGTCGACGGCCTCAATGCGCTCGGCATCGGCCCGCGCGACCTCATCGCCATCCTGCAGGCGATCAAGGCCGCGGGCGCGATCCAGGCCGACATCGAGGTGATGTGATGGCGAGCACCCTTTCCCTCTCCGCGCCGGGCCTGCGCCCGCTCGATCTGTTCAACGCCAATGCGCCGGCGGCCGGCAAACTGTCCGCCGCCAGCAAGGAGAAGGCGCGCGCCTCCGCGCAGGACTTCGAGGCGGTGTTCCTCAATTCCATGTTCCAGCAGATGTTCACCGGCCTGCAGGGCGATGGCCCGTTCGGTGGCAGCGGCGCGACCGGCGTGTGGCGCTCGTTCCTCACCGACGAATATTCCAAGTCGTTCGCCAAGGCCGGCGGCATCGGCATCGCCGATCAGGTCTATCGCAGCCTGATGGCGCAGCAGGAGATCCGTTCGTGACCATACCGTCACCCCATGCCGCCGCCCCGATCGCCAACGCCGGCGAGGCCGAACGCGCGATCGCAAACCTGAACAAGATCATGGATCGCCTGATCGACACCGTCGAGGAAGAGACCGCGCGCCTGCGCGCCGGCCGGCTTCGCGACGCGGTCGAACTCGACGAGGCCAAGGTCGAGCTCGCGCGCGCCTATGCCGCCGAATCCGACCGGGTGAAATCCGCCAAGGACATCATCGCCCAGTCGCTGCCCGATGCGCTCGACGCCTTGCGCCAGCGGCATGATGCGTTCCATGCGCTGCTGCAGAAAAATCTGACGGTGCTGGCCACCGCGCATGCCGTGTCCGAGGGCATCATCCGCGGCGTATCGGGCGAACTCGCGCGTAAAGCTGCGCCTTCGACCTACGGCGCCTCCGGCCGCGCCAATGCGCCGAGCAGCAAGACCAGCCAGCCGCTGGCGATCAGCCGTACGCTGTAGCGATCAGTCTGTGTTGGGATGACGGCTAGGCTGTCGTCGAAACGATCAGTCCGGTCACCGTGTCGATCCGGGTGCCGTCGGGCATGGTGAGAATATTGTTTTTGGTATCGAGATAGGCGCCGTTGGCCATTTGGATGATGGAGGCGGGATCCACGTATTTCGCGCCGGTCGTCGTATCGTATTGCGTTCCGTCCGCCCGCGTCATGATGTTGCTGTTCGTGTCGATGGTCGAGCCATCCGCAAAGTAGATCACCGGATCGAGTACATTCTTCTCCGGCACCATCTTCTGCGTCGCCGCCAGCGCAGCAAACGCATCCTGCATCTTTTTCGCATCGGCCTTCTGCAGATTTTGCGCCGCCAGCTGCGCAATCAGGGCGGAGGCGTTCGTGACCCCGGTCTGGGAAATGGTCGCAAAGGCGTTCGCGTTGATGACGCTCCGCCCGAGGAACCCGTCGATGCTGCCGTCGCCGCCGGAGTTCGCCATCATGCCCAAGAGGCCGCCGGCGTTATTGTCGTTTTGAATGGCGGTATAGGTGTCGGCGAGCCAATTCGAGCCCGAGTTGAAAAACGCCGCGGAAGAAACAGGAGTAATTGAACTCATAGGCACGCATCCTTCGGCACTGGCAGGGTACGACAAGACGGTTAATGAAGCCTGCGCGTTAGCAAATTAACGACCGCGGCTCGTTCGGCGATTTGCCCCGATATTCCACTGCCGAAGAGGCCTGGCGCGTGTCTAGGCGCGGCGCGTTAACGGCCCGAATTCATTGTGCAATTCGATTTAAATTCAACTGGTTATGACAAGGAATCGACGACTTTTTAACCATGTTCTTTTACGGGCCGTTGGGAGGGCCTGTGCGATGACATCGGCCGATCCAATGGATCGACACGTGTAACTGCCAGTACGGCAAAGTCACCAGAAAGGTACTTCAAGATGTCAGACATCGTTCTCTCCTCAGCCGTTCGTTCGAACCTTCTGCAGTTGCAGTCGACTTCGGACCTGATCTCCTCGACCCAGACCAAGCTTGCCACCGGCAAGCGGGTCAACTCGGCCCTCGACAATCCGAATAACTTCTTCACCGCGCAGGGCCTCGACAACCGCGCCAACGACCTGAACAACCTGCTGGACGGCATGGCCACGGGCATCAATACGATTCAGGCCGCCAACAACGGTATCACGGCGATCACCAAGCTGGTGCAGTCCGCCCAGTCTCTCGTCAGCCAGGCGCAGCAGACTTCGGACGCCGCGACGAAGCTAAGCCTTTCCACGCAGTTTAATGCGATCCGTACCCAGATCGACCAGCTATCGGGCGATTCGGGTTTCAACGGCACCAACCTGCTCGCCGGTGCCAACCTCGTGGTCAACCTGAGCGAGACCGGGTCGAGCACGACCGTCTCCGGCGTGACCGACACCGCCACTGGTCTGAGCATCGCCGCTGCGGCCAACAACTGGGCCGACTCCGCCGCCATCACGGCGGCGAGTTCCGACCTGACCGCCGCGCTGTCGACCCTGCGTTCGCAGGCCCAGACCCTCGGCTCGAGCCTGTCGACCGTGCAGATTCGCCAGGACTTCACCAAGGCGACGATCAGCACCCTGCAGGCCGGTTCGGCCTCCCTCACTTTGGCCGATTCGAACCAGGAAGGCGCCAACCTGCTCGCGTTGCAGACCCGCCAGCAGCTGTCCACGACGGCCCTGTCGCTCGCTTCGCAGGCCGACCAGAACGTGCTGCGGCTGTTCCGCTAAGCCGTTCGATCCCAGCAATAAAAACGGCGGTCTGCGGGCCGCCGTTTTTTTATGCCAATAGTTATGGTTAATGAATTCCTAACACAAACGGTTTTACCCGCTGTTAACCCTAACAATCCATTATCGCCGAAAGCTTATTAGCCATCCGTGGGCAAGGAGCCTGCCATGAGTGACATCGTGCTTTCGAGCGGCGTTCGTTCCAACCTCCTGCAATTGCAGCAGACTTCCGATTTGATCTCGTCGACGCAGACGAAACTCGCCACCGGCAGGCGGGTTAATTCCGCTCTTGATAATCCGATCAATTTTTTCACCGCGCAAAGCCTGTCCATCCGCGCCAACGATCTCAATAGCCTGCTCGACACCATGTCGACCGGCATCAACACCATTCAAGCCGCCAACAACGGCATCACGGCCATCACCAAGCTGGTGCAATCGGCGCAGTCGCTTATCAGCCAGGCACAGCAGGCCAGCGACCCGACCGTGCGCGCCAATCTCTCGACCCAGTTCGACGCCATCCGCACCCAGATCGATCAGCTCGCGGGCGACTCCGGCATCAACGGCGTCAATCTGCTCGGCGGCAACGATCTCACCATCACGCTGAACGAAACGGGCACCTCGACCGTCGTCGTTTCCGGTGTCGACGACACGAGCGCCAGCGATCTCGCGATTACCGCCGCGGCCAACAACTGGGCCGACGCTGCCGCCATCACTGCGGCGAGCACCGACCTGACCGCGGCACTGGTGACCTTGCGCTCGCAGTCGCAGGCGCTCAGCTCCAATCTGCAGACCGTGCAGGTGCGCCAGGATTTTACCAAGGCGATGATCAACACGTTGAATACCGGCGCCGACAACCTGACGCTGGCCGACAGCAACCAGGAAGGCGCCAACCTGCTGGCCTTGCAGACGCGCCAGCAATTGTCGACCACCGCGCTGTCGCTCGCCGCGCAAGCCGATCAGAACGTGCTGCGGCTGTTCAAGTAATGGCGTCATCCTGACGCGGCGGGGAACCCTCTCCTACCGCCGCGCCAGTTACGACAGGCGGCCGCAAAGGAGCGGCATCGAATGGGCCTCAAGGTCGAACTCAAGCCCGGCGAACGATTCATCCTTGGCGACTGCCTCGTCACCAATGGCGATCAGCGCACGCGGTTGCTGATCGAGGGCCATGCGCCGATCTTACGTGAAAAAGATATCATGACGGCGGCGGCGGCCGACACGCCGGCCAAGCGCCTCTATCTCGTCGTGCAGTTGATGTACACCTCACGCGATCCGGCCGCGCATCACGAAACCTATTTCGCGTTGATGCGCGATCTGGTGCAGGCGGCGCCGAGCGCATGGTCGCATGTGACGGCGGTGAGCAATTACATCCTGGCCGGCGAGATGTACAAGGCGCTCAAAAGCGCCAAGACCCTCATTGCTTACGAGAAGGAGCTCCTCGCCCATGCAACACGCGGCACAAGCCTACGGCTCGATCGCGAAAAAGACAGCAAATCCGCGTGAGCTGGAAGCCGATCTGCTGTTGACCGCGGCAGCGCGCCTGCAAGCCATCCGCGACAGCTGGGACAGCAAACGCGCCGAGCTCGACGCCGCGTTGCTCTATAACCGCAAGCTGTGGTCGATCTTCGTGACCTCGGCGACCAGCGCGGAAAATTCGCTGCCGGCCGGCCTGCGCCAGAACGTCGCCAATATCGGGCTGTTCGTGTTCAAGCAGACGCTCACCACCTTGATCGATCCGAAGCCGGAAAATCTCGGCTCGCTCATCAGCATCAACCGCGAGCTGGCGGCCGGGCTGCTCGGCCGCGCCTGATCCGCGATCTGTATCGTCCAAAATTAAAAACCGCGGCTCGGTCGCGGTTTTTTTATGTCATCGCCCGCATGTCGGGATCAAGCCGTGGCGGTTACCTCAGGTAATTGACCAAGCTGGTCTGGAACAGCATCGCGGTGGTCTGCATCGAGGCCTGCATACGGGTCTGCAGCGCCAGGAGCTGCGAGCCGACCTGCTCATTCGATACGCCCTGGATCTGCTGCAGAAAATGGTTCAGCGTCCCGGCGGTCTGCTGGTGGCGGCTTTTCGCCGCGTTGATCGAGACCTGCGCGCTGGCCAGATCGACCGCGATGTCCTTGATCGTCTGGTCGCCGGGATTGCCGTTGAGATTGCCGGTCAGCCGCTGGTTCAGCGCCGCGCTCAGCTCCGAAGCATTGGGATCGCTCGGCGAGACGGTGACGGCGGCCAGCGTCGCGATGTTCTGCACCAGCGCGCGGATGCCGGCTTCATTGGCGCGCGCGCCATAGGACACCGCCACCGACGGATCGACGCGCGCGGTGGCCGTGGAACGCGCGGAATCGCTGCCGGTTTCGCCCTGATACCAGATCATCGTATCGGCGGCGCTGCCGGTGGTCATCGCGGTCGCGCTGTCGAATGGCGGGCCGGCCACGCGCTGCGGCGGATTGTCGGCGTCGGCACTGAAGAATTCGTTGGAGGCGGTCACCGCGGACGCCGCCGTCAGCGCGCTGCCGGCAAGCTTGCCGATGGCCGTGGTGAGCGCGCTCTGCAGATTGGCCGCGGTGACGGCCGGCGTGGCGCCGATGGCGAACGCATTGGCACCGGGCGGCGAATTGGCGGTCGCGGTCAGCGTCACGTTCGCGCTGCTGCCATCCGGCAGGTTGAAGCGCAAGGTGATGGCGTCGCCGGCATTCGGAACGCCGCCCGACAGATCGACGGTGAGCGAGGCGGGCGTGCCGGTCGGGCCGCTCACGCTGGCATTGGTGAGGGTCGAGCTGACCGAGGCAAGCTTGAGACCGAACGGCGGGACGGCATCCTCGGACAGCGAAACCGAGGTGGCGGTGGGCTGGCCGATCGCCAGGCGGCCGAGGCCGTCGGCGCCGAGATCGGCCTGGTTGCGTTCGGCGATGACCTGTTTGAGGCCGGCCTGCGCACCATTGCCGTTGAGAATGCGATCGAGCGTCTCGACCGCCGGCTTGTCGGTGGCGCGGCCGGAAAACAGGTAGCGGTCGCCGGCCTGGGTATTGAGCAGGCTGAGCAGCTCATCGAGCGAGGACTGCGCGGTCTGCTGCGCCGCGATCGCGGCCGTGGCGCTGTTGGTCGTATTGGCCTGCGCGATCGCCGACCTCACCGTGCTGCCGATATCCGTCATGCGGGTGAGCGCGACGTTCATCAGGCTGATGCGGCTGGTCACGTTGTTGATGGTGTCGTCGTAGCCGCCGATCGCCGACAGCTGGGCGTTCAGGCTGATCGTGACGCCACGATCGAGGCCGAGCCCGGCATAGGTGGCCGATTTCTGCCCGGTGCTGAGCTGGCGCTGCAAGTCGTCAAATTGCGCGCGCATGCTGATGAGCTGCTGGATGGCGAGCGCGGATTGACCGCCGATTGCGGACACACTCATGTCGTCCTCACATCTTCATCAAAGTGTCGAGCATTTCCTTCACCGTCGACAGCACGCGTGCATTAGCGGCGTAGGAGTTTTGCAGGGTCAGCAGGTTTGCCATCTCCTGATCGACGTTGACGCTGGAATCGGCATTGAAGCGCTGCTGCAAGGAGCGGAGCACCACGTCCTGGCCCTGCTTTAGATTGTTGGCGGCGTCGGCGGCCTCGCCTTGCTGGCTGATCACCTGACGCAGATAGGTGGTGATCGAGCCGGAAAACGGCGCACTGGCGGTGCCGATGCCGGTTTCCGGCGAAAATTGCAGTGCGCCGCCGGTGAGCTGCTGGTAGATGAAGTTCGGCCGCGTGCCGTCGCCGGCGGCGGTCCCGGCCTGATAGACGACGAGCTTGGAGGCATCGGCCGCCAGCGCGCTGTTGACCACGATGCGGCCGGCAAGACCCACGCTCTGCGCGCCGCGCCCGGTGATGGCGCCGGTGTAAGGCTGCGAGCCGTCGGTGAAAAATGGCAGTTCGCTGCTGCCGCCGGTGAGCGAGGTCGCGGTCGCCGTGGTTGAAAGCGAATCCACGTCCACGATATTGCCGGCGCCGTCGTCGAGTACGCGCAGCGTGGTGCCGGAGGGATTGCTCGCCACCATGCCGGTATTGGCAATGGCGCTGTTGATCTGACCCAGCACCGCGCCGATGCCGCCGGAGAAATCGATGCCAAACACTTTATCGTTGGGCGAGGCGGTCGCGCTATCGGAAAGCGGCAACACCGACGCATCGTCCACCCGCATGAGCGTGATGGTGCGCGGCGTACGGGTCAGCCCATCGGTATAATTGATCGTGATGGTATTGCCCGCCGACAGGCCGCCGATATCGATGTCGAAACCGTTCTGCAATCCCACCGCCTGCGCAATGCCGGTGGCGGTCTTGTCCGACAGCGCCGCGGCCATGGCCGACGCGATGGCGTCGATCTGACTCTGCGCCTGCACCAGATCCTGGTCGCGCATCTGCAGATAGGCCGCGATCTGGCCGGAACGGATGGCATTCGTCTGTATAAGGTCAACCGCGTTGCCGTTCGGCGAAACGAGCGTCAGGGTACCGACGCCGCGTTGCGACGGATCGGCGCTCCATTGCGCGGTCGCATTCATGGCGCCTTGTGCGTCGAACGAGATCTGCGAAGCCTTGGTGCCGACGAGCTCCACGCCCGAATTGGTGAAAATAGAAACCTGGTTGTTGTCGGTTTTGACGATGCCGATGTCCATCAATTGCGACAACTGGTCGATATAGAAGTCGCGCTGGTCCATCATCGTCGCGGTTGCGCTGTCATTCTGATTTGATGCAGCGAGCCTTTGATTGAGCGTGGCGATCTGGCTCATCGCCTCGTTTGCCTTGGTCACCGCGTCGGCGATGCCCAACTCGGCGCTGCCGCGCAGGCCCTGGATGCTGTCGCTGGTCCGATTGAGCTGCTGCGTCACCAGTTGCGCCGCGCTGATCACCGAACTGCGCGCCGCGACATCGTCCGGACTGGTCATCAGCGCCTGCAGGGCGTTGGTGAAATTATTGTACACCGTCTCCAGCGTATTGGCGGAGCCGGGCTGGCCGTAGATATCCTGTAACTGCTGAAAGAGCTCCGCGCGTTTGTCGGCATAAGCGGCGCCGGAATTCTCCACGCGCAGTTGCCGCTGCACGTAGGTATCGAGCACGCGCTGGATGGCGCTGACGTTGACGCTGATGCCGGCATTGTTGCCGGCGACCGCTACCTGATTGACGGTTTTGCGGACATAGCCGGGCGTGTCGGCATTGGCCACGTTGGCCGCCACCAGCGCGAGGCCGGACTGATTGGCCTTCAGTCCGGAAATCGCCGCCGAAAGTGCCTGGGTCAGGCTCATGGCCGGCCGCCGTTCCTGTTATCGCGCCGTCCGCGCACCGCGGGCGTTACCGCAGCATGTTCAGGAGATCCTGAACCATCGTGTTGCTGGTCGTGATGACTTTGGTGTTGGCCGAATAGGCCTGCTGCGTGACGATGAGCTTGGTGAACTCGTCGGCGATGTCGGTATTGGAGCCCTCGAGCGAGGAGCCGACGATCTTGCCCGGGGCGTTATAGGTCGGCGCTCCCGCTTCCGCGGTCGCTTCGAAGGCCGCGCCGTCGATGCGCTTGAGCCTGTTGGCGCCGCTGAAATTGGCGAGCGTAATCTCGGCGAGATCGACGCTGCGACCGTTCGAGTAGGTGCCGACGATGCGGCCCTTGTCGCTCACCGCCACCGATTGAAGCTGACCGGCGGAAAAGCCATCCTGCTGCAATAGGTTGACCTGCACATTGCCGTTGGAATCCGCGAACTGAGTGATGCCGCCGGCGGCGTGCACCAAGCGCACATCGCCGAGCGCGACCTCGTTGACCGTCACACCCGACAGTGTCACCGCATCGATCGCCGGATCGAGCTGGCCGTTGGCGCCGAAGATGTAATCGACGCCGGCATTCTTCCAGGCCGGGTCGGTACCAATGGCGTTCGAGTCGGTCTGATAGAACAAGTTCCAGATGTCGGTACGGCCGGCGCCGAGCCCACTGGAATCGATCTTGGCCCAGCGCAGCTGGATGTTCACCGACGCGCCGGAAATATCGTAGGCGGTGATGGCACCGCCGGCCACCGACTCGTTGAGGAACGTGTCGACATCGTTGGCCACCACCGTGCCGTTCGACGGCAGCGCGGTGGCGATGTTGATGCCGAAATTGCGCGCGGTGGCGGTGCCCCCGACGACAATTATGTCGGTGCTGCTGGTGGCGGTGACGGTGATGTCACCGGTCAACGGATCGGCCGAGGCGATGCTGCCGGTAACGCCGGCGAGCGCGGCATTGAGGTCTGCCAGCGTGGACACCTGGCCGACGCCGGTGCCGAAGGTGATCGTCGTCGTTGGATTGCTGCCGATCGTAAAGGTGAGCGTCTGGCCGGCAGCCGCCGCGCTCTGGGTGAGCAAATTGGTGGCGTTGGTGATGCCGGCCGACAGGCCGAGCTCGCTCAGAAGCGCGAGCGTGCTGCTGCCGCCGACGGCGATATTGGTGTCGGCATCGGCGCTGGTGAGCACCAGCCTGTTGGATGAATCGAGCGCGGCGGAAACGCCGGTGGTGCCGGTCTGCGCATTGATGGCGGCCTGGATCGCGGTGGCGTCGTCGCCGGCGGCGATCGTGATCGCCGTGCCGTTGATGTAGAGCGTGCCGCCGGCGGAAGACAAACTCGCAATCGATTGCGAACCTGTCACCACCGCCGCCGCATCGCTCGACAGCCTAGCACCGCTGCCGATGATCTTTGCCGCGATTGGCGCACCGGCGACCGGGTTAGCGGAGAAGTGCGCTTGGTTGAGCAGTTCCGAACCTGGAATGGTGCTGTTGGTGGTCGCGGTGAGCGGATCGTGCGCTAGATTGGCGCGGTATTCGATGCTGGTGGTTGCCTGCGCCGGCAAGAAGCCATTCTGGAATTGCAGGATTTTCGGAACGCTGCCGGAAAGATTGCCGGTGGTGGCATCGATCGGGATACCCATCAGGTAGTAGCCGGCGCCGTTGACCAGGTAGCCGTTCTGATCGACCTGGAAGTCGCCGCGGCGGCTGTACAGATCGATACCGCTGAACGATGGACGGTTGTCGACGAAGTTGTCCGGCTTCTCGACCACGAAGAAGCCCTGCCCATTGATCGCCATGTAGGTCGATACCGAGGCGGTCTGGATGCCGCCCTGCACCGTGTTGGTGGAGCTGGAATTGGCGACGACGTTGCCGGCCAATTGCTGGCTGGGATTGGCGTCCGGGATCAGATCCACGAAACTGGTGTCAGCGCGTTTGAACGCCGTGGTCTGCGAATTGGCGATGTTGCCCGAGATGTTCTCCAGCGCGAACGCCTGCGCCCGCATCCCCGACACCGCCGTGGTAAGCGCACCGAAAATACCCATGACCTGTTCTCCACTGTCGCCCGTGCGGACGCCCGAAATGGCCCGCGGACACGATCCGTCGGCGAGACCGTCGCAATCCCCATGCCATATGTATTATGTAGGTTTTTCAATGGCTTATAAGAACGCGGCGGTCCGCGCGGGGCCGCCACGGACGGCTCTTCCTGCCGCCGATCGGCAGATTTTGCCGCTCTCCCTTAGAGAGCGGACGGGCTTACGGAAATGCCGGAGGCCTCGCCGCTACGCCGCGCGGCGTGCTCGAGAAAATCCTCCAGCGCGGAAATACAGCTTCGGTCGCGATAGACCTTGGGCTCGGCCTCCTGCATCCGCGCCCGGAGCGCCTGGCGCTGCGCCGGATTGTTCGCCAGCCGCGCGGCGATCGCGACGTAATCGTCGATCGTATCGGCGATCGTATCGGTCACGCCCATCATGCGCAGGATGGCCGCGCTGTGACGGCCGCGCATCAGCGCGCCCGGTGTCGTCACGATCGGCAGGCCGTGCGGCAGGTTTTCCAGCGCCGAATTGCAGCCCGACCAGCCGATGCTGTCGAGGAACACGTCGCACTGCCCGATCGCCGCGACGAATTTGCTCTGGCTCAGGCGGCCCAAGAAGACGCAATGATCGGAAGCTTTCAGTCCGAGTGCCGCGAACGCCCGTTGCAGCCGCGCCTCGAACAATTCGTTGACCAGCGGTCCGCCGCTGTGGCGCAGGAACACGAACTGGCAATGCGCGGCCTCGCGCGCGATGCGCGCAAATACAGAATCGAACTGCGGCAGATACTTGTAGAGCGATTGCCCGCACCAGAACACGGCCGCATCCGCGCGCAGCCCCAATTCGGCGCGGCTCACCGCCACCGGCTCGGTCGCCACCGGTTCGTAATAGATCGACAGATTCGGCAGCCGCACCAGCTGCTCGGTGTAATGCGCCGAGGCATCCGGCGGCTCCATGCCGTCGCTGCTGAAAAAATAATCGAGCGTCGGCATGCCGCTGGTCTCGGGATGGCCCCATGACGTGCACTGCACGGGAGCAAGCCGCTGCGCCGCGAGCGGCAGCGACAGATTGTCCATCAGCAGGCCGGGATAGATCAGTACATGCGGCGCGTCGGCCAGAATCTCCCGCCGCCAGCCGTCAACGTCAAACGCGCGATGCACGAAGCGGTCGCACATGGCGGCGGCGACATCGGTTTCCGCGTCACGCCTGGTGCCGACGTGATAGCCGAACAGCTTGAAGCGCTTCCGATCCAATTGGCTGAGCCAGCCCTTGATCGGGATCTTCCAGTTTGAATGCAGATAGAAGAAGCCGCTGACGATGCCGATGCGCACCGGCTCGCCGGCGGCCGGCGGCGGCGGCAATTCGGCGGCGGGAAATTGTCGCTGCACGATCCGGCACACCATGGCGCCGTACAGGTTTTGCAGATCGCGATCATTATAGCCTTGATAGGACAGCAGGAACGGATGTTTGGTGGCCAGTGCTTTGACCAGATCGCCGGTCAGCCGGCCGGCATCGACGTCGTCGCACAGCGCGCGCAGCTTCTGCGCGTAGGCCGCGCGGCGCCGAACGATCTCGCCTTCGTCCGCATACATGATCGGCAATTCGGCCATGCAGGAGCCGATTCTCGCTTCCGCCAAATTGGGCCTGATCGCCAGCGCCTTTTCAAAGTCGGCGGTGGCGTCGTCATTGCGGTTGAGGTCGATATTGATTTTGCCGCGCTCGTAATAGGCCTCCGCGTCATCTGGCTTGAGCGCCAAAGCCTGATCGAGACTCGCGAGCGCTTCATCGTAGCGGTTGAGCGCACCCAAGACGTGAATGCGATTATTGCGCGCCTCCGTGAAGCCAGGATTGAGGGCGAGCGCGCGCTCGTAGCTCGCCAGCGCCTCCGGCAGCCGGTTTTGCGCTTCCAGCACCGCGCCGCGGTTGTTGTGCGCCTTGAAATATTTCGGCTGCAGCGCGAGCGCGCGATCGAAGCTCTTGAGCGCCTCATCGGTGCGGCCGAGTGCGCGCAGCGACGTGCCGATGTTGTAATGCGCCTCGGCATAGTCCGGCTTAATGGCGACCGCCTTGCGCAGGCTCTCCAGCGCCTCGTCATTGCGCCCGAGCGAGACCAGCGCGGCGCCGCGATTATTGTGCGCCTCGGCATATTTGGATTTCAGCTTGATCGCTTTGTCGAAGCTCTCGATCGCCTCCTGGTGGCGCTTGAGGGCATTGAGCACCAAGCCGTGGTTCAACAGGATTTGCGGCGACGGCGTGCGCGCCCGCATCGCCGCCGACACCAGGCGCAGGGCCTCCGCCGGCTGGCCCAGCGCGAGCTTGACCAGCCCCATCATCTGCAGTGCGTCGATATTGTCGGGCCGGACCGCGAGAATGGCGGCATACAGCCGCTCGGCTTCCGCCAGGCGGCCCTGTTGGTGCCGCTCGAGCGCCTGCGCGAGCGCTTGCGGCACGTTGAGCGATCCGGCTTTCGGCAGCGATTGCGGCATCCCGCCCCCTCTGCCGAGAGGTAAAAAAACCCTGCTGAGTCGTCTAGTGGCTTAGGTCTGCCCGCCCTCTTGGGCCACGAATTTCAGCGCCACGCCGTTCATGCAGTAGCGCAGGCCGGTCGGCTTGGGGCCGTCGTCGAACACATGGCCGAGATGGCCGAGGCAGCGTTTGCAGTGCACCTCGGTGCGCACCATGAACAGCGAGCGATCGGATGTGGTCCCGATCGCGTCCGGCAGCGGCTGATAGAAGCTCGGCCAGCCGGTGCCGCTCTCGAACTTGGTGTCGGACGAGAACAGCGGCAGGTCGCAGCCGGCGCATGCGAAGGTGCCCTTGCGCTTCTCGCCATTGAGCGCGCTGGAGCCGGGGCGTTCGGTACCGTGCTTGCGCAGCACGTCGTATTGCGTCGGGCTGAGGCGCTTGCGCCATTCGGCATCGCTCAGATTGCGATAGTCGACTGTCTTATCGGTCGCCGTCATGGATCCTGCCTCGCCAAATTTGCTCGTGACCGTGAGCGCACCGAGCGCTACGCCGGCCGTCAACAGGGCGCGTCGATTGATCATCAGCTTGCTTCCTTCGGTTTGCCCCAGATCTGTTCCAGCCGCTGATCGCGGCCGCAATTCCACCGGTAGAATTTATATTTGGTGGGATTCTTCTTGTAGAAATCCTGGTGATACTCCTCGGCCGGGTAGAACGTTCCGGCGGCGGCGATCTGCGTATAGATCGGCTTCTTGAGCTCGGCCTCGACCTCTTTCTTGGAGACCTCCGCCAGTTTGCGCTCCTCGTCGTTGTTGACGAAGATCGCGGTCCGGTACTGGTTGCCGCCGTCGCAGAACTGCCGGTCTTTCACGGTCGGATCGACCGTACGCCAGTAATGGGTGAGCAGTTGCTTGTAGGAGACCTTGCTTGGGTCATAGATCACCAGCACAGCTTCGGCGTGCCCGGTGCCGCCGCCGGAGACCTGCTCATAAGTTGGATTGGCGACCTTGCCGCCGATATAGCCCGAGGTGGTCGAGATCACGCCCTTCACATGGTCGAAATCCGATTCCGTGCACCAGAAGCAGCCGCCGGCGAAGGTCGCCGCCGCCTGCCCGGGACCCGGCTGCGGCAACGGCGCCATTTGCGCGCTGGCGAACCCGAGGCCTGCAAGCAGAAGAGCAAAGCCAAGCAACAAGCGGGGCATCCGATCCTCCCGAATTCGTTTTCTCAGGCGCATGACATATACGCTTTGCGCATAATAGCCATTCAACTTGCCATCACTCCACCATCACGGTTGTGCGAGCCTTGCAGAGGCCGCCCGCTCTGCTCTATGCCTGTGCTTGAAAAATACGAGGAATTCCATGCGTTTTGAAGGCACCCAGGCCTATGTGGCGACCGACGATCTCAAGATCGCGGTCAACGCCGCCATCACCCTCGAGCGGCCCCTGCTGGTCAAGGGCGAGCCCGGCACCGGCAAGACCGTGCTGGCGCTGGAGATCGCCAAGGCGCTGGGCGCGCCGCTCATGGAGTGGCACGTCAAGTCCACCACCAAGGCGCTGCAGGGCCTGTACGAATACGACGCGGTCTCGCGCCTGCGCGACAGCCAGCTCGGCGACGCGCGTGTGCAGGACATCCGTAACTACATCAAGCGCGGCAAGCTGTGGGACGCCTTCGTCGCCGACGAGCGCCCGGTGCTGCTGATCGACGAGATCGACAAGGCCGACATCGAGTTTCCCAACGATCTGCTGCTCGAGCTCGATCGCATGGAGTTCTTCGTCTACGAGACCGGCGAAACGGTGAAGGCGCGCCGCCGGCCGATCGTGATCATCACCTCCAACAACGAGAAGGAATTGCCCGACGCCTTCCTGCGTCGCTGTTTCTTCCACTACATCCGCTTTCCCGATCCCGACACCATGACCGCGATCATCGAGGTGCACTTCCCCGGCATCAAGCAGAGACTGGTGAGCGAGGCGCTGCGGCTGTTCTACGAAATCCGCGACGTGCCCGGCATGAAGAAGAAGCCGTCCACGTCCGAACTGCTCGACTGGCTGAAACTGCTGATGGTCGAGGACATCGGCCCGGAGATTCTGCGCGAGCGCGATCCCAAGAAGTTGATCCCGCCGCTGCACGGCGCGCTGATCAAGAACGAGCAGGACGTGCATTTGTTCGAGCGGCTGGCGTTCATGGCGCGAAGAGAGGGGCGCTGATCATTTAGTCGCTGGAATCGTGGTCGGCGCGCGGCATCGAAGTCGGCACATTGCTCGGCGCTGTTGCGATTGCGGTAAAGTCTGCCAAGGGTAAGCGGTTGAGCGTCTCCGAAATCGCGGCGCTGATGTTGTCAGCGAAGCGCATTACGGACACACCTAGAACAGCCGTAGAGAATCTAGAGGGAGCTGTGCGGGCAGCACTCCGCACTCATAGGGGCGACACCGTTTGCGGCGAAGGAACGCCCGTGCTGTGCAAGGTCAAGCGTTAGCCGACCTAGGCGACGAAAGCCCGTCTTCCCTCGGGGGCATGCGGTTTCGGCCTCATCATTTCTACGCGGCGCTTCTGCAATTCTTGCAGAAGCTGGACCTCGTTCGGCGTGGCGGCGCCGGCGGCCAGCTTGCGAATGAGAAATTCGATTTGCCGAAGCAGCTCAGCTTCTGCCGACTCGGCTGGTATCCGAATGGCCATGCTCATCGAGTCCTGCCCTGATGATCTTTATACGCTTGAAGTATTACAATAGTCTTCTGGTTTATTAGTTCCTTGATTTGGCTCAACATTTTGGCCTCACTTTGTCGCGATTGGGGCGGGGCGGTCACCGCCCGCGGTAGCCGAAGTGTCTGGCAAATCGGTCTTTTTCGTAACGGATACAAGGGCGATCTCAGCGGCTTTGACGCCCAAGGCAGTCATGGCCGCGATGGCTCGGATAGGTTCGGCGGTGGCAACGCCATAACTTGGTTCGGCCGAAAAATGATTTTCCCGATCTGACGTGACCACGGCAACACCCCAAGGGCGAGGTTTTGTCCCGATGGTTATCGGCACGGCGGCCATCGATATGTATCTGGCTTTGTCATAATCCCGAGCATTCGAGCTCTTATCGAACATCGTGCCAAATTCTGGCGACGACATGTCGGGGATAATTATTTCCTTGTTCATCGAATACGCGATCCCTGCGACGCCGACCCCTTCGGGCCAGGATCGCGCCTCTGAGATATCGCAAGGTATCTTCCGCATGTGAGCAATGCAGCGAAGCATATCCTTACCAGATTCTCCATCTCGCTGGGCTATAAATACGCAAATTGTCCATGTGTCTTTTATGTTGAAATCGAATGCGACGAGTAGCGAATCGCACGCGGCTTTCAAGCAGGTTTGGATCATCGTGGCCGTTGAAATATTTGGCAGCGAAAGCGATTGCTCGATAGCGCCGCGCATCACATCCATCGAATTATATAATTCCAGCCCACGAGTAACTTCGTGGTCGAACCGGCCGTGATCGGCAACCATGTCATTAAATTCTTTTTCTCGTTCGTTTAGTTCCTGCTCCTTCTCACGTAACTCTTCTATTGTTTTGTCCGCCAACAACAATGCCTGAGCGGCATCTTTTTCGCGGACCGCGTCGAAGGCACTGCCAATGGCAACGAGTACAGCCCCGAAAATACCGGTTATTGTCCAGTGCGAAATTTCTTCGTTTGCTTTTGCAATATCGAACGCGAGCGCAACCGCAACGACCATCGCGCCGCCGATAATCAGAGCGATCTTTACGAACTTAGCTGCCCGCCAAAGCGCGTTAGCGTATTTTTCAAGAGCGGCAGAAAGTTCGGCCTTCCTTTCCTTGAATCCCATCCCCAATCCCCGTCACATCCTAGGGTAGAATACATCAGGAGGACAAGGTACAAGCAGCGATCAGATGCCCATTATGCCTAACGGTGCCAATAACCAGAGAAATAGCGGCTTCGCGAGTGTGTAAGCGCCAGTCCCAGTGCCCGATGCGCGATAGCGCCATTATGAGGCTTTGTCGATAACCTTAGCGAACCTTAGCGGCGATTACGTTTGCGTTAAGTGAAACATCACCCGATTTACAATCAAGTATTCCCCGCACACCTTGACGGCATTTTCTTTTTCGACGTTTCGGTTACCCCGTGTTGCCGGAAGGCGGCGGGTGGGGGAGAGTTGTCGTAACATCGAGGGCAAACCCCACCCGGCGAGCTTTGCTCGCCACCCTCCCCTTTCAGGGGAGGGATAAGAAAGCCCGCTCAATCCTTTGGCTGAGCCGCCGGCTTCGCCGGTTTCTTCTCGGGCTTCGCCTGCGGCAATTTCTTGGGCTTGTCGTCCGGCGCCGCCTCGGCGGCTTCGGGCTTTGCCAGCCAGCCCTGCTCCTTGGCAAACGCGACGATCTTCTCAGCCGTAGCGCGGCCGAGAATACGCGCCTGCGCTTCGACGTCGGGCGACAGCCGCTCGGTCGGCGAGCCGGCGGCACCGACGACCAAGATGATGGCGGCGTTGCGGCTGGCGGGAGCCACGGCGGGCTTGCGGGCGCTCTCGGCGGTGAAGCTGGCCAACTGTTTCTTGCCGCCAGCGGAGAGATGCGACAGCGTCATGTCGGCGACCACGCCGCCGCGCCCGGCGCCGAAGCCGATCTGCTCCGGCTTGGCATTCGGATCGCTCGGGCGCAGCCGGCCGTTGACCACCACCACGTCGTCGTTGAGCGAAAGCCCCTCCTCGCTGCCGGGCTGCGCCTCAAGTCCCGCTTCGCGAAGAGCGACCACGATGCTCGCCATAATCTCGTCGTTCACCCGCTCGAGCGTGCGCTGTTTGCGCTCGTGGGTCGGGAAGGTCCCGATCTTGCGCTCCAACCGGGCGGTATAGCCGCGGTCGACCGCCACCACCTCGGACGCGAACACGAAGTCGGACACCACAATCGTTTTCGGCCGCGGCGACGAGCCGCCTGATGGCGTACCGCCGATGTCCATGGTGGCGCAGCCGGCGAGCAGAAGCGCGGCGACGCAGAGGGGGATGAAACGCATGGGGATGACACACTCGCGACCGGGATCGATCAGCTTGCAACCTAGCACAGACCGCGCGCACACCCTATTCGGCGGCCGCTTGCCCGGGTCCTTGATCGGCCGCATTACGCGCTGCCAGCCGCGCGTCCTTGCGCACACGCGCCTGCTCGCGATAGCGCGACAGCTCCTGCGCGGCGCGGTCGAGCGGCCGCGTGCCCCAATAGATGCCCTGCGCTACGACGCGGCCGAGCAGACCGCCGGCCCAGACCAGCTCGTACGGCGCAAACAGCCGCCAGGTCTGGTCGGCATCGACGATGCCGCGCGCGACCAATTCGCCGCCCAGCGCCGAGGTGTTGATCCCGTGCCCGCCGAAGCCGCTCGCCAGCCACACCCCGCGCTCGATCTCGCCGATCTGCGGCATGCGGTGAACCGTGCGCCCAAGCGTGCCGCGCCACAGATGCGCGATCTCGACTTTGCCGAGCGCGGGGAAGTTGCGCCGGATATCGGCCACCAGCCCACACGCGATCCAGCGCGGATCGGCTTGCCAGGCGCGCATGCGGCCCGACCACTGCAAGCGGTCGTCGCCGACGATACGATAATGATTGTCGGCGCGATCGGTGTCGCTGACCGCGGAGCGAGTGCGCACCAGTTCGGTGAGCTGCGGCCCGAGCGGCGCGGTCACCAGCACGAAGGTGGTGACCGGCAACAAGGTCGCCGCCAGCCGCGGCATCAGCGCACCGAGATGGACATTGCCGGCGAACACGACATGGCCGGCGCGCACCAGCGCGTTCGGCGTGACGATGCGCTTGCGCACGCCGGCCGCATCGATCGAGACCGCCGGCGTCTGCTCGAAGATGCGCGCGCCGGCTTTTTCCGCCAGCGCGGCCAGGCCGAGCGCGTAATTGAGCGGATGGATATGGAAGGCGCGGCGGAAATGCACCGCGCCGAAATAGCGCGGGTTGTTGAGTTGCTCGCGCACGCGCGCCGTCGGCCAGGTCTCGACGTCGGCGCCGATCCAGCGCAGCCGCTCGACCTGGGTGACGAGTTCCGCGCCATTGTCGGTCTTCGACACATGCAGCCAGCCCGGCACCGGATCGACGCCCGGCAGCCGCGCGTCTTCGATCGTGAACCGGACATAATCGACGCCCCGCTCCGACAAGCCCCAGAGCTGCTTGGCGTGATCGAGCCCGACACGCTCGACGATGTCGTCGATGTGCTCGGAAAAGCCCGGCAGCACGAAGCCGGTATTGCGGCCGGACGCCGCCCAGGCGACGTGTCCCGCCTCCAGCACCGCCACCGACCAGCCGCGCTGCGCCAACTCGCGCGCGGCGGTGAGGCCGGCCAGTCCGGCGCCGATCACGCAGACATCGACGTCGAGATCGAAATTCAGCCGCTCGCGCGCCGGGCTTGCAACCCGGGTCGCCTCGTACCAGCCGCCCGCCTTGGTCTCGTCGTCGCTCATGGCATGTTGTTAGCTAATTTGCGGCACGCTGGCCACGGCGTGGCCAGACATCTTATAACGAGCCATGCGCCGACTCTTACTGCTTCGTCACGGCAAGGCCGAACGCTCCGAACCGGGCATGCCGGACCTCACCCGCGTGCTGATCGAGCGCGGCCGCAAGGATGCCGCCAGGATCGGCGCCTATATGGCTAGCCATGCGCTGATCCCCGACCGGGTGGTGATCTCGCCCGCCGCCCGCACGCGGGAAACCTGGAAATTCGCCGCCACCGCGTTCCGGCCGGAGCCCGGCGCGATCATGTCGGAACAGCTTTACGACGCCACCCCGCACGCCATTTTCGCGGCGATCAAGGATGCCCCGGCCTCCGTCCATACGCTGCTGATGGTCGGCCACAATCCGAGCCTGCACGAGGTTGCGTTGATGCTGGTCGCCACCGGCGATATCGAGGCGCGCGAGCGGCTGGGCGAGAAATTGCCGACCTGTGGGCTGGTGATCGTCGATTTCGCCATCGACTCGTGGGGCAAGCTGCATCCGCAGTCCGGCCGGCTGGAGCGCTTCATCAGCCCGAAGTGGCTGGAAGCAGCGACGAATTGATGTCCTGTCATTCCGGGGCGCGACCGAAGGTCGCGAACCCGGAATCCAGAGCAATCTGGCACAACATGTGGCCCTGGATTCCGGGTCCGGCGCAAACGCGCCGTCCCGGAATGACGATAACGCCAAAACGTGTCATGATCGCCGCCCTGCGGCGAAACGAGGGGCCAAAAAGAGGGGGCCTGTCATGTACAAGCAGATTCTGGTTCCGGTCGATCTGGCCGACACCGATTTGGCCAAGCCGGCAATCGATACCGCGGTCGCGCTGGCGCGCATATCCGGCGGCTCGGTGCGGCTGCTCAATGTGCTGCCGATGACGCCGGTGATGCTGGCGGAATACGTGCCGCCGGATTTCGACGTGCAGCAGCGCAAATCGGCGGAGGAAGCGCTCGCCATCATCGCGCACGAATGCGGGCTCGATGCCGCGCATGTGTCGTGGGCGGTACGCCAGGGCGGCATCTATCACGAGGTGCTGGAACAAGCCAAGGCGAGCAACGCCGACCTGATCGTGATGAGCTCACACCGGCCGGCGATGCGCACCTATTTCCTCGGCTCCAATGCCGGGCATGTCGTGCGCTATGCCAAATGCTCGGTGCTGGTGGTGCGCAACTCTAAAGCCTGAGGCCGCAGCTGCGCGACCAATGTCCGCTTCCCTCCGATAGCGACCAGATGGCGGACATGCCGCGAATGACGTGCCATTAGCGGACATTCCACCTTGAATCAATTGAAGGGCGTGAACTCATAAACACGCCGTTGGACGGTTTGTATTTATGTTTGATTTGAGCCCCGTGCTACCGTCCAGTAAAGAGGCCGCCAACTGATGAGGCGGCCTAACTCACGACGCTTATGACAACTTCGCCATCAATCGCCTCCTGATCGCTCCGATAACAAGCCCTATTTTCCTTTCGCCTTCAGCCAGGCATTGATCGTTACAATTTCTTTTTCCTGCGCCGTGACGATGTTCTGCGCCAGTTTTTTGACCTCGGGATCTTTGCCGTTGCCGAGAACAACTTTGGCCATGTCGATGGCACCCTGATGGTGGGCCCGCATGCGACTCATGAAATCGAGGTCGGCGTCGCCGGTGAATTTCATCATCGGCATCCCCTCCATCATTTTCATCATTGCGGCCTTGTAGCCCTTAGTGGATGCAGAATCGCTCGGGTCAGGGGCCATCATTTTCATATCCATGCCCCGCTTCATGTCCATGCCGGGCATGGGGGCGGACTGCTGAGCGACCGCGATTCCGATAACGAACGCAGATGCAACGGATGCTAGAACAAGGCGTTTCATATTCATCTCCGGGGTGTGATGTGAATGGGCGAAATCGAAGCGCGTCAGGCCGCCATCTTGCGGCAGGCCCCGGCGCAATGGCGGCAAGCTTCGACACATTCCTTCATGTCACCGAGCTTGTCGCAGTCAGTCGCGCATTGATCACAAATCTCAACGCATTCCTTGCAAAGGTGCTTAGCATGCTCCGACTTCATCAACATGAGATGAGCCGAAGTCCGGCAAATCTCCGCACAGGCGGTCATTAAGCGAAAGTGCTTTGGCTCGACATGCTTCCCGCCCGTCTCAAGACAATGGGTCATCGCCATGCCGAAACAGGCTTGGTAGCAGCGTAGGCATGCCTCGATGCACGTGCTTGTCGTTTGATCATAATGATGCATCGGACTATTCCTCGGCGGCCATTGAATTAAGGAGGCTATTGGCAACGCCAAAGTTTTGCGGAAGTTCCCTATCAAAAGGCGGCGGGACTCTAATCCGCGATTGAATCGTGTCCAGCCAATGTCTTTGGGTCATTGACGGCCTCGTTGGTCAAGGCCGACGCTCGTCCTTGTCTGCTATTATTCCAATAACGACCAAATCGCCGACATGCAGCGATGTGCCGGGAGCGGTCAAGAATATCGTAGCCCACCCGCCTGGCCTCCTTACCCCCTGCTTTTATTCAGCTTTCGTTCATCTTCGGCCATCCACTCTGACGTGGGAAGAGGTACGCGCGCTGCGTAGAATTCAACAGGGGGCACGCTTTTAAAGTCAGCAGTCATCCGCTCGGCGCGCGATCACTCGCCGCGGGCGCTGGGGTACGCAGCGGTGAGGGTTTCGGCGGTCGATGTGTTCCGCGGCACTGTTGCACGACCAGCCAGTGCGCCGAGTCATCAACGACAAGACCGGTGCAATGGACAATAGAGTCGAAATTCGCGAGCTAAGCTCCCGACATTCTGTCAACGAGCGAGGAATGCAGCCTCGCCGCCCTGTGTATTTCCGTAGCTCCGACGATCTGCCGATGTCGCCCGAGTACGTCGAACGGGCGCGCGCTCAACGACAAGTGCTATCCTGCGACGACAAAGACAACGCCGTTCGCTGGAAGGAAGGCGAGCGGCTCAATCATCTATTTGAAAATTCCTGCGAGCGTTTCGGACGGAACGCCGCGGTCGATGCCGAAGATACCGTCCTCACCTATCGGGAACTTGACGAGCGCGCCAATCGGGTCGCGCGGCATCTGATCGACCGGGGGATCAGAGCCGGCGATCGCGTCGGGCTGCTGTTCGATAAAACCGTCGAAACCTATGTCGCGTTGTTGGCGGTGATGAAGGTCAACGCCGCCTATGTGCCGCTCGACCCCGGATTCCCCACGGAACGCATTCGTTTCATCGTCGCGGACGCGGACTTGACGGCCATCGTCTCCATGTCCGATTTTGCCGACAGGCTCAGCGCCTTCGATGTGCGGAAAATTTTTCTCGATGTCGCGAAGCGGGATATTGACGCAAAATCGCCTGCGCGCCTCGCCGACGGCGAAGTAGCGCCCCCCGCCGATCGGGTCTGCTACATCATCTATACGTCGGGAACGACCGGTAACCCGAAAGGGGTCGCGGTCGAGCATCCCGCCATCTGCAATTTTGTCCGGGTTGCCGCCGAACTGTACGGCTTCGTTCCTGGAGATCGTGTCCACCAGGGCATGTCGATCGCCTTCGACTTCTCGGTCGAGGAGATTTGGGTGCCGTTGATCGCCGGCGCGACTCTCGTTCCCGGCGAGCCGGGCGCCAGCCTGATCGGAGACGAACTGGCCGACTTTCTGCGCGATCGCAGAGTCACGTGCCTATGCTGCTGCCCCACTTTGCTGGCGACCATCGAGCAAGAGTTGCCCCAGCTCAGAATTCTGCTCGTCGGCGGCGAGGCTTGCCCGCAAAATCTGGTGGCGCGCTGGCATCGTCCGGGGCGGACCATCTTGAATTCCTACGGTCCTACCGAGGCCACTGTCACCGCGACGTTGAGCGAGCTCACGCCGAACAAGCCGGTCACGATCGGCGGGCCATTGCCGACGTATTCGATCGTCATTCTCGACCCGGTCGCCGATCGCGCCGTCGCGCGCGGCGAGCTGGGGGAAATCGGGATCGCGGGGATCGGGCTCGCCGCCGGCTATGTGAACCGGGACGATCTGACGCGCGAGAAGTTCATTGCCGATTTTCTGGACATCCCGAACAACCCGTCGCAACGCATCTATCGGACCGGCGACCTCGGCCGCATCAACCTGGACGACGAGATCGAATACCTCGGCCGCATCGACACGCAGGTCAAGATCCGCGGCCACCGGATCGAGCTCGTTGAAATCGAATCCGTGCTGTTGGAATTGCCCCAGATCGCGCAGGCGGCCGTCACCACCTACGAACCCGAGCCCGGGATGGTCGAACTCGTGGCTTATTACTCCCTCAAGCAAGGCGCCGGCGATCTGCCGCGCAGCGAGATCACGCGCGCGCTGCGAAAGCGGCTGCCGGCCAGCATGGTTCCCGCCTTCCTCGAACAGCTTCCTTTCATCCCGATGTTGATCAGCAACAAGGCGGATCACAAGAAGCTGCCGAAGCCGAAACGGCCGCAATTCCTCACCGGAAACAAGCCGGTCGCCGCGAATACCGAGAAGGAGCACATCCTGGCGCAGGCGCTCGCCGAGGCGCTGAAGGTCGACCGCGTATCGGTCGAGGATCATTTCTTCAACGATCTGGGCGCGCACTCGCTGCTGATGGCGCGCTTCTGCGCCGGGATTCGAAAGAATCCGGCCCTGTCGAACGTTTCGATGCGCGATATCTACCAGTACCCGACCGTCGCCAAGCTCGCCGAACATCTGGAGCACGCGGCCGATGAAAGCTTCATCGCCGGCAAACAGGAGCCGTTCCACGTTCCATCCGACTTTTCCTACTACGGCTGCGGCGCCCTCCAGCTCCTGTTCTATGCCGGATACGGCTTGCTGGTTCTCTGGATCAGCGCCACCGGCTTAACCTGGACTTATGCGGCGATCGACGATCCGCTCGCGCTCTATCTTCGCAGCACGGCGTTCGCCGTCGCCGCCTTTGCCGGGCTGACCGCCCTTCCCATCGCCGCGAAATGGCTGCTGATCGGCCGGTGGAAGCCCGAGTCATTCCCGATCTGGAGCCTTCGCTACTACCGCTTCTGGATGATCAAGACGCTGGTGCAAAGCGCGCCCGTGGCGGCCTTCCGCGGCAGCCCGATCCACAACCTGTATCTGCGTCTGCTCGGCGCCAAGATCGGACGCGGCACAGTCATCAACGCGCGTTTCGTGCCGGTGTGCACCGACCTGTTTTCCGTCGGCGACGACACGGTTCTGCGCAAGGACTCGATCCTGCTGGGCTACCGGGCGCAAGGCAATTTCATTCATACCGGACCGATCGCCATCGGCAGCCATGCGTTCGTCGGCGAAGCGAGCGTGCTGGACATCGACACGGCGATGGGCAACCGCTCCCAGCTCGGACACGCCTCGTCGTTGCAGAGCGGTCAACGCGTGCCGGACGGCAAGCATTACCACGGCTCCCCCGCGATCGAGACCAAGGCCGATTATTGCCCGATCGAGAGCAAGCGCTGCACCTCGCTGCGGCGCGGCCTCTATTCGGGCTTCCAGCTCGCCGGCATGCTGGCGATCCTCATCCCGCTCCCGATCATGCTGTTGGACTTCTGGTACCCGTATTTCGCTCCGTTCGCGGGTGAAACCGCCCTGCCCGTGGCCGGCTCGACGATGGCGTTCGTCTCGCTGATGCTGCTGGCCTCCGCCGGCTCGTTCTTCGGGCTGCTGGCGCTGGGACTGGCCGGCATCTACCTCGTGCCGCGGCTCTGTCAGCGCTTGCTCGTGCCCGGCAAGACCTACGTGCTCTATGGGTTCCATTACTGGCTGCAACGCGTCGTATCGCTGACCAGCAATTCCCAGTTCTACAATCTTCTGTTCGGCGACACCTCCGGCATCGTGCACTACATGCGGTTCGTGGGCTGGAAGCTGAACGAGGTCGAGCAGACCGGGTCGAATTTCGGCACCAACCAGAAGCACGACAATCCTTTCCTGTGCGAGATCGGCAGCAAAACGATGGTCTCGGACGGGCTGTCGATGATCAACTTGCAAATGTCGAGCTCGTCGTTCCGGCTCGCCGCGACACGGATCGGCGAGTGCAATTATCTCGGCAACGACATCCACTATCCGCCGGACGGCCGCACCGGCGCGAATTGTCTGCTCGGCACCAAGGTGTTGATCCCGATCGACGGCCCGGTGCGCGAGAACGTCGGGCTGCTGGGATCGCCCTGTTTCGAGATCCCGCGCAGCGTGGACCGCGACAAGAACCTCAGCGCGGCGTTCGACGGCGAGGCGCGCCGGCAACGCCTGCGCCGCAAGAACGCTCACAATCTCCTCACGGCAGCGCTCTTGCTGCTGACCCGCTGGATGTTCTTCTTTATGGCCTTGCTCGCCTCGCATCTGGCCGTGCTGTACTATCCGGACCACGGCGTTGGTTCGCTGTTCGTCGCCGGCGCGCTTATCTCCCTGGCAGCGATCCCGTACTTTGCGTTCATCGAAAGAGCCAGCATCGGATTCAAGCGGCTCGAGCCGAAGCTGGTTTCCATCTACGATCCGTACTTCTGGGCGCATGAACGCCATTGGAAACTCTCCGATTCGCCCATCGTCGAACTGTTCAAGGGCACGCCATTCAAGAATTGGGTCACCCGTCTGGTGGGGGTGAAAATCGGCCGCAAGGTCTACGATGGCGGATGCTGCATCACGGACCGGACGCTCACGGAGATCGGCGATCACAGCAACCTCAATGAGGGCAGCGTCCTGCAATCGCACTCGCTCGAGGAAGGCGTGTTCAAGTCCGATCACATCCGCCTGTCCGAGGGCTGCACGCTCGGCGCCGCCGCGTTCGTGCATTACGGCGTGATCATGGGCGATCGGGCCGTGCTCGATGCGGATTCCTTCCTGATGAAGGGCGAAGTTCTCGACCAGCACAGCTGCTGGCGCGGCAATCCCGCCAAGCTGTTTCGCCGCAACACGCCACATGACCAATCGGTCGCTCGGGTCGCGGCGAACGAGCGGGCTCCCGCGCGGCAGCCGTTGGAATCCTTCGTTGCCTGCGTGGCGGCGGAATAGGCGTCGACGATACGGAACGGTCGAGACGCGGGACAATGACTGAACCCGTCGATCCAGTGCTGGAGCGGGCGATCAAATCGCTGTCTGCGCCGGGCATTTTGATCGGCCATCGCTTGATCTCGCCCGGCGACGAACTGGCCCTGCTCGCGGAGGAAGCCCATTCGATGGCTTCGCCCCTCATCGGCGTGCGGCGCGCGAGCGGCGCCGCGCGCATCGTTGGTCGTGCGCTCCTGGCCCGGCTCGGATATGCCGCCTGCGCCGTGCCGAGAAGCCCGTCGGGAGCCCCGCTCTGGCCGGCGGGCGTCACCGGTTCTTTCGCCCATGACGAGCGTGTTGCCGTTGCCGCCGTCGCCCTCTGCCGCGACGTCGCGGCGGTGGGAATAGACGTCGAGCCGGCCGAAATGCTGCCGCCGGACCTGTTGGACCTGGTCGCCACGCCGCAAGAGCGGCGCAGACTGGGCGACGATCCATACCGGGGACGCTTGCTGTTTGCCGCCAAGGAGGCCGTCTACAAGTCCATCTACCCGCTCGACCGACTGTTTCTCGAATATCACGACGTCGAAGTCGATCTGGCCGATCGCAAAGCCGTTGTCCGAAATGGGCGAGTGGTCGAACTGCGCTATTGCCTGTCCACGCATTTGGTCGTGTTGGCGCGGATCTGAGCGGCTTCGTTCAGCCATCGATAAGTCGTGGCAATACCTGAGGCCCTCACCCCTTCGGCATCACCGCCGCCGGCAGCGCCTCCGGGCGATAGAAGCCCGGCCGGTTGCGCAGGAAGAAAACGCCGCCCTGCCAGAGCAACAGCGCCAGGAAGCCGGCGATGAACGCCGCGCCGCTCAGCTCATCGGCCAGCAGGCCGCGCACGATCAGCGCGCACAGGCCAAGCACGATGGCGACGAACAGAACGAGTGCCGGCCAATATTTCAGCGGCAGCGTGCCCTGCTCATAGTGCACCGGCGCCGCCGCCCGTATCAGCCGGCGGTGCAACTCGGCGACGAAGGCGGTATAGGGTTTATCGAGCCGCTCCTGCTCGAACATGCCTTTCCAGGAACTGGAGACGATCGCGAGCTTGGGCGCGCCCTCGGCCCACACTTCGGTGAGGAAGCGCTGCGACTGCATGTTGGCGGGCTTGAACGACATGCGCAGGCGGCGCACGTCGCGGTAGGCAATGCGCCCGGAGTGGCGGCCGGTCATCCACTCGATGCCGTCGTCGGCGAGCTTGAACTGGCGGGCCGCCCCCATCAGCGATGGCCGGTAGGCATAGTCGAGGTCGTCACCGCTCGCTATGTTAAGTCCCTCGCTCATGCCTGACATCCTTTTGGCAAAGTCGTGCCGGCAAGGGTTCTATCCGTAAATTCGGCAACAAACCATGCGCGCGCTGATCATCCTTGCCTTGTTCGGCTTGCTGGCGCTGGCAGCCTGGTTTGCCGGCACGGCTATGACGACGACGTCAATCGCTTTCGATAAATACCGATAGATAGCAGCGCTAGTGGTCGCCAAACGATATACTCCAGACTTCAGAGTCGTCCGAAAGCCCCCCATGTCCAAGACGCTGGTGCAGGAACAATTCGGCAAGAACGCCGCCGGCTATCTCACCTCGACGCCGCATGCGCTCGGCAAGAGCCTGGAGCGGCTGGTCGCCCTCACCGCGCCGCAGAAGGACTGGCGCGCGCTCGATGTCGCCACCGGCGGCGGCCATGTCGCCTATAGCTTCGCACCCCATGTCGAGCGCATGTGGGCGACCGACATTACCCAGGAAATGCTCGACCTGGTGAAGGCCGAGGCCGCCAAGCGCGGGCTTTCCAATATCCGCACCGCCTACGCCAAGGCCGAGGCGCTGCCGTTCGAGGACTTAAGTTTCGATCTGGTCACCTGCCGCATCGCGCCGCACCACTTCGACTCAATCCCGCATTTCCTCGACGAGGTGCGCCGCGTGCTCAAGCCGAGCGGCGTGTTCGCGGTGGTCGACAATGTGGTGCCGGCCGGCAGCGTCGGCGACTACGTGAACGCGTTCGAGCGTTTCCGCGATCCGAGCCACCTGCGCGCCTGGACCATGGAGGAATGGTGCGCGGCGCTCAAAGCGCACGGCTTTGCCGTCGGGCACGAAGAGCAGCTCTTCAAGCAGATGGAATTCAAGAGCTGGGCGGCCCGCCACGACGCCAATATGCAGGCGTTCCTGCGTTCGATGCTGGCGCAGGCGACGCCCGAGGTGAAAGCCACGCTGGAGCCCAAGGGCGAAGGCCACGAACTGACCTTCCGCCTGAGCGAAGGCCTGTTCATCGCCAGAAGGGCTTAAGGTCATCCGCTCAAACGAAACCGCCGGCGCCGAATTCAATCGGCGCCGGCGTTTCGTTAAGCGAATAGCGCGCGCTTACATCTTGTGATGATGATGGTGGCGGTGGTGGTGGTGGTGGTGGTGGCGGTGGTGGCGATGATGCCGCTTGTGCTCGACCTTTTCGTCGGGCGCCGTCAGCACATGGTGGTTATAGGCCTCGTTGACCAGCCAGCCGCCGACGAACGGGAGCACGCAGGAACCGATCAGGATGTGCGCCTCGCGATATTTGAGCGGACGACCGAGCACGGCGGTCGCGACTATCGGCGACGCCGCGGCGCAGCCCACCGTGGTGATGCCCCAGGCGCCGAGACTGGTGATGCCGGAGCGGCTGCTGTCCCATTTCCAGTGCCAGTCGTTCAAGGCGAAGTAGGCGGCGGTCGAAGCGGCGCCGACGCCGATCGAGACGGCGGTGAGGCGCTTGCTCACGTGCTTGCGGCCATGGGCATCGGCTGCTTGCGCCGTGAAGGCGAAGGCCGCGATGACGGCGGCAAAAATCGCTAGTTTTCGGTTCATCCTAGTCTCCCTACGCGTACGTTAACCGTACTGAGGCTGAATTTGTGGGCCGCTTTGGTTCCCAAGTCGAGCGGGGGTGCCCCTCATTCATGATTATTCACAGGCGCCGGTGTCGCACGATGGCGGCGCGCCCGGCCGGCGGCGCTGCCGGAAGACCTCAAAACGGTCCGTGCCGCCCTCCCCCACTCGCGACCTAACCCTCTGATATAAAACAATCTTTTGTGTCTTCGCCGGGTCTATTAACCAGCCATTTACCATGCCCATTCACATTCCGTTAGGAGAGTTCTCAGGGTGATTCGGCGTCGCTTCGGCCGGGCGGATCGGCGCACACAAGGATCACTTCGATGAGCAAATTCGGGGGCCTCTTCGCTCGCAAGCCGTCACTGGTCGACGCTCTGCCCGAACCCACTCCCACCGACGCGGCGCTGCCTGACAATCCGCTCGAGATCGACGAGGAATTGTTCTCCGCGCTCGGCGCCCAGATCGGCGGCGACAACGAAACGCTGCGCAATC
This sequence comes from Hyphomicrobiales bacterium, assembly GCA_016185205.1. Taxonomy (GTDB): domain Bacteria; phylum Pseudomonadota; class Alphaproteobacteria; order Rhizobiales; family Xanthobacteraceae; genus Pseudolabrys. The sequence continues at coordinate 14,618 of JACPOA010000097.1, read as the reverse complement.
TGCTGCTCGACGCCAACGCCAAGATCGGCGAGCTCGACACCATCAAGGCCGCGGTCGCCAAGCTGGCCGATCCGGTGAGCAAGACGCTGCGCGCATACGAAGCCGAGAAGTCCGAGAAGATCAGCCTGCAGACCGTGCTCAACAACACCCGCACGTCCTACGGCAAGCTGCGCAACGAGGTCGGCGAGCTGGAGAAGAAAGCCGCCGCCTCCGACAGCGAGTGCCGGGCGCTGCGCCAGGAACTCACCACCACGCAGAACATGCTGCGCACGATCGAGGCCACCAAGGCCGAGATCGCCATCGATATCGCCGCCCGCCGCGCCCAGATCATCGACCTGGAAGCCCGCCTCACGCAGGAGACCGGCGAAAACAAGGCGCTGCGCGAGGAGAACCGCCGCTTCGACGAGCGGCTCGAAGCCGCCAACAAGCGCATCATCGCGCTCGAATCCGAACTCAACAGCGCACGCCAGCGCCTGCTGATGGCCGAGGACGAGAAGCGCGCGCAGCAGTCCCTGCTCGACAAGGCAAGCGCGGACGCCGCCCGGCTGTCACGCAAGCTGGCCGAAACCGAGGCCAGCCTGAATGCCGCGCAAGGCCGCCTGCGCCACGTCGAAGCCAATTTCACCGAGGTCAACAACGAACGCGCCCGGCTGGTGTCGGCGCTCGACGAGTCCAATGAGCGTCACGACCACGAGCTCACCAGCCAGCGCATGCGCTTCGACGCCCTGCAGGCACGCGCTACATCGACCGAAAAACTGCTGGTCGAGGCGCGCGAGCATCTGCTCGCCCGCGCCGAGGAGATCCGCGACTACGACCGGCGCACCGGCGACATCGCCATGGAGCGCGACACCTTGCACGCGCGCGTGGCCGATCTGGAAGCCGAGCGCATCAGCCGCGAATCCCAGCTTAAGGAAATCGATCAGGCCCGCACCACCTTGCTGGAGCGCTCGGGCTCGCTCGCCCGCGCCTATACCGCCAAGGAAGCGGCGCTGGCGCGCGCCGAGGACGCCGTCGCGGCGCTCAACGAGCGTATCGGCGTGCTGGAGACGGCGCTGGCGGCCGGCAAGCAGACGGCCGAGCAGCAGATCGAGGAGCTCAACGCGTCGTTGCGGCGCGAGAAGCTGGAACGCTCGGTGGTGGAAGGCGCGCTGGAAACCGGCCGCAAGGACTTTGCCCGCCTGATGCGCGAGGTGATGGCCCTGCAGCGCGTCCAGATGGCGGCGGAGGACAACAGCCGGCCGCGCGCCGCCAACGCGGCCTAAACCGCCATATTTTTCAGTGATTTGGCGGCATCGCCGGGCCAGAAGCCCGGCGCTGTCGCGTCTTGGTCCCTACCATAATCCGGCGCCACTTGATTTAGCGCAAGGCGGGCCGGCCAGGCTGCGCTTTTATTGCCCGCGCGATGCCATCCCGGCGGGGGCGCCGAGATCCTTCAATCAATGCCAAATTGTGTGACCGTCCAGTCCGAGATGCCCGCATCATGAGCACTTCCCTCGCGCTCGCCGAACGCAACGTCCCGCGTTACACGTCCTACCCGACCGCGCCGCATTTCTCGGCCGCCGTCGGGCCGGAACTCTATGGCGAGTGGCTGAGCCAGCTGCCGCGCGATGCCAGCCTGTCGCTCTATATCCATGTGCCGTTCTGCACCGATATGTGCTTCTACTGCGGTTGCAATACCCGCGCGGTGCGCAAACGCGAGCCGGTCGACGCCTATGCCAACCGGCTGATCGAGGAAATCGCGCTGCTGGAGGGCCTGGCCGGGCGCAAGCTCACCCATCTGCACTGGGGCGGCGGCACGCCCTCGATCCTCGGCCCGGAATGGCTGGAGACGGTTGCCGCGAAACTGGCCTCGCGCTTCGATCTGTCGGCGTTGAAGGAGCATGCGATCGAACTCGATCCGCGCCGGATCGACCGGGCGCTGGTGCGCTCGCTCGCCGCCATCGGCGTCAACCGCGCCAGCCTCGGCGTGCAGGACGTCTCGCCGCAGGTGCAGCGCGCCATCGGCCGCGTGCAGCCGTTCGAGCTGGTCGAGCGCGCCGCCACCTGGCTGCGCGAGGCGGGGATCGTCAATCTCAATATCGACCTGATGTATGGCCTGCCGGAGCAGAGCGTGCGCGAGGTCGCGCGCAGCGCCGAACTCGCGGTTTCGCTCGGGGCGCAGCGCCTGGCGCTGTTCGGCTACGCGCATGTGCCGTGGTTCAAGACACATCAGAAGCTGATCGACGACGCCGCGCTGCCCGGCCTGTCCGAGCGGCTCGAGCAGGCGCAGGTGGCCAGCGAGACGCTGGAGAGCCTTGGCTACGAGGCGGTCGGGCTCGACCATTTCGCGCTGCCCGCCGACGAACTGTGCGTCGCCGCGCGCGAGCGCCGGCTGCGCCGTAATTTCCAAGGCTACACCGTCGACGATGCCGACGCCCTGATCGGGCTGGGCGCCTCGGCCATCGGCCGCTTGCCGCAAGGCTTCGTGCAGAACGCGCCCGATCTCGCCGGCTATACGCGCGCCATCGCCGCCGGCCGGCTCGCCACAGTGAAGGGCCTCACGCTGTCGAACGACGACCGCCTGCGCGGCGAGATCATCGAGCGGCTGATGTGCGATCTCGAACTCGATCTCGACAAGTTCGGCGGCGGCGTGGCGAGCTTTGCCGCCGAGATCGCGGCGCTGGCGCCGCTCGCCGAGCAGGGCCTGCTGCGCATCGAGGGCAGCCGCGTTACGGTCACCGCCAGCGGGCGGCCTTATGTGCGAATCGCCGCGGCGGCGTTCGACACTTATCTGTCGGCCAGCCAGAAGCGCCATTCGGTGGCGGTATAAGGCGCGCCGGCAGTTCTATAACTTTGGGAAATATCTGACGAGGCGGCGGTTTGCGGACCACGGCTTAGTTGCGCGCGGCGGCGACCCAGTCGCGGTGCACTTCTACGTCTTTGCTGCGCTGAACGACATCGATCGCGATGGCCAATTGCGAAGCGCCGGCCGGCCACGCCGCGGGAATTGCGGCAGGAACGCTGACCAAATCATGCCGCTCCGCCAGTGCCGGCAGATTGTGCACGGCATCGGGTTGCGCAGGCTGCGCCGGAGAGCTGAGCTGGGATCGATCAAGCACCATGCTGCTTCCTTGGACCGAATCTGTCGCGCCGGCATTGATCCAGCGCAACGGAATGCCGCCAAGGACCCGACCAGGCCTCAGGAAAACTACTTAAACCGCCCGCTCCGGGTACCGGTGCAACACCCGCTCGCCCAGCGCATGGAAGATGCGCGAGGCGATCGCCACGTAGAGCGGAAAGGCCACCAGCTCGACGAGGGTCTTATCGGTGACTTCGAGTACCGTCCATAAAATCGGCACGCTGCCGCGCAATTCCAGCGGATATTCCAGCACGACCAAGAGCATGGTCAGCACGACCAGCGGCAACACCGCCAGCAGGCAGATGAAGAACATATCCCAGAAGAATCCCTTGCTGTCGGCGAAGGCGTTGCGTGCGCTGGCGCCGGGCGCATCCACCGCGATGGCCGGAAATAGGATCATCAGCCGCAAGATGACGAAGACGCCGACGATGAGCGCAACGCCGGCACCCAACGACACGGCCCTGGCCGGCAGCCCGGCCGCCGACAGCAGGTATTGAATGAGACTGCCAGCGGCCAAAACCAGCGCGGGCACCAAGGTCCAGGCAAAGAAGCGCAGGAAGCGCTTCTGCTGCGGCGCCAGTATGTAATGCGGGGTGACCTCGTCGAGGATGATGTAGCGATGAACGGCGATCAGGAACGGGGTGAGCAGAAAGCCGCGCGCGGCGCCGAACACGAACTCGGCCAGCGGCAATTCGAACCAACTTCGCGGGATGACGATTTCCAGCAGGTTGAAGGTCAGCAGAATGACCAGCACCACTGCGACCAGACGGGTCATCGCGCGCGCCACGCGGACCACGTCGCGATAGGCCATCCCGACCGCACGCATGATTGGCAATCGACCGCGTTCCGCCATGGCTGCCCGCCCCGTTTGAAGGTGGGCCCAGTGTAGACCGATTCAGGGCGGGTTTCAGCGGCGGCGGAGGATTAGCGCACCGGCTTCCGCGAGGCGCGGCCCCCCTCCAGCATCAAGGGATACAGACGCCCGCCCACGAATCCGCGAGCGTATGGTCATCCGACCAGCTCAGTCCAGGTCCCAAGGCCGCCGCCGCGAGGTGTGACGGATATGGTTGATATGAATCTCTTCGTCTTCGATGGTGTAGAATATGAAATAGCGGAAGCGCGGCATGACCACGACACGCGCGCTAGGTTCGTCGACTTCGCGGCCTTGGTACGGCGCCTGAGCAATTTCCAATGCGCGATCGATAAGCCGCGTGACGACGCGCGATGCCGCTGCCGGATTGTCCTTGTCGATGTAAGCGTGAATGCGTGAGAGATCGTCGAGCGCCGGTCGCGTGAACCGGACCTTCATCCCCGATGGCGTCGATAAAACGCCTCCAGTTCCCCATCCGACACGAACTCGCCGCGCCGCGCCGCTTCCATGCCTTTGCGCACCGCCGCGCGCTCGTCGTCGCTCAGGCGATAGACGTCTTCGTGCCAGCGCACGATCTCGTCGACGGTTTCCGCGACCTCACCGAGCAATTCCTCGGGCAATGCGGCCACGCGTTCAAGCAGGTCTTGGCGCTTCGGGCTCATGGCAAATTCCTATCACATCGCCGGTGCGGGCGCACGTATTGTAAGCACCCTACCTCACCAACTCCCGCATGGTGCGGTCGGGGACCACGCTGTTATGCGACAGCCTCGACCGCCGCGCGGAATGGAACGGCTGCGACGACAGCGTCGGCGGCAAGGTCCTGGAACGCCGGGTCGGACCGCAATTCATCAATCGTACGCGGCGCAGGAAAATCCTTGCCGTCAAGGTCGGACCAATCCTCGGCAGCAAAAGCGAGCACCTCGGCGGCCTTCCCAATCGCCTCGTCAATCGTGTCGCCGGCGGTGAAGACGCCGGGTACGTCCGGGAAGGACACGCCGTAACAGCTATCGGCGTCCTTGTGGATGAGCGCGATGTAGTGCGGCATGCCGATCAGTCCTTTTGCCAGCCCGCGTCCCTGTAGATGGCGTGTACCGTGCCCGCCGGCAAGTCACGTTTGGGATGCGGCACGATCACCCGGCGGCGAAGCGCCCGATGCACGAATTTATGGTGGGTTTGCACCGCCAGGTATGTTCTGGACTTGATGTACCGCACGTAGTACACTGGCCGCGGCAGCAGTTCGCGAGCGGGAGCGGCCGGGCTTCGATGAAGCGGATACCCGCCATTTTCTTCCGAACGGCACGCGGCAGCGAGCCCGTGCGCGAATGGCTGCGGGCAATGGATGCGGAGGACCGGCGACGCATCGGCGAGGACTTGAAGACGATCGAGTTCGGCTGGCCGGTTGGCATGCCGACCTGCCGGGCGATGGGCGACGGGCTTTACGAAGTCCGCACCCGCCTCGACGGCAATCGTATCGTCCGAATCCTGTTCTATATCGATCGACACCGGCGGATGGTCGTGCTGCACGGGTTCGTCAAGAAGTCCCGCGCGACACCGCAGTCCGATCTCGCGCTTGCACGCGCCAACAAACGCACACATGAAAGGAGCCTCACGTGAACCGCAAGCGCAAGAAGCCCGATCACAGCGGGTCGACGCTCGACAGCCTGCTCCAGAAGGACGGCATTTTGGAGGAGGTCGAGGCGGTGGCGATCAAACGCGTCATCGCGTGGCAGCTCGCCGAGATCATGCGAGCAAAGAAGATTTCCAAGAAGACGATGGCCGCGCGCATGCGCACCAGCCGGTCGCAGCTCGACCGCCTGCTCGACCCGGACAATGCGGCAGTGCATCTGGCAACCATCACGCGGGCCGCCAAGGTGGTCGGCAAGAAAATCCGACTCGAGCTGGTCGATGCGGCGTGATGGGCATGAAGGCGCGCATGCAGACCAGCCGGCGGCAGTTGGATCGGCTGCTCGATCCGGACAATTCGTCGGTGACGCTGGCGACGCTACGGCGGGCGGCGAGCGCGGTGGGGAGGAATTTAAGGGTGGAGTTGGAGTGAAGTCGTAGGGCGCAATAGCGCAGCGTATTGCGCCGTCTCTCGCCTCTCCCATCTGATTTGCATCGGTGCACTGAAGCAAGGATTACTATCAGCTACAGACTGTTGAGTAAGTCCTGCATAGCGGTATGAAATCATAGTTCTCTTGGCCTCTGAGGGGATCAGAGGTAGAGGGCGTTTATTTGCGCCGCAAGCCAGCCAGTTTATCCATCGTCCTTTTCATCGCGGCATCGCCCTCCGCGTCTATTGCGCCAAATTGCTCGGCGGCCTTTTGCCAAATTTCTTTTGTGATGACCGTAATGCTGGGTTCACCCTTTTCGTACACTTCGAGTGCATGAAGGTCACCCGATTGGCCCTTCAGCTTATTGTAGGCTTCTTCAGGAATCTGGTCACCGACAATCCAGTTTTCAGTTCGGTTGCCCATCGGACTTATGATGTGAACTGTGCACGCGCGATGAACTGTAGCTTTGCCGGCGGCTACAGCCTTTTGCATAATCTCGTCAAATTGACGCTTCGGAACCCATTTCTTCTGTCCACCAATTTCGATTTCGATTTTTTCGCTGAACAAATTGCTGAACCAACCCATGATGACCCTCCCGAGCCAAGACGAAGCCTTGCGAGAATGCTCCAGAGATTGGTGTGGTACAATAAGCGCGTAGGGCGAATTAGCGTAGCGTAATCCGCCATTCCCGAATCTTCGTCCTCGGACGCACGGCGCCTTCGGCTAACCCGTCCTACCGTCTACCGTCGCTATCGTGCAGCACCCAAGCTTTCACCTCACCAACTCCCGCATCGCCCGGTCCAACCCGTCTAATGTCAAAGGATACATCCTTCCTTCCATCAGCTGCTGCACCATCTTGATCGAATAAGTGAACTCCCATTCCTTCTCGGGCACCGGGTTGAGCCACACCGCCGCCGGATAGGTGCGCGTCACGCGCTCGAGCCACACGCCGCCCGGCTCGTCGTTGTAATGCTCGACCGAGCCGCCCTGCGCGCTGATCTCGTACGGCGACATCGAGGCGTCGCCGACGAACACCACCTTGTAGTCGTGCGGATAGGTGTGCAGCACGTCCCAGGTCGGCGTGGTGGCCTGGAATCTGCGGCGGTTCTCCTTCCACACTTTCTCGTACAGGCAATTGTGGAAGTAGAAATGCTCCATGTGCTTGAACTCGCTGCGCGCCGCCGAGAACAGCTCCTCGGTCGCCTTGATGTGCCAGTCCATCGAGCCGCCGTTGTCGAAGAACAGCAGCACCTTCACCGCATTGTGCCGCTCCGGCCGCAACAGAATGTCGAGATAGCCCTTCTGCGCGGTGCCCTTGATGGTGCCGTCGAGATCGAGCTCCTCGGGCGCGCCGGTGCGGGCGAATTTGCGCAGGCGGCGCAGCGCCAGCTTGATGTTGCGGGTGCCGAGTTCGACGTCGTCGTCGAGGTCCTTGAATTCGCGCTTGTCCCAGACCTTGACCGCACGGCGATGCGTGCTCTCGCCGCCGATGCGGATGCCCTCCGGATTGTAGCCGGCGTTGCCGAACGGCGAGGTGCCGCCGGTGCCGATCCATTTCGAGCCGCCCTGGTGGCGGCCCTTCTGCTCGGCCAGGCGCTTCTTGAGCTCCTCGAGCAATTTGTCGAGCCCGCCCATGGCCTGGATCTGCTTCTTCTCTTCTTCCGTCAAATATTTATCGGCCAGTTTCTTCAGCCACTCGGCCGGAATCTCGGCCGCGATGGCGTCGCCGACAATCTCAAGCCCCTTGAACACATGGCCGAACACGCGGTCGAACTTGTCGAGATTGCGCTCGTCCTTCACCAGGGCTGCGCGCGACAGGTAATAGAAATCCTCCACCCGACGCGAGGCGAGATCGGCCTCCATCGCCTGCATCAGCGTCAGATACTCGCGCAGCGTCACCGGCACGCCGGCGGATTTGAGTTCGGTGAAAAAGGTGACGAACATAAGGTGAGATTTCGCCCCTCGCCGGGCCGGCGTCAAGCGCCCTCCACGGTCATGCCCGGGCTTGACCCGGGCATCCACGACTTGGTTGAGTGCATGCAAAGAAGACGGTGATGGCCGGAATCAACTAGCCATGACGAGGGGCGGCCGGGGGATTCGGAAGATGCGTGCGCGCGACCGCGCCCTGTGGGCGCTGGCCTTGATTGTCTGCGTCCTGCTGCTGCTCGCTCCGGCGCTGTGGAACGGCTTCCCGCTGCTGCAATACGACACCGGCGGCTACCTCGCGCGCTGGTACGAAGGCATCCTGGTGCCGAGCCGCGCCGTGGTCTACGGCCTCATCCTCAATGCCGGCACACCGTTGTCGTTCTGGCCGGTGCTGCTGCTGCAATCGGCGCTCACGGTCTGGATCGTCGCGCTCACCTTGCGCGCGCATCGGCTCGGGGGACGGCCGATACTGCTGACCGGTATCATCGCGGCGCTGTCGGTCGTCACCACGTTGCCCTGGCTGACCGCGATCCTGCTCACCGATATTTTCGCAGGGCTTAGCGTGCTGGCGCTCTATCTGCTGCTGCTGCGCGGCGACACGCTCAGCAACCGCGAGCGCCTCGCGCTGATGCTTCTCCTGGCCGTGTCCGCTGCCACCCACAACGCTACGCTCGCCGTGCTGCTGGCGCTGCTGCTGGCGGCCGTCGTGCATTTTCAATTCGACCGCCGGCGCAACCGCATGGCCGGCATCTGGCGCGGCCTGATCGCGCTCACGCTCGGCGTGGCCATGGTGTTTGCCGCCAACTATGTCGTCGCCAAGCGGCTGGCCTGGACGCCGGGTGGCTTCGCGCTCTCGTTCGGCCGCATGCTGCAAGACGGCATCGTCACCAAATATCTCGACGAGCACTGCCCCGATCCGAAGCTCCAGCTCTGCGCCTACAAGGACCAGCTGCCGCACGATGCCGACGTCTGGTTCTGGGGCAGCCCGCTGTTCGACCGGCTTGGCCGCTTCGCCGGTCTTGGCGCCGAGATGGAGCGGATCGCGGTCGCGAGCGTGCTCGCCTATCCCGGCCTGCAGGCCGAGACCGCACTGATCGCCACCGGCAAGCAGCTGATCGACGTGCGCTCCGGCGAAGGCGTGGTCACCGCGATCTGGCACACCTATGCGATCATCGAGCGCTACACCCCGCAACTGGGGCCGGCCATGCGCGCCGCGCGCCAGCAATCGGACGAAATCGACTTTACCGCGATCAACCGCCTGCATTATCCGCTGGCGCTGATCGCGATGGCGCTGCTGCCGGTCATCGCCCTGCTCGCCTGGCGTAAAACCATTGCCGCCGACATCGGCGAACTGGCCGCGACCGTCACACTGGCGCTGCTCGCCAATGCCTTCGTCTGCGGCGCGCTGTCCAATCCGCACGACCGCTATGGCGCCCGCATGGTGTGGCTCGCGGTGTTCGCATGCGCCCTGGCGCTGGCCCAAGTTTTGCCGCAAGCCCGCGGCATTTCGCCTTCGGCCCGCTAGCCGCCGAACCAAACCGTTCGGCCAACGTTCATATTCCGTTGTGCTAAAGTCTGCCGGCCGGTTTGCGGTCGCGTGAGTGGGGCTTTCGATGGCGGATGTTTCGATTGTCGGCGGTATGGCGCCCACGGACGCCGCGCCGGCGGTCCCGGGTTTGCGACGCCGCGTTCTGCTGTGGTCGCTGGCGAGCGCCGGCATGGTGGCGGCGCTGCTGGCGCCGGCGCTGTGGAACGGCTTTCCGCTCGTCTTTCCCGACACCGGCGGCTACCTGTCGCGGCCGATCGAAGGCACGCTCGGCATGGGCCGCTCCGCGCTTTACGGCCTGTTCCTCTATGCCGGGATTCCCACCGCATTCTGGGTGAACGTGATCGCGCAGGCGGCGCTCACCGCCTGGCTGATCGTGCTGACCATGCGCGCGCTGGGCTTGGGCGGACGGCCCTGGCTCGCGCTCGGCATCGTGGCGATGCTCACCGTCTGCACCAGCCTGCCGTGGTTTGCCGGCCAGCTGATGCCCGACATCCTGTTTCCGGCCGCCGTGCTGGCGATCTACTTGCTGGCGTTCCAGGCCGCGCAGCTCACCTGGTGGGAACGCTGCGGGCTCGCGGCGGTGATCGTCATTGCCATTCCCAGCCACATGGCGGCCGCCGGCCTGGGCGTCGCCTTGATCGCGGCGCTGTGGCCGCTCGCGCGCATCGCACGCATGGCGCTGCCGAAGCCGCGCCTGCTGTTGGCAGCCGGCGCGGTCGCCGCCGGCGTCGCCTTCTGCCCGATCTCGAATTACGCCATCACCGGCACCTTCGGCTTCACGCCGGGCGGTTCGAGCTTCCTGTTCGGCCGCCTGCTCGAGGACGGCATCGTCGCCCGCTATCTCGACGACCGCTGCCCGGATCCGGCCCTGCGGCTGTGCGACTATAAAGTCGGCTTGCCGGACGAGGCGGACTGGTGGCTGTGGGGCGACAGTCCGTTCCATACTCTCGGCGGCTGGGTCGACTTCGCCGCCGAGGAACGCGCCATCACCATCGCCACCCTCAAGCGCTATCCGCTCATGCATGCCGAGACGGCCATCCTCGCCACGCTCAGGCAGTTCGTCGCCTTCCAGACCGAGACCAGCATCACCGACAACGAGCCTACCATCGCCACCTTGGCCGACCGCACGCCGCAACTGTTCGAGCAATTCATGCGCGCGCGCCAGCAGGCCAATCCTTTCGACGTGGCGCCGCTCAATTTCCTGCACGTACCGGCAGCTAGCCTTTCGATCGCCGGCCTTGCCCTCGCCCTGATCGCGCGCCGCCGGTTCAAGGTCGCGCCCGATCTCGCCGCGCTCTGCCTCACGATCCTGCTCGCGCTCGCCGCCAATGCGGCCATTTGCGGCATCTTTTCGCATCCGGTGGACCGCTATCAGAGCCGCCTGGTGCCGCTGGCGCCGTTCGCCCTAGCGCTGCTGATCGCCCGGCGGCATGGAGCATTTTCCGGCGAAGTGGGAACCGGTTCGCCGTAGAAAATGCGACCAAACAAGGATCCAGAGCATGATCCGATTCAATTGAAATGGATCATGCTCTAGCCCCGCCAGCGCCTGAGCGACCCACCTTGGGCGGCCCCGCGATTTTGCCTAGACTTGTTTGATGCGAGCGCGCTTGCCGCCCTTTCAGGTCCGGACTTGGCCAATGACATTCGCGCTTCGTTTCTGCGTCGGTTTTGCAACCGTCATGCTTGCTGGTGGGTTATCCGCAACAGCCAAGGCGGACGTCATGAAGGAACTGGTCCCTACCGGAAAGCTGCGCGTGGCCATCGCGGTCTCGCCCACGCCCTCCGCGCTCTATGCGGTGAAGGACGCTTCAACCGGAAAATTCCGTGGCGTCACCGTCGACCTCGGCACCGCGCTGGCCAAAAAGCTCGGCGTGCCGGTCGAATTTATTCCGCATCTGGCCTCCGGCGAAATCCAGAACTCGGCGGGAAGCGGCAAGTGGGACGTGACCTTCATGCCGGTCGACGACGAGCGCAGGAAATTCGTCGACTTCGGCAATGCCTATCACCTGCTGCAGAGCACCTATCTGGTGGCGCCCGGCTCCAAGATCATGACGGTGGACGAAGCCAATGAGCCGGGCGTGCGCATCGGCGGCGCCGCCAACACCGCCACCTTCCGCGCCGCGCAACGCACTGCGCCGAAGGCGACCTTCGTCTCGTTCCCAGGCGTCGATGCCGCCATCAATGCCATGAATTCGGGCGAGATCGACGCCATCGCGCTGTCGCGCGAGTCACTCACCGGCGCGGCGCCGAAAATCCCCGGCTCGCGCATTCTCGACGGCGGTTTCCTGAATTCGTCCACCGCGGTGGCGGTGCCGAAAGGCAAGCCGGAAGCCTTGGCCTATGTCGGCCAGTTCATCGAGGAGGCGAAAGCCGCCGGTCTGGTGCGCAAGGCCTTCGACGCCATGAACCTGAAGAATTCCCAGGTCGCGCCGGCGGGGATGAAACCGTAGCGCGGGCATGGTATTTCATGGCGGGGGGCGGTAGGCGCCGCCCGTCATTTATTGGAGTGCCCGACGATGGCCGATGCCGCCTTGCTGCAACAACTTGCCCCCACGGGAAAGCTGCGCGTCGCCATCGCCATCGCGCCCACACCGTCGGCGCAATTCGCCATCAAGGACGAGGCCAGCGGCGCCTATCGCGGCGTCGCCGTCGTGCTGGGGCAGGCGCTCGCCAAAAAACTCGGCGTCGAGGCGCAACTGATCGTCCACAACGGCTCCGGCGAAATCCAGAATTCGGCGGCCGACAATAAATGGGACGTGGCATTCCTCCCCGTGGATGACGAGCGCAAGAAATTCGTCGACTTCGGCAACGCCTATCACCTGCTGCAAAGCACCTATCTGGTGGCGCCCAGTGCCAAGTTCGCCTCGGTCGCCGCCGCCAACGCGGCCGGTATGCGCATCGGCGGCGTCGCCAATACCGCGACCTTCCGCACCTCCAACAAGACCGCCCCGAACGCCACGCATGTGAGCTTCGAGAAGGCCGACGCCGCGGTCGCCGCGCTGCGCGAGGCCCAAGTCGACGCGCTGGCGTTTTCGCGCGAATCGCTCACCGGGATTCAGCCGAAGGTGCCCGGCTCGCGCATTCTCGACGGCGGTTTCCTGAATTCCACCACCTCGGTGGCGGTGCCCAAGGGCAAGCCGGTCGCGCTTGCCTATGTCACGGCGTTCATCGAGGAGGCGAAGGCTGCGGGCCTGGTGCGCAAGGCGTTCGACGAGATGGGGCTGAAGACCTCGCAGGTGGCGCCGGCCGGGATGAAGTCTTAAGGCTTTCGGTTTACGCGTTGACGCGAATTTCCCCCTTGCGGAAATATCAAAGATCAAGCCATGCTTGAGGTATCCGGCATACGCTAGGTTGTATGGGGCGCCATGAAAAAACTAGCGCTGTATCTTGCAACAGGCTTTGCCGGCCTGGTCGTCGCGAGTGCAGCGCAAGCGGCCGATCTGCCCAAATCTGTGTTGAAGGCCGCGCCCGCTGCACGATCGGGTGACTGGACCGGCTTCTATGTCGGCGTTCAGGCTGGCGGCGGCTGGGGTCGCGCCAGGCAAACGGATTTTTCGCCTTTTGATACTGGTTGGTACAACCAGTCCGGCGCCCTCGCCGGCGTGACCTGGGGCTACAACTGGCAGGTCGGCAACACCGTCATCGGCTTCGAGAGCGATGCCGCCTGGAGCAATATCCGCGGCTCGACTGACGGCGCCAACGCCTTAAACGGACCCTGCTACGGCGTCACCCCCCAGTGTACGGCCAAATTGCAGGCGTTTGGAACCAACCGCCTGCGGCTTGGCTATGCCTATGACCGCTGGCTGCCTTTCGTCGCCGGCGGCATGGCGTGGGGCCGCGTGCACGGCTCCGAAGGTGACACGCTGGCCGGTGGTCTTGTTGGGTCCGGCGCCGAGTTTCACTATGGCTGGACGATCGGCGGCGGCGTCGAAGCCATGATCGATCCACACTGGAGCGCGAAGGTCGAATACCTTTATGCCGATTTGCGCGATGGAAACTCTTTCACCGAAGGCAACGGCTTATTTTCCATCACCGAGACCGTGGGCATGCAGGTCCACATCGTGCGCGCCGGTCTCAATTACAAATTCGATCCCGGCCCTTCGTTCTTGTCGTTCCTGCCGCCAAACCCGGGACGAAGCGCGGGCCCGTGGAACTGGGTCGGGCTCTATGCCGGCCTCAACTACGGCGGCGGCGCCGGCAAGGCCTCGCAATCGGACAACCTGTACGACCGCGGGACGTACAATGTCGGCGGCGGTGTTGTTGGGGGCACAGTCGGCTACAATTGGCAGCGCGACCGCTGGGTCTACGGCCTGGAAGGCGACCTGGATTATTCCTCGATCAAAGGCGGCACCAGCGGCATTGTCGATAACGTCACACCGTGGTGCAACGTCCCCGGCAGCTTCGCGAATTGCGACACAAACCTGCGCTGGCTCGGAACCGCGCGCGCGCGCATCGGCGTCGCCTGGGACCGCTTGCTGCCCTATGTGACCGGCGGCTTGGCGGTCGGCTCGTTGAAGAGCACGGAAGGCGACCAGCAATCGCTTCTCAGCGGCTCCGGCAGCGTCACGCGGGCCGGCTGGACCGCGGGCGCCGGTATCGAAGCCAGAATTGACAATCGCTGGAGCACCAAGCTCGAATATCTCTACGTCGATCTCGGCAGCGGCACGGTCTTCACCGAGCCGATTGGCGGCGGCGCCACAGTGTCGGAAAACGTCACCTTCCGAACGCACATCCTGCGTGGCGGACTGAATTACCGGTTCAACTGAGACGCCGATGCGGCCGCCTGTGGCTATTGAGAACAGCCGCCGTGTGCTATCGTATATGCCGTTGTAGAGTTCATCAGGGGATGTCGGGCCAAAATCGTTGAATGACACGATGAGGTCTCACAACAGGAGGCAATCATGTATCGCGGGCTGCTTTTGGTGCTAGCGCTTGGTCTGGGAACGCCTGCCACGGCCGGTGCCGAGACGGTTGCGCAAACCTTGAAGCAATTTGGATTGCTCGGCACCTGGGCGGATGACTGCAGCCAACCGGCCGCCAACAATAATTTTCACACGGTCTATGCGGCGATGGCGAACGGCAATGTTCAGCGCACCTACT
>JACPOA010000109.1 GCA_016185205.1 Hyphomicrobiales bacterium | reverse complement strand
GACTTGATGGCGCCGTCCTGGACCGCGGCGCCGACCAGCATCGCCGTCATCGACTTCACCGTCGACATGGTCGACCAGCGGTCATGCTCCTGCAGGCCAAGCCCGTAGCGCTCCAGCACGACATGGCCGCGATGGATCACCAGCACGCCGACAATGGCGTTGCGGTCCATGAAAGTGCCGACGTCGTATTCCCGGCCGGCGGCCGTATAGCGTGGATCGATCTCCGGCCCGTACGGCAACGGGCGGACCGCCGGCCCGCGCCGGATCACGCGATGGGCAAAGAGCTTGTCGACGATGCGGTCGGCGTAGGGCTGGACCCACGGCGGCAGGAAGAGGAATTCCTCGCCGCGCGGCAGATGCTGGCGTGGCGAGCAAAGGGCGATGTCGGGAGCGTTCATGGCGGCCGATCTTACTCTGGCCCGGCTGAACCTCCAGAGGCGAGCCTGTTCTTCAAGGCGCCGACAGCAGAAGCCGGGCTGGTGAGCACGGGAACACTTGTCTGCCCGCGCAGTCGCTGAGCCGCCGGCGCCATCGAAAACTGGGCGAGCATGATCGCATCGCAGCCGGTGAGCTTGCCCGCCGCCTCGGCGACCAGGGCGTCGTGTTCCTCGCGACGTCCGGCCTGCAGGGCCGTCATGGCCCGCGGGACGAACACGCTCTTCAGCGTCGCCGGCACGCCGGCCCGGCTCGCCTGTTCCTCGAATTCCTCGGCCATGCTGGCAATCGAAGGCTCGAAGGTCGCCAGCATGCCGATCCTGCCGCCGACGGCGATGGCCTCGGCGAACATTGCTTCATTCGGCTTCAGGACCGGAATACTGACGGACCGCGCCACGCGCTCGATGGCAGGGCCGAAAGCCGAGCAGGTGAACAGGATCGCCTCTGCGCCGAACGACAGCGCGTAGCGGCCGAGCGCATCGAAGCGTCTGAAGATGCCGTCGGTCAGCTCCGGGGTGAGAGCACGGTCGCGGCTCAGCGAATCGTCGAGCAGGTTGACGAGGTCGGGCTCAGGCCACGCCTCGGCGAAGGCGTCCTTGATGGGACCGACGGCGGCCGGCGTGGCGTGGATGAGAGCGATGCGTGTCATGTTTTTGCCCGGCAGTCCGACATAAGGATTCACTATGATGGTAGAACGAGATCGATGAAGCGGTTATCCAAATATCGAACTAAGCTCCGGGCCGGATAGCGGGGGGTCAAGTGGCATTCGAACTGTTTGATCTCAGCGGCAAACGCGTGCTCGTCACAGGCTCCTCCCAGGGCATCGGATTTGCGATTGCACAGGGTCTGGCCGATCACGGTGCCGAGGTCGTCCTGAACGGCCGCGACGGCGACAAGCTTTCAGCCGCAGCGGCGAAAATCGCGGCCGGCGCACGCAAAGTCTCGACATCCCGGTTCGACGTCACCTCGGCCGCCGCCGTCGCCGACGGCGTGGCGGCGGTCGAAAAGACCGGCGCCATCGACATCCTGGTCAACAACGCCGGCATGCAGTTCCGCTCGCCGCTGGAAGACTTCCCGATCGAGAAGTGGGAGCTGCTGCTGGCCACCAACGTCTCCAGCGTCTTCTACGTCGCCCAGGCCGTTGCCCGGTACATGATCAAGCGCGGCAGGGGCAAGATCATCAACATCGCTTCCGTGCAGAGCGAGCTCGCGCGCCCGAACATAGCGCCCTACACGGCGACCAAGGGCGCGGTGCGCAACCTGACCCGCGGCATGGCCACCGACTGGGCCAAGCACGGCCTGCAGATCAACGCCATCGCGCCGGGCTACTTCAAGACTCCGTTGAACCAGGCGCTGGTCGACGATCCGGAATTCTCGGCCTGGCTCGAGAAGCGCACGCCGGCCGGACGCTGGGGCAACGTCGATGAGCTGATCGGCGCCGCGGTGTTCCTCGCCGGCAACGCCTCGTCGTTCGTCAACGGACACACGCTCTACGTCGACGGCGGCATCACGACCAGCCTGTAAGGATTCAAAGTGGCCAAACCGAAGCTTCTGATGATGGGCGCCTATGCGACCTGGGACATGGACGATCTCGAGGCCAACTACGACGTGCTGAAATACTGGGAGGCGCCGGATCGCGACGCCTTCGTTCGTACCCATGGCGCAGATGTCCGGGCGATCGCGACGCGCGGCGAACTCGGCGCCTCCGCCGATGTCATGGGCAAGCTGCCCAGGCTCGAGATCGTCGCCTGCTACGGCGTCGGCACCGATGCGATCGATCTCGGCTACGCCAGGAGCAAGAGCATTCGGGTGACCAACACCCCCGATGTCCTGACGGCGGACGTCGCCGACATGGGCATCGCACTGCTGCTGGCCGTCGCCCGCCAGATCCCGCGCGGCGATGCCTATGCGCGCGACGGCAGCTGGGCGAAAGCCAACATGGACCTCGTGACCCGCGTCAACGGCAAGAAGGTCGGCATCGTCGGCATGGGACGTATCGGGTCGACCGTCGCCAAGCGCCTCGCCGGCTTCGATTGCGATATTGCCTATTTCGGCGTCAACAAGCGGGCCGACCTGCCGTACGCGTTCGTTGCTGATCTCGTGGAACTGGCGCGCCGCTCGGAGTTCCTGATCGTGACCCTGGCCGGCGGTGAAGGCACCAAGGGCATGATCAACGCCCGCGTCCTCGATGGCCTGGGGCCGGACGGCATCCTTGTGAACATCTCGCGTGGCTCGACCGTCGATGAGGCGGCGCTGCTCGACGCCCTGATCAACAAGCGCATCAAGGGCGCCGGTCTCGACGTCTTCTGGAACGAGCCCAACATCGACGCCCGGTTCAAGGCGCTCGACAACGTCGTTCTCCAGCCGCATCACGCCTCGGGCACGGTGGAAACGCGCAAGGCCATGGGCAAGCTCGTGCGCGACAATCTCAAGGCGCATTTTTCCGGGGCTGCCTTGATCACACCGGTCGTCTGAGGAGAGACCCATGAAGACTGTCGTCATCCATGCCGCCCGCGATCTGCGCGTCGAGGAGCACGAGCCG
>JACPOA010000018.1 GCA_016185205.1 Hyphomicrobiales bacterium | reverse complement strand
CAGCAACCTTACGCCATGTGGGTTTGTGGACAACGCAAAGCGCGTTGCCCACAAGCCCCACAAGGCCAAAAACAGCACAAACAGAAGCGGACAAATGATGTGCTACCAAAACCGGACAACTTGATTAGCTACCGACACGGCATGCGGACCCGACACGGCATGCGGACCCGATTGCGGGTCCGCGTTAACTATTTATGCCTGCCCTAGCCGGCGCGGAACACGCGCCCGGCGTCGCCGGACCGCAGATCGGCGAGCACGGTTTCACCGGCGAGCGAGGTCTGCCCGACCGCCACCAGCGGGGCAGCACCTTCGGGCAGGTAGACATCCAGGCGCGAGCCGAAGCGGATCATTCCGAAGCGTTCGCCGGCGCCCAGCGGCTGGCCTTCGCGCACGAAACAGACAATGCGGCGCGCCACCAGGCCGGCGATCTGCACCACCGCCACGCGGGTGCCCGGGATGGCGATCACCAGCGAATTGCGCTCGTTGTCGGCGCTCGCCTTGTCGAGATCGGCGTTGAAGAACTTGCCGGGCTGGTAGACGATCCGCTCGATGCGGCCACTGACCGGGCTGCGGTTCACATGGCAATCGAACACGCTCATGAAGATCGAGATGCGCGGCAGCGGCTTGTCGCCGAGGCCAAGTTCGTGCGGCGGCGGCGCGGTGGTGATCTGGCTGATGCGGCCGTCGGCGGGCGCCACCACCAGCCCTTCGCGCACCGGCGTCACCCGCGGCGGATCGCGGAAGAAATAGGCGCACCACAGCGTCGCCAGCGTGCCGAGCCAGCCGAGCGGGCTCCAGATCCAGAACAGCACCAGGCTGACCAGCGCGAAGGCGCCGATGAACGGATAGCCCTCCGGCGTGATCGGCACCATTTGCGAGCGAATCGAATCATAGATCGACATGCGGGTATCCTACTCCGCCGCGTCGGCCGGCGCTTCGAGTGGCTTCGCAGCGGCTTCCGGGATGACATCCTCCACCGGCGGTGGATTGCGGTTGGGCGCGCCTGCGTCTTCGCCGGCGCGGGCGAGCTTCTCGCGCGCCTCCTCGGCCTCGCGCTGGCGATTCCACATGCTGGCATAAAGTCCGTCCTGCGCCAGCAGTTCGGAGTGCCTGCCGCGTTCGACGATGACACCCTGATCGAGCACGATGATCTCGTCGGCGCCGACGATGGTCGATAGCCGATGCGCGATCACCAGCGTGGTGCGGCCTTTCGCCACGCGTTCGAGCGCGTCCTGGATTTCCTTCTCGGTGTGGCTGTCGAGCGCCGAGGTCGCCTCGTCGAGCACCAGGATCGGCGGCGCTTTCAGGATCGTGCGCGCGATGGCGACGCGCTGCTTCTCGCCGCCGGACAGCTTGAGGCCGCGCTCGCCGACTTCAGTCTCGTAGCCCTTGGGCGCAATGCGAATGAGCGGGTCGATCTGCGCGAGCTTGGCCGCCTCCTCGACCTCCAGGTCGCTCGCCTCCCAGCGGCCGTAGCGGATATTGTAGCGGATGGTGTCGTTGAACAGCACGGTGTCCTGCGGCACCATGCCGATGGCCTTGCGTAGCGAGGTCTGCGTCACTTTGGCGATATCCTGGCCGTCGATCAGGATGCGGCCGCCCGCGAGATCGTAGAAGCGGAACAGCAGCCGCGAGATCGTCGACTTGCCGGCGCCGGAGGGGCCGACCACCGCCACCGTCTTGCCGGCCGGCACCTCGAAGCTGATGCCTTTGAGGATGCGGCGCTCCGGCTCGTAGGAAAAAGCCACGTTCTCGAAACGCACGGTGCCGCTCGTCACCTTCAGCGGTGGCGCTCCGGTTACGTCCTTGATTTCCGGATCGCGCGCCAGGATCGCGAACATGGTTTCGATATCGATGATCGCCTGCTTGATCTCGCGATAGACCATGCCCATGAAATTGAGCGGCTGATAGAGCTGGATCATCATCGAATTGATCAGCACGAAATCGCCGACCGTCTTGGTGCCGGCCTTGATCTCGAAGGCGCACAGCACCATGGCGGCGGCGAGCCCGCACGTGAAGATCGCCGCCTGCCCGGCATTGAGCACCGCGAGCGAGGTGTAGGCCATGACGCTGGCGTCCTCGTAGCGCGCCATGGCGCGATCGTAGCGTTCCGCCTCGCGCTGCTCGGCGCTGAAATATTTCACCGTCTCGTAGTTGAGCAGCGAGTCGATCGCCTTGATGTTGGCGTCGGTGTCGCTGTCGTTCATCTTGCGGCGGATGCCGATGCGCCATTCGGTGGCGTAGTAGGTGAACACCATGTAGAACGCGACCGTGACCATGATCACCGCGACGTAGCGCCAGTCGAACTGCCACATCAGCACGCCGACGATCAGCGCCAGCTCGATGATGGTCGGCGACAACTGCAGGATCACCATGCGCACGATGGTCTCGATCGCATTGCGGCCGCGCTCGAGCACGCGGGTGAGCCCGCCGGTCTTGCGCTCGAGGTGGAAGCGCAGCGACAGCTCGTGCATGTGCACGAAGGTGCGGAACGCGAGCCGGCGTACCGCATGCATCGCCACCTTGGCGAACAGGCCGTCGCGCAGCTGCGTGAGCGCCGCCATCAGGATGCGCATGCCGCCATAGGCAATGGTCATGGCGATGGGCGCGGCCAGCGCCCACAGCAGCCAGTCGGAGGCCGCGAACGGCGCGCTGCCGGTGCCGGCCAGCGCATCGGTCGCCCATTTGAAGGTGAAGGGAACCGCGACGGTGGCGAGCTTGGCGACCAGCAGCAGCACCATGGCCCAGATCACCCGCAGCTTCAGCTCGCGGCGGTCGGACGGCCAGATATAGGGCCACAGG
This sequence comes from Hyphomicrobiales bacterium, assembly GCA_016185205.1. Lineage (GTDB taxonomy): Bacteria > Pseudomonadota > Alphaproteobacteria > Rhizobiales > Xanthobacteraceae > Pseudolabrys. The sequence goes on along the minus strand of JACPOA010000018.1, from coordinate 134,514 downwards.
TGGATCACGGTCGTGAGCAGCGTGCCGCGGCTGGCGGACACGCCAGGCTGTGGCTCGGCGGATCGGTGGTGGTGATGGTCGCTCATTCAGGGCCCGGAACGGACGGAGCTTACTTTGCGCATGATCTTGACCGAAAACCGGGTCCCATCCCCGATCGGGGTCGAGGACATGCTTTTCGGGATCATGCGCCAGCCGGCGCCGTCGAGGTCCTTCATATAGGGGGATTCTCAGCCACAATCACCCTGCCTTGACGCTGCCGCAGACGCGATGCACATGCATGGCTATGAACAGAATGGAAAAACCCAGCAAAATCGGAAAAATCTGCGTCTATTGCGGCTCCGGGCCGGGCACCGACCCGGCTTTCGTGGCGGCCGCGCGCGCCTTCGGCGCGATCCTCGCCAAGAACGGCATTGGCCTGGTCTATGGCGGCGGAGCGATCGGCATCATGGGCGCGATTGCGCGCTCCGTGCACGAGCATGGCGGCGAGGTGACCGGAATCATCCCCAAATTCCTGATGTCGCGCGAACAGGCGCTGCATGGGACGCACGAACTGATCGTCACCCGCGACATGCATGAGCGCAAGCAGAAGATGTTCGAAATGGCGGACGCCTTCGTGGCCATGCCCGGCGGCGTCGGCACGCTGGAGGAACTGGTCGAGCAGATCACCTGGGTGCAGCTCGGGCGCCACCGCAAGCCGGTGCTGCTCGCCAATATCAAGGATTTCTGGCGGCCGCTGTGCGCGCTGTTCGATCACATGAAAAAACTTGAATTCATCCGCGGCGATCTCAATTTCGATCTGCTGGTCGCCGACACGGTGGGCGACATCCTGCCGATGCTGCAGAATGCGGCGCAGGCCGTCCCCGATACCGCCGCGTCAATGACGACGGTGGTTCCCGATCAGATGTAACTCTATTTAGCGCTGACAAACGTCACCGCTTCGATGCGGTTGCCGTCGAGATCGCGGATGAAGGCGGCGTAATATCCCTCGCCATGCCGCGGCCTTAAGGCCGGTGCGCCGTCGCTGCCGCCGCCGGCCTTGAGCGCCGCCTCGTGGAAGGCATCGATCATTTCAGTGGTGCGCGCGCGAAAGCAGACATGGGCGCCGCTGTCGGCAGGAACTGCCTGCATCTCACGGCGCAGATTGATCCAGAACTCGGAATATTTCTTGCCAAAGCCGACGGTTGCCATGCGCGTCTCCAGTCGCGCGATGCCGATCGTAGCAAGCACGGCCTCGTAAAAACGCGCAGCCCTGTCGAGATCGCGCACCGCGACGGAGACGTGGTCGATCATGGCAAATCCCTTCGCCGCCGATTATCTCACGCCGGCGCGCCGGACTTCACCAGCTTGAAGATGATCGAATCCATCAGGGCCTGGAACGAGGCGTCGATGATATTGGGCGACACGCCGACCGTGGTCCAGCGCTCGCCGGCCGCGTCCTCGCTCTCGATCAGCACGCGCGTCACCGCCCCGGTGCCGCCATTGAGGATGCGCACGCGGAAATCGGTCAGCTTGAGGTCGTCGATATATTTCTGGTACTTGCCGAGGTCCTTGCGCAACGCGAGATCGAGCGCGTTGACCGGGCCGTTGCCTTCGGCCGCCGAGATCAGGCTGTCGTCGCCGACTTTGAGCTTCACCACCGCCAGCGTGACCGTGACGCGCTCGCCCTTGGCGTTGATGCGCTGCTCGACATTGACGTCGAACTGGACGACGTCGAAATAGGCCGGCACTTTGCCGAGCGTGCGGCGAGCCAGCAATTCGAACGAAGCATCCGCCGCTTCGTAGGCATAGCCGATGGCCTCGCGCTCCTTGACCAGATCGAGCAGGCGGCCGATGCGCGGATCGTCCTTGTCGGCCGCAATACCGACGCGTTCGAGCTCGGCCAGCACATTGGATTTTCCGGCCTGTTCCGATACCAGCACCTTGCGCCTGTTGCCGACGGTCTCCGGCAAGACGTGCTCGTAGGTCGCCGGGTCCTTGGCGATGGCCGAAGCATGGATGCCGGCCTTGGTCGCGAAGGCGCTGGCGCCGACATAGGGCGCGTGCCGGTTGGGCGCGCGGTTGAGCCGCTCGTCGAGCGCGTAGGACACATGCGCCAGCTTCTTGAGCGCCGCGTCGGTGACGCCGGTCTCGAACGCATCCGCGAATTCCGGCTTGAGCTTGAGCGTCGGGATGATCGACACCAGATTGGCGTTGCCGCAGCGCTCGCCGAGGCCGTTGAGCGTGCCCTGGATCTGGCGGGCGCCGGCTCGCACGGCGGCGAGCGAATTGGCCACCGCCTGCTCGGTGTCGTTGTGGGCATGGATGCCGACATGGTCGCCGGGGATCGCCTTCACCACCTCGCCGACGATTTTCTCTATTTCGTGCGGCAGCGTGCCGCCATTGGTGTCGCACAGCACCACCCAGCGCGCGCCTTCGTCATAGGCGACCTTGGCGCAGGCCAATGCGTATTGCGGATTGGCCTTGTAGCCGTCGAAGAAATGCTCGCAATCGAGCAGCACCTCGCGGCCCTTGGCCTTGGCCGCGCGCACGCTGTCGCGGATCGAGGCGATGTTTTCTTCTTCCGTGGTCTGCAACGCCACGCGTACGTGGTAGTCCCACGACTTGGCGACAAAACAGATGGCGTCGGCCTTGGCCTCGAGCAGCGCCGCCAGTCCCGGATCGTTGGAGGCCGAGCGGCCCGGCCGCCGTGTCATACCGAAGGCGGTGAACGTGCTGTTGAACTTGCGCTCGCTGGCGAACAGCTCCGTGTCGGTCTGGTTGGCGCCTGGATAGCCGCCCTCGACGTAATCGATGCCGAGTTCGTCGAGCATGCCGGCGATCGCCAGCTTGTCGGCGAGCGTGAAATCGACACCATTGGTCTGCGCGCCGTCGCGCAGCGTGGTGTCGAACAGATAGAGGCGTTCCTTGGCCATAAGCCTGCTCAGGTCAACCGGTAAACGACGTAGAAGGCGATCAGCACCGCGACGGCGATGACGGCGTATTTGAGCACGATGTAGTAGAGCCAGTGGCGCGGGAACGGCGTGTCGGGCTTGGTCATGAGGCCTCCCGTTTGGCAGCAAGTTGCAAGCTATTAAGTGTCTTGTGCAGCGTGGTATTGGCAAGCCATTCGTCGCCGACGGAAATCGAATTGCGCTGCTGGGCGACATAGCCGCGCTTCTCGAAGAAGCCGCGCGCGTTGTCGCTGGCATCGACCACGAGCTTGGGCGTTCCGCGGCTGCCTGCAAGCTTCTCCAGCGCATCGAGCAGCAGCTGGCCGACGCCCTGCCCGGCCGCCGCCGGATGGACATAGAGCATGTCGATCTTGTCGACGCCGGCAAGCGAGGCGAAGCCTACGCCTGAGCCTTCCAGCGTGCCGACCAGCGTCAGCTGGCTGGCGAGTTTCTTGCCGAACGCCACCTCGTCATCGGCGACGGAAGCCCAGGCTTCCTGCTGCGCCGGAGTGTAGTCCTCGTCGGTCAAGTCCGCGATGCTATCGCGGAAGATTTCGCGTAGCAGCGGCGCATCGGCCGCAAGGTACGGCCGCAGCGCGAGCCTGGGATGCGCCCGGGCCATCATCGCGCGATCTCCCAGGTGGTGCCTTCCTTGGAGTCCTTGAGCACGACGCCCATGGCGGCGAGTTCGTCGCGGATGCGATCGGATTCTTTGAAGTTCTTCGCCTTGCGCGCGCTGTTGCGAGATTCGATCAGCGCTTCCACTTTCTCTTTGAGATCAACTTTTTGGAATGCCCGTTCAATAGCCTTTCGACGCGGCGATTTGTACGACGAGCCTTTACCTAGATCGAAGCCAAGAAATTTGAGCGTAGCGGCCAGATCGGCCGCATCGCCCGCTTTTCCAAGACGGAGAAGCTCGGTGATAGCCAATGGAGTATTCAAATCGTCGGCAAGTATACCTAGCACTTCTACAGCAACCTTGCCGCTCTTAACATCTCCGACCAAGTCGGCCCACCGCTCAAGCGTCTGCTCAGCTTCCTCCAAGGAGCGGACAGTCCAATCGATAGGTTGCCGATAATGAGTGCGAAGCATTGCCAAGCGCAGCGCCTCCGGCGACCATGATTTGTCGCCGAATTTGGACGTGCTGATTAGCTCCCGGATGGTCACGAAGTTGCCGAGGCTCTTCGACATCTTCTCGCCTTCCACCTGCAGGAAGCCATTGTGCATCCAGTAGTTCGCCATCACGCCGGTGTGGAAGGCGCAGCGCGATTGCGCGATTTCGTTCTCGTGATGCGGAAACACCAGGTCGATGCCGCCGCCGTGGATGTCGAAAGTTTCGCCGAGCAGCGCCGCCGACATCGCCGAACATTCGATGTGCCAACCCGGACGGCCGCGGCCCCAGGGACTGTCCCAACCCGGCAGGTCCAGCGACGATGGCTTCCACAGCACAAAATCCATCGGATCGCGCTTGTAGGGCGCGACTTCCACGCGCGCGCCCGCCACCATTTCGTCGAGCGAGCGTTTCGACAGCTTGCCGTAGTCGGACATGGTCGCGACGGAGAACAGCACATGCCCCTCGGCCGCATAGGCGTGGCCATTGGCGATAAGCCGCTCGATCAGCCGGATCATGTCGACGGGTGCACCGGGATTGCTGACATAGTCGGTGGCACGCGGCTCCACCGTCGGCGGCAGGCAGCCGAGCGCCGCCACGTCGGACTTGAAATTATTGTAGGTCTCTTCGGTCAGTTCGCGGATCGAAACGCCGCGCTCGGCCGCGCGCGCATTGATCTTGTCGTCGACGTCGGTGATGTTGCGCACATAGATGACGCGGCCCTCGCCCGGATAGAGATGCCGCAGCAGCCGGTACAGCACGTCGAACACGATCACCGGGCGCGCATTGCCGATATGGGCGAAGTCGTAGACCGTCGGTCCGCACACATACATGCGCACGCGCGCGGGATCGATCGGGTTAAATACCCGCTTCTCGCGCGTCAGCGTATCGTAGAGCTTGAGCTCCAAGTTCTTGGTAGCCATTGCCAAAGACACCCGTGGGCCCCGCTGGCCCGGCGTCCTGAACTCTCGAACTTGAGAAAAGACGGCCGCAGCCAGCGTGTTGCGCTAGCGAATAATCTCGCGGCAAATGCCGCAGATATGGTTAAGGCCGATCATCGAGCGGCACCATGATGAATTGGGCGGTTAAGGTCAAGACCCGCCCTTGGACCTGCCGTCCGGCCCTGGGCAGTCACGGTTAAGCGGCCCTTAACGATTTCGCTCGCATTGTTCCCAATGGTGCCGGACAGGCGCCTCCAAGAAAGCGGGCGAAGCTCATGCGGACACTCCTGGTCAGCCTTGCGGCCGTTCTCTGCCTGGTCAACACCGCGCAGGCGGAACGGCGCATGTTCATCATTGCCAACGATGCCGACGGCTACGGCATCGACCGTTGCCTTGCCTCGGGCGCCCCATGCGGCGCGGCGGCGGCCAACGCCTATTGCAAGGGCCACGAATTCGCCTCGGCCGCGTCCTACCGCAAGGTCGACCGCGACGACATCACCGGCGCCATTCCGACCGGCGGCTCCGGCGGCTGCAAGGGCAATAAGTGCGACGTCGTCGCCATCGTGTGCACGCGCTGACCGTCGCTCAACCAAATTCCATCGCTTGACGATCCGCGCCCGGCTTAAGCCGGGCGCATTTTTTTGCGCGCATCTTTCCAGCGGATGGTCAGCGCGACGCCGCTAGCGCTTTGCCAATTTCGCGTCGACCGCGTAACTGCCCGCCCCGAACACAAAGACGTAGAGCGCGCCGCCCATAATGGCGATGTTCTTCAGGAAGTTGTTGTACTGCGCGGCCTGCGCCGGTGCCGGATAGGTCCAGTAACGGTGCGCGATCGCGGTCGCGACCAATACCCAGATAAAATATACCAGCGCGGCATAGCGGGTCGCGATGCCGAGGATCAGCGCGGCTCCCAGGACAAATTCACCGACACCGGCGAAATATGCCCAAGCCTCCGGAGGAGCCAGGCCGAGCCCTTTGAAATAGCCAGTAGTGCCGGCAATGTTGCCGAACTTGGCCCAGCCACTCACCAGGAACAGCCAACCCAAACAGATACGGCCGACGAGGAGCAGAAAGTCGCTCCAGCTCGCGGCAATACTATCTGAGTACGAAAGCGCGGGATGCGAAGATCCGTTTGATTGCCGTGCCATGTCGTTCCCCCTGTTGAGTCGGTTGTAATTGCTAGGCGCAATCTAACGCGAGCGTACCGAACTTTGCCAGATGACTTTGCTTATATGGTGCAGTGCAAATACGAATTTGGGACTGCGCCCACTTCGGTTGTCCAACGTCAGGCTCAGCCTTGCAGCGCTGCCCACATTTCGCGGTCGCGCTCGGGGGTCCAGATCACCGGCCATTCGATGCCGCGCGCCTCGTCATAAGCGCGCGCGACATTGAACGGCAGGCGGTGCTCGTAGAGCGCAAAGGTCTTGAATTTCGGATCCATGGCGAGGCGCGCGAAGTCGAAGGCATCTTTCAGCGACCGCCCCTTGGCGACGCTCTCCTGCACCGAGCCGTACAGCGTCGTGATGAAATCGGCGGTGAGCCCGATGGCTTCCGCCACCGTCTGCGGCGTGGTGAGCGGCGCGCCGCGGCCAGGCACCATGGCAGTGGCCTGCAGTTCGGCGAGGTGATCGAGCGACGCCGGCCAGTCGTTGAAATGCGCGTCGCCGCAATAGTTGGCCGTCTTGTATTCGACCAGATCGCCGGCGAACACGACGCCCGCGTCGGGCACCAGCGCGATCACGTCGCCGGCGGTGTGGCCGCGGCCGATATGGATGATGCGCACCTCGCGCCGGCCGAGCCAGACCGACATCTCATCGGGAAACGTGAACGTGGGCCAGGTCAGCCCGGGAATGGATTCGGCGGCGCCAAACAGCCGCGGAAAGCGGCCGATCTCGCACTCCATGTCTTGCCTGCCGCGCTCGGCGATCAGCCCGCGCGTCGTATCGGAGGCGAGGATCGCAGCGTCCGTGAAGGCCGAGGCGCCCAGCGACCGCGACGCGTGATAATGGCTGAGCAAGACATATTTGATCGGCTTGTCGGTGACCTTGGCCACGCGCGCGATCAACTCATGGGCCATGGCCGGAGTTGGCTGCGCATCGACGACCAAGACACCATCGTCGCCGACAATGATGCCGGAACTCGGATCGGCCTCGGCCGTGTAGGCATAGAGCCCCGGACCGAACTGGTCGAACGCGATCGTCTTCTCGGCCGAGTCGTCGATGGAAGCAAAAGCCTTGCCGGTCATCGCGTCTCACCTCCCGGCATCGTCTGCATGAGGGCCCTCAGCCGCTGACTGCCCAAGAGCGTAACACGTCCTGCGCGATGGTCCGCACGGCGGAGAAGCCCCTTGTGGATTGCGCGCGCGGACGCAAAAGCCGAGTTTGTCCAGACAGTTAGCTTAACGTCGCCGCCACGCAGACCAACCGTCGCGGCACCGCCGACCGTCCCAGGCAGCCGTGACTTAGAACGCCTGCAAACTCGTTGCGCCCGGTCGCAACTTCGGCCAAAGTTCGCGTCGCGCGCGGAGGCGGCCAGTTGCAAGGGCTGCCCGGCGCGGGAAACGCGGCAGTGCAGCATGACCGACGAGATCGCTCAAAAGGCGCCTGCCCAGCCGGCCCATGCCGATCAGGCCGCGCTCAAGCTGGAAGAATTCCTGCCCTATCGTCTCAATGTCTGCGCCGCCCTGGTTACGCAGGCACTCTCACGCATCTATGCCGAGCGCTACAAGATCGGCGTGCCGGAATGGCGGGTGCTGGTCACGCTCGGTGAGTTCGGCATGATGACCGCCAAGGCCATCGGCAACCACAGCCACATGCACAAGACCAAGGTCTCGCGCGCGGTCGCCCTGCTCGAGCGGCGCAAGCTGGTCGCCCGCCGCGTCAACCGCGCCGATCTGCGCGAGGCCTTCCTGTCGCTCACGCCGGCCGGCCGCGACATCTACAGCGAATTGGCCCCGATCGCGCTCGATTTCGCCAAACAATTGCTCGGCACGGTCGAAGCCGCCGACCGCGCCGCCCTCGACCGTGCCCTGAAGAAACTCACCGAACGCTCGTCGCGGCTTGCCGCCGATATCGCCAGCCGGCATGGCCTTCGATAACAGTTCTTGCGCATGATCTATTCCGACCTTCCTTCGCCCGCCGATCCAGCCTTCGCAGCCGAAGCGGCTGCTTCGGCGGAGTAGGCGGCGGGCTTCGCGAAGGCGGGAAACCGGTTCCCACTTTTTAGGATCATGCGCTAGATTGTTGCCACTGCCACTCCAGCCGGATGCCTTCCGTGAAACTCTATTCCTATTTCCGCTCTTCCGCCGCCTACCGGGTGCGCATCGCGCTCAATCTCAAGGGCCTGCCCTATGAGCTGGTGTCCATCCATCTAACCAAAGATGGCGGCCAGCAGCGCAAACCGGAATTCCGCGCGGTCAATCCGCAGATGCGGGTTCCGGCGCTCGAGCTCTCCAGTGGCGAAGTGCTGACGCAATCGCTGGCGATCATCGAATATCTCGACGACATCCATCCCGAGCCGCCGCTATTGCCGGCCGAGGCGCTGGACCGCGCCAAGGTGCGGGCGATCGCGCAGATGGTGGCCTGCGATATCCACCCTCTCAACAATCTCATCGCCCTGCAATACCTCAAGCGGACGCTCAAGCATGAGCAGGGCGACATCGACGCCTGGTACCATCATTGGGTGATCGACGGCTTCACCGCGATCGAAGCCACGATCGCGCCCGGCCCCTATGCCTGCGGCGCGCATGTCACGCTCGCTGATATCTGCCTGGTGCCGCAGGTGTTCAATGCGCGACGATTGAAAGTGCCGCTCGACAAGTTCCCCAAGATCGTCGCGGTCGATGCCGCCTGCCTGAAGCTGCCGGCCTTCGACAAGGCGCGGCCGGAAAACCAGCCCGATGCGGAGTGACGCGAGAGCGCGGGCCTGCTAGACCACGGCCCGCGCCCGTCCTCTCTCCCATTCATTCGCGAATTAGCCTGTGATCACCAGCAAGCTCGCCCGTGTCGTCCTCTGGATGATCGGCACACTGCTTTCGTTCTCGGTCATGGCGGTATCGATCCGTGAGCTGGCCAAGAACGGTTTGAGCATCTTCGAAATCCTCGCCATCCGCAGCGGCGTCGCTTTACTGGTGCTGCTGGTGCTGCTCGCGGTGCGCCCCGAGCTGCGCAGCTACGCCTTGCCGCGACGCATGCCGCTCAACCTGCTGCGCAACACGGTGCACTACGCCTCGCAATATGCCTGGTCGCTTAGCCTCACCATGCTGCCGCTGGCGATGGTGTTCGCGCTCGAATTCACCATGCCGGCCTGGACCGTGCTGCTCGCGATCTGGGTGTTGCACGAGCGCATGACCCCGAACCGCATTGGCGTGGTGGTGCTCGGCCTCGTCGGCGTGCTGGTGATCCTGCGGCCGGGCATCGCCAGCTTCAATCCGGCGGCGATCCTCGTGCTCTTGGCCGCCTTCGGCTACGCCATCACCATGATCACCACCAAGCAGCTCACCATGACCGAAACCACGTTCGGCATCATGTTCTGGATGGCGGTGATCCAGCTTCCGCTGTCGCTGCTCGGCAGCGACCCGGCGGTATTCCTGAATATCGAGGGACGCCACGTCTTGCCGGCGCTCGGCGTCGGCGTCGCGGGCCTGACCTCGCATTACTGCCTGAGCAACGCCTTCCGTGCCGGCGACGCCACGCTGGTGGTGCCGCTCGATTTCATGCGCATTCCGCTGATCGCGGTGGTCGGCTGGGCGTTTTATGGCGAACGGCTTGATATTTTCGTGCTGCTCGGCGCCCTGATCATCGTCGTCGGCGTGCTCTGGAATCTGCGATCCGAGACGTCGCGGGCACATTAACGCCTTATTTCATTGGCGTTTTGCCGCCGCAACAAGGCTCGCATGATGAGGGATTTCCCATTAAAGTGGCGGATATGAAGGGTTCCTTTTGCAAGTTTGCGGCCGCGACTGCCATGACGCTGGCAGCCTGCGCCGCCGCGCTGGCGCAGTCGTCCAATCCGGCCTGCCAGCGTCTGGAGGCGCAGCTGACCTCGCTCGATCGCGGCAACAGCGATCCGGTCCGCGCCGATCAGATCCGCCGTGCTGAAGAGGCGGTCAACCGCCAGCAATTCGAAGTCGACAAGCTCGTGGCGCAGGCGCGCCGCACCGGCTGCGAAAGCTCTGGCGGATTCTTTTCGATCTTCAACAATCCGCCGCCGCAATGCGGCGGACTCAATCGCCAGATCGACCAGCAGCGTCTGTCGCTCGAGCGCATGCAAAATGAGTTCGAACAGCTCAATGGCGGCACCGCGCAACGCGCCTCGCAGCGGCAATCGCTGCTGATCGCGCTCGGCAATAGCGGCTGCGGCCAGCAGTACCGCTCGGCAGCGCTCGCCGGACAGCAGGGCGGATTCTTCGATCGTCTGTTCGGCAATAGCGGCGGCATTTTCTCGGCGCCGGCCGGACCGATGGGCGGCACCTTCCGCACCATCTGCGTGCGAAGTTGCGACGGCTATTATTACCCGATTTCGTTTGCGACCACGCCGGATCATTTCCGCGACGACGAGCAGAGCTGCCAGCGCATGTGTCCGGCCGCGGAAGTAACACTCTACACCTATCATAACCCCGGCGAGGAAGTAGCGCAGGCGGTGTCGCTCAGCGGCCGGCTCTACACCGAACTGCCGACCGCGTTCAGCTATCGCAAGGCGCTCATTCCATCGTGCGGTTGCCGCAAGCCGGGCGAAAGCTGGGCCGATGCCCTCAAGGTCAACGGTACTGACGACACCGTAATACCCGGCGACGTCGTGGTGACTGAGAAGAACGCCAAGCAATTGTCGCAGCCGCGGATCGGCGCCGACGGCAAGCCGATCCGGGTCGATCCGCGGGCGAAGACAGCCGCACCCACGCCGGCCAATCCAGCGCCGCTTGTCGAGGCCCCGGGCGAAACCGATCCGGCCAAACGGACCGTGCGCACCGTCGGCCCGACTTTCCTGCCGGCACGCTAGCATAGCCAAAAGCACAGTGCCGACAGAAACGTTGAGGGGGCTTAAAGATGAGACGGCGCGATTTCGTCACAACATCAGTGGCCTTGGCTGTTGCGTGGCCGCTTGCGGCGCGCGCTCAACAGACATTCGGCGGCGTCGCTTCAATCGATGCGAAGCTTCGATCAACAGCCGTGTGGCGGATCGTCCAACGGGATTTTCCGGACTGGTACGCGGCAAGACTTAAAGAGGCCGGCGACTTCGCCGGTCAAAACAAAACAGATAACGAAATATATCAGCATCTGTATCGTGCGCTGGTCGCGCTGCGACGGCAACACGCGGATGAGGCGCTCTCCGCCAACTTGCCGCTGCTTAAAACGGTAGCGATGGCATTTTTCAGTAACCTGACGCAACTAAAGAAGAACAACGTCAATGCCTGCTTCGAATTCATTTCACGTGGCGAGGCAAGCCCTGTGATCATCGGCCTCGCGCACGGCTCGCCCTACGCAGATCGGCTGCAAGCTCAAATGGAAACCGTATTTCAGGCGATCGCCGACGGCCGCAAGTCCCCACGCAAGCATCCGCCGGCAATCGCAGGCGATTACGAAGTCGTAAAAGCTGGCCTGACCAAGCTGGGTTGGACCAACGCCGATATGCAAACCTTTTCCGACGAAAAGGCTCTCGCCAGTGCGAGCCCGGAGAAAGTTTGCCAACTCGTTCATGGCTGGTTTGCAGCCCAGCGGTCGCGGCCGAAATTCTTCAGCGTCACCTTCACGCCCGGCGCCGCCTGCCGGCGTTTGTATTCGGCGATGTTGAGCATGCGCTCGACCCGCACCACGGTATCGCGGTCGAAGCCGGCCGCGACAATGGCCGAGATCGGCTCCTCGCGCTCGACCAGCCGCTCCAGAATCGGATCGAGAACCGAATAAGGCGGCAGCGAGTCCTCGTCCTTCTGATTCTCGCGCAATTCCGCCGTCGGCGGCCGCGTGATGATGTTCTCGGGGATCACCAAACCGCCGGGCCCCAGCGCGTCTTCCGGCTTCCATTCGTTGCGCAGACGCGCCAGCCGGAACACCTCGGTCTTGTAGAGGTCCTTGATCGGATTGAAACCGCCGTTCATATCGCCATAGAGCGTCGCGTAACCGACCGACATTTCCGACTTGTTGCCGGTCGTCACCACCATCAGATTGAATTTGTTGGAGAGCGCCATCAGAATCGTGCCGCGGGCGCGCGCTTGCAGATTTTCCTCGGTCACGTCGCGCTTCAATCCATCGAATGCAGGCGCGAGCGCCGCCTCGATCCCTTCGACGGCGCGCGCGATGGGCAATACCTGATAGGGCGCGCCGAGCGCCTTGGCGCAGGCGGCCGCGTCGTCGAGCGATTCCTGCGCCGTGAATTTGAACGGCAGCATCACGCAGCGCACCCGCTCGGAGCCAAGCGCATCGACCGCCATCGCCGCGCACAGCGCGGAATCGACGCCGCCGGAAAGACCGAGGACGACGCCGGGAAATCCGTTCTTGTTTACATAGTCGCGCAAACCAAGCACGCAGGCGGCATAGTCGGCGCGCTCGGCTTCCACGCTGGCAGCCATCGGCCCGTTCTCGCAGCGCCAGGTGGCGTCGCGCCTAACCCATTGCGTGGTGACGACGGCTTCCAGAAAGCCCGCGAGCTGGAACGCCAGCGTGCAATCGGCGTGCAGGCCGAACGAGACGCCGTCGAACACCAGTTCGTCTTGTCCGCCGACCTGGTTGACGTAAACGGTCGGCAGCCCCTGTTCCGTAACCCGCGCGACCGCGATGTTGATGCGCACGTCGCCCTTCTGCCGCCAATAGGGCGAACCGTTCGGCACCACCAGCAGTTCGGCGCCGGTCTCCGCCAGACACTCGACGATCTCCTCGCCCCAGATGTCCTCGCAGATCGGCAGCCCCAGGCGCACGCCGCGGAAATTCACCGGCCCCGGCATCGGGCCGGCGGCAAATACACGCTTTTCGTCGAACACGCCGTAGTTGGGCAGATCGACCTTGTAGCGCAGCGCCGCGATCGCGCCGCCATCGAGCAGCGCTACCGCGTTGTAGAGCTTGCCGCCTTCCAACCAGGGCGTGCCGACCAGCAAGGCCGGTCCGGGCGTTGCGGTTTCACGGGCAAGCGCCTCGACCGCCGAGCGGCAGGCGGCCTGGAACGCCGGCTTGAGCACCAGGTCCTCGGGCGGATAGCCGGCGATGAACAGTTCGGGGAAAACCACCAGATCGGCGCCCTGCGCGGCTGCTTCCTGGCGCGCGCGGCGGACCTTCTCGGCATTACCGGCGATATCGCCGACGGTCGAGTTGAGCTGCGCGACGGCGATCGCGAGCCTATCGGAAGGGCGGGCGCTCATGGGGAATGATCTAGCGCCTGCCCTTCCTTACGGCAATCGTGAACGGCGATATCAGCCGCAAGTCAGTCCAACGCGGTGCGAATACCCGCCGCGCCACCATTGACCTTAATTGTGTCGGTCTTTTTCAGCGCCCTGCCGGTGAACGAGAACACGTCGAGCGACTTGTCCGCCATCGATTGGGCCAACAGGGTCTTGCCATCCTTGCTCCACACCACGCCTTGCCCCCAGGCGCCGAATTCGCCCTTCGCCGCCAGCGTCAGCTTGGTTCCGTTGATACGGAAGATCGAGAGGACGCTGCCCTTGTGATAGTTCGGATGCGCCTTCGGCTTGTTCGAGCCGTTCTGCATCGTCACCGCGACATAGTTTCCATCGGGCGACATTGTGGCGCCTTCGGGAATTTGCTCGACGGCAATCGTATCCACGATGCGCGGTGGGTTTTGCTTGAGGTCGATGACCGAAATCATGTCGGTGTCGCCCTGCCCGCCACCTTGGTTGGTCAGCACGGCCACGGTGCCCTTCGGACTGATGGATATGCTATAGGGGCGGAAGCCGGCAACCATGAACTTCTTCGTGTCCTCGACCTTGTTACCGTCAACGCTGAGCACGGAGATGCGATGATCGCCATCGCGTGTCACCAGCGCCGTCTTGCCGTCGGGCATAAACGCGACATGGCTCGGTCCAGACTTCGGATTTCCGAAATCGACCGTGCCGGCCGCGGTCAGCGTCTTGTTGGCAATGGTGAAAATCGACACGGTGCCATCATTGCGGTTGGCAACCAGCGCCAAAGTGCCCGCCGGATTGATCGAAAGACCGGACGGGGCGGCGCCCGCCTCGACGGTTGCGATCACCGCCGGCGGCTTGGCCTTGAGATCGATTACCGAGACCTGATTATTGGCCGTGGTCTTCTTCGGATCGGCGGGATCGATCTTGATCGCACCCCTTGTTGTCGTTCGCGGATATGGCGATTTGTGCCACGGAAGCGGCCGAGAAAAACGGCAAGGCAGCCAGTGCGAAGCCAAGCGTCGCTGGGTGTCAAAAATGGCGTTTCATGATGTCTCCCCAACCCGGATGTTGTTGTCGAATGCCGGGTACCCGCACCGAGCTAACGGGTTCACACGACTAGACTAACACCGGACCGGAGAAAAATCTTCCGGAGATCAGAGCCCGGCGACCGCCGGCAGCGGCTTGGACGAGCGCTCTTTCTTGAGCAGCTCGGCCAGCAGGAAGGCGAGATCGATGGCCTGCTCGGCATTGAGCCGCGGATCGCAGACCGTGTGATAGCGGTCGTTGAGTTCCGCGTCGGAAATGGCGCGGGCGCCGCCGGTGCATTCGGTAACGTTCTGTCCGGTCATCTCCAGATGCACGCCGCCAGCATAGCTGCCTTCGGCCTGATGCACCTCGAAGAATCCGCGCACTTCCTTCAGGATCAGGTCGAATGGCCGCGTCTTGTAGCCGCTCGCCGAGGTGATGGTGTTGCCGTGCATCGGATCGCATGACCACAGCACGACCCTGCCCTCGCGTTTCACGGCGCGCACCAGCGCCGGCAGATGCTCGCCGACCTTCTCGGCGCCGAAGCGGCCGATCAGCGTGAGGCGGCCGGCCTCATTGTCCGGATTGAGGATATCGATCAGCCGCAGCAGATCGTCGGCCTTGAGCGAAGGTCCGCATTTAAGGCCAATCGGATTCTTGATGCCGCGGGCATATTCGATATGCGCGTGATCGTGCTGGCGCGTGCGGTCGCCGATCCAGATCATGTGACCGGAAGTGGCGTACCAGTCGCCGGTGGTCGAATCGATGCGGGTGAGCGCTTCCTCGAAGCCCAGGAGCAGGGCTTCGTGGCTGGTGTAGAAATCGGTGGTGCGCAGTTCGGGATGGCTCTCGAGGTCGAGACCGCAGGCCTGCATGAAGCCGAGCGCCTCCGAGATGCGGTCGGACAATTCGACGTAGCGCCGCGACTGCGGCGAGTCCTTGACGAAGCCGAGCATCCACTGCCGCACGCTGGCGAGATTGGCATAGCCGCCTTGCGCGAAGGCGCGCAGCAGATTGAGCGTCGCCGCCGACTGGCGATAGGCTTCGACCTGCCGGCGCGGATCGGGACGGCGCGCGTCCTCGGTGAAGGCGAAGTCGTTGATGATGTCGCCGCGATAGCTCGGCAGTTCCTTGCCGTCGCGCTTCTCGGTCGGCGAGGAGCGCGGCTTGGCGAATTGGCCGGCGATGCGGCCGACCTTCACCACCGGCATGGCCGCGGCATAAGTGAGCACCACCGCCATTTGCAGGAACATGCGGAAGAAATCGCGGATGTTGTTGGCGCCATGCTCGGCGAAGCTTTCCGCGCAGTCGCCGCCTTGCAGCAGGAAAGCCTGGCGATTGGCGACCTTGGCGAGCGCCTTTTTCAGATTGCGCGCCTCGCCGGCAAAGACCAGCGGTGGGAAGGTCGCCAGCTGCTTTTCGGTATCGGCCAGCACCTGCCGGTCCGGATACACCGGAGCCTGCTGAATAGGCTTTTTGCGCCAACTATCGGGCGTCCAACGCTCGGGCATCACGAAAACTCCAACGGCTGGCGCAGGTTATACACGAGAGCCCCCTGCCCATGCCAGATATTCGAATAGCCGTAATGCCAGATGGTTATTCCGCCGCCGCGCGGCCATAGCTCATGGCTTTCTCGCGCATGGTCACCAGTTCCTCGGCTGCGGTCGGGTGCACCGCCATGGTGGCGTCGAAATCGGCCTTGGTCGCACCCATCCTGACCGCCACGCCGACGAGCTGGATCAATTCGCCGGCGTCGAGGCCAATAATGTGGCACCCGACCACGCGGTCGGTGACGCCATCCACGACCAGTTTCATGAAAGTTCGGGTGTCGCGTCCGGACAGCGTCGCCTTCATCGGCCGGAAGCTGGTCTTATAGATATCGACTTTGGCCAGCCGCTCGCGCGCCTGCGCCTCGGTCAAGCCGACGACGCCGAGCTCGGGCTCGGAGAACACGGCGGTCGGTACATTGCTGTGATCGACCTCGGTCGGTTTGCCGCCGTAAACCGTGTCGGCGAAGGCATGCCCTTCGCGGATCGCCACCGGCGTGAGATTGATCCGGTTGGTGACATCGCCGACCGCGTAGATGTTGGGAACCAAGGTCCTCGAATAGCCATCGACCGCGATGCCACCCGTCTCGCCAAGCTTGACGCCCACGGCTTCGAGGCCGAGGCCATGTACATTCGGCTTGCGGCCGGTCGCGAACATGACCAAATCCGCCATGATCTGTTCGTTGTCCGACAATTCGACATCGTAACCGTGGCCTACCTTCTCGATCGCTGCCACGGTCTGCTTGGTAATGATCTTGATGCCGCGCCGTTGCATTTCCGAGCGCAAATGCTCGCGCACGTCGTCGTCGAAACCGCGCAGGATATTTTCGCCGCGATAGACCAGCGTCACCTGCGCGCCCAGCCCGGCGAAGATGCCAGCAAACTCCACCGCGATGTAACCGCCGCCCTGGACCAACACGCGCTTGGGCAATTGCTTGAGATGAAAGGCTTCGTTCGATGAGATGACGTGATCGAGGCCCGCGATCTGGGCGCCATGATAAGGCCTGGCGCCGGTCGCAATCAGGATCGTTTCGGCGCGCACGCGCGCGCCGGTCGAAAGCCGCACGGTGTGGGCGTCTTCCAGCACGGCACGGCTTTTGACCAGCTTGACGTTGAAGCGTTCGAGCGTGGTGGTATAGGCCGCTTCCAGCCGCGCGATCTCGCGATCCTTGTTGGCGATCAGGGTTGGCCAATGGAACGTGGCATCGGGGACGGTCCAGCCGTAACCGGCGGCGTCTTCGAAATCGCCGGAAAATCGCGAGGCATAGACCAGGAGCTTCTTCGGCACGCAGCCGCGGATCACGCAGGTGCCGCCGACCCGGTACTCCTCCGCGATCATGACACTTGCGCCGTAGCTCGACGCTATACGCGCGGCACGCACGCCGCCGGAGCCCGCGCCGATGACAAAAAGATCGACGTCGTAATCCGCCATCGGCCGCTATCGCCCCGCCGGCCAGGCCCGCCGGATTGCGATCCGGTAATCGCGCGTCAAAGCGCGTGGCCTTTCTTTTTCAATTCATCGCGCATTTTCGCGATCACCTCTTCGGACAGAGTATTCGCCCAGGTTTGCGCGAATTTCAGGCTTGCATCGACCACCTTGGGCTGATTGGCGATCAGCTTCGCTCCCGACGGCGACTTGTAGAAGGCGAGGATGTCCTTGAGCTCCTGCTCCGTGAACGAAGTTGCATAATTT
This sequence comes from Hyphomicrobiales bacterium, assembly GCA_016185205.1. Taxonomy (GTDB): domain Bacteria; phylum Pseudomonadota; class Alphaproteobacteria; order Rhizobiales; family Xanthobacteraceae; genus Pseudolabrys. The sequence continues at coordinate 116,916 of JACPOA010000018.1, read as the reverse complement.
TTCGCAACGTCATTGACCAGTTCCTGGAAACGGGGCGCCAGGTCGGTGCGCAGCTTGGCGGTAATCTCGCTGAGATCCTTGGCCAAGCCCGGGTTCTGCTGGAGAAACAGAAGTTTCGCCTGCTCGACCACGCCGGAGATCAAAGGGTTGAACGAGGCGGTGGCGCCGGTGACGGCCACGATTTCCTTGGCGGTTGCGATCGCCGTCGCCGACGGCTGCTGGGCGTAAGCGGCCGGACTGGCGAGCGCCAGCACGACGGCAACCGTAGCCACGCGGATTGCGCGGTGAGTGGTCTGAATAAAACGCATCGTCATAACTCCATTTGGCTCAGGACATCAGGATCGTTCGACGATCTTGATGCCATCAGAGCCGCCAATAATCGCCATCTGCGCGAGGCCGACAAACAAACCATGCTCCATCACCCCCGGGATACCCGCAAGCGCATGCGCCATCGCTTCCGGATCGTCAATCCGGCCGAGCGCGGCGTCGATGATCCAGTGGCCGCCATCCGTGACGAAAGCATGGCCGTCCTTGCCCTGCCTGAGGTTTAGCGGCCCCGGCCGCCCAATCGCGGCAATTGCCTTCTCCACCGCCCGCCGCGTCGCCGCAAACCCGAACGGGGTCACCTCGATCGGTAGCGGAAAGCCGCCAAGTGCGCCAACCCATTTGCTCTGATCGGCGATCACGATCATGCGCGCGGAGGCCACGGCGACGATCTTTTCCCGCAGCAGCGCCCCGCCGCCCCCCTTGATCAGGTTCAGGTCGGGCGCGATCTCGTCGGCGCCGTCCACGGTGAGGTCGAGTTCAGGGGTCTCGTCCAGCGTTGTCAGCGGGATGCCGCAGCGCTTGGCGTCGGCATGGGTGGCCTCCGAGGTCGGTACCGCGACGATGTCGAGGCCAGCGCGAACGCGCTCGCCGACCAGTTCGACGAAATACTTCGCGGTCGACCCGGTACCGAGCCCGAGCCGCATGCCGGACTGCACAAATTCGACGGCGCGAGCGGCAGCTGCGCGTTTCTGGGCATCAGCGTTCATCGTCACCGGCTGAGAATTCGTTACGGCGGATCGGAGATGTTATGGCCCCGCCTATCTAGCCCCGTTCGCCGAGCCTGAATAGCCGAAAATCGAAGGTCGGCCGTTACGGCATTTGGCCTTGCATCGACCGCGGGCGAGAGCTAGCGATCCGGCCATGCCCGCCCAGACCATTGTTTTCGACCTCGACGGCACCCTGATCGATACCGCGCCCGATCTCGTCGACACCCTCAACGTGGTGTTCGCGCGCGAGGGATTGCCGCCGGTGCCGTACGAGACCGCGCGCAACCTGATCGGAGGCGGCGCCCGGGCCATGATCGCGCGCGGGATCGAGGCGGAAGGCCGCGTCTTTGCGCCGACGAAGCTCGAGCAAATGTTTGTGGATTTTATCGAGCATTATTCCGCACACATTGCCGACCGCTCGCGGCCCTTCCCCGGTCTCGTGGATGCCCTTGATGCTCTGGCAAGCCGCGGCTGCCGGTTCGCCGTCTGCACCAACAAGCTCGAACGATTATCGGTGCTGCTGCTCGAACAGCTCAAGCTTGCCGGGCGCTTCGACGTAATCTGCGGACAAGATACGTTCGGCATGCAGAAGCCCGATCCGGAGGTCCTGCGACGCACGGTCGCGGCGGCAGGTGGGCACCTGCAAGACGCCATCATGATCGGCGATTCCGCCACCGATATCCGGACCGCGCGCGCGGCCGGCATCCCGGTCATAGCCGTCGACTTCGGCTACAGCGAACGCCCGGTGGCCGAATTCGGACCCGACCGCATCATCAGTCAGTTCGCGCAATTGCCGGCAGCGATTACCGCCATTTTTTCCGCACAATGATGGTAGCGCTATGCCGTATGGTTAACGCGGTAAGGTTAACGCAGCGCTACTGGTTGCCACCCCATGACCGCAGCCCTATTCTGCATGATGGGTAGAGCGGTCTATGCCGCTCAAATGGACGGGTTAGCATGATGTACCGAGTCATTGTGATGGTGAGCGGCGCACTTGCTCTCGCCGCATGTTCATCGACTTCCGATTGGATGAATCTCGACGCTATGAAGCCCGCGCCGGTCATGGACACGGTGCGCTTCGAGTCCGAGCCGCCGGGCGCCGAAGCTAAGACCTCCACTGGGCAAACCTGCCGCACGCCTTGCGCACTCGCGCTGCCGGTCAATTCGCCGCTGACCGTCTCCTTCACGCTCAACGGTTATCAGCCGGAAACCGAGACCATCGAGCCGATCGCGATGACCGGGTCTCCCAACGAATTGCGGCCGAACCCGGTGATCGTGGAACTCACCCCGGCACCGCCGCCGCCGAAGCAGGTCAAAAAGCCGGCTCCGCCCAAGAAGAAGCCCGCCGCCAAACCTGCCGCCAAGCCGGCCGCGGCCCGCGCGAAGCCAGCAGCTCCGGCCCCTATGTCGGCGGCTCCGCAGCAAGCGCCGGCGCCCTGGCCGGCCACGCCACCGCAGCGCTGACGCGACCACGCAAGCTTTCGAGCTGATTGCGCCGCAACATTTTCGCGGCGCGCTGGACGCTATGGCCATTGTCGGCCACTACTCTTATATGAAGAGGCGGGGAATGCTGGCATCCGCGCCCGGGGACGGATAATGGCCTTAGCCAATGGCAGTTCCACGCTCGAACGCGACCGCGCCGGCAGCAACCCGCGCGCGCTGATCGACCCGTTTGCGCGCGCCATCACCTATTTGCGCGTGTCGGTGACCGATCGCTGCGATTTCCGCTGCGTCTATTGCATGTCGGAACATATGACGTTTTTGCCGAAGGCGGACCTGCTCAGCCTCGAGGAACTCGACCGGCTGTGCAGCGCGTTCATCGCCAAGGGTGTGAGCAAGCTGCGCCTGACTGGCGGCGAGCCGCTGGTGCGACGCGGTATCATGACGCTGGTGTCGTCGCTATCGCGCCACCTCGCCAGCGGTGCGCTCAAGGAACTCACGCTCACCACCAATGGCTCGCAATTGGAAAAATATTCCGCCGAGATCAAGGCGCACGGCGTGGAGCGCATCAATGTGTCGCTCGATACGCTGAATGCCGACACGTTCCGCGAAATCACGCGCTGGGGCGACCTCAACAAAGTGCTGGCCGGCATCGGCGCGGCGCAGGCGGCCGGCCTGCAGGTCAAGATCAACGCGGTGGCGCTCAAGGGCGTCAACGAGGACGAGATCGCCGGCCTGGTCGAATGGGCGCATGGCCGCGGCATGGATCTCACGGTGATCGAGGTGATGCCGCTCGGCGACGTCGACGAGAACCGTCTCGATCAGTATCTACCGCTGTCGATGGTGCGGGCGCGCCTCGCCGAACGCTATACGCTCGAGGATATCGATTATCGCACCGGCGGACCGGCGCGATATGTGCGCATCAAGGAAACCGGCGGCCGGCTCGGCTTCATCACGCCGATGACGCATAATTTCTGCGAGACGTGCAATCGGGTGCGCATCACCTGCACCGGCACGCTCTATATGTGTCTCGGCCAGGATGACGCCGCCGACCTGCGCACGCCGCTGCGCGCCTCGGATAGCGACCAGCTGGTCCATGCCGCGATCGACGAAGCGATCACGCGCAAGCCCAAGGGCCACGATTTCATCATCGATCGCCGCCACCAGGGGCCGGCGCTGGCGCGCCACATGAGCGTGACCGGCGGCTGAGCATGATCCTGAAAAGTGGGAACCGGTTTCCCGCCTTCGCGAAGCCCGCTGCCTACTCCGCCGAAGCAGCCGCTTCGGCTGCGAAGGCTGGATCGGCGGGCGAAGGAAGGTCGGATTAGATCATGCTCAACTCATGATCATGCCGCCTGCCCTGGCGCCGTCACCAGATCGCGCAATTCCTCCGGCCGCAGCCGAGCCGGCGTGAAACACACGCCGCAACCGTCCCCGCCGTTGCGCACGATCTGGCCGACGATTTTTTTCATACCGGGGAACGTCAAGGCGACCTCGTCGCCGACCGCGAGATGGCCGGCGGCCGTGATGCGCACGCCGCCTTCGCTGACGTCATGGACGGAAACGTCGGCAATGGTGCCGTTGACCTCCATGCGTGCGGAGAAATTGACTTCGTAGCGCGGGAATTCGCGCAAATCGGCCTTGACCGCCTTGCGCACAATGTCGGGGATTTCGCGGCACAGCGAATGTGATGTCGCTTGCATGTCGGCGGCAACGGCGGAGACGTCCTGCGCGGTCGTGCGCGAGCGTGCCACCATGTCGGCGATATCGATCATGCGCCCGGCGACATCCGACACGGCGGCGCTGGTTTCGCGCGCGCTGACGGCGAAACTCTCGGTGGCGGCGCGCTGCTGTTCGATCGCCACCGATACGGTCTCGGTAACGTCGGAGAACTGATCGATAGCCTCGGCGACGCCGGACAGCGACGCCACGACTTCGCGCGTGGTGGATTGAATTTCGGCGATCTTGGCGCCGATCCGTTCGGTCGATTGCCCGGTTTGCGTCGCCAGCGTCTTGACCTCGGAGGCGACCACCGAAAAGCCGCGCCCGGCCTCGCCCGCGCGCGCCGCCTCGATGGTCGCGTTGAGCGCCAGCAGATTGGTCTGCGCCGCGATCCGGTCGATCACCGTGACAATCTCGCCGATCTGGTTGGCCGCCTTGCTGAGCGCGTCGATCGTGATGCGCGAGGCATTGGCGCGCGTCACCGCCTCGCGGCCGAGACCGCTGCCGCGCCGCACCTGCTCTGCGATCTCGACAATCGCCCGCATCACCTGGTCGGATAATTGACCGGCAGCCTGGTTCATGGCGCGCGATCCTTCGGCGGCGCGCGCGGTTTCCTCGAAAGCCGTCCGCACGGTTTCCAGCTCGGCAAGCATGTCTTCGGCCTTGAATTGCAGGATCGAGGCGCCAGCGACGATCGGCTGGATGCCGCCCTCGGTGGCGACCTCCACCTGGCGCGCCAGGTTCGATAGGTTGACGCGACGCGAGGCCTGCCGGGCGCGCTCGAGATCGTCATGGACGAGCTCGCGGCGCTGGCGTTCGCCAAGCACCTCGGCGAGCCGATCGGTGGCAGAAATCAAATGCGCCAATTCATCCCGGCCGGGCGGCAGTGGCGGTGCGGATGCGAGTTCCACATGGGCGATGGCGTCGATGGTATCGGCGACCTCGGCCAACGGGCCCGCGATTCCGCGCGCCATCGCCAGCACCGCGGCGATGGCCGAGCCGATGACGGCGAGCCCCAGGACGATGCGGACATAGCCGGCATTGGCCTCGCCAACAACAGGCACAAGCATTGCAGCCAGATACGGCACCGCCGCCATAGCGGAGAGCGACAGCAGGACGGCCGCTATCAGCCGCTCGGCGATCGTAAACTGCCGCATGTTGTGTCCTCGCGTGCCGCGCAGCCATGCCGGCGTAATGGCCGGACGAGGCGCGGCCAGCGCCCTCCAGGGTGCAGGCCAGCGGCTTTTGTAGCCTCACCGTGGTTAACCGAGGGTTTAGGGTTCGTTAACCATGGGTTTCAGCCCTTCGCGGCCGGACGCGGCGACGCGTCGAACCGAATTTTGGCGGGCTTTCACCAGCACTAAGGAGCCTTTCTACCGACTAATGGCTGACAATTTATCCATTGACGCCTTATGGCGGGATTGGATTAAGTGGTCCTAGGGGACGACAAAAAAGCAAAATTGCCGGTTCAACCGGCCAATTGGGAGGGGACGTGCGAGGTCTGTTGGCGTTCAGTCGCGTCGTCGACTGGTTCAATTCGCAATTCGCTGTGGTGGCAAATTGGCTGGTGTTGTTCGCGGCACTGATCAGCGCCGGCAACGCCAGCAGCCGCTATCTGTTCAGCGAAAGTTCGAACGGCTGGCTCGAGATACAGTGGTACATGTTCGCCGGCATGGTGCTTCTCGGCGCGCCCTACGCCCTCAAGATGAATGAGCATGTCCGCGTCGATCTTTTATACGGAATGGCTTCCGAGCGCACGCAGATATGGATCGACATCGTCGGCGGGATTCTGTTCCTGCTGCCGATCTGCGTAATCCTCACCTATTTCACCTGGCCATGGTTCGTCGAGTCGTGGCTTGGGAATGAGCAATCGTCGAACGCCGGCGGTCTGGTCCGTTGGCCGGTGAAGCTCCTGCTTCCGCTGGGGTTTGCCTTGATGGCGCTGCAGGGTATTTCCGAAATCATCAAACGCATTGCCGCGCTTGAGCACGTGATCGATATCGAATTCAAATACGAAAAGCCCCTGCAATGAATATCATCCGGGACAACATGGCGCCCCTGATGTTTGGGGGAATGATTCTCTTTATGCTCGTCGGCTATCCGGCGGCGTTCTCGCTCGCCGCGACCGGATTGTTTTTCGGTTTCATCGGCATCGAATTCGGTCTCATTCGTCCGGAATTCCTCGGAAATCTCACCTATCAGCTGTTCGGCATTATCTCGAACGACCTGCTGCTGGCAATTCCGTTCTTCACTTTCATGGGCGCTATTCTTGAGCGCTGCGGGCTGGCCGAAGATTTGCTCGATTCGATCGGCCAGCTATTCGGTTCGGTGCGCGGCGGCATGTCCTATGCGGTGATTTTCGTCGGCGCCATTCTCGGCGCGATCACCGGTACCGTCGCTGCCTCGGTCATCGCCATGGGCGTGATCTCGATGACGCCGATGCTGAAGTACGGCTATTCGACGCGTCATACCATGGGCGTCATCGCGGCATCGGGAACCATCACTCAGCTCATTCCGCCTTCGCTGGTCCTCGTCGTGCTCGCCGACCAACTTGGGCGTTCGGTCGGCGACATGTATGCCGGATCCATTGGCCCGAGCCTCATCCAACTCGCGCTGTTCTGTATGTGGGTCGGCATCGTCAGCATTATCTGGCCGAACGACGTGCCGGCACTCCCGCTAGAGGCCCGCACCCTGCACGGCTGGGCGCTCTGGAAAAAGTGCCTGCGCGGCATGATCCCTTCGCTTGGGCTCATTTTTCTCGTCCTCGGGACGATTTTCATGGGACTAGCCACCCCGTCTGAGGCGGGAGCGATGGGCGTGGTTGGAGCAATCGCGCTCGCCGCATTCTATGGCACCCTCACCTGGAAGCTCCTCTACCAGGGAATGTCTACCACCATGCGCCTCACGGCCATGGTCGTATTCATCCTGATCGGAGCACGCGTGTTCAGCCTGGTATTCCAGGGCGTCGGCGGCAAGGAGTGGATCGAGCACCTGCTCACTTCGCTGCCCGGCGGACAGCTCGGTTTCCTGATCTTCGTCAACATCTTCATCTTCGTGGTCGCATTCTTTCTTGATTTTTTCGAGATCGCCTTCATCCTCATTCCGTTGCTCGCACCGGCCGCCGAGAAGCTCGGAATCGACCTTATCTGGTTCGGTGTGCTGATCTGCGCCAACATCCAGACGAGCTTCATGCATCCGCCTTTCGGCTTTGCGCTGTTTTATCTGCGCGGCATCGCCCCGCGATCCATCAAGACTTCGGATATATACTGGGGAGCTGTGCCCTGGGTGGGATTGCAAGTCATCCTCGTCGTCATTCTCATTTTCTGGCCAGGGTCCGTCACCTACTGGCTCGGCAAGGGGACCGGCGTCGATCCGAGTACGATCAAGATCGAAATTCCGCAGATTGAGCTGCCACCGCTCAACTTCGACGAACCGCCGAATCCCAAGTAGAACCGCGGCGGCATCCGAATAAAACAAACGGCCCCGGAACCGAAGGCTCCGGGGTTTCTGTTTGACGCCAGCGGTCAGGCGCGGGTCTGACGCACCATGTAACTGTCGTAGCCGAGTTCGGCCACTTGGTGCCATTGGTAGCCGTTCCGGGTGAAATTCATCATCGAGTCATTCACCTTCTTGAAGCTGGCATTGTCCTTGGCGATTTCGCCGTGCAGTGCCATCGCCTCCTTGAAGCAAGCATCCATGATCGCCGGCGAGAAGCCATGCAGTTTGACGCCGTTGGCGAGCAGACGGCGCAGCGCCGGCGGATTGAGCAGGTCGTACTTCGCGATCATCCAGGTATTGGCGTAGTGGCCAGCCTGTTCAAGGATCGCCTTGTACGACTTTGGCAAGGCGTTCCATTTGTCGAGATTGATGAAGGCGAGCAGCATCGAGCCGCCTTCCCACCAGCCCGGGTAATAATAGTTTGGAGCGACCTTGTAGAAACCGAGCTTTTCATCATCGTAGGGACCGACCCATTCGGCGGCGTCGATGGTGCCTTTCTCCAACGCCGGATAAATATCCGGCGCACCGATCTGTTGCGGGACGACTCCGAGTCTCTGCAAAACACGGCCGGTGAACCCGCCGATCCTAAACTTGAGACCCTTGAGGTCGTCGAGAGTATTGATCTCCTTGCGGAACCAACCGCCCATCTGGCAACCGGTATTCCCCGCGAGCAGAGCTACCGAGTTATACTTCTTGTAGAATTCGTTGAGCGCCTCGGAACCGCCACCCTGCGTCCACCAACCCTGGTTCAGCCGCGCATTGGGGCCAAACCCGACCGAAGTGCCGAAGGCGAAGGTCGGATCCTTGCCGAAGTAATAGTACGAAGCGGTGTGGCCGCATTCGACGGTTCCGTTCTGCACGGCGTCGACGACTTGAAGGGCCGGCACGATTTCGCCGGCGGCGAAAACCTGGATCTGGAACTTGTTATCGGTCGCCTCGGCGACGGCCCTGGCCATCGTTTCCGCGCCGCCGTAGAGCGTTTCGAGCGATTTCGGCCAGCTACAGGTCATCCGCCACTTGAGTTCCGGCATCGACTGCGCGATCGCCGGCGCGGCGACCGCGCTGGCGGCAACGCCGAGACCGGCGGCCTTTATGAATTGACGACGTTTCATCCTACTGTCCTCCCATTGATTTTTCATAGCGCCCCCTACCCCACGTGCAGCGTCATTCGCCCTCTGGGTCATGGCTGGAACCATGACGGAGCCCGCTACTTGGCCCCAGTCTGCAACGGTTTGACAAAAGTTGTAAGTGGGGCAGCCGTAGAAAGGCGCCCAAAAAACGCCGGGGCCGGCTTTGCGGGCCGGCCCCGATCGCATGTATTCAGTAATTCGATCAGCCACGTGTGCGGGTGCGAATTTGGAAGGAGTCGTAGGAATATTCCGCCACTTGCCACCAAAGGTATTCGTCGTTGCGGAAGGCAGCGATGGAATCCCACACCTTTTTGTAGTCGGCATTGATCGCGGAGGTTTCGGCGTTCACTTCGTTCGATGCCTTCAGGCAGGCCTCCATGACCGCCTGCGAGAATGGCCGCAGTAGCGTGCCGGCCGCGAGCAGCCGTTTCAACGCCTGCGGATTGCGCGCATCGTATCTCGCTGTCTCTTCGACATTGGCGAAGCCGGCAGCCGCCTTGACGATCGCCTGATAGCTTTTCGGCAGCTCGTTCCACTTGGCAAGATTGATGAGCAGATGGTTGGTCGTGCCACCCTCCCACCAGCCGGGATAGTAGTAATACTTCGCAACCTTGTAGAAGCCGAGCTTCTCGTCGTCGTAGGGTCCAACCCACTCGGTCGCATCGATGGTGCCTTTTTCCAGCGCCGGATAGATGTCGCCACCGGCGATCTGCTGCGAGACGACGCCAAGCTTTTTGAGCGTCGCGCCGGCCCAGCCGCCGATGCGCATCTTGAGACCCTTCAAGTCATCGACCGTATTGATCTCCTTTCTGAACCAGCCGCCCATTTGCGCGCCGGTATTGCCCATCAGCAGAGAGTACGCATTGTATTTCTTGGTGAAGTCGTCGGCCAGTTTCTGACCATCGCCGTCGTAGAACCAGGAATTCTGCTGCCGGCAGTTGAGGCCGAACGGCGTGGCGCAGAACAGCGCCCAGGTCGGATCCTTGCCGATGTAGTAATACACGGCCGTATGGCCCATCTCGACTGTGCCGTTCTGCACCGCGTCGAGCACCTGCAAACCTGGCACGATCTCGCCGGCGGCAAAGACTTGAATCTGAAACTTGCCGTCGGTCGCCTCGGAGACGTATTTGGAAAAGGTCTCACAGGCACCGGAAAGAATGTCGAGCGACTTCGGCCAGCTCATGGTCAAGCGCCATTTGAGCGCCGGCGACGACTGAGCGATTGCCGGCGCGGCGATGGCACTTGCGGCAACGCCGAGACCCGCAGCCTTGATGAATTGACGACGTTTCATTGCGATAATCTCCCTCCGATGGTGGCTGTTTTTTCAATGCGGTTTAGCGTTTCTCGACGGCATTCTCCGTTCAGGATGGCTCTTTGCGCGGCGGAAATCCAGCCGGTTCGCGACAAAAGAAAAGGCCCCCGCCCGGTTCGGGCGGGGGCGAAATTCGTCGCGAAAGGCGCGCGGAAACCGCGGCTAGCTGGCGCGCGAGCGCATGCGCACCATGAAGGAATCGAAGCCGAGTTCCGCCACCTGCCACCACAGATATCCGTCGCCGCGGAAGGCGACCATGCTGTCGTAGACCTTCTTGAAGTCGGCGTTCTTGGCGCTGACTTCATTGTAGGTGTCGTTGGCGGCCTTGTAGCTCGCCTCCATCACCGATTGCGGGAACGGACGCAGCAGCGCGCCGCCGGCGACCAGACGCTTGAGCGCGGCTGGATTGCCAGCGTCGTATTTGCCCTGCATCCAGCTATGCGCCAGCTCAGACGCCGATTTCACGATCGACTGATAGTTCTTCGGCAGCTCGTTCCACTTCGTGAGATTGATGAAGTTGTGCAGCATGGCGCCGCCTTCCCACCAACCGGGATAGTAGTAGTACTTGGCGACCTTGTAGAAGCCGAGCTTCTCGTCGTCGTAGGGGCCAACCCACTCGGTCGCGTCGATGGTGCCCTTCTCCAGCGCCGGATAGATATCGCCGCCGGCGACCACCTGCGGGATCGAACCGAGCTTGGCAAAAATCTGCCCGGCAAAACCGGCGATACGGAATTTCAGCCCCTGCAGATCGGCGGGCTCCTTGATCTCCTTGCGGAACCAGCCACCCATCTGCGTACCGGTATTGCCGGCCAGCAGCGCCATGTAGTTGTATTTCTTGTAGAACGCGTTGGCGAGATCGAGCGCGCCGCCGAAATGCATCCACGACGACTGCATGCGCGAGTTGAGACCGAACGGCTGCGCGGTGAACAGCGCGAAGGTCGGGTCCTTGCCGACGTAATAGTATGACGCGGTGTGGCACATTTCGACGGTGCCGTTGCTGACCGCGTCGGCGGCTTGCAAGCCCGGAACGATCTCACCGGCGGCGAAGAGCTGAATTTGAAATTTGTTATCGGTGGCTTCGGCGACCGCCTTCGCGAACACCTCGGAAGAGCCGAAGATGGTATCGAGCGATTTCGGGAAGCTCGACGTCAGTCGCCATTTGACCTCGGGGCTCGATTGCGCAATCGCGGGTTTTGCAATCGCCGCGACGGCAAGTCCGGCGCCAGCCGCGCCAAGAAACTGTCGGCGTTTCATTTCGATCCAGCTCCAATTTTTCTTAAAAGTTTCCGTCAGGATTGACGGGATCACCCTTGGGGAAACTGCAAAAACAGTCCCGCGTCAATGTGACCTAGGGTCATGGCTGCAAGACGCGCATGGGAGCAATGCGAATATCGCATCGAGATGCGCGCGGCCACGCTCATGCGCGTTTAATTGAGCTTTACGGCCTGATTGAGTTGCGCAAATCCGGCGCGGACGGCGGACCCTAAGCCTCGATCACAATCTTCGGCGTCGCGCGACCGGAAGCCGCGCCGCCCTTGATCTGCTCGAGCACCTTGGCGGCGATGTCGCGATAGATCTTGGCATGCGGGCCGTCCGGCTCGGTGGCGACCACCGGCAGGCCGGCATCGGATTTCTCCCGGATCGTCATGTGCAGCGGCACTTCGCCGAGGAACGGCACGCCCAGCCGTTCGGCCTCGTGGCGCGCGCCGCCATGACTGAAAATGTCGGAGCGCGTGCCGCATTGCGGGCACAGGAAGTAGCTCATGTTCTCGACCACGCCGAGCACCGGCACGTTCACGCGCTTGAACATCGCCACGCCGCGCCGCGCGTCGATCAAAGCCAGATCCTGCGGCGTCGAGACGATGACCGCGCCCTTGAGCGGCACCTGCTGCGCCATGGTGAGCTGGGCGTCGCCGGTGCCGGGCGGCATATCGACCACCATGATGTCGAGCTTGCCCCACTCCACCTCGCGCAGCATCTGTGTGATCGCCGACATCACCATCGGCCCGCGCCAGATCATCGGCGTCTCTTCGTCGATCAGAAAACCGATCGACATCACCGAGAGCCCGTAACGCTCGATCGGCTTGAGCTTGGTGCCGCCGATGGTCTGCGGCTTTTCCTTGATGGCGAGCAGCTTGGGCAGCGAGGGCCCGTAAATATCGGCGTCGAGCATGCCGACCTTGAGGCCGAGATCGCGCAGGCCGAGCGCGAGATTGACCGCGGTGGTGGATTTGCCGACGCCGCCTTTGCCGGAGGCAACCGCGATCACCGCATCGACACCGGGAATGCCGGGCTGCACCTTGTCGGCAGGATGGGCGTGGGCGTGCGCCGCGGGCGCCCCCGCCGCGCGCGGTTGGGTGGCGACATGGGCCGGCTGCGGCCCGCGCGCAGCGGCGCCGGGGCTGCGTTCCGCGGTCAGCGCCACCAGAGCGGATTGCACGCCGGAAATGGCGCGCACCGCCTTCTCGGCCGCCTCACGCACCGGTTCCCAGGCCTTCACGGCGGCGGCATCGACGGTCATCGAGAAAAACACCTTGCCGTCGCTGACGACGATGTCCGACAACACGCGGGCGTCCGGCAAAGTCTCGCCCGTGGGCGATGGCACTTTCGCCAACGCGCTAAGAACCTGTTCCTTGCTCACAGCCATGATCGTTATCCCTGAACTCGCCAGCCTGCCCCTTTGCGCCGACACCATAGGCGCAGGCGGCGGCCGGTCAATGCGGCACCCGCTCAAGAAAGGTTGACGCGCCCGCCTCCCTCTTGAGAGATAGGCGGCGAGCAAGGCCGGCCAGGCCTGGGCGTATTTCAGGGAGAACGACGATGGCGAAGGTGGCGTTTTTGGGCTTGGGCGTCATGGGCTACCCCATGGCCGGGCATCTCAAGAACAAAGGCGGGCACGAGGTCACCGTCTATAACCGCACCGCCGCCAAGGCCGAAAAATGGGTGGCGCAATTCGGCGGCAAATCCGCCCCCACGCCGAAAGCCGCCGCCGAAGGTCAGGATTTCGTCATGTGCTGCGTGGGCAACGACCACGACCTGCGCGAGGTAACCCTTGGACCGAATGGCGCCTTCGCCGGTATCGCTAAGGGCAAGGTGTTCGTCGATCACACCACGGCTTCCGCAGAAATTGCGCGCGAGCTGTACGCGGCGGCGAAGCAAGGCGGCTTCGACGCCATCGACGCGCCGGTGTCGGGCGGCCAAGCCGGCGCCGAGAACGGCGTGCTCACCGTGATGTGCGGCGGCGACGCCGAGCCGTTCGGACGCGCCGAGAAGGTGATCGCGGCTTACGCGCGCGCCTGCAACCTGATGGGCTCGCCCGGCTCCGGCCAGCTCGCCAAGATGGTCAACCAGATCTGCATCGCCGGTCTGGTGCAGGGCCTCGCCGAGGGTCTGCACTTCGCCAAGAAAGCCGGCCTCGACGTCGAGAAGCTGATCGCCACCATTTCCAAAGGCGCGGCGCAGTCCTGGCAGATGGAGAACCGCTACAAGACCATGGCGGCCGGCAAATTCGATTTCGGTTTTGCCGTCGATTGGATGCGCAAGGATTTGGGAATTTGCCTGGGCGAGGCGCGCAAGAGCGGCGCGCATCTGCCGGTCACCGCGCTGGTCGACCAGTTCTATTCCGAAATCCAGGCGATGGGCGGCAAGCGCTGGGACACGTCGAGCCTGATCGCGCTTTTGGAGCGCTAGAATTCCAGCACCAAGCCGTCGGCGGCGATGAGCACGTCGGCGGCGCGGATTTCGTCGAGATGCGCCAGCACGGTCGGGTTCATGTGCGTGGCCATGACGCGCTTGGCGCGCAGCGCCGGCAATTTCGTTTGCAAGATTTCCCACGTCATATGGCCGGTGAGCTTGCCGGCATAGGCGTAGCACTCGCACACGAACAGGTCGGCCTCGCGCGCGATTGGCAGCAGCGCGTCGGTCCATTCGGTGTCGCCGGAATAGGCGAAGACTTTCTCGCCGTCCGAAAGCCGCAGCGCGGTCGACGGCGCGCCCGAGCCATGCACCACCTCGGCGGTGATGAGCGAATGGCCGAGCAGCTCGGCGCCCTGCCCCGGCGTGACTTCCATCACCTGCCAGGGAAACCGCCACTTCGTCCCGCCCGACTTCGGGAAAAACACTTCGAGCAGCGCATCGAGCCGCGCGCGCGTGCCGGGCGGCCCCGCGATCAGCAGCGGCTTTTCGCGGCGCGCGAGAAACTGCGCGTCGAGCAGCAGGAACGGCAAGCCGCCGAAATGATCGCCGTGCAGATGCGACAGCACGATGCCGTCGATCCGGTTCGGATCGAGGCCGCGCGTCTTCAAGGCCGGCAAAGCCGAGGCGCCGCAATCGACCAGCAACGTGCCCTTGGCGGTTTCCAGCCAGAAGCAGGTGTTGAAGCGGCCGCCCGAGCCGAAGGCGTCACCGCAGCCGGCAATCGTTAAGCGCATGAATTTTCCTTACGCGTGATTTTTGCGGAAACCATTTCCCATTTTTCTGGATGATGCGCCAGCCAACGCTGCGCCGCCCGGATTCCTTGCGGCGCCGGGTGCGCCGTCGTCTCTTCCGCCTTCGCCCTGCGGGCTTCGGCGGACAAGCCCTTCCCCCTCATAAAGCGAGGGGATGGAGCGCCGATCGGCGCAACCTTAACAGGGCACGCACCGTTGCCGGTAACGTGCGGGCGCCTCTCGGCGCTCCATGGCGGCGTTCTCCTTCGGCGCCGGGTCCGCGCTTTCGGCTTCTCGTCTTGTCCCGCCTCCGGCCCGGAGCTTGCGGCGCCTTTTGGGTCAACCGCGCCTTCCAGGCCTCGGGCGGACCGCGACGGTCCACCGTCAGCGAGCTCCTCGCGGGGGATCGTAATGTCCCCGGGCGGAGCCCGGCGCCGCCCGGGTGCGGGGGGTACGTTTCGTCCCCCGCCCGCGGGCGCCGCATCCGGCTCCACCATCAAGACGCCTCATGACAGCGCCCCTCGAAGGACCGGACGCCGATAGGAATGCATGTGCTGGGATTTAAGTCAAGAGATATTTGGATTATTTTCCGGCGGCCAGGCCCATGACGGCATCGAGCACCTGCCTCGCCAGCAACTCGGCCGGGCCGGCATCGTTCCACCATTCCGGCGCCGCCCAGCGGCGCACGACCCGCGCCTTGACCGCCAGATCGGCGAGCGCGCGCGCGGGAACGCCGGCGATGCGCTCGCTCAGCTCGTGCAGGCAATCCATAGCCGCAACCTGGGCGACTTCGGCGGCGGCAAGTCCGCACGCCCGTTTCACGCGGCGGATTTCCGCTTCGTAGGCTTTGGCAACAGGCAGCGCGGCGCGCGCGGCTTTCCGCAGGCGGCGCTGCTTGGGCTGCCGCAGCAGCCATTGAAGGTCCCGCGCGTTGACCCATGACCAGTCGTTGCACAACAACTTCGCCAGCGGGCCATCGCAGGTGAGGATCGCCGGCGGATCGGGACAGGCGGCAAAGAAGCGCTGTTCGCACGCGTTATAATGCCACTGGGCCGCCTCGTATTCGGCGAGCGCGGCATCGAAGGCGCGCTCCAGCGCGGCGAGCCTGGAGTCGTGCGGCGCAGACGCTGCCGCCGGCACGAAAGCGGACGCGGCGGCGGTCGCGGCGCCGACCAGCAAGGCGCGCCGGCCGAGCGACGGCATAGAAATAGGGTTTGCCGGAATCGCTGTTTTCGGCATTGTATGGCTCTCGATCTCTTGGTCGATTTAATACCACACGGAAAGCAAATGGTCAATAAAAGACCACTTGGTACAACCAAGATTTGCGGCGGTCAGATCAGGGCGGCGCGCGCGCTGCTGCGCTGGACCGCCAATGATTTAGCCGAGCGATCGAAGCTCGGCATCATGACCGTCCGTCGCGCGGAAGCGGTGGACGGACCGGTGCCGATCACAGTGGCCAACGCCGAAACGATCAAGCACACCTTGGAAGCCGCCGGCGTCGAATTCACCAACGGCGATGCGCCGGGCGTACGGATGAAGGTGAAGCGGGGCAAGTAGCGATCATCTGAGAAACCGCGACAGCGCCTCGATGGCATTTTTCAATGCTGTCAATAATTCTGCGCTTTGGGGAAAACTGAGCGTGTAGCTCGGATGAAGCGAAGCCCAATCCGGGGTTCACGCCACAAGCGATAATCGCCCCGCATTTCGCTTCGCTCCATGCGGGCTACGGGCCGCTAAGCTTTGGCGCTCGGCCGTGCCGACACCGCGGCGTGCCAGCGCTGCACGTGCGCCAATCCCTCCGGCATCGTCAGCCGCGCCGGCTTGAGGAAGTCGACCGCGACCAACGTTGTGATGTCGGCAACCGAGAAGCGGTCGCTGGCGACGAATTCGCGCGTGGCCAGCTCGCCGTCGAGAAATTGCAGGAACCAGAGCGCGCGCGGCCGCATGGCCTCGGCATAGGCCGGCACCTGCGGCACCTCCAGCTCCTTCATGGCCGGATGCAGATGGCGGAACACCGCCGCCACATTGGCGAAGAAGTTGATCTCGGCGCGCCGGTTCCACATCTCGACCAGCGCGATTTCCTTAGGCCCGACGCCGAACAGCGGCGGCTCCGGCTGCACCACCTCGAAATAGCGGCAGATCGCGATCGACTCGGTGATCACCGTGCCGTCGTCCAGCACCAGGGCCGGCATGCGCTGCAACGGGTTGATCGCGGTGTATTCCGCCGTCTTATGTTGCATGGCCATGATGTCGACCTGCTCGGTCGGCAGCGCGATGCCCTTTTCGGCGAGGAAAATGCGGGCGCGCCGGGGATTTGGCGCCTGTTTGCTGTCGTAAAGCTTCATTTTGGGTGCCCTCGGTTCGATTGTCCCCTCAAAGCCAGCCGACCATGGGCAAAAAGCCCTGTCAAAGGGCTGCGAGCATGCCGGGGGTAACATTCGTTAACCAGGGTTTTTAGCCTCCTCTTAAGCTTGGCTTTAAGGATTTTAGGCGAGCGTGCAC
Organism: Hyphomicrobiales bacterium; assembly: GCA_016185205.1. GTDB lineage: Bacteria > Pseudomonadota > Alphaproteobacteria > Rhizobiales > Xanthobacteraceae > Pseudolabrys. The sequence goes on along the minus strand of JACPOA010000018.1, from coordinate 99,851 downwards.
CTTGGCCCCATGCGTACAAGCGTTATTTGATGCCGATTCCAGGCGAACAGCCCGACCTCACCGCCCTGCCACCGGAAACCTCGCCGGTGAAGCGCCGCCTTGCCGCGCAATATGTGCGCGAGGCGCGCGACCGGCTGACTTCGTCGAGCGGCACCCGCCCCGCTTTCGATTACGAGCTGCTGCGCCAATACGCGCAGAACCGTCTGTCGGCCTCGCTGGTGATGCTGCTGCTGGTGGCCACCATCGGCTTGCTGTCGAGCCTGTGGACCGGCGCGGTCACCGCCGGCGCCTGGACCGCCTCGGTGCTGATCATTCACGCGGTCATCATCACCAAGTGCCGGCAATTCCTCGACCAACCGGTGGCGGAAATCTCGGCGCGCGCCTGGCGGCTGCGCTTCATCATGCTCGACTTGTTCTACGGCCTGGCCTGGATGTTCATCCTGATCCATCCGGTCGGCATCGACCAAAGCTCGAACACGTTCATGCTGTTCGTCATGCTGCTGGTGGTGGCGGTTTCCAGCATGCTGGCCTCGAGCCTGCCGATGGCGGTGTTCGCCGCCACCTTTCCGGTCACCGTCGGCATCGCGCTCAATTTCGCGCTGCAAGGCACGCTGCGCGACTACATCCTCGCCATCATGGCGCTGACCGCGCAGGGCTATTTCGCCGTGCTGGCCTACCGGCTGTACTCGACCACGCTGGCGACGCTGGAAGCGCGCGCCGAAAAGGATGCGCTGATCGGCGAACTCGAACAGGCGAAGTCGATTTCCGACGAGGGGCGGCGGCGCGCGGAAGCGGCCAATATCGCCAAGTCGCGCTTCCTGGCGCAGATGAGCCACGAATTGCGCACTCCGCTCAACGCCATTCTCGGTTTTTCCGAAGTGATGAAGACCGAGGTGTTCGGCCAGCACGCGGTGCCGGCCTACAAGGAATATTCCGCCGACATCCATAATTCCGGCGTGCACCTGCTCGGGCTGATCAACGAAATTCTCGACCTGTCGCGCATCGAGGCCGGCCGCTACGAGCTCAACGAGGAATCCGTCTCGCTGGTCGGCATCGTCGAGGATTGCCATCATCTCTTGAAGCTGCGCGCCACCAACCGCGGTATCACCTTGCACGACGTGTTCGAAAGCGACCTGCCGCGGCTGTGGGCGGACGAGCGCGCCTTGCGGCAGATCTGCCTTAACCTGCTGTCGAACGCGATCAAGTTCACGCCGCAGGCCGGCGAGATCTGGCTGAAAGTGGGCTGGACCGCCTCCGGCGGCCAATACATGAGCGTGAAGGACACCGGCGCCGGCATTCCGGAAGAGGAAATCCCGATCGTGCTGTCCTCCTTCGGCCAGGGCTCGAACTCGATCAAATCGGCCGAACAGGGCGCTGGCCTTGGGCTGCCGATCGCCAAGAGCCTGACCGACATGCACGGCGGCAGCTTCGTGCTCAAGTCGAAGCTGCGCATCGGCACCGAAGTGATCGTCACCTTCCCGCCCGAACGGGTGGTGGCGGCCATGGCGCCGATGAGCGAACACGCCCCACCGATCACCCCGCCGGGCGAGCCTATCCTCAGTTCGGAGGAACGGCGCCGGCTGAGCCGACGGCCGCTGTTCCGGGCCGGCACTTGAATAAATTGGAAGCGTGCGACAATCGCGCGATTGCGTTCCCGCCCACGGCGCTTATCTTCGCCCCTCATCAGCCCTCTGAGACGGACAATGATCGAAAGCACATGATCGAAAGTCCTTGCGTCAAGGTCTGCACGCTCGACGCCCGTTCCGGGCTGTGTCTCGGTTGCGGCCGCACCGTCGACGAGATCGCGCGCTGGAGCGCCATGAGCGCCGCCGAGCGGGCGCGCGTGATGCGTGAATTGCCGTCCCGCAATTCCGGCGCCGCCGTCGCCGCGACAGGATGAGCCCGTGAGCCGCCGCCTGACATGGTCTTTCGTGCTTGGCGTCGCGCTGTCGCTGGCGGCGCTGATCGCCAGCAGCGATCAGGACGCCATCGCCAACCTGCTGCGCCATGACGTCGGCTCGCTGGCGCTCAAACTCACATTGCTCATTTTTGTCGGCGGCCTGGTGCTGGTCTTGTTCCGCGAACGGCTGTCGGCGGCGCTGGAGGCGATCCTGTTCTGGACGGTGATCGGCCTGCTGCTGGTGGTGGGCTACAGCTATCGCCTCGAATTGCGCGACGTCGTCGACCGCGTGATGGCGGAACTGATTCCCGGCCACGTGGCCGGCCATGGCCGCAACGTCGAGGTCGTGCGCGGGCAGCGCGGCGATTTCTCCTTGGCCGCGCACATCAATGGCGCGCGCGTCGCGATGGTGCTCGACACCGGCGCGAGCTCGGTGGTGCTCACGCAGGAAGCGGCCAAGGCCGCCGGACTGCCGCTCGAAGTGCTCAATTACACGGTCAATGTCGACACCGCCAATGGCCGCACGCGCGCCGCCGCGGTGACGCTCGATCGTATCGCCGTCGGCGGACTGACCGAACGCGCCGTGCCGGCGCTGGTGGCGCAGCCCGGCCAGCTCAAGAGCAATCTGCTCGGCATGAGCTTCCTCAACCGGCTGCAAAGCTGGGAGGTGCGCGGCGACAAGCTGCGCATGCGCGGCACGCCGTAACCGCGTGGCTAGATCAGGCTGACGGCGAAGCGCAGCGCCACCAGAAACAGGAAAATAGCGAAGGCGATTTCGAGCTTGCGGCGCGGCAGCCAGTGCGCCAGCCGCACGCCATAGCTCGCCGTGTAGCTCGACACCGGCGCCATCAGCGCAAAGCCGATCAACGATACGAAGCCGATCGACAATGGCGGCGTTTGCGCCATGTAGGGCCAGCCGGCCAGCATATAGCCTAGGGTGCCGGCAATGGTGATCGGCACGCCGACGCCGGCCGAGGTCGCGACCGCCTGCTGCATCGATCGCCCATAGAATGTCAGAACCGCGTTCGAAACCGAACCGCCGCTCACGCCGACGAGCGACGAGATCAGGCCGGTGAGGAAGCCATAGAAAGTGAGCCAGGGGCGTCCCGGCAAATCGCTGCCGAGTATCCAGCGATCGGTGCCGAACAGCATGCGCAAGGCGATCAGCACTGCAAAAACGACGAACACGATCTTGAACAGCTGCGCCGGCGCATAGTGCGCGATGACGGCCCCTATGGCGACGCCGATGACTGCCGGCAGCGCCCAAATCCGCACCACCTGCGGGATCACGGCGCCCTTCTTCTTGTGCGCGATATACGAGCGCACCGTGGTCGGCACGATGATGGCGAGCGAAGTGCCGATGCACATCTGCATGCGCACGTCCTCCGGCACGCCGAGCGCGCGAAACACTTCGTACAGCACGGGCACGATGACGGCGCCGCCGCCGATACCGAACAGGCCGGCGAGAACCCCGACCAGAATGCCGGCGCCCGCGATCAAGAGTGCGAGCAGAACGAGCTCGCCGATCGGATAACCCAGCAGCATGTTTCTCCGGAATGTGTGGCGGCGTGACTTGTTTATTTGCGCATGATCTTATCCGAAAACCGGTTCCCACTTTTCGGGATCATGCGCTATGCCGCGATGTGCGATAAATCCGATCGCGTGTCCAGCACCAGCGCCAGCGCATCAGCCATGACAGCGGCGCTAGCGCCGGGCTTGACCGCTTCGGTGGCCAGATGCCGCCGGAAGGCGCGCGCGCCCGGCACCGCATGGAACAGGCCGAGCACGTGGCGGGTGATGGAGTGCAGCCGCACGCCGTTGGAAATCTCGCGCTCGATATAAGGCATGAGCGCGAGCGCGGCCGCCTTCGGCGTATCGAACGGCGCCGGCTCGCCGAACAGCAGCGGATCGACGCCCAGCAACCGCCAGGGTTCCTGGTAGGCGGCCCGCCCCATCATCACGCCGTCCACATGCCCGAGTTGTTCTTGCGCCTGCTCCAGGCTGGCGATGCCGCCATTGAGCACGATTTCGAGGCCGGGATGCGCGCGTTTAAGCCGGTGCACGATGGAATAATCGAGCGGCGGCACCTCGCGATTTTCACGCGGCGACAATCCCTTCAGCCAGGCCTTGCGCGCGTGCACGATCAGGGCATCGATGCCAGCGGCCTTGACCGTATCGGTAAAGGAAAACAGCGCCTCGTCGGGCTCCTGCTCGTCGATGCCGAGGCGGCATTTCACCGTCACCGGAATCTTGACCGCGGCCTTCATCGCGGCCACGCAGTCGGCGACCAGCGCCGGCTCGACCATCAGGCAGGCGCCAAAGCGGCCCTCCTGCACGCGGTCGGACGGACAACCGACATTGAGATTGATCTCGTCATAGCCGAAATCCTCGGCGATGCGCGCGCAAGCGCTGAGCGCCGCCGCGTCGCTGCCGCCGAGCTGCAGCGCGACCGGGTGCTCGAACGCATCGAAGCCGAGCAACCGCGCGCGGTCGCCGCGCAGCACCGCGCCGGTGGTGAGCATTTCGGTATAGAGCAGCGTGCGGCGCGTCAGCAGGCGATGGAAGAACCGGCAGTGCCGGTCGGTCCATTCCATCATGGGTGCGATAGAAAATCTTCTAACGATATCAGCCATTTAAACAATTATTTAGGGTGCCGCTGAGTCACAGTCAACGTTCGGATCGACGCCCAGTTTGCGCCTCTGGGGCGCTTCTCGTCTGCTCCTTATAGCCAATCCGGAAAAAGCTGCCTTGGTTTTCTCAACGCCGAGCAGGTTTAAGGCGCGCCGGCATCATCTCGATCATTTCGGTCACGCAGGCATCCGCGAAGGGTTCATCGTTGATATGGTGCGGCAATTCCTTGATCGCGCCGGGTGGCAGATAGCGTTTGAGCGTTTCCACAAACACCCGATCGATATCAGGCTGCGCCCACGCGCCGAGTTCATTGCCGGCAAGATCGCAGGTCTTGCGGCCGACGAGCTGGCTCATGCCGCCGCCCGGGATAAGCACGCTGACCGGACCTTTGGCGGCACGCAGCCGTTCGCCGAATAGTTTCCCGAGCGTGGAGAATTCCTCGGCATTGGTCCGCATCAGCATAATCTCGACATTGTACTGATAGAATTCACGCTGCCGATATTTGTCGGGCACCTGCCCTACCCACCAATTGGTGAAATCGAGACAGCCCGGCACCGCCACTTGCGGCAGGCCGGCGGCACTAGCGGCGGTGAGCCGCGTCTCGCCCGCGCTGTAGACGCCGCCGGTGACAAGATCGGTCAGCTCTGAGGTGGTGAGATCGATGACCGCGGCAAGCTCGCCCGCTGCCGCCAATTTCTCGAGCGCACGTCCGCCCGGCCCGGAGGCGTGAAAATGAATAACTTCGAAGCCGTCCGCTTCCAATCGCGCCGTGATGCGATCGACCGCCGGCTGGATATTGCCGAAGGAGGAGACGCCGACCAAAGGCGCGTTTGCGGCATTATCCTGCCGCTTCCACGCCCTCGCATTCCGGCCACGGCATAAGCCGCGTTTGCCATGGCCGCACGAGTCGCGCGGTTGAGCGAGATGTCGCCAATGGTCGGATACATGGCGATGTCGCTTTCGGCGATGTACCATTGCACGGCCGCGGTCGCAGCGACCGGCGTCACCATGACTTTGGGAAATGACAGCGGCAACGCGCGCATGATCGCGCAGGCCATGGTCGAGCCGTTGGCGCCGCCGACGCCGAGCACGCCGTCGATCTCGCGGCGGGCGAACTTCTCGCGCACGATTTTTGTACCGCCCAGGATCATGGCCTTGGCAGCTTCCGCGCGCGTGAGCACCGCCGGCGGCGTTATGTCCATGTTGTTGCCGCCCCAGATGTCGAGCGCCGCCTGCTGAAACAGAAACGCAAATCCCACCGTCAGCAGCACCTGGCGCAGCGGGTCAAAACCGAGCGGACGCAGGAGTATGCGCTCCATCAGCAAGCCGATGACGGCGACCGCGAGCGCGGCCACGGAATCGACAACGCCCACGAACCGGTGGCGTTGATCACCGACAATGCGATGTAGCCGCCCAACATGCAGTAGGAGCCATGCGACAGATTGACGATGGCATGACGCCGAAGATCAGCGATAGGCCGCTGCCGACAAGAAACAGCAGCGCGCCGTAGGACACGCCGTTGAAGACTTGGATCACCCAGAACTGTGTATTCATTTTTTTGCGATAAGGCCCCGTTCAAATAACGTCACGATGAATCGCCTTTCCGCTTTCTGGACTGTTGGGATCGTTGGCAGCGCGAGTCGAAACTGCAAAAAGGTGCGAGAGCCCATCGTTCCGAGACGCCTATCAACTATCAAAATGACATTGACCGCTGCTTGAGCATCTTGATCTAGATCAAAAAATAATTCTCGCGTTTGCAAATGCCGCACTGCACCCTAAGGCGCCGAACGTGAGCGCAGATTTCATCCTTATCAATCCGCGATTTTTGTTCGGACAAGCTGTGTCGGCGCTGTTCTACCCCCAAGCCGTCGCGTACGCACTCGCGCAAAGGTTTCAGCATGTAAATTTGCGCGAGGTTGATTACGATTCAACATTGATCGCGAAGGCGCCTGCTTCCGCATGTCCGATGATGCGGGCGGACGGAGCGCCAGCAGTACAAATACAACTGTCTTCTAACGTTCGATCGGGACGCCAACGACACTGCCCCATTCGGTCCACGAGCCGTCATAGCTGCGCACATTCGGATAACCGAGCAGTTCGGTCATCGCGAAGTAAGCCAGAGTCGCTCGATGGCTGAGGCGACAATACGAAATGATGTTTTTGTCCGGCGTCGCTTCGCGCTCTCGCAAGAGGGCGCGGATTTCCTCGACCGGCTTGAACGATTTGTCCTCGCCGAGGAAGTCCTCGAAATACAGGTGCTTGGCGCCTGGAATGCGGCCAAGGCGTTCGGCGCCATGGTTCGGAGAACCCGGCGGACTCAATAATTCGCCGTGGTATTCTTCCGGCGATCGGTGATCGAGGATCACCGTATCCTTGCGATCGAGCGCAGCAAGGACGTCGTTGCGCATCGCGCGCATGTGCGCGTTGGCGAGCCTCGTATTGGGCGTGTAATGGGTCGCTTCGATCTTGCTGCGCTCGGCCGTCAACGGCCGCCCTTCGCACTCCCAACGGACGCGCGAGCCATTGAGCACGCGGGCGTCCTGGTGGCCGCAATACTTGAACACCCACCAGGCGTAAGTGCCGAACTGGACCGCCGGATCGCCATAGAACACGACGGTCGTATCGTTCGTGATGCCGGCGGCCGCGCAACGCATGGCAAAAGTTTCGGCATTCGGGAAATCCCGCATCAGCGGGTCCCACAGCATGCCCTTCCAATCCCAATAGACCGCACCCGGAATGTGACCGGCATCAAAATCCTGACTGTCGGTAAAATTGAGCGCGATGATTCTCACCTTCGGATCGCCTAGGCGAGCCTCCAGCCAAGCGGGATCGACAAGCGTCTGTGGAATATCAGTCATCGCTCGACCGTATAGACTTCCGGGTTGAAGCAGTTCGGCGGCTGTCGTCCCGCGAGGATTGCCATGATGTTATCGACCACGACATGCGCCAATGTTTCGCGGACTTCCATGATCGCGCTGCCGAGATGCGGGGTCAGCACGACATTCGTCAGTTTTAAAAGCGCCGGCTCAACGACGGGCTCATTCTCGAAAACGTCAAGTGCTGCCCCCGCGATCCGATTTTCCGCAAGGATCTTGGCGAGCACTTTCTCGTCCACGATGGGGCCACGCGCCGTATTGATCAAAAATGCAGTGCGCTTCATGAGCCGGAGCTCACGCTCGCCAATCATATGGCGCGTTTCGGCCTTGAGCGCCGGATGCAATGAGACAAAATCGGATTCGGCCAACAACTGGTCGAGCGAGACGTAAGCCATGCCGAACTTGGCCTCATCGGCCTCGGGCATGCGGTGCGGGCCCGAATAGAGGATGCGCATCCCGAAGCCGAGCGCGCGCCGCGCCACGGCTTGGCCAATCCGTCCCTTGCCGCCAACAAGACCGAGCACCTTGCCGTAGACCCACGTGCCCGCGAGAAGATTGGACTGCGCGCCCGGAAAGGATCCGGCGCGAATGAGCCGGTCGCCCTCCACAACGCGGCGGGCCACCGAGAGCAGGAGAGCGAAATGCAAGTCGGCGGTCGATTCCGTAACGGCGATCGGCAGGATCACGGTGACGGGAATCTTGAGCGCCGTCGCGACCGCCACGTCGATCCGGTCGGCATTGGCCGACATGGATGCCACCGCCTTGAGCTTCGGGTTCGCGGTCAAGACGTCGCTATCGACCGTATCGTGCAGCAGCGCGAACAAGATGTCGTGCTCGCGCACGGCGGCACAGAGCTTGTCCTTCGGGAGGATGCAACTGCTGTCGGAATTAACCGTCACCTCGGCAACCGCGCGAAGCCGCGCAAGTGCGCTTTCGGCAATCGGCTGCGTCACAAAAATTCGAGGGCGCATGAGACTGACGTTCCGCGGCTGTCGCGATGGATCAATCGCTAATCATGAGTTTGCACTATGAGGTCATCGGCCCGCCAGCGGCACCATCGACAATTTCGCGTCGGTGGCAGGGATATAGGCTTCCGGCAGTCCAAGCTCCTTGCGCACGATATTGGTGCCGCGCGTGAGCGCCACCATCTTGTAGAACGCGTGCATGCGGCTCATCGACTGGCGGCCGAAGCCGCAATCGCTGGTCAGGATCAGCCGCTCCGGCTCGATATATTTCAGCGCGCGGCGAATGAGCTCGGCGATCTCCTCCGGCCGCTCCACTTGCAGCGTGCGGTGGCTGATGACGCCGAGCGCGATCTTCTTGCTCTTCGAGATCATGGTGCCGACATGCTCGAGGTCCATGCCCTTGTTGAAAGCGCCCTCGACCGTGATTACATCGACGTCGAGCTGATCGAAATAAGGCAATGCCGCCTTGTAGGATTGATCCTTGCTGGCTACCCGCTGCGCCGCCGGACTGCCCCAGCAGGTGTGGCACCACACCTCGCATTTGTCGCGCAGGCCCTTCACCTCGACATTGAACGCATCGACCCATTGCTGCGGTTTCTGCCGGGGATCGGAGACGATCTGATGGATCGCCGGCTCCTCGATCTGCACCAGCGGCGCGCCGGTATCGGCGAGCGCGTGATATTCGCGGTTGAGCGCGGCCGACAGATCCATCAGTAGATCGAGCCGGTCCTTGTAATGCTCGTTGGTCAGCATCAGCGCCAATATCTGCGCCGAGATCGAGCCGATCTTCACCGGCTTGTCGGTCATCGGCGCGATCGCCTTGTAGGCGCGGTCGAGCTGCAGCGATGTTTCGCCGATCTTGCCGGTCACCGGCGGCGTCATGCGGGTCTCGATCACTTCCCACATCAGGTCGCCGGGGCCCTTGTCGGCCATGAAGCCCGCCGGCGGCACTTCCACGCGCGGCGCTCCGATGCCGGCGACGCGTTCGGTGACGTAGCTGACCCAGGCCCGCCCGGCGACGTCATCGTCGAGCCTGGTGTCGCCGTCCACCATGATATCGATGCCGGCGCGATGTTGCGCCGCCACGTGGCAGGCCAGGCAGTCGAAATGCTGCTCGCGATAGGCCAGGCGGGAGAAGCCTTGCGACAGCGGGATGCCGCGCAGGTTTTCGGTGTACCAGCTGGGCCGCGGCAGCGCCCCGGTGGTGGTGGTGAGAAGCGCCTTGTCTTTTGTGGCGGTGAACATCCAATGTCCTTCAGGTTTTGCCTGTGCAGGCTAGCCGATAAGAAGTGCGGCGCGCCCTATGACCTCGCCGCGTTCCACGCGCGCGTGCACTGCCTCGGCCTCTGTCCACGGCCGGATGTCGCTAACCAGAGGCCATATCTCGCCGCGCGCGACCAGATCGAACGTCTCAAGCACCTCGACGCGCGTGACGTAGCGGCTGCCCAGCAAAGCCTGCTCCTTGTACAACATGTCGAAGGCCGACACCTGGAACGATTTTCCGGCGCCGCCCAGCGTGACCAGACGACCGCGGCGGCCGAGCGCCTTGGCGGCGGCTTCCAAGGTCGAGGTGACCGATACATAATCGATGGCGACATCGACGCCGCGGCCGCCGGTGAGATCGAGCAGCGCCTCCGCCGCATCGCAGGTCGAGGCATCGACCACCTCGTCGGCGCCGGCCTTGCGACAGGCGTCGAACTTGTCGGCGGCGACATCGACGGCGATCACCTTGGCGCGGGCCCACTTTGCCAACATCAGTTGATGGATGCCGACGCCGCCTCCGGCGCCGAATACGGCGACCGTTTCTCCAGCTTTAACCTGCGCGCGGCGTAAAACTTTATAAGGCGTCGCCAGCGCATCGGTGACGACGCCGATTTCAGCCGGGTGCGCTTTGTAGTCCAAGCCCTCCGGCAGTTTGATGAAGACATGCGCCGGAAGCTTGATGTACTCGGCATAGCCGCCATCGCAACTCATGCCGACCATCCCGGTTCCGCCGCCGGTGTTCTCACACAGCGGCTCCAGCATGCTCAGGCACCAGCGGCAATGGCCGCAATTCAAGTAAGCGTAGGCCGTCACCGCGTCGCCGACGGCAAGACTGCTGACACCGACACCGACTTCGACGATTTCGGCCGTGATCTCATGCCCGATGATACGAGGAAACTGCACCGGCAAGCGGCCGGCCTTGACGTGCTGAATGGTCAGTCCGGAGCCGCAGGCAAGAACATGCGCGACGGCCTCTCCCGGTCCGGCCACCGGATCGGGAACCTGCCTCATTTCGAATGGCGCGTTCGGCCCTTTCAGTACCAGTGCTTTCATGATCGTGCCTTTAGCCGGAGAGCAAGATTATTTCTGAAACATGAAGTTGGCCGCCTTGAGGAAAAGCGTCCGGTTGACGCCGTCCGAATGTAGATAGGCCGCCGCGTCGCGCACCAGCTTCTCCACGCCGAACTCCTTCATGTAGCCGTGACCGCCGTGGATCTCGAGACACCAGGTGGCGATCTTCCACGTCGCCTGCGACGCCATCACCTTGGGAAGCGCGCCCAGCGTCTTGTCCCAGCCGTGCTCAGGGTGAACGGCAAGCCAGCAGGCGCGATGGATATAGGCCCGCGAAGCGTCGATCAGCATGCGCATCTCGGCGAGCTGAGCGCGGATGCCGTCATGTTCGATTAGCAGCTTGCCGCCTTGCACCCGCACCTTGGCCCAATCGACGGCTTTCTTGTGCAAAGCCACCGCGACGCCCAGGATCGTGGCGCCGCCATAGGCATTCGACCACGGCATGAACTTGGCGAGTTCGTTAAAGCCGTCGCCGACTTTGCCGACGACGTTTTCATCCGGGATATAGCAATCCTGGAAAATCATCTCGGCGTTGTTGGCCAGACGCTCACCCATCTTGTCGTGCACGCGGCCAATCGTGAAACCGGCGCGGTCGCGTTCGACCAGAAAACAGGTCGAGCCTGCCGTCATCGGCTTGCCCTTCTCGGTCTGGGCGAAAAATAAGAAGTGACTTGCCCGATTGGCATTGGAAATGAAGTGCTTCATGCCGTTGACGATCCACCCGCCGTTGGTTTTCACGGCGACGGTACGGAACGGCGCCGGATAAGGCACCAGATAGTTCGAGGCGTTGTCGGGTTCGGTGATGCCGATCGCCAGCATCCCGCGCGGGTCCTTCGAAAACCCCGGCAGCACGCGCGCCTTCTGTTCTTCGTTGAGCCCGCTCTGGAATATCTGCGCGAGCTTCAGGGTCTGGCCCAGGGTTATGGCAACGCCGAGATCGCCCTTGCTCAGCTCCTCGATCACCATGGCGGTGGTCAGCGGATCGGCGCCCAGCCCGCCCCACTTCTCGTCGAGGGTCATGGTACGGACGCCGAGCGCGTGCGCCTTTTCGACAATGTCCCAGGAATAGCATTTTGCCGGGTCTGGCTCGGCGTCAAGCGCCGCTGCCCGCGGCACGACCTCCTCTTCGACAAACCGCCCGACGGTCTCGACGAAAGCGCGCTGGTTCTCGGTCTGTACGAAGAGGCCCTCCATTGCGATCCCCTACTGATTGACCGCGCTGCGGCGACGAAACAGCACCTACTTCTGGAACATGAAATTGGCAGCCTTGAGAAACAGTGTCCGGTTGACGCCGTCCGAATGCAGGAACGCCGCCGCGTCGCGCACCAGCTTTTCGACGCCGAATTCCTTCATGTAGCCGTGGCCGCCATGGATCTCGAGACACCAGGTGGCGATCTTCCACGCCGCCTGCGACGCCATCGCCTTGGGAAGCACCCCCAGGGTCTTGTCCCAGCCGTGGTCCTGGTGGTCGGCAAGCCAGCAGGCGCGATGGATGTAGGAGCGCGAGGCGTCGATCAGCATGCGCATCTCGGCCAATTGCGCGCGGATACCATCGTGCTCGATCAGCGGCTTGCCGCCCTGGACACGAACTTTGGCCCAATCGATGGCCTTTTCATGCAGGGCGACAGCAACGCCGAGGATGGTGGCGCCGGCATAGGCGTTGGACTGCGGGAAGAATTCCGCCAGGACGCCAAAACCTTTGCCGACCTTGCCGACGACGTTTTCGTCGGGGATGAAGCAGTCCTGGAAGACAAGCTCGGCATTGTTGGCAAGGCGCTCGCCCATCTTGTCGTGCACGCGGCCGATGGTGAACCCGGGCCGATCCCGCTCCACCAGAAAGCAGGTGCTGCCTTCGGCCAACGGCTTTCCCTTTTCGGTCTGCACGAACAAAAGGTAATGGCTGGAGCGATTGCCGTTCGAGATGAAGTGCTTCATGCCGTTGACGATCCAGCCGCCGTTTGTCTTTTGCCCCGTGGTGCGGAACGAGGTTGGATAGGGCAGAAAATAATTAGAGGCGTTATCCGGCTCGGTAATGCCGATCGCCAGCATGCCGCGGGGGTCTTTGGCAAAGCCCGGCAGCACGCGCGCCTTTTGCTCGTCGTTGAGCGCATTCTGCATGATCTGCGCGATCTTCAGGGTTTGCGCAAAGATGACCGAAACCCCGATGTCGCCCTTGCCCAGCTCCTCGATCACCATGGACGTGGTCAGCGAATCCGTTCCGAGACCGCCCCATTTCTCGTCGAGCGTCATGGTGCGGATACCGACTTCGTTCGCCCGTTCGACGATCTCCCAGGAAAAACTTTTTTCGGGATCCTGCTGGGCATCGAGCGCCGCCGCGCGCGGCCTGACCTCAGCGTCGACAAACCGCTTTACGGTCCCTAGAATCATGCGCTGATTTTCATTCTGGATGAAGATATTTTGCATGGCCGGTTGCTTTACGCTCTATGTAATTGCGGTGTAATCAAGATAATCTTCTTATTGAGCATACGCTCATTAAACAGGCTGTGCTATAGAGTCAATGGCAAGCCCGACATACCGGATGGATTAGGGCTCATGACACTGACCAGAAATTCGAAAAATGTCCGTGCAACGAAAACCTAAGAAACAGTCCGCGCACTCATCGCAACCGCCAAAGCAGAAATCCGGTAAACGGCTCGCGCCGAACCTGCGCGCCGAACAAATCCTGAAGGGAGCGATCCGTTTTTTCGCCGCCCACGGATTTAGCGGGCAAACGCGCGAACTGGCCAGCGATCTCGGTATCTCAAAGGGACTCTTGTATCGCTATTTTCCCAGCAAAGAAGCGCTCATCGAATCGGTTTACCAGGAAGTATTTCTGCGCCGTTGGAGTCCGACATGGCAAGCCGTGTTGACCGACCGCAATCGTCCGCTGATTGAACGCCTCAAGGCGTTCTATGCCGATTACGCGAAGCTGCCGCTCGAATACGAATGGGGGCGCATCTATCTTTATGCCGGACTGGCCGGCGCTTCCATCAATCGGCGTTATGTTCGCCTTGCAAACGAACGCATCTTCAGACCCGTGATTGACGAGCTGAGGCACGAATTCGGCTTTCGGCCGATAGAACAGCTGGAGATAACCGAACCGGAAATGGAGCTGATGTGGAGCTTGCACGGAAGCATTTTTTATATCGGCATGAGAAAATGGGTGTATCACGTTAAAGCGCCATCGGACATTGACGGCGCCGTCAAGCAATTGGTTGAAGGATTCTATGCCAATGCAAGGACTATGATGCACGCAACATTACCGCGTAACATGTCGTTGTGAATTAGAGCCGGTCTTCAGTTAGGGGGGATTCCCCCCAAGGCCAATCGCAAGACGCCGCGCAATTGCGACTTCGCGCTCTACTGCGAACGCAATCTCGTCGAGCACTTCTTCAACAAACTCAAGCACTTTCGCGCCATCGCTACGCGCTACGACAAACTCGCCAGAAATTTTCTCGCTGGAGTGCAGCTCGCTTGCGCTATCATTTTGCTCAACTGAAGACAGTCTCTAGTATTCAGTGACTAAGGGTGAGTACGTATCCGGCGTAGGAACGTTTCGGGGCCGAGTGGGCAATGACGATGAATTTGATCCGAGGCGGCACGGTCGTGACGGAACGGGGGCGTCGGCGCGCCGACATGCTCACCCATGACGGGCGCATCGTCGCCATCGGCGACGCGATCGCGGCGCCGGCCGGCACTGAGGTCATCGATGCCGGCGGCTGCTACGTGATGCCCGGCGGGATCGACCCGCACACCCACATGCAATTGCCGATGATGGGAACCGTCATGGCGGATGATTTCTTCACCGGCACGGCGGCGGCGGCGGCGGGCGGGACCACCACGATCCTCGATTTCGTCGGCCCCGAACCGGGGCAATCGCCATTGGAGGCGCTGACGATCTGGCAGGACCGGGCGGCCAAGTCGACGGTGGACTACGGCTTCCACATGACCGTGTCGTGGTGGAGCGAAGCTTTCTCCACGGCGATGGCGAGCCTGGTCAACGACCACGGCATCGCCAGCTTCAAGTTCTTTCTCGCCTACAAGGGCCGCCTGATGCTGCCCGACGAGGACCTCATCGCCGGCTTTCGCCGCTGCCGCGAGCTCGGAGCGCTGGTGCAGGTGCACGCCGAGAACGGAGAACTGATCGCCTATCTGCAGCAGAAAGTGTTGGCCGACGGGATCACCTCGCCGCTCGGTCATGCGCTGTCGCGCCCCTCGCAATGCGAGGGCGAGGCGACGCTGCGCGCCATCACCATGGCGGAGATTGTCGACGTGCCGCTCTACGTGGTGCACGTCTCGGCGGCTGAGGCCGCGGATGCCATCGGGCAAGCCAGGCGGCGCGGCGTGAAAGTCATCGGCGAGACCTTGCCGGGATTTCTCGCCATCGACGACACGGTCTACCGCGCGGAAAATTTCGACATCGCCGCCGGCCATGTGATGAGCCCACCCTACCGGCCGAAGGGCCATCAGGAGGCGATCTGGCGGGCGGTGGAGGCCGGCACGCTCAGCACCACGGGTACCGATCACTGCTGTTTCACCAAAGCGCAGAAGCGCCTCGGCCTTAACGACTTCACCAAGATTCCCAATGGTTGCGGCGGGATCGAGGAGCGGCTGCACGTGCTGTGGCATCTCGGAGTCAACAGCGGACGCCTGACGCCGGAGCGGTTCGTCGCCCTCACCTCGGCGAATGCGGCCAAGGCGTTCAATCTGTGGCCGCGCAAGGGTTCGCTGGAGGTCGGCGCCGACGCCGACCTGATCGTGCTCGATCCCGAGCGGACGAAAACCCTCTCCGCGGCAACCCAGCATCAGAACACCGACTTCTCGGTGTGGGAGGGAATGCAGATCAAGGGCGTGGTGACCCACACGCTCGCACGCGGACGCCATGTCTGGGCGGACGGCGATTTGCGTGCCGAGCGCGGCGCCGGCAGTTATCTGCCACGCAAGCCATTCGGTGCGGCCTACGCGGAAACAATCTAACGCCGGCGAACAAACAGCCGCCGTGCCCAGCTCGCCCGATCACGGCGTGACGCGTGTGCCCCCGCTGCCTTCCAGCGCCGCGGCGATGTGCTCGGGATCGGTGATGATGGCCTGCTTGCCGCCGCCTCCCAGGAACTCGATGATCGCCTGCACCTTGGGCAGCATGCTGCCGGGCTTGAAGTGCCCTTCCGCCATGTACCGCTTCGCCTCCGCCACCGTCATCGCGTCGAGGGCCTTTTGCCCCGGCTTGCCATAGTCGATGCAGACCTTTTCCACGTCCGTCGTGATGACGAGCACATCGGCGCCGAGCTGGCGTGCGAGCAGGCTCGAGGCGAGGTCCTTGTCCACGACGGCGGACGCGCCAAAGATGTCGCCGCTCGGGTCCTCGACCACGGCGATGCCGCCGCCGCCGGCGGCAACAACAACAAAGCCGGCATCGAGCAGGCTGCGGACCGCTTCGAGGTCGAGGATGGCCTTAGGCGTGGGAGAGGCCACGACACGCCGCCAGCCGCGCCCGGCGTCCTCCACCACGTCCCAGCCGTCCTTCTGCCGGTGTTCCTCGGCGCGCTCCTTCGAGAGGAAGGCGCCGATGGGCTTGGTGGGATGGCTGAAGGCGGGATCGTCCCGGTCGACCAGTACGAGTGTCACTACGGCGGCGGGCGACCTGGCCAGGCGGTGGCGCCGAAGCTCGTTGCGCAGCGCGCGCTCAATCTGGTAGCCGAGCGCGCCCTGCGTGTCGGCAACGCAGGCGTCGAGCGGCACCTGGTGCAGCTCCAGGGCGGCCAGCTCGGAGCGGCGCAGGATGAACCCGACCTGCGGGCCGTTCCCGTGCGTCACGACGAGACGCAGCTCCGGATCGCGCAGCAGCGGCACGATATGTGCGCAGGCCCGCTCCGCGGCGCGGTACTGGTCGGGCACCGACTGATGCGTCTCGTCCGAGACGAACAGGTTGCCACCCAGGGCTACGATCACCGTCTTCTTCATGACAGCCTCCGACGAGGGGAGACCACGCCGATGGTCAGATACTCAGGCCTTTGGCGCGGCGGATGATCTGCTCCAACTTCGCGCCCGGATCCCGCAGACGCGTGAGGAACATGAGGGCGCTAATGACAAACGGCTTGTAGCTCGCTTCGTGGTAGGTCGGAATGCGGTACTGCTCGAAGACCTCGGCGCTGACCTCGCCGGCCTTGCAGCTCACGTCTGTGATGTCGGCCGGCAGGCAGTGCATGTAGAGCGCAGAACGGTCGTGGGTCAGGTTCATCTTGGCCCGGTCGCACTCCCAACTCGAGAAACGGGCGTTGTTGGCCAGGCACTCCTTCTCCAGCGCCTTGAGCCCGTCCTTGTCGGACGTCTTGAGCAGCTCGGTGCGGCGCTGCATGACGTGATACGGCGCCCAGGACTTGGGATAGACGATGTGGGCGCCCTGGAAGGCCTGCTCCATACTGTTCACCACCTCGAACTTGCCGCCGCTCTGCACCGCGTTCTTGCGGGCGACCTCGATCACCTCCGGTATGAGCCCGTAGCCTTCCGGGTGCGCCAGGCTCACCTCCATGCCGAAACGGGTCATGAGGCCGATGACGCCCTGCGGGACCGAGAGCGGCTTGCCGTAGCTCGGGCTGTAGGCCCAGGTCATGGCGAGTTTCTTGCCGCGCAGGTTCTCGATGCCGCCGAAGTGCTTCTTCAGCCAGGCCAGGTCAGCGAGCGATTGCGTCGGGTGATCGATGTCGCACTGAAGATTGATGATGCTGGGCCGGCGGTGCAGCACGCCTTGCTGCTTGCCTTCGGTGAGGGCGTCGCCGACCTCGCGCATGTATTTGTTGCCCTCGCCCAGGAACATGTCGTCGCGGATGCCGATGACCTCAGCGAGAAAGCTGATCATGTTGGCGGTCTCGCGCACGGTCTCGCCGTGCGCAATCTGGCTCTTCTCCTCGTCCAGATCCGACAGCGTGAAGCCGAGCGCGCTCGCCGCGGCGGCGAAGGAGAAGCGGGTGCGGGTGGAGTTGTCGCGGAAGATCGAGATGGCGAGCCCTGAGTCGAAGGCGCGGCACGAGACACCCTCCTGATGCAGGAGCTTGAGCGCCTCGGCCAACGTCAGGATGGCCTTGATTTCGTCGGTCGAATGCTCCCACGTCAGCAGGAAGTCCTTGTGGAAGAGATCGGTCTTCAGGGCGTTAAACGCGGCGAGCTGCTTCTCGATGGCGGCGCTGGGCATGAATGGCTCCTTGCGTGATGGGTGAGGTTCTGGTCAGACCCTGCCGGCGAACACGCTGGGGAAGCGCGCCAGGAACGCGATGGCGTGCCGCACCTCGCGAACATCGACGCACTCGGCGATCTTGTGCGTATTCTGCTCGATGCCGGGCGCGAAGCCGAACATGGCCGGATGCTTGTAAGCGCCGGAAACCACCCACTGCTTGGCCTTGCCGACCGGAATGCTGGTGTCGTCCTTCGACACCGGGTAACCCACGCCGTCGGTCGAGAAGATCCAGCGATCGACGCGCGGCTCCTTCGGGATGCCGCCGCCGGTGCCGCTCTTGCCGTTCACGTGCGGGCTGACGACGCCCTTGTAGGCCGTCACCGCCGCCTGGATCGCGGGGTGCTCCTCCGGCGTGACCCAGCCCAGATAGATCTGCGGATTGTTGAGGACGAAGCCTTTCCAGCTGGCCTCCCCGTATGTGGGCACGCCGACCTCGACCTTGAGGCCCGCCTGACGTGCCTTGGCGACCGAGGAAAGCCCCTCGACATCGGCCACCGCCTGCTCGGGCGTCTCGCCGATAGTGAGGCGACGGTCGAAGCGGAACACGAAACGGGCCGGCACCGCACAGTCGCTCGGCGTATCGAGATTCGACCAGGACGCCGTGCGCGTGCCGTGACCCAGGAAGGCGTTGTCGAGGAAGCCCTCGCGCTTCTCGTATTTCTCGGCCGCCTCCTTGATGATGGCGCCGCCGAATTCGAGCGGGTTGAGGCCTTCCCACGGCATCGAGCCGTGGGAGGAACGGCCCGTCACCGTCACCTCGATCTGCATGCGGCCGCGCTGCCCGCGGTAGATGCCGAGCGCGCCCTTCTTGGCGTCGCCGGTCGAGTCGGTGAGGATGACGACATCGGGAATGAGCTCGGCCTTGGCGCCCGGCAAGACGTTGCGCATGACATACATCGGGCCGGCGCCGTCATTGTCCTCCTCGCACACGGTGGCGTAGGAGCGCACGATGACGCCCTTCAGGGCACCTTCCGGCGCCAGTTCCAGAAGAATCTTCGAGGCGACGATCTGGGCGATGACGCCGCCCAACTGGTCGGCCGAGCCGCGTCCAAACAGCAGATGCTCCCACTCGGACTCCGGCGGCACCCAGCCAAGTTCCTTTTCGAGCATGGCCTTGTCGATCTTGGTCCGATCGATCAAGCCGTTGTAGACGTCAACGCCGCCATTGGTCTTCTCGAGCCACACCGGCCGCAGCGGCTTCACCGTATCGGTGTGGCCGTCGAGGTAGATAACCTTCTTCTGGTCGGACGCGATGCCGTCGTCCGGATCGGCGACCATCCAGACGAGATTGCCGAACGCGTCGAAGTCGACATCCTCGGGGCGGCGCACCGCCTTGATCTCGATGATCTTCTTGCGCAGGTAGTCGAGCCGCGGGAACTCGTGGTTGGAGGTGCCGCAGCGAGGGTCGCCGCCCTGGTCGGCCGGACGGTCCACATAGTCGGCGGGGATGCGGATGGCCTCCTTCAGTATTTCGACCGCCAGGGGGTGATATTTGGCGGCCAGTTCGGCCACGCGCGCATCGAGGTTGGACATGAATTTCTCCAGTAAAAGCCGAATAAGCGCGCGCACGAAATCAGAGCCAAAATGGCGGGTCAATAAGGAATGAAACGTATATTTCCTTATTGCATATCTATGAAACATATGTTTCTTCGCTGCCATGGACCCGCTGGTTCACCGAATCCGCGAGACATATGACGCGCTTCCGCTCGGCGAGCGGAAGCTGGCGGAGCTGATTCTTGAGATGCGGGGCGACCTTGCGGCCTATTCCGCAACCGAATTGGCAGCCCGCTCGGGGGTGTCGAAGGCGACCGCCGCACGGCTGGTGCGCCGTCTTGGCTATGCGGATTTCCACGAAATGCGCCAGCAGGCGCGCAATCACTATCATAACGGCTCGCCGCTCGCCGAGCTGTCAAATACCCGGGATTTGGACGGAACATTGGCGGAGCATCTCGGGCACGACATTGCCTACCTCAGGCGTACCATCGAGACGATTCCTGCCGACCATGTGCAAGCCGCCGTTAAAATCCTCGCCGGCGCGCAACGCGTAACCGTGGTCGGATTCCGCAACAGCTATCCGCTTGCCTTTTACGCCCGTGAGCTGCTGGTGCAGGTGCGCCCGCAGGTGAACCTGCTACCGGTCCCGGGCCAGACCGTGGCCGAAGAATTCTCCGACCTGGGACGGGGTGACGCCGTTTTGGCGTTCGGCTTCCGCCGGCGTCCGCCGGTGCTGGGACGAATCCTCCGTGCCGCCGCCGCCGCCAAGGCGCGGACCGTCCTGCTGGGCGATTCCTCGCTCGGCAAGGTCGGAAAATCGGCCCATATCGTATTCCGCTGTTACAGCCGCGGGGCGCGCCTGTTCGATTCCTACGTCGCTGCCATGAGTCTCGTGAACTATCTCGGCTCCGGCGTGGCGCTGGCGCTCGGCGCGTCGGCGCAGGAGCGTCTGCGGCGCATCGAGTCGTTGCATGAGGAATTCAGCGATCTCGAGCGTTGACGGGAAAATCCCAAGATGAAGTCAGTCTCCTTCAAACTCAACGGGACGCCACGGCAAGCCCAGGTGCAGCCGGAGCAGACTTTGCTCGACGTGTTGCGCGAGACGTTCAGGGTGACATCGGTCAAGGACGCGTGCTCACCACAGGGTCTGTGCGGCTGCTGCCTGACCTTGATCGACGGCCAGCCGAAGAACGCCTGCATGGTGAAAGCCGACAAGGTCGCCGGCCGTTCGATCGTCACCCTCGAAGGCGTCTCCGATAACGAGCGTAAACTCTATGCCGACGCGTTCCAGGCGGCCGCCGGCCTGCAGTGCGGGTTTTGCACGCCGGGTATCGTGCTACGCACCAAATGGCTGACCGATCAGAGTCGTCCGCTTTCGCGCGCCGAGATCGCCCGCGCCATTGACGGGCATCTGTGCCGCTGCACCGGCTACAAGAATATCATCGACGCGATCGAGTTGATCCATGCCGCCAAGCATCATGGTGGCGCGCTGCCGGCCCCGGTCTTGGACGGCCGTGTCGGCCAGTCGCTCCAGCGTTATCAGGGCGCGGAGCTGACGCTCGGCTCGCGGCCGTTCGTCGCCGACATCGATGTGCCGGGACTGCTGTACGGCGCGGTCGTGCTGTCACGCCATGCGCGGGCGCTGGTGAAGCGGATCGACGTGTCGAAGGCGCTCGCTTTGCCCGGCGTCGTGGCCGTCGCCACGGCCAAGGATGTGCCGGGCAACCGCTGGGTCGGCCTCATCTACAAGGACTGGCCGTGCTTCGTCGCCGAGGGCGAGGAAGTGCGCACCGTCGCCGACTGCCTCGCGGCCATCGCCGCCGACAGCATGCGCGCGGCGCGCGCCGCAGCCAAGCTGGTGGAGGTTGAGTACGAGGTGCGACCCGCCGTGGTCGACCCGGCGGAAGCGATCAAGCCGGGCGCGCCGCAGGTCAATCCCAAGCACGACAACGTGCTGCAGGTGACGTGTATCGACCGCGGCGACGCCGACGCGGCGCTCGCTGCCTCCGCCCATGTGGTGTCCGGTACCTGGCGCACCCAGCGCATCGAGCAACTCTACCTCGAGCCGGAATCGACTTTGGCGGTTCCCGAAGCCGATGGGCGCCTACACCTCTACAGTCAGGGCCAGGGCATCTTCGACGACCGCATGCAGGTCGCCTCCGTGCTCGGAATCCCCGAGAGCCAGCTCTTCGTCGAACTGGTGCCCAATGGCGGCGCCTTCGGCGGGCGCGAGGACATGACCATCCAGGCGCAGACGGCGCTGCTCGCGCAGATTACCGGGCGCCCGGTGCGCGTCACGCTGAGCCGTGAAGAATCGATCCGCATGCACACCAAGCGGCATCCGATCACCATGAATTATACAGTCGGTTGCGATGCTGAAGGCCGACTGACCGCTTTGAAAGCCTCGCTGCTCGGCGATTCCGGCGCCTACGCCTCGGTCGGCGGCAAGGTGCTGGAGCGCGCCGCAGGCCACGCCTGCGGGCCGTACCGGGTGCCCGCCGTCGCTATCCATTCGATCGCCGCCTATACCAACAATCCGCCGTGCGGCGCCATGCGCGGCTTCGGCGTCAACCAGACCAGCTTCGCCATCGAAGGCTGCATGGACCTGCTCGCCGCCAAGGTCGGCATCGACGGCTGGGAGATGCGCTGGCGCAACGTGCTGCGGACGGGCGACGTGTTCACTACCGGCCAGGTGCTGGAGAAGGGCGTCGGTATCGAGCGGACGCTGCTCGCCGTGAAGAACGCCTATTACGCCGCGCGCGCCGAAGGGCGCGCGGTCGGCGTCGCCTGCGGGGTGAAAAACTCCGGCCTGGGTAACGGCGCCATCGAGTTCGGCAAGTGCTGCCTCGCCGTGGAGGCCGATGGCACCGTCGGCCTGCATACCGGTTTCACCGAGATGGGCCAGGGCCTGCTCACGGTGCTGATCCAATGCGCCGTGGAAATCAGCGGACTGCCGGCGAGCGTGTTCCGGCCGAAGTCGAATACGCGGTTCGAACTCGGCGCCGGACAGACCACCGGGTCGCGCGCAACGCTGCTCGCCGGCCGCGCTGCCGCCGATGCCGCAGCCAAGCTCAAGGCCGATCTCGACCGCGGACTCGCGCTCGCCGATCTGGTCGGCCGCATTTATGCGGGCGAGGTGAAAATCGACGACACCACGGCGCTCGGCGCCACCAAGAACGGCGTGATCAAGACCCACACCGCGTTCGGCTGGGCGACCCAGATGGTCGTGCTCGACGCCGCCGGCGCGGTGGCGCGGGTCGTCGCGGCGCACGACGTTGGCCGCGCGATCAATCCGCAGCAATGCGAGGGGCAGGTGCAGGGTGCGGTCCACATGGGGCTCGGCTACGCGCTCACCGAGGAGCTTCCCTGCCGCGACGGCGTGCCGGTGACCTTCGACATGCGCAATATCGGCGTGCTGCGCGCCCAGCACATGCCGGAGGTCGAGGTCATCCTGGTCGAAGAGCCCGAGCCTGAAGGCCCGTTCGGCGCCAAGGGCGTCGGCGAGATCGGCCTGGTGCCGACCGCCGGCGCGGTCGCCGCGGCGCTGGAAGCCTTCGACGGCCAGCGCCGTATGACCCTGCCGATGAAGGATTCGCCCGCCGCGCGCGCCATCAATGTCGGCCGCATCCCCGACACCGACCGCGACCAATGGCATTGACCGAACCGCTCCTGATCGGCCCCGACCGTCACGGCCGTCGCGTCGCCGTGATCGACGGGATGATTGCGGCGTCGCCGCCCGAAGGCGCGCGCGTGCTCGCCTGCGGCGATGGCGAGATCGCCGCCGGCGCGGTTTGCGCGCATACGCACCTCTACAGCGGGCTTGCACGCTATGGCATGCCGCCAGCCTCCCCGCTGCCGGAAAATTTCGTGCAAATCCTCGAGCGGGTGTGGTGGCGGCTCGACCGTGCGCTCGACGCCGAGACGCTACGCGTCTCCGCTCTGGACTATGTCGCGCGCGCGCTGCTCGCCGGCACCACCGCGCTCATCGATCATCACGAATCGCCGCATCTGATCGAGGGATCGCTCGCCATCCTCGCCAAGGTTTGCGAGCAGCTCGGCATGCGCGCGCTGCTTTGCTACGGCGCGACCGAGCGCAATTTCGGCCGTGAGGAGGCCGCGCGCGGCCTGGCCGAGTGCCGCCGCGTTCCTGCGTCGCAACTGATACGCGGAATGGTCGGCCTGCACGCGAGCTTCACCGTCTCCGACGACACCGTACGCGAGGCGGGCGCCCTCGCCCGCGAACTTGCCACCATCCTGCATGTGCATGTCGCGGAAGATTCAGCCGACGTCGATGACGCGCGGTCGCGCGGCTTCGACGGCCCGCTGGAGCGGCTTGCGACGCTGGGCGCGCTGGTGCCCGGCTCGATCCTGGCGCATGGCGTGCATTTGAGCCGCGCGCAGGTGGAGATGGTGGACGCGCTGTCGTGCTGGCTGGTGCAGAACCCACGCTCGAACGAAGGCAACCGTGTTGGCTATGCCGACAACCTGCGCACCTCAAACCGCGTCGCGCTCGGCACCGATGGCTGGAACGGCGACATGGCGGAGGAAGAGGTCGCGCTGTTCCGCCTCGCCAAGCTTCATGGCGACGATCGCGCGGCGCCCCGCCTGGCGACGGGACATGCGCTGATCGCCGAACGCTTCGCCGCGTCTCCCCAACCGCTTAGCGCCGGCGCGCTTGGCGATGTCGTGGTGCGGGAAAACGGCCGCGTCCGCCACGTCATTGTGGGCGGGCGCATCGTGGTAGAGAACGGCCGCCTCGCCGGCGGCGACATGGATGCGATCGCGGCCGGCGCGCAGAAACATGCGGCCGGCCTATGGGACCGCATGGCGGCGATGTGATGCAAGACGAAAGGAAGAACAATGGCGCGCCTCGGACTTGAACGCACCGTCGTCGATGCGGCGGTGCTCGAACGCACGGCCGCGCGCTTGGGCCAAGCCGGCGTGGTGCTGCCAACGATCGCGCAGCTGAAAGATCCCTCGACGATTCCCGCCGCCGTCCGCGCCGGGCTCGCCGATGTCGATCCCGATGGCGCGCACGCCCTCAATTTGTTCCGCGTGCATTGGTTCAATGGCGCCGATCGGAAGCACCTGGTCTCAGTGCCCGATTACGTGGAACTGCCGCCCGAACTGACCGGCGTGAAGGCGCGCATCGTGCTCGCATTGGGCAACCGGTTCCCGATGATCGCCGCCCATAAGGTGCTGGCCGCCTATGGCTGTCTGGTGCCGCGGCTGGTGACCGGCCAATTCGATCCGGAGCGCGACCGCGCGGTGTGGCCCTCGACCGGCAACTACTGCCGCGGCGGCGTCGCCATCTCGCGCATCCTCGGCTGCCGCGGCACCGCCGTGCTGCCGGAGAACATGAGCCGCGAACGATTCGACTGGCTCGATCGATGGGTGGCCGATCCGACCGACATCGTCCGCACGCCCGGCTCGGAAAGCAACGTCAAGGAAATCTACGACACCTGTGCCGCGCTCGATCGCGAGCCGACCAATATCATCTTTAATCAGTTCTGCGAGTTCGGGAATTATCTGATTCACCGCGTCTGCACCGGCGCGGCGATGGAAAAGCTGTTCGGCGCGCTCGCGCAAGACCGCCCCGGCACCAAGCTCGCGGCGTACGTCTCTGCCTCGGGATCGAGCGGAACGCTGGCCGCCGGCGATCATCTCAAGGAGAAGCTTGGGGCCCGCATCGTCGCGGTGGAGGCGGCCGAATGCCCGACGCTGCTCTATAACGGCTTCGGCGAACACAATATCCAGGGCATCGGCGACAAACACGTTCCCTATATCCACAACGTGATGAACACCGACGTGGTGACCGGCGTCAGCGACCAGTCGACCGACACGCTGCTGGTACTGTTCAATACCGAGACCGGACGAAAATATCTGATCGAGCGCCGAGGCGTCGATGCCAAGCTGGTCGCACGACTCGCCGATCTCGGCCTGTCGTCTCTGTGCAACATGCTGGCGGCGATCAAGACCGCCAAATACTTCGATCTCGGACCCGACGACGTCATTCTCACCGTCGCGACCGACGGCGCCGCCATGTATGGCAGCGAGATCGACAAGGCGGTCGTACGCTATTTCAGCAACCGGTTCGATGCGGTGGCGGCCGGCGAGACCTGGGGCCGGGCTTTGGCCGGCGCCGGCACCGATCGTCTTATCGAAATGACCCAGATCGATCGCCAACGCGTGTTCAACCTCGGCTACTTCACCTGGGTGGAGCAGCAGGGCGTGTCGGTCGAGGAATTTTCCGCGCGCGCCAAGCAGTCCTTCTGGGACGATCTGCTCGGCTTGGTCCCTGCCTGGGACGCCATGATCGCCGAGTTCAACGCGAAGAGCGGCGCCGACAAGAAGCGCGGTCTGTGAGCGTGACGATGCAATTTCGCTGTCATGGCTGCGGCACGACGGTCGACGCCGCCCACGCGTTGCCGTTCCGCTGCCCGCAGGCGGGCGCGGGCGACGACATCGATCATGTGCTGATCGCGGAGCCGCCCGACCAGGCATTCCCGAGTGGCGCTGAACAAAATCCCTTCCTGCGCTATCGGACGCTGCTGTCGCCCTACCGGCTGGCGCGCGCGGCCAGTCTTTCCGACGCGGCCTGGAGCGAGATCGTCGAGGAGCTGGATGCGGCGCTGGTCACCGTCGACGGCCGCGGCTTCCGCCTTACGCCGATGATCGAGCAGAAACGACTGGCGGCTGCGCTGGGACTAAAAGATTCGCTTTGGGTCAAGGACGAGACCGCAAACGTGTCCGGCTCGCACAAGGCGCGCCACCTTATGGGGGTGATGCTCTATCTGCGCGTGCTGGAAATTGCCAAACTGCCAGCCGGCCACGCGCTGCGCAAGCGCCGCCTCGCCATCGCCTCCTGCGGCAATGCCGCGCTCGCCGCGGCCGTGATTGCGCGCGCCGCTGACTGGCCGCTCGACGTGTTCATCCCGCCCGATGCCGGCGCGGCCGTAAAACAGTCACTGCAAAATCTCGGGGCGCGTATCACCGTCTGCGAACGCCGCGCGGGCGAAGCGGGCGATCCGTGCGTCCTGCGCTTTCGCGAGTCGGTGGCGCAAGGCGCCATTCCCTTCGGCGTACAGGGAACCGAAAACGGCCTCGCGGTCGAGGGCGCTCACACCCTCGCCTTCGAGATGGCGGAGGAATTTAGCCGCATCGGCGTTGTGCCCGACTCGCTGTTCGTGCAGGTGGGGGGCGGCGCGCTGGCGAGCGCTTTGACGCAAGGGTTCGCGCTCGCATGCGCGCGCGGCGTGCTGGCAAAGATGCCGAAAGTGAACGCCGTCCAGACTGCGAGCTGTGCGCCGCTGGCGCGCGCCTGGAACAAACTGGACGGCCTCGATCTCGCCAAGGCGGCGCGCCATCGCTCCCGTTTCATGTGGCCCTGGGAGACGACGCCGGCAAGCCTCGCTAGCGGCATCCTCGACGACGAAACCTACGACTGGTGGGCGGTGGTCGAAGGCATGCGCACGAGCGGCGGGCGGCCCGTGGTCGTGGACGAGGACATAATCGCCTGCGCGCGCGATCTCGCGCGCAGGCACACCGGCATTCAGGCGTCGGCGACCGGCACGGCGGGCCTCGCGGGCGCCATGAGCCTGCCCGGCGACCAGGGTTCCATTGCGTTGATCTTCTCCGGGGTCGAGCGTTAAGTGCACGTGCGTCGATGAGGGAACATGACTGAGCTCACTCCGGTCCCGTTAGCTGTGCTGGCGACCCGCCTGTTTCGCGAGCTTGCGCAGAAGAAGGCCGCTTTCGACCTGCCCGTCGCGCGGTTTTTTCAAGGTGCGGCAACCGATCTGTCTATTGCCTTGCATGGTCAGCGCGCGTCGACGCCGTTCGGCCCCGCCGCCGGGCCGCACACCCAGCTTGCCCAGAACATCGTGCTGTCGTGGCTCGCGGGCGGGCGCGTGATCGAACTCAAGACGGTGCAGATAAAGGACGATCTCGTCATCCCACGTCCATGTATCGATATGCAGACCATCGGCTTCAACGTGGAATGGTCGCAGGAACTCACCCTCGCGCAGTCGCTCGAGGAATACGTCAAAGCCTCGATGCTGATCGACATGCTGAAGGCGGCCGGATGGGCGACATCCTACGGCGACACCGTGTTCGACATGAGCGTTGGCTATGACCTCGCCGGTATTCGCTCTGCGCGCGTGCGCGCGTTCATGGCCGGTCTGATGGATGCGACGGCAATCGTCGCCCGACTGCGCGACCAGATCCCCGCCTCGCTCGCCCATTTGCGCGATACTCCGTTCGCGACCCGCATTTCCGATACCGTCACGCTGTCCACCTTCCATGGCTGCCCGCCGCAGGAGATCGAGGCCATCGCCGCGTTCCTCCTGCAAGAGGTGGGGCTGCATGTCGTGGTCAAGCTCAATCCGACCCTGCTTGGCCGCGCGCAGGTGACGGAGATTCTGCACGAGCGGCTGGGCTATCGCGACCTCAACGTGCCGGCGGCCGCGTTCGACAAGGACGCCACCTGGGAGCAGGTGACGGGCTTCGTCGGTCGGCTCGGCGCGCTGGCGCAATCGCTCGGCCGCAATTTCGGTGTCAAATTCTCCAACACCCTGCTGGTCGACAATCACAAGAGCTTCTTCCCGTCGAGCGAGAAGCAGATGTACCTTTCCGGCCCGCCCCTGCACGTGCTGGCGATGCTGCTGGTCGGCCGCTTCCGCCAAATATTCGGTGACCGTTTCCCCGTCTCGTTCTCCGGCGGCATCGATGCCGGCAATTTCGCCGACGCGGTCGCGCTCGGGCTCCAACCGGTCAGCGTGTGCTCGGATCTGTTGAAGAGCGGCGCCTATTCCGGTTACGCGCGCGGTGCGCGCTACCTCGTCAATCTCGTTAAGCGCATGAAAGCCGTGGGCGCCGCCGACATCGATCAGTTCGTCATCAAAGCTTACGGCCATGCGCAGGCGGCACTCGATGGTCTCGCGCTGCCGGCGGAGCGGATGAGCGCCTGCCGTGCCGCCCTGGCGCAAGGCGGAGACCTGCGCGCGGCTGCGGGCGATGCGTTCGCCACCTGGGTCTCGGCCGCCCGCCTGCTCAACACCGAAAGCTATGTCGAGCGCATGCTGGTCGATCCACGCTACGCCGCCGCCCACAATGCCACGCCGCCTAAGAAGATGGGCACGCGGTTGACGCTGTTTGATTGTCTCACCTGCGATAAATGCATTCCTGTTTGTCCGAATGACGCGAACTTCGTCTTGACCATCCCTAAGGGTCAACTGGAAATGGAACGCTTGGTGCCGAACGGCGCGGGATGGAGAAGCGAAAAGGCCGGGGTGATCGCACTCGACAAGCCATGGCAGATCGGCGTGTTCGCCGACGCCTGCAACGAATGCGGCAACTGCGACGTGTTCTGTCCCGAGGACGGCGCGCCGTATCTCAGCAAGCCGCTGTTTTTCGGCAGCGTCGCCGCATGGGCGGATACGCCCGAGCGCGACGGCTTCGCCTTCGAATGGCTGGGGAAAACGCTGCGCATGCACGGCCGTTTGAACGGACGGACAGCCTCAGTCGAAAGAGATGACCACAGCCTGCGTTATCGCGGCGAAGGATTTGACCTCCATCTCGATCCCGCCGATCCTGCCGGCACCGCCAAGGGCCGCAGCGACGGCCCGGTCGATCTCACGCCGCTCAGAATCATGGAACTCTTACGAATCGCTGTGACCGCTCCGGACGCCGTCAATTTCATCAGTGCGGCGATGGCAGAACATGCTACCAATCAAGCCGAAAAGGCGGAGGCCAAGCCATGGCTTTCATGATCGTCCCTTCCCTGTGCACGGCGTGCGGCGCCTGCGAATTCGAATGCCCGAACTCGGCCATCAGCGTCGCGGGCGACGTCTACGCGATCGACCCGGACAAGTGCCAGGAATGCAAGGGCGAGTACGACACCCAGCAATGCGCCAAGGTGTGCCCGATCCCGAATACCTGCGTGCCGATACCCTGAACCACGGCGACTTCTCCGTTCGGCATTCGCTCGCCATGCTACAGTTGCAGTCTCCCGGGCAGGCCCGCACATGTTTAACCCGATATTGACCGAATGGCTTAGTCTTGTGCTTCGCTGGCTGCATGTGATCGCAGCCATGGCATGGATTGGCAGTTCATTTTATTTTATTCATCTCGACCTCAGTCTCAAGCATCGTGACGGACTTCCCACGGGCGTGCAGGGCGACGCTTGGCAGGTGCATGGCGGCGGCTTCTATCACATGGTCAAATATTTGCTGGCGCCCGCGCGCATGCCTGACGAACTGACTTGGTTCAAGTGGGAGGCGTACACCACGTGGCTGTCCGGGTTTGCGTTGCTGGTCGTCGTCTATTATCTCGATGCGGAGCTTTTCCTCATCGACAAATCTTCGATGGATCTGACGCCATTTGCGGCTGGCGCATTCAGTTTGGGAAGCTTGATTTCCGCCTGGCTGATCTATGAGGTCTTGTGTCGTTCGCCGTTAGGCAGGCATGAGGCGGCGCTCGCCTGGGTTGGCTATTGCTTTATCGTGATTTTGACTTTTGCATTTACTCATATGTTGAGCGGCCGCGGCGCGTTCAACCAAATCGGCGCCATCATTGGCACAGTGATGGTGGCAAATGTTTTTGCGATCATCATTCCGAACCAGAAGAAGACCGTCGCCGCCCTGCTCGCCGGACGCGAACCCAATCCCGAATGGGTAAAGATCGGCAAGCAACGCTCGGTCCACAACAACTATCTGACCTTGCCGGTCATCTTCCTCATGATCAGCAACCATTATCCTCTGCTATTTGCCACCCGGTACAATTGGGTCATCGTGGCCATCATCCTGGCGCTCGGTCCGATCATTCGTCACTTCTTCAATTCGCGCCACGCCGGTAGAGGCAGTCCTTGGTGGACCTGGGCCGTTGCGGCCGGAGGCATGGCGGCTGTCGCATGGCTCTCG
Source organism: Hyphomicrobiales bacterium (assembly GCA_016185205.1). GTDB lineage: Bacteria > Pseudomonadota > Alphaproteobacteria > Rhizobiales > Xanthobacteraceae > Pseudolabrys. The sequence goes on along the minus strand of JACPOA010000018.1, from coordinate 69,501 downwards.
GCCGCTGGACCACGCGAAACGACGACCGGTGCGCTACCGCCAGCGCCGCAATTTGCACAAGTGGAAACTATTGTGCTGTCCCGATGCAGCATGTGCCACGCAAAAGAGTCGGTCTGGGCGACAATCGCAACGGCCCCCAAAGGCGTGCTTCTTGATACCAATGAATCAATTCATCGCAATGCGAGGCTGATCGAGCGCAACGCGGTGCGCTCAAACGCCATGCCGCCCGGCAATATTACGGAAATGACCGCGGAAGAGCGGCGGATGCTTGCTGCCTGGGTCGCCGCCGGCGCGCCGGCAAAATGAAATTTAGCTTGGCAGCTTGCCAAGTTAGAATCTCAGTTTTGATTCCGAATTTCGAATTGACAAAACCCGTCATGCCTTGCTTACGCAAGACATGACGGGCTGCAGTTCGGAACGGCGCGTACTCAGATGTGCCCGGATGCCTTCGCCGCGCTGGCCGCTCCAGCGCTGCCCGTACTCTTTGAGCCGGCCCCGTTGTAATAGGCGTTCAGCAAGACGGCGGCGACAGCGGCGAGCACGATGCCGGAATTCAACAGCGGCTCGAGTTCCTTTGGCAGCTTCGAGAAGAAAGCTGGCGCCACCAGAGGGATCATGCCGAATCCGATCGAGATTGCGACGATGAACAGGTTGTTGCGGTTCGTCTTGTAATCGACGGATGCCAGAATACGAATTCCGGTCGCAATAACCATCCCGAACATGACGATGCCCGCTCCGCCAAGAACGAACAGCGGAACCGCGGTGACCAGTGCGCCGAGCTTCGGAATCAAGCCGAGAATCAACAGGATGATCCCGCCCACCGCGGTAACCCAGCGGCTCCTCACGCCGGTGACGCCGACCAGTCCGACATTCTGCGAGAACGAGGTATAGGGGAAGGTATTGAAGATGCCGCCGATGAGCGTGCCCAAACCGTCGGTCAATAGACCGCGGGTCAGATCGCGCTGTTCTACCTTCCGGTCCGTCATTTCGCCGACCGCAATGAACATACCCGTCGATTCGACCATGACCACGAGCATGACCAGACACATCGTGATTATCGAAAAGACCTCGAACGTCGGTTTGGCGAGCTGGAAGGGATATATGATGTCCAGCCAGGGGGCGTTGTTGAACGCTGTGAAACTGACTTTGCCGATCAGCCACGCCACGATGAAACCGATGATGATGCCCAGCAGCACCGCGATATTAGAGACAAAGCCTTTGGCAAATTTCGTGATGAGCAGAATGACGATCAGCACAAAGCCGGCGATGAGCAGGTTGATCGGATCGCCATAGCCGGGAAGATTTGGTGCCGCCGCCCCCGCCGCCCAGTTGATGCCAATGCGCATCAACGAAATTCCAATCACGGCAATGATCGTTCCGGTGACGACCGGCGGGAAAAAGCGCAGCATTGCGCTCATGAATGGCGCAACGATGAGGCCGAAAATACCAGCGGCGATCACCGAGCCAAAGATGCCGCCAAGTCCGAGCGCGGGGTTGCCGGCCATGGCCAGCATCGGCGCCACGGAGGCAAAGGTCACGCCCATCATGATCGGCAGACGAATTCCGAATGGCCCGATGCCGATCGACTGTATGAGCGTGACGATGCCGCAGGCGAACAGATCGGCATTGACGAGAATTGCGATCTGTTCCGGCGGCAGCTTTAGAGCACGTCCGATGATGAGTGGTACCGCAACGGCGCCCGCGTACATGACGAGCACATGCTGCAGTCCGAGTGGAAGAAGTTGGGTGAGCGGCAAGCGCTCGTCGACAGGATGAATAGGATTAGCCATAGAAGCCCCCCGGCTTGTTGATAGCGATTAGCATTTACTTTGAGGAATAGGTCCCCAGCTGCCTCATTGCTAAGCGTGTCATGGCCCGCAAGCAAGACACAACAGAACACAAGCAACAGTGTCAGGTCGGTATCAGGTGCCGCCTCGAAAACAGGTCCGTAGGGTGTACGGTCACGTTTCAACTTCCCCGATACGTCGCATAGCTCCATGGCGAGCAAAGTAACGGCACGTGGTAATGCAAGCTTGGATCGGCGATGCCGATCTGGATCGGCACTTCTTCCAGGAATGACGGATTGGGCAAAGTGACCCCCATCGCGCGGAAATAAGCGCCGACGTGGAAATCGAGCCGGTAGCGGCCCGCGACGAGATCGGCATCGGCCAGCAGCGGTTCGCTCACCCGCCCGTCAGTATCGGTCAGAACGGTTTTGAGGCGTTGCCAACCCGTGTTTTCCATTCGAAATAGATCGATCTTCATTCCGACGGCGGGCTGTCCGCATGACGTGTCGAGAACGTGGGTCGAAAGCCTGCCCATCTCAAGTCCCGCCCATGATTTTAGCAAGCCGACCGCGCGTGATATGGCCAATCTGCTGTAATGCATTCGCGATTTCAGTCCCGGCACCATTGCCGATACGTCGTGTCATCTCTGCTATGACGCTTTCTCGCGTTTCATGCTGGCGCAGCGCGACAATGCAGGGGAAACCGAATTTATCGCGGTAGCGGCGATTAAGTTCGGAGATCTCTTCGAGTTCGCTGCGGGTCAATGCCAAAAAGCCGAGCCGATCTTGTTCGCTCGTTGAGTCCGATGTCAAGACACCCGCGGCCGCCTCCCGGCCCGCAAGCTCAGGATGGGTACGGATCAGCGCGAGTTGCCTAGAAGGCGGTGCATCGTGCACGCACTGCATCATCGCACGATGCAACTCTTCGATGCTTCGAAATGGCCGGCACGCAAGGACAGCTTCGGCAATCCAGGGAGTATTCTCGAAGACACCGCCCAACAGTGCGATGAACTCACTCCTGTCTGCCGAATTGACCAGTTCCAGACCGGGTCTCCGGGCGGGCCTCATACGGCCTCCATGCCTGCACCGTTTGTAGACGAGAATCGCGCCTCCCGGTAGCTCAAATTTAAGGTGTCAGTCGCGCTTCTCGACGCATTGCTTCCGGTTTCCTGGAAATCTTGTATACATCTTGCCGACGAAGGCACGATGCGGCGGCGCAGAACGATTAGTTACTGCATGAGTTGGGGAGAGGATTCAATTTTGAATTATGTGGCGCTTCTGATGGTGTGATCTGCTGACGTCCTGAATGGAGTCGATTGATGCCCCCCACGATCTCCTATCCCCGCGACATGAAAGGCTATGGACGAACACCGCCGCACGCGCGCTGGCCGGGCGAGGCGCGGATCGCGGTCCAATTCGTGCTCAATTACGAAGAGGGCGGAGAGAATTGCATTCTCCATGGCGATCCTGCGTCAGAGGCATTTCTGTCCGAGATCATCAGCGCGCAGCCATGGTTGGGGCAGCGTCATATGAGCATGGAATCGATCTACGAATATGGTGCGCGAGCAGGGTTTTGGCGGATTTGGAGAATGTTTACCGAGCGCCATTGCCCGCTCACCGTTTATGGCGTCGCAACGGCGCTCATGCGCGGCCCCGAACAAGTTGCCGCCATGAAGGAGGCTGGCTGGGAAATTGCCAGCCATGGACTGAAATGGATCGATTATAAGGATTTTTCTCGCGATGCGGAACGCCATCACATGCTGGAGGCGATCCGCATTCATACCGAAGTGACCGGCGAACACCCGCATGGCTGGTACACCGGGCGGTCGTCGGAGCACACGCTCGATCTCGTCATGGAACACGGCGAATTCCTCTACTCCTCCGACAGCTATGCCGACGATTTGCCTTATTGGGTGGAAGGCCCATGCGGATTCCATCTCATTATTCCGTACTCTCTCGATGCCAACGACATGCGCTTCGCCAGCGCACAGGGCTTCAATTGCGGCGATCAATTCTTCAACTATCTGAAAGATTCCTTCGACGTCCTCTATGCGGAAGGTGCCGAACGCCCGCGCATGATGTCTGTCGGCATGCATTGCCGGCTCGTCGGCCGCCCCGGTCGGGCGGCAGCGCTGGCGCGCTTCCTCGACTATGTGCTCGGCCACGAGAATGTTTGGATTGCGCGCCGCGTAGAGATTGCGCGCCATTGGCAGGCTGAACATCCAGCCCGGAAGGGTGGCGCGTGAGCGACGAACATCTGGGATGTCGCGTTATGGAACGCCTGGATGCGCTGGCGCGTCATTCCGACGAGCCGGGAAAATTGACGCGGCTCTATTTGTCGGCAGCTCACAAAGCCGCCGCCGAGATACTCGCTGGCTGGATGCGTGAGGCAGGCCTCGCGGTTTCAATCGATGCGCTTGGAACGGTGGTGGGGCGTTATGAGAGCGCGATACCCGGCGCGCCGGCCCTCCTTTTAGGTTCACATATCGATACTGTACGCGACGCCGGCCGTTACGACGGCGCTCTCGGTGTCATCGCGGGCCTCGTTGCCGTCGAGGAACTGTCGAAGCACCGCGAAACATTGCCGTTCGCCATCGAGGTTGTCGCCTTCGGCGATGAGGAAGGCGTACGCTTTCCGACGACGCTCACTTCGTCTCGGGCCTTGGCCGGCTATTTTGACCCAGCGATCCTCGACGTATGTGATGCCGACGGCGTCAGTCTGCGCAAAGCGCTGATCGCTTTTGGCGGCGATCCCGCCGCGATCGCGAGGGCCGCTAAATCGCGCGAGGAGGTTCACGCATACATTGAAGTCCATATCGAACAGGGGCCGGTCCTCGAATCCGCCAACTTGCCGGTTGGGGTGGTGACAGCCATCAACGGCATCCGACGGCTTGCGGTGGCCGTGATTGGGGAAGCAGGACACGCGGGCACCGTCCCCATGCGGCTTCGGCGCGACGCGCTCACCGCGGCGGCGGAGATGGTGCTCGCCGTCGAGCGCGTCGCAAATTCGTTGCCGGGTGTAGTGGCGACCGTCGGCCGGATGGAGGTGTTTCCGAGCGCGGTGAACGTCATTCCGGGCAGCGTTCAGTTCACGATTGACGTCAGGTCACCCGAAGACACGCAGCGAGACGCCGCAACTGAAGAGATCACGCGCTCCACCCGCAAGATTGCCGCCGACCGGCAAGTTGAGCTATCGATCTCCACCACACACGAGGCGCCGGCGACCGCCTGTTCGCCGGTCATGATCGACGCCCTTTCGCGGGCGATTAAGCAATTGGGATTTGCGACGCGGCTGCTGCCGTCAGGAGCCGGCCACGACGCAATGGCGATCGCGCAGCTCTGTCCCATCGGCATGCTGTTCGTGCGTTGCGCCGGCGGGATCAGCCATAATCCAAAGGAGGCGATTTCTCTTCAGGATGCGGATATATGCGTTCGCATACTTCTCGATTTCCTGCGCAATTTTAAACCCATATGACATCGATCAAGAAACGGGATTGCGAGTTTCTCATTTAGAAGCATCAATCCGGATCGTCTGTGCGCCTTGCCATAAGACTATGCGCCCGAGTTCGGGTAGCTTGTCGAGGTTGGACGTTATCGTCATGAAATGACTGCCTGCGAGCTGACCCACCTTGCTGGCAAAATGCACCGCGCCATAGGCGAAAAGGATTTCACACTCGCTCAGTCCTCCCGGATATACGATAATTTGCCCAGGCGCGGGATAGCTGGTGTGGTTTTCGAGCGGCAGCCCTAAATCGAGGTCCCCAAGCGGAATCCAGACCGCTTCGCCGCTCCAGCGAACATGAATGATTTTGTTTTCGTACGGCAACAAACGACGAAAGATATCACAGGTCTTTGGCGCCGCCGTGCTTTCAAAACGCGCGTCGAAGGTAAATGGCCCGGCCGTAATTCGGAGCTTTGTCATCCTATGCGCCACCCTTTTTGTCGCTTCGCCGACGCGTCCGACCTGCATTGGTTTTATCGGATTGTCAATCAGCGAACAACCTTTGCCGCTGATTCGAATGAGGCTGACAAGCGTTCGGGCGTTGTTAGCCGGACCTGAACTGCGATCGAGTTGACCAGCGGGAAAGATAGCGCAACATGGTGCGGTCAAAGGAGTTCACATGTCTGACTGTCTACACTGTGACATCCATGAAATGCTGGAGAGTCACTTACAAAGCCCATCGGCTAATCTGGCGGAAATCGCGGCAAAGGTAACCGAAGTGCTTGCCGACTTAATCTTGATGGCTCCTGCGGATGAGCAGTCCATGCTGATGGCCGATGTTATGGCAAATCTAGGAAGTTTGTTGCTCGAGAAGAGCGAAGCCAGCGGCCCGACTAACCCTCGCCGTTCAAGCCACTAAGCGGCAATGCCTACTCGGTAGCCACCCGAAAGCCCTGCCCTACCCTCCGATGCTTGCGCTACAGTCGCTCGATGAACGACAGGACGGCAGAGGAGAAATGATCGTTGCGGTCGCCCGCCACCATATGTCGCGCACCGCTGACATCGACGTATTCGGCGTGCGGTACGAGTTCGAGAAATTCTTTGGCATGCGCCTCCTTCACGAGCTCGGAGGATGCGCCGCGTACAAGCAGGGCCGGGATCGCAATTCTGCGCGCGGCCTCGGTCAACGCCACTTCGAGCACACGGCGGTTAGCTCCGGCCGCACGCGGGCCATCGAGAAAGCGCGGATCCCAGTGCCAACGCCAGCGGCCATCGGGCGATAGGCGAAGATTCTTCTTCAATCCCTCATTGCTCTTCGGCCGCGGCCGCTGCGGGAGATAATCGGCGACCGCCTGCGCGGCGTCGGCGATCGACTCGAAACCTTCCTTGGCACGTGCGCGCATGAAGCCGAGAACCTTGGCGACGCCGGTTCGGTCCACTCGCGGGGTGATGTCGACTAGCACCAGCGCGGAGAAAACATTGGCGCCCTTGTCATGTTCGGATTGGCCTTCAGCGAGCAGCGCAGCAATGCCGCCGAGCGAAGCGCCAATAACTATCGGCCTTACACCAGAGCGGCGGGCAAGCTCGACCGCGACGACCTTGGCGTCCGCGGCATAATCCGAGAATTCGTAGGCGCCGTTCGCTACCCATTCGGAGTCGCCATGGCCGCGTTGATCGAGTGCATAAGCTGTATGGCCTTTGCGTGCGATTTCTTCCGCGGTTTTGAACCAGGCGTGGCGGGTCTGGCCACCGCCGTGCAGCAACAGCACGGGAGACCCGCTGTCACCGAACACGTCGGCGACAAGTTTGTTGCCGGCGGCGCCGATGAAGGTCGCGGTGGCGGGCGTGAGGTGCCGAGTCATGGCCGTTCGTTGTAACACTTCACATTGCCTCGTTCGCGCGATCAAGTTTATGAGCGCGTGGGAAGGATTCCCGTCGCGCCGCCCGTCTTACTCGAAACCCCAATTAAAACAAGTCCTCAGCAAGCGGCCATGGTTGGAATACGTTCTCCTTATCGGCCGCAATTAGACTTCACCGCCCGCGATCGGAAGCGCGATACCGTTGATCGCGGCTGCGGACGGAAGGCAGAGCCAGCCAACAGCGGCGGCGACTTCCTCCGGCGTTACGAAACGCCCCTGCGGATTGATGGACGCGAGTGTCTTGCGAATCTCTTCCGCTGGCCGCGACGTTTTCTGGACGATTTCTTCCACCGATTTGTCAATCATCGGCGTATCCACATAGCCCGGGCAGACCGCATTGACCGTCACGCCTTTCTTCGCACATTCAAGTGCGAGTGAGCGTGTCAATCCGATCAGGCCGTGTTTGGCGGTCGTGTATGCAGATACATATGCTATCCCTTTGAGCCCCGCGACCGATGCCAAATTGATGATGCGGCCGGCGCCGGCTTTCAGCATCGCCGGAAGCACGAGCTGCGTCGCCACGAATGCCGACGTCAGATTCAAATCAAGCGCGCGCTGCCACGCCGCCATGTCGAGCTTCAAAAACGGGATGCCCTCGCCCGCGCCAGCATTGTTGACCAGGATGGTGGCCGGGCCGAATTTCTTTTGCCCGGCGTCGACCGCCGCCTTCAGTGCCGCGGGATCGGTGACGTCGGCCGGCGCAATGCACCAAGCTCTATCCGGCATTTTCGGCAGCAGTTTAGCCGCTTCCTGAAGCGCGGACTCCCTCCTCGCAATGAGTGTAACATTGGCACCCAGCCTGTATAATTCTTGCACTATTGCTCTTCCGATCCCGAGCGACGCACCGGTGACGATGGCGTGTTGGTTGAGCAGAGCAGAGGTGCATTCTCGTTCTTTAGGCATTTCCAAAGACCTCAATAAAGCCGGCTATGGTTTGTACGAATACCGGCATTCGTTGTTCGCTCATAGCGAAAAAACGCCTCCGCGCCATTGCGTAATTGAAGCTGGCGCGCATCCGATCAACCCACGCTTGATCCACATCAAGAGACGTTGCCAAACGCCCGCTACAAAACTTTTGTGGCGAAATCCGCCACATTGTTGCTGTTCACCTAACGTCAGATTGTCGCCATGCGTTCTCGCCGATACAAGACCTATGCCATAGACGGCGTCGCGCCCGTCATAGATCCGACAGCTTTCGTGCATCCCGATGCGGTTCTGATCGGCGACGTCGTGGTCGGCGCCGGATGCTATGTCGGACCGTGTGCATCATTGCGCGGCGATTTCAGCCGGCTGATCCTCGGGGATGGTTGCAATGTCCAGGACAATTGCACGCTGCACACCATGCCGGGGTTTGATCTGGTTATCGGTCGTGACGGTCATATCGGGCATGGCGCGATCCTCCATAGCGCTCATATTGGCGCCAACGCCATGGTGGGAATGAATAGCGTCATCATGGACTGTGCGACGATTGGCGAGTCGGCCATCGTCGCAGCGATGAGCTTCGTCAAGACCGGCGCCAATATTCCCCCCAGGCATCTGGCCGCCGGTGTGCCGGCACGAATCCTGCGTGAATTGACGGACGACGACGTTGCCCAAAAGATCGAGGGTACCCGTCTGTATCACGAATTGGCTCGCCGAAGCCTCGCCACGCTAATGGCGGTCGAGCCGCTAACCAAGTTTGATCCTGACCGGAAACGGCTGGGGGTGGATCGTCCTTTGCCAAGTCGGCAACGCATCATGCAGAAGCGAAATGATAAGACTTGAGCCAAACGATATCTACTAACGCCGCAGCCGGGCGAGAGACACGTCGCCGGCAAAGACGCTTTCGAAATGCGCAAGCGTGCCTTTCGACGGCTGTTGCGCGCTTTTCCAGCCTGGAGATTTCCATTTCGCTCCAGGCAGGCACTGGGTCGCGACAAACCAATCCGCTGGGCTGTCCCCGATCGCAGCGCGGAAATCGCAATGCCTCGGCGACTTGCTGAGTATCCCCAGCCAGACAATCATGAAGTCCCGCATGGATTGGTCCGGCGTCCGGGTTTCCGCGATCTGGTCCATGGAATTTCGCGAGACTCTTTCCCGCATGTCCGGTGACGAAAGCAGCATTTGCAACAGCGAAGCGGACTCCTCGATGGAATGCGCAACAAAGCCGGTCTTGCCGTCACGAACGATCGCCCTCTCCGCGGCGTTGTTCAAGACGACTGGAACCAGCCCGAGCGACATCGCCTCGATGAGCGCGTTCTCGGCCGTGCCGTAATGATCGGGTTGCAGCGGGTAGAAAAAAATATCCGCCTCGGAAAGCGCGGCCGCCGGCTCGGCCGTCTCGCCACGAAACTCGACGCGCTCCGGGTGTCGCATCGCCCGCGCACGCTCAGCCACCGGGCCCGACGAATCGATAGCCCCCCAGACCGAAACACGGACATCGTCACCGGACAATCTATCGATGGCGTCGAAAAATCCCGGATGCATCTTCACGAAGTCGACGGTCCCGAGATAGGCGATGGCGGGCTTTCTGTCGCGCACCGGCACGCGTCGCTCGGTGCCCGGGAAGCCAAAGCCGCTATTGATGACTGCGATCCTGCTTTGCGCGGCTTCGGAAAGAAGGGCCAGCGAAGCCATGTCGAGGGACGCACGCGTCGTAAAGACAAAGCGCATGGCCTCTTCCATCAGCCCGGGCGGAATCAGCGGTTTGCTGACACCCGAGATATGCGACCAGAACACACTGCGGATCGCGGGAAATTGGCAGCTGGCAAGGCATTCGAACAGGCGCGGGTGATTCCAAAATTCAAACTGGACGATATCGGCCCTGCCCGCCAGATGCGCCACTTGATCGAGTCCGTCCGCGACGATCACGCGCGCACCGCCATTTTCGATCAAATCCACGTAGCGGCGATCACGCGGCTCTTCGAGCAGGACAAAGGTCTGATCGACCTCCGCGGGCAAGGCACCGCGTATGGCTGCATGAGCCTTGCCGACGCCTCCGCCCAGATGCGGCGTGACGTGCAGGACTTTCATTCTGCCGCCATGGCCGTGAAGCTGGGATTGGTACCCCCCGGAGCCTCGGCGTCTGGGTCGACGGAGACGAGCGCCTTAAATTTTTTCAGCAGCGTCAAGCGATGAGCGTCAATACTGTCAGGCAAGCAGTGACTGAGCTGTCCGCAATTGCCGCAGACACCGTTTTGCCGCCGGCGCCCCTCGAGGTGCTGCAGACGCAGCGCGTTCATCCGCTCGGAATTCCAGATTTCCTTCATCGACTGGCGCCGTACATCGCCGATCACCAGCTTGCGGCCCCAATCCAGGAAACAAGAACTGACCAGGCCATCGGCGTTCACTGAGTAGCCGTAGAAAATATAGGGGCAGGTATCGGTGTCGCCGATGTCCTGCTGGTAGATGCCCTTGCTGATCTTGACGCCGGTATGAGCTTCGATGTCGAACTCCGGCCAGCAGGGAGCGAAATTCTCGACGAAGATACGATCGCAATGATCGCCAAACGTGTCGAAGAACTGCTGGCGCTGCGCCTCGTTAATCAGCTCTCCGGGAATTTTGACAACGACTTCGCAAGCGCCCCTGTGGTCGTACAACCATTTAACGTTTTCAACGAATTTATTGAAGTCAAATTTGAACCCGGTAAACCGGGCGTAGGTTTCCTCCGTCATGCCATCGACCGAAATGTTGATCTTGTCGATGCCGGCTTCGAGCACGGGCCCGACGCGGTCGGGCGACAGGAATGTGCCGTTCGTTGTGGTGTCGATATAGTCGATGTGCTTTGACCGTTTCGCGTATGCGACCATTTCAGCCAATCGCTTGTTGAGGAACGGCTCGCCGTCCTTGTACATGCGCAGGACTTTGATGGGCTTGTCGAATTCTCCCAGGTCATCCACGATCTTCTGGAACACCTCGTATTTCATCACGCCCTGGAAACGCCCGGTCTCGGCGATCATGTCGCGATGGCCGGTCGGACAGAAACTGCATTTGAAATTGCAGGAGCTCGCCGGATCGGCGAAAACGATGAAGGGCGTGGACAACGGGATGACCGTTTCCAGCGGCGTGCGTCCTTCGAGATTGATTCGCGGTTCTAGCCGAGCTTTCATGCGCTTAGTCCTGCGGCGAGCGGCGCCGAATAAGCGTCCTACAGGACAATGGTTAACAGGGATTAACCAAGCCTATGGGAGCTGCATCGGCTGCGGGATGAAGGGCGATGCGCTAATTTGCGGCCCGCACGCCGACGACACAGGGCGGATCGACGAGATTGTCCGGGCGGGCGCCGAACCGCAGCAAATCGCGGCGCCCGTATTCATCGGCAATCCGCTCGGCAAGCTCTCGCACGGTCACGGGCGTGCCGGAGCAGATATTGACCGGTCCTTGTCCCGCGCCGAGCGCGTGCTCCACGATCAATCGCCCGGCCTCACGGACATCCAGGTAGTCGCGAATCTGGGTGCCGCTGCTCAGATCGGCAGGCTCTCCGGCGCCGAGCTTGGCGCGCAAATATGGCACCAGCCGGCGTTCATCCTCGCCCTCGCCGTAGAGATAGAACAGCCGGCACCAGGCAAACTCGACCCCCTGTTGCGGCAGATATTGCGACAGCGCCATGAAGGCAGCGGCCTTCGCCGCGGCGTAAGGCGTCGACGGCCGTAGCGGCGTTGCAACGGTCAGATAGCCGGCGCTCAGGTCATATTCAAAGCAGGTACCGATACCGACAAAACGCCGAACCTTGGCTTGGCTCACCGCTTGCGCAAGCCGCAGCGTTCCCGCCAAGCATTCGAGGTTCTTCGGCGATTGTAGATACTGGCCCGGTTCGGCATACCATGCGGCGTGGATCACGCTATCGACGTCCCGGCAGACATCGGCACACCATGCGACGCTCTCGGACCACAGGTCCGCAGTCGCTATGACCGCTTCGATCGCGTTCGACTGTGCGATGTGACTTTGCGATCCATCCCTGACGATGAGTCGCACTTTGCGATTCCGCTTGGCAAGCTCCCGCAGCACCTGCCGACCCACAAAGCCGGTCGCTCCGGTCAGCAGGATCAGGGGGACAGCAGCGGCCATTTGGCGTCCTTGTCCGATATATCGGAAACGATACGCGGCCACTGAATGGACAGCTTTGGATCGTCAAACCGCAAGCCGCCCTCGAACTCGGGGGCGTAAAATGAACTCACCATATAGAATGCCATCGCGCCATCGGTGAGCGCCTGGTAGCCGTGCGCGAATCCTTTCGGCACATACATCATGAGTCCATTTTCTTCCGACAGCTCGGCGCCGAACCAGCGAAGCTGCGTCGGCGATCCTTCGCGCAGATCGACGACAACATCGTAGATCGAGCCTTTGATGCAGCGCACGAGCTTGACTTCGGCATGAGGTTCGCGCTGAAAGTGCATTCCGCGCACCGTGCCGGCATGCACATTGCTGCTGATATTCGCTTGCACAAATGACGTTGCGAGCCCGTGGACGGCGAATTCCTGCGCGCAAAAGGCGCGGGCGAACGTACCGCGCGGGTCCACGCGCGGATTGAGGCGGACCAGATAGGCGCCGGAAAGCGGTATCGGTTCAAATCGCATGTCTGCGAATCTTAGGCGCGGCGGATCGGTTCAGCGCAAGGTTCTCAAAATCGGAAATATCGGCGAGGCATAGTTGCCGCGCCTCGGCGCCTTCTCTGTGCGCGCGGTACCACGCCATCGTCTGCGTGACGGCCTGCACCAGCGGCAATCTCGGTGTAACGCCGAGCGCCTGCTCCACTTTGGCAACGTCGAGCGTGAGCCAAGCCGATTCCCGCGGACCTTCGGTGCCGTCGCCGTAACGCACTTCGCCCTCGCCATATTCGGCACGCGCCGCTTCGACCAATTCGCGCACGGGCACGGCATCGTTGGCTTGCGGACCAAAGTTATAGGCGCCGGCCAGAGCCGGTTGCTGCCACAGGTTCTGCGCCAGGGTCAGATAGCCGTCGAGCGGCTCCAACACGTGCTGCCAGGGGCGAACGGCCTGCGGACGGCGGACCTCCAGCGGCTGGCCGGCCTGCCAGGCGCGAACCGCATCGGGGATCAATCGATCTTCCGACCAGTCGCCGCCGCCGATCACGTTTCCGGCCCGGGCGCTGGCCACCGCCACGCCTTGCGCCGACAGAAAGGCATCGCGGTAACTGGCGATGATAATTTCACTCGCCGCCTTGCTGGCGCTGTAAGGGTCATGCCCGCCGAGCGCGTCATCTTCACGGTAAGGTCGGGCCGATCCATTCTCCCGGTAGACCTTGTCGGTCGTCACCATCACAGCCACGCGCGTGCTAACGAGCCCATGCAGCGCGTCCAGCACGTGGGCCGTGCCCATCACATTGGATCCAAACGTCGCAAGCGGCTCCTTGTAGCTCGCGCGCACCAGCGGCTGCGCGGCCAAATGGAAAACAATGTCGGGCCGCGCCGCTCGCACGAGCTCGGCGAGCGCGGAGGCATCGCGAATATCGCAAAAATGGCTGCGACAAAGAGCGCCAATGTCGGCTTCGGAATAAAGATTGGGTGCTGTCGCCGGAGGCAGGCTGATGCCCGTCACCTTGGCTCCCAGTCGATGAAGCCAGAGCGTCAGCCAAGAGCCTTTAAAACCGGTATGACCGGTCAACAGCACGCGCTTGTCGCGCCAGAACGAAGCGGTTGTTGCGTTCGTCAATGCCAGCTCTTCCATGGCGCCTTGCCGGATGCCCACAGCTCTTCCAACATATTCTTGTCGCGCAAGGTATCCATCGCCTGCCAGAAACCGCGATGCTCGAACGCCATCATCTGCCCCATGGCTGCGAGGCGGATGAGTGGCGAGCCTTCCCAACCGATGTCATCCCCTTCGATGAGATCGAGACAACGTGGCGAAAGAACAAAAAAGCCGCCATTGATCAGGCCGCCGTCGCCGCGCGGCTTCTCGATGAAGCCGGTCACCGCGTCCCCTACCCGTTCCAACGCGCCGTAGCGACCGGGCGGACGCACGGCCGTGATCGTGGCGAGCTTGCCGTGGCTGCGGTGAAATTCGATGGACGACCGGATATTAACATCGCTGACGCCGTCGCCATAGGTGAAGCAGAACGCGTCTTCGTCTTTGATGTGTTCCGCGACGCGCTTGAGCCGTCCGCCCGTCTGCGTGTTATCCCCGGTATCGACCAGAGTTACCCGCCATGGCTCCGCTTTTCTTTGGTGCACTATCATCGTGTTGTCCGCCATATCGAAGGTGACGTCGGACATATGTAGAAAGTAGTTGGCGAAATATTCCTTGATGACATAGCCCTTGTAGCCGCAGCAGATCACGAAATCATCGGCGCCATGCGCGGAATAGATCTTCATGATGTGCCAAAGAACGGGCTTGCCGCCGATTTCAATCATCGGCTTCGGCCTCAGGTAGCTTTCCTCGGAAATGCGGGTGCCGAGGCCACCGGCAAGGATGACAACTTTCATGGAGTTTCTTGATGCGTTGATTCAATCGATACGAAACCGCGCACTTTCAGACCGCCCGTTTTTCGGCAACGAGCTCGTCGAAATCAGGTAGAGACTTCCGCCTGTTGATCTCCGCCGCCCAGAAATCGTGATAGCGTTGCGCGTTATCCTTGGAAAACAGGGCGATCAGGCCGCAAATTTCCGCCAGCATGCCCTGAAAGGACAGTTGCCCCGTCGATGCCTTTAATTTCGCGTACAGCTTTTCGGCTTCGCCCGCGAAACGAGAGTCGAAAGCGAGCCGCGCCTGGCTGTTGAAGCGCATAAACATCATTGAAAACCAGCGATCTGCAATGACTTGGCGCTGAGCGAGCGAATAGTCGGGGAACTCGATCGAGTTACGCACCAGCACGGCACCCTCAAAGCCGCAGAGATACCAATGCAACTTGTTGATGGCCGGATCCAATCCCGCGTCTTTGTAGAAATCGTTGTCGCGTTTCTGCGCGGAGTCGGACGCCTCCCAGGGACCAACATCGTAAAGATACAGCAGCCGCTTAAGCCGGACGAATTTTCCATGGAGCAGATAGAGCAGGCAAACGATCTGGTCGTGAAAGGAAAAGTAAAATGGCAGTGTATTCATGAAAGCGAACACGCGCTGGACGATGTCGCGCCGCATCGGGGCATAATGCATGATGTTCGGACCTGAATAGCTCAAATATCCGGCCACGCGCGCCGCGACGTCGTCCGATTCCACGTTCTGATAGCTGACGATCGACGACCCTTGCGATGTTTCGATAGCATAGGCGCCAGTAACGCCCACGACCGAGGGATCCTTGCCGTACTGATCGAGTACGCCGGGCAGCGCGGCGATGGCGTGATCGAAATAGGCGTCGTCGTCGGCGAGAAGGAATACAAATTCTCCCTTCGCCAGCCGGAGGATTTCGGAAAAATTCGTGAGCCCATCGCACGGATCGGCGAGAATAATGTTGCAGTTATCGCGCCGAAAATGCGCGAGCTGCGCTCGTTTTTCTGCGTTGCCTGAGTTGTCTCGAACAATGACTTCGAGATTCGGTCCCGCCCAGGAGCAAGCCTGTGCGATTCTGGAGCACGCCAGCAGCCCCGTCCGGTTTGTCGCAATTAAAATCGAAAGTTGCATTGGCTCGCTGCCGATCGTTGGCGCAACCGCAATCGCACTGGCGCGGGAGTCCCGTCGGCCCAGGGGCGAGTCGTGCCGGCGTTTTCGAGCTGTTTAAGCCTGATTCGCAAGATGACGAGAACACTATAGTCTGCGAGCAGCGATTCGTTAAGTCCTCGGCGGCGTACCGGCAGTGCCGTCAAGAGGTGCCGTGCATGCAAAGAACGATGGCAGTCGACTCCTCCTCCCTCCGCAGTATTCCTTCACCGCACAGGGCCCGCTCATTCGCAGTCCCGCCACGCGCTGACAAGGCTGCGACGCTGCTGGCGGAATTGGCGACCGCTCCGTGCGCATTTTCGCCGGCTGCGATAGACCTGCCGCTGGCCCTCTATGGCGCGGGAAACCTGGGCCGGCTGGCGCGCGATTTCTTGAAGACGGTAGGGCAGGATTTTTGCCTCGTCATTGACCGCAATGCCCGGCAGATCGCCGAAGATCCGTGCTGGTTCGGCGTGCGCCTGCTGCATCCCGACGATGTGACAGAGACGACCAAGCGCAGTTTGCGCCTCGCTGTCAGCCTCGTCACCTCGCCCTATGTGCCACTCGAACGATCGCTTCTGCAACTTGGCTTCGAAGATGTCGTGCCGTTCTATGATTTGACAGAGAGCTTCCGAGCGGTGCATCCACTGTCGAACGGCTGGTTTGCGAAACCATTGACAGCAATCGACCAGAAGAAAACCGCCGAGGTTTTGGCGGTTTGGGACGATGATGTGTCGCGCGCCCATCACTTGCAGTTTCTTGCTTGGCGCAGGCTACGCGAGGAATGGGATTTCGAGGCCGCTCCGGTATCGAATTGCAGCCGATTCTTCATTCCGGAAGTGGCCGGCGTCTTGTACGGCAATGAGATTCTGGTGGATGCCGGCGCCCACCACGGCAGCGTGTCGGAATCCTTCGTACGGCAAACGAAAGGCTCCTTCCGGCAGATCGTCGCCATCGAGCCGGACCCGTCCAACCGGGCGTTGCTTGAGGATAGACTGCAAGCCTGGCTGCCGGACGATGCGCGCGTCACGCTCTACGATTGCGCCCTTGCGCAAGACGAAGGCGAAGCGATCTTTCATGACGGGCTCGGTTACGCGTCCCAGCTATCGCCCACAGGTCAGATGCGTGTCATCACACGTCCGCTTGATGCACTCGGCCTCTCGCCCAGCTTCCTCAAACTTCATCTCGAAGGAGCCGAGCTTGCCGCTTTGAAAGGCGCCCGGGAGACGCTGCTGTCAAACCGACCCATCGTCGCCGCCACCGTTTATCACAATGCCGACGGCATCTGGCGAACGCCGCTCTGGCTTATGGAGACGCTTTCCGACTATCGATTCCTGTTTCGCGCGCATTCCTGGTGCGGCACGGGCGCGGTGATCTACGCCATCCCGGATGAAAGGGTCAGCAAAGGATGATCCGCTACACCAAAGACAGCCGGCTTATTTTCGATCTCGGAATGAACAACGGAGATGACACTGCATTTTACTTGAGCCGGGGATTCAATGTCGTTGCGCTTGATGCCAACCCGACACTTTGCGAAAGAGTGAAGAGGCGATTTCAGGAATCGATCGACGAAGGGCGCTTGAAAATCATCAATGCGGCGATCTGGAAAACAACCGGACAAACAACTTTCTACATAAATCTCGACAACGACCATTGGAGTAGTCTGGACATCGGATGGGCCGGACGCGATGCCAGCCGGTACCAGGAAATCAGCATCCAGTGCGTTACGCTTTCCAGCCTGTTCGACGAATTCAGCGTGCCCCACTACCTCAAGATCGATGTCGAAGGGGTAGACCACACCGTGCTTGAACAGTTGCGGGGCAAAAGCCTTCTTCCTCAATATGTCAGCGTTGAGGATTGCCGCTTCGGCTTCCAGTATATGGAAGCGCTTGCATGCTGTGGCTATGACGGATTCAAGCTGCTTGATCAGTCAACAGTATCTCAAATGACGGATACGGCGACCGGTCATATTTTTCCGCCAGGGTCATCAGGCCCATTTGGATGCGATTTGCCCGGTGAATGGTTGTCGCACGACAATATGGTGAAATTTTATTCGGCTACTGTGCGGGATATGCAAGGCAATCGCCTCGCGCCCCGCACCCAATGGTGGGACATCCACTGCGCAAATCTAGGGAAAAAAGAGCAATCAATGTCTGAAGCGCAATACGTCTCCCCGTAAGTTCGCCATCCGGTATCAGAGCGACTGCTTCGCGCCCGACGCCTTCACCACCGCGCCCCACTTGACGATTTCGCTTTTGATGAACGCGCCGAAATGCTCGGGACTGTCGCCGACCAGTTTGGCGCCCTGCGGTGTAAGCTTGTCGATCACCTCCGGGCTTTTCATGGCCTCGGCGGCGGCCTTGTTCAGTCTGTCGACGATGTCTTTCGGCATATTCGCCGGGCCAACCATGCCGTACCAGTTTTCGGCATCCACACTGGCCAGACCAAGCTCAGCCATGGTCGGCACGTCCGGCACCGACGGGGCACGTTCCTTGGCAGCGACCGCCAGCGCGCGGAACTTGCCAGACTTGATGTGTGGGAGCAGGACCGGCGTATCGAGGAACACCATCTGCACCTGCCCGCCGAGCAGGTCGTTCACCGCCGGAGCGGCGCCGCGATAGGGCACGTGCACGATGTCGATCTTGGCGTTGATCTTGAGCAGCTCGCCTGCCAGATGCGGCATGCTTCCGGGGCCGCTCGAAGCAAAGTTGAGCTTGCCCGGCTGCGCTTTCGCCATCGCCACGAGCTCCTGGAAAGTTTTCACCGGCAGCGACGCCGGCACCACCAATAGCTCGGGCACCGTGGCGACCAACGTGATTGGCGTCAGATCCTTGGTGGAATCGTAAGGCACCTTTTCAACCAGGCTGGCGCTGATGGCGATCGCGCCGGCGCTGCAAATCCCGATCGTGTAGCCATCCGGCACGGCCTTGGCGACCGTATCTGTGCCGACCACGCCGCCGGCGCCGCCACGATTGTCGATCACGATCTGCTGGCCGAGCAGTTCGGACATGCGTTGCGCAACGACGCGTGCGATGATGTCGTTCGGACCGCCGGGCGGGAACGGCACCACGAGCTTGATCGGCCGGCTGGGATAGGTTTCCGCCACGACGGCGCCGGGCAACATGGCCACGATCAGCGCCAGCAACAGTCCTCTCAAAATCCGCATGCGTTCCTCCTCATTTTTTTAATTCTAGCCGATGCCCGCCATTGAGCCTAGCAGAAGCGTCGACCATAGGGCAGCATGCCGCGAAATTCACGGAAATTGGCAACGGGAATCCAAAGATGATTCGGATCGGCATTGTCGGGCTCGGCTGGTGGGGCAAACAGATCGTGACCTGCCTCGCGACAAGTCCGCGTTTTAAGGTCGTGGCCGGTTGCGATATCGACACCGCCATGGCGGCACCGTTCGCGGCCGCGCATAAATTCGAGCTCACCGACCGCTACGAGACGCTGCTCAAGCATGCCGACCTCGACGCCGTCGCGGTGGTGACACCGCATGCGCTGCACGAGGAGATGGCGATCGCCGCCCTCAAAGCCGGCAAGCAGGTGTTCTGCGAAAAGCCGCTGGGTCTGACCACGGAGAGTGCGGAGCGGGTCCTGGCGGCCTGCGCCAAGGCCGGCGGCGTGCTCGGCATCGGCCACGAACGGCGCTACGAGCCGGCGATGGAGGAGATGCGGCGCCTGTTCGAGAGCGGGGCGCTCGGCCGGCTGTTGCACATGGACGCCAATGTCAGCCACAGCAATTTCCGCAAGATGGACCCGTCGAACTGGCGGCGCGATCCCAGGCATGCACCGGCCGGCGCCTGGACCGCGCTCGGCATCCATCTCGGCGATCTGTTCGTATCGCTGGCGGGCAAACCGACGCGCGTCGCCGCGCGCACGGCTTCGCAGATATTCCCGGCCCCGGCGGAGGATTTCGTCAGTGCCGAGATCGATTTCACCAATGGCGCGCGCGGCCGCATCACCTGCCTGTCGACGCCGCCGTTTTATGGGCGTTTCACGCTCGTCGGCGACCAGGGCTGGGTCGAGGTACAGGAAGGCGGCAATGTCGACAAGGGCATCCCGTCGAGCTTCGTGCATTGCCGGACCGACGGCTCGCGCGAGACGCGAAGCTATCACGACGTCAACACAGTACGGCTGAATTTCGAGGCTTGGGCCGACGCGATTGAGGGCCGTGCGCCCTATCGTTTCTCCACCGAGCAACTGCTCGGCAATATCCGCATTCTCGACGCGGTCACCCGCTCGGCGGCGGAAGACGGTAAGCCGGTTATGTTGTGACTTTTCGCAGCGCCTGTTAACACGAACTCCAAGAGAAACCAGTCATGGCGAGCAAGAAGGAAAAGGTCGCGATCGTCTCCATTTTCGCGAGCGGGTCGCTCGCGGCGGTGAAGTTCGTCGTCGGCGTCGCCATTGGCAGCCTGGCGTTGATTTCCGATGCTTTGCACAGCCTGGTCGACCTCGGCGCAACGCTGATAACCTGGATTGCGGTGCGCGTCGGCGACCGGCCGCCGGATGCGGAACATCATTACGGTCACGGCAAGGTCGAAAGCATTGCGGCGCTCGGCGCGTCGGCCCTTCTGTTCCTGCTGGCTGGAGGCGTGGCGGTGGAGGCGGTCCAGCGGTTGCAGACCGGAAGCCCGCCGGTCACATTCTCCTTCATCCCCTTCGTCGTGCTTGGCATCGAGATGGCAGTCAATGCCTGGCGTGCACGGGCCTTGTTGAAGGTCGCGCGTGAAACCAAGAGCCAGGCGCTGGAAGCAGACTCCCTGCACTTCGCGTCCGATTTCTTCGGTTCCATTCCGGTCATTGCCGGACTTGCGCTCTCCGCCTACGGCTATAGCTGGGCCGATCCGGTGGCCGCGATTGCGGTCGCGGTGTTGATCTCCTTTCTCGGATTTCGAATGGTACGGCGCACCCTCGCCACTCTGGTCGATACCGCCCCGGAAGGCGTCGCCGACAAAGTCGAGACGGAAATCCGCAAAATCGCTGGTGTTGTTGAAATCGAGCGAGTACGGGTGCGGGTGGTCGGGCCGCGCTATTTCATCGACGCGGCGGTTAAACTGCCGCGAACCTTCCCATCGGATCAGATCGCCGTGGTGATGGCCAACATTCAAAAGGCAGTCGCCAGTCTGTTCGAAGACGCCGATGTCACGGTCACCACTACGCCAATCGCGCTTGACAATGAATCGATGATGGACCGCATTTTTGTGATCGCACGCAACAAGGCGCTCGCTGTACATCACGTCACCGTTCACGACATCCAGGACCGCCTTGCCGTCTCGCTCGATCTGGAAGTGGACGGCAAGCTCAGCTTGCGCGCCGCGCACGAGTTGGCGGACAGCCTGGAAGCCGCGATCAAAGGCGAACTTGGCCCCGACGTCGAGGTGGAAACGCATATCGAGCCGTTGCAGCCGCAGGAAGCTCACAGTCGCGAAGCGCCGCCCGAGCGCGTGAAGGCGGTCGAGCTCGCTTTGGCGGAGCTCGCCCCGCACGGCCGCACCATCCGCGACGTGCATAACGTGCGCGTGCGCGAGACCGACGATGGCGAAATCGTCAACTTCCACTGCCGCGTCGATCCGAACTTAAGCGTGCAGAGCGTGCACGAGAAAGTCGATGAGCTGGAGCGCGCCTTGAAACTGCGCTCGCCGTCGTTCAAACGCGTGATCGGCCACGCCGAGCCGATGCGCTGAAGCGTGCGTCAGGGAATCAACACGGCCGCGCCTTGCAGGCGGCCGGCGCGCAGATCCGAGAGCGTCACATTGGCGCGCGCGAGCGGATAGCGCGTCACTTCGCATGTCACACCGGCTTTGGGCGCGATGTCGAGAAATTCACGCGCGTCCGCCCGCGTGAGATTGGCCACCGACATCACATGCCGCTCTTCCCACAGCAGCGCATAGGGAAAGCTCGGTATGTCCGATATGTGGATGCCGCCGCAGACCACGCGACCGCCTTTCTTCACCGCCTTGAGGGCTGCCGGCACCAGCGCGCCGACCGGCGCGAAGATGATCGCGGCGTCGAGCGGCTCGGGCGGCAGATCGTCGGAGGCGCCCGCCCATACCGCGCCCAACGAGCGCGCGAAATCCTGCGCCGCGCTATCGCCCTTGCGCGTGAAGGCAAACACGCGCCGCCCCTGCCAGCCCGCCACTTGCGCCAGGATATGGGCGGCGGCGCCGAAGCCATAGAGACCCAGCGTCCTGCCCTCCCCCGCCATGCGATAGCTGCGCCAGCCGATCAGGCCGGCGCACAGCCATGGCGCGATCTCGGCGTTGTCGCCCTGCTCGCCGAGCGCGAAGCAATAGCGCGCATCGGCGACCGTGTGGCTCACGTAGCCGCCGTCACGCGTATAGCCGGTGAACACCGGCGCATCGCACAGGTTTTCGGCGCCCTCACGGCAATAGGGACACGACCCGCAGGTCGCGCCCAGCCAGGGCACGCCGACCCGCTCGCCGATGCTAAAGCCACTCAAGTCCGCGCCGATGGCGGCAATGCGGCCGACCACCTCGTGGCCCGGCACGATCGGCAATTTCGGATGCGCCAGTTCGCCGTCCACCACATGCAGATCGGTGCGGCAGACGCCGCAGGCTTTGACCTCGATCAGCAGTTCACCGGCGCCCGCCACCGGCAGCACCCGCTCCCGCATGACCAGCGGCGTTCCGGGCCGATCCAGAACCATGGCGCGCATGGTCGGCATCATTCTTCCTTCCAATTCCTGGCCGGACATCTTAGATCAAGCTCATGCGCACCGATATCGCCCAGCCCATCCGCCTGAAAGATTACCGCCCGCCCGACTGGCTGGTGGAAACCGTCACACTCGACGTCTCGCTGCACCCGACGCTAACGAAAGTGCGCGCAACGCTGGCGCTCAAGCCCAATCCGCAATCGGCGGCCGCGCCGCTGGTACTGGATGGCGATGGGCTGACGCTGGTGTCGCTCAAGCTCAATGGCGCCGTGCTGCCGCATGACAGTTATGCGGCGACGCCGGACAGCCTGACCATTCCACAGGTGCCGAACCGGCCGTTCACGCTGGAGATCGAGACGCTGGTCGATCCGACCGCCAACACCCAGCTCTCCGGACTCTATCGCTCGAGCGGCACCTATTGCACGCAATGCGAGGCGGAAGGCTTCCGCCGCATCAGCTATTTTCCTGACCGGCCCGATGTGATGGCGGTCTACACCGTGCGCATCGAAGCCGACGTCGCCGACGCGCGCGTGCTATTGGCGAACGGCAATCCGGTCGAGAGCGGCGAGCTGCCCGAAGGGCGGCATTTCGCGGTCTGGCACGATCCGCATCCCAAGCCGTCCTACCTGTTCGCGCTGGTCGGGGGCAATCTGGCCTGCGTCGAGGATCGTTTCCGCACCATGTCCGGCCGCGACGTCACGCTGCGCATCTATGTCGAGCCGGGCAAGGAAGGCCGCTGCGGCTACGCCATGGATTCGCTCAAGCGTTCCATGCGCTGGGACGAGCAGGCCTTCGGCCGCGAATACGACCTCGACATCTTCATGATCGTCGCCGTCTCCGACTTCAACATGGGCGCGATGGAGAACAAGGGCCTCAACGTCTTCAACGACAAATACGTGCTGGCGAGCGCGGAGACCGCGACCGATGGCGATTTCGCTGGTATCGAGGCGGTCATCGCGCACGAATATTTCCACAATTGGACCGGCAACCGCATCACCTGCCGCGACTGGTTTCAGCTCTGCCTGAAGGAAGGGCTCACGGTTTTCCGCGACCAGGAATTTTCCTCCGACATGCGCTCGCGGCCGGTGAAGCGCATTTCCGACGTGCGAGGCCTGCGCGCCGCGCAGTTCATCGAGGACGCCGGCCCGCTGGCACATCCGGTGCGCCCAGAAATGTATAGGGAGATCAATAATTTCTACACCAGCACCGTGTACGAGAAAGGCGCCGAGTTGGTGCGCATGGTGCAGACCCTGCTCGGCCGCGAAAAATTCCGCGCCGGCATGGATCTCTATTTCGCCCGCCACGACGGCGAAGCGGCCACCGTCGAGCAGTTCATCCAGTGCTTCGCCGACGC
This sequence comes from Hyphomicrobiales bacterium, assembly GCA_016185205.1. GTDB lineage: Bacteria > Pseudomonadota > Alphaproteobacteria > Rhizobiales > Xanthobacteraceae > Pseudolabrys. Next base: position 45,753 of record JACPOA010000018.1, on the reverse strand, counting down.
CAGTGGGCGCGACCTGACACAGTTCATGCGCTGGTACAGCCAAGCCGGCACGCCGGAAGTGACGGTCAGCACCCGCTTCGACGCCGCGCGCAAGACCTACACGCTCGAATGCAAACAGAGCATTGCGCCGACGCCCAATCAGCCGACGAAAGAGCCGATGGTGATCCCACTGGCGCTCGGCCTCGTCGGCAAGGACGGACATGATCTGCCGCTCAAGCTGTCGGGTAGCGGGACGATCGAGCGCGGCGTGCTGGTGCTGAGCGAGCCGGCACAGACCTTCGAATTCACCGGCATCGCCGAGCGGCCGGTGCTCTCGATCAATCGCGGATTTTCCGCCCCGATCAAGCTGGTCAGCGATCTTGGCTCGGACGATCTCGCCTTCCTGGCCGCGCACGATGCCGATGCGTTCAATCGCTGGCAGGTGCTGCAGACGATCTCGATGCGGCTGCTGATCGACAATGTCGCCGCGCTGCGTACCGGAAAACAGCCGCTTGTCGATGACAAGCTGATCGCGGCGCTGGCCGCCATTCTTGACGATACGACACTGGAGCCGGCCTTTGTCGCACTCGCGCTGGCGCCGCCGGGCGAAGGCGACATCGCGCGCGAGATCGGCCACGACATCGATCCGGACGCGATCCACCGCGCGCGCACCGCATTGCGCGCGGGCATCGGCGAACGCCTGGGGCCCGCTTTGGCCAATGCCTACGACCGCATGGCCATTGCCGGCCCCTACTCGCCCGACGCGGCTAGCGCCGGCCGCCGCTCCCTGCGCAATAGCGCGCTCGATCTGCTGGCGGCCACCGGCGCAGCAGGAGCCATCGCGCGCGTCGCGCGGCAATACCAGGCGGCCGACAACATGACCGACCGCATGGCGGCGCTCGCGACCTTGTCGCTGCATGCCGCGCCGGAACGCGCCCAGGCGCTTGCCGATTTTTATGCGCGCTATGCCGCCGATGCGCTGGTGATCGACAAATGGTTCTCGCTGCAGGCCATGATCCCGCAGCCGGATACGCTCGACCAGGTACGCACGCTCACCGCCCACCCGGCCTTCTCGCTCGCCAACCCCAACCGCGTGCGCGCGCTGATCGGGGTCTTCGCGCAAGCCAATCCGACCCAATTCAACCGCGCCGATGGCGCCGGCTACGACTTCATCGCCGATACCCTGCTCGCGCTCGATCCGAAAAATCCGCAAGTGGCGGCGCGGCTCGCCACTGCGTTCCGCAGCTGGCGCACGATGGAATCCGGCCGCCGCGCCAAGGCGCAGGCCGCGCTGGAACGCATCAAGGCCGCGCCCAGCCTGTCGCGCGATTTAGCCGATATCGTGCAGCGCGCGCTGGGCTAGCGCCCTGAAAACCCGCAGCGCCAGCGCATTCCGGCGAAACCGATAATCCAGATTACCCTTTGTGTTACCTAAACTATCCGTGGGTAACGTTTTTTAAATAATTGACTCTTCGGACTCTCGACAAATCAGCGTCCATCGATTCCAATCATCAAGTGATTCGGAAAGATGCGGCACATCCTTCCGGTTCGAGGGTCTAGGGGAAATTCCGAACGGAGGCCGTCTATGGCGCGCGCCGGCGTGGCGAGTGCGTCTGCACATCCCGATTCCATCAAGGGCCTCGCGCAGTCGATCGCCAAACCGGCGTATCGGCGCCTGCTGACGGCAGAGCCTTTGCTGCGTCGCGCCGTGCCGGTGCTGATCATTGCATTCCTCGCCACCATTTGCGTGGGCGCGGTCGTGCAGGTGCTCGACCAGCGGCGGCAGACCCTCAACACCATGGCCTTGTCGCTCGAAGCGGTCGCCGATCTTGCCGCCGAGCGCCTGCAACAGCCGCTCAAGCAGACCGGCGACGCGGTCGAGCGCCCGCAGGAGGTACTGGCGCGCGCGCTGCCGCCCTGGGCCACCGAGGTCGGACGCCGCTTCCTGTTGACCAATGCGGAGGGCGTGGTGGCGGCCGCCACGCCCGCCGCCGACGCCACCATCGGCCGCCGCCTGATCGATCTGCTCGGGCCGACGCAACCGCTCACCACCTTCGGCTCCGGCGCCGGCGTGCTTGAAATTACGCTGCCCGACGACAGCCGCGCGCTGGCGACCGTGCGCATGCTCAACGCCCCGTTCGGCCAGATCGCGGTGGTGCAATCGCGCGCCGGCGCGCTCGCCTCCTGGCGCTCGATCACCACCCTGACCGTCACGCTGTCGGCCACCACCGGCTTCGTCGTGCTCATCCTCGGCTTCGCCTTCCACTGGCAGGCGACGCGCGCGCGCGAGGCCGACCTGATCTATGAGACGGTGCGCAGCCGCATCGATACCGCGCTCAACCGCGGCCGCTGCGGACTGTGGGACTGGGACCTCGCGCGCGGGCGCATTTTCTGGTCGCAATCGATGTTCGACATCCTCGGCCTGCAGGCCAAGGACAACCTGTTGCCGTTCGGCGACGTCAGCGCGCTGGTGCATCCGGACGACGTGCAGCTCTACGAGCTCGCCACCGAGCTGGCCGATGCCAAGATGACCGCCATCGACCACGCCTTCCGCATGCGCCACGCCGACGGCCACTGGGTGTGGCTGCGCGCCCGCTGCGAGCTGGTGCGCCAGCCCGACGAGCCGGGTCTGCATCTCATCGGCATCGCCGTCGACATCACCGAGCAGAAGAGCCTGGTCGAGAAAACGGTGGCCGCCGATATGCGGCTGCGCGACGCCATCGAGACCATTCCGGAAGCCTTCGTGCTATGGGATGCCGATAATCGGCTGGTATTGTGCAATTCGAATTTCCAGGAGCTGCACAACCTGCCCGACGCGACGATCATGGTGGGCGCCTCCTACGAGTCGGTCGTCGCGGCTGGCTCGAAGCCGGTGGTGCGCAACAAGATCGTCACCAGCGGCCCGAGCGTGCCGGGCGCGCGCACCTTCGAGGCGCAGCTCGAGGACGGCCGTTGGCTGCACATCAGCGAGCGCCGCACCAAGGACGGCGGCTATGTGTCGGTCGGCACCGACATCACCGCCCTCAAGACGCACGAGGAAAAGCTGCTCGACAGCGAGCAGCGCCAGATCGCGACCATCGCCGACCTGCGCGCCTCGCAGCAGCGGCTGGCGGAACTGGCCGAGAAATACGCCGAAGAAAAGACCCGCGCCGAGGATGCCAACCAGGCGAAATCTAAATTCCTCGCCAATATGAGCCACGAACTGCGCACGCCGCTCAACGCCATCATCGGGTTTTCCGAGATCATGGAGTCGGGCATGTTCGGCCCGCTCGGCGCCGAGAAATACCTCGAATATTGCGGCGACATTCGCGGCAGCGGCGAATATCTGCTCGACGTCATCAACGACATTCTCGACATGTCGAAGATCGAGGCCGGCCGCATCCGGCTAGATTTCGAGGATCTCAACCTCGATACGCTGCTGACCGAAGCCATGCGCGTGGTGTCCGCGCGCGCGCAGGACAAGCAGCTCGATCTGGTCGCCAGGATATCGCCCGAGCTCAATCTGCGCGCCGACCGCCGCGCGCTCAAGCAGATCGCGCTCAATCTACTATCCAACGCGGTGAAATTCACGCCACAGGGCGGACGCGTTACCGTGCGCGGGCGCGCGACCGACCATTGCATCGTGCTCGCCATCGCCGATTCCGGCATCGGCATCGCCAAGGAGGCGCTCACCAAGCTCGGGCGCCCGTTCGAACAGGTCGAAAGCCAACTCACCAAGAGCCATCAGGGCTCGGGGCTGGGCCTGGCGATCGCCAAATCGCTGGTCGAACTGCACGGCGGCCGCATGCGCATCCGCTCCACGCTCGGCAAGGGCACGCTGGTGGTGGTGCGCCTGCCGCTCAATCCGCAATGCCCGCTGCCGAAAGAGCAAGCGGCGTGACTGCCGCTGTCTAAGGCGCCTTCCCCAGGATGCGCACGAAGCTTTCGCGTACCTTGGCTTGCGTCTCGATCAGCGTGACATCGAGGGTGGCGAAATCCGGCACGTCGGCGGCGCGCGCCAGCAGCCGTAGCAGCCCGGCGCCCGCAGTCTTGGCATCGAACGGACCGCCCAGACACAGCCGCAGGATCTGCGTGAGGTCGTGATAGAGCTGCACCGCCGGACGCAGGATTTCGGCATCCTCGACCGCCAGCACGCGCAACGCCCAGGCCTTGTCGAGCACGCGAGCGGTTGAGGTATCGAGGATATCGGGCAGCCGGTGGGCGTGCACGAGCTGCAAATATTGTGCGATGAATTCCAGGTCGACCAGTCCGCCGGCGACGTATTTGAGGTCCCAGCGTTCGCCGTCGCCCTTTTCCTTGGCGATCGCCGCGCGCATTTCCACCACGTCGCCGGCGATCAGAGCGGCGTCGCGCGGCCGCTGCAAGATGCCGTGGATGACACGCTCCACGCGCGCACCGAAGACCGGCGACGCCGACACCACCCGCGCGCGGGTGAGCGCCATGTGCTCCCAGGTCCAGGCCTCGGTCTCCTGATAGCTGGTAAAGCCGCCGATCTGGGTCGCCAGCGGCCCGGCGCGGCCGGACGGGCGCAGCCGCATGTCGACATCGTAGAGCGCGCCGTAATTGGTCTGCGCGGTCAGCGCGTTGATCAGCCGCTGGGTGAGACGCGCGAAATATTGCGCGCCGTACAGCGAGCGCCTGCCATCCGATTCGGGATGTTGGCCGTCGAAGTCGTAGACCAGGATCAAGTCGAGATCGGAGGTCGCGGTCATCTCACGGCCGCCCAGTTTGCCCATGGCGAGCACGGCGGTTTCCTCGTCGCGCATATGGCCGTGCGTGGCGGCGAAATTGTCGGCGACCGCGCCATGCACCGCGCGAATCACCGCGTCGGCCAGCCGCGCGAAGGCCTCGCCGGCCTGCCGCGCCGTCACCGTGCCGGACAAAATCCGCACGCCGATCAGGAACATGTATTCCAACCCGAACATGCGAATGCGTTCGAGCAGGTCCTCGTCATAGCGCGACTGCGCGAGCGCGGCGTTGAGCCGGCGCCCAAGTTCGTCATCGTCCGGCAAGCTGCCGAAGAAGCTCGGATCGACCAACGCGTCCATGACCTGCGGATTGCGCGCCAGCGTGTCGGCGAGCCGCGGGGCGGTGCCGAGGATCAATGTGATCAGTGCGATCAGGTCGGGCTTTTGCCGCAGCAGCGACAGCAGGCGCGCCGCGCCGAGCAGATTGGCGAGGAATCGATCGAACAACACCAATGAGGCGCCGGGATTATCGGTTCGCGCCAGATGCTCGAGCAAGACCGGCAGCAACTCGCGCAAGTGCTCGCGCGCGGCGTCGCCCTTGAGCGAGCGATGCGCGCCGGCAAGCCACTGGCGCACGATACTCGAGGCTTCCAGCGGCGCCCGGAAGCCCAGTTCGGACAGCCGATCGAGCGTCTTGTGGTCGTCGGCATCACCCGGAAACAGCAGCGCCGGCCGGTCGGCACTGGGCGCCTTTTCGAACAGGCGCGCATAATAGTGCTGCACCTTCTCGAGATGACCGAGCAGGACCGTGGCGAAGGCGTCGCGATCCGCGAAGCCCAGAAAGCGCGCGAAGCGTTCGAGGTCTGCGCGCTCGGCCGGCAGAGTTTGCGTCTGCTCGTCGTTCATCATCTGCAGCCGGTGCTCGACCGTGCGCAGGAAGCAATAGGCCGCCTTCATGTCGTCGCGCGCGCCCGCGTCGATCCAGAGATCTTGCTCCAGTTTGTCGAGGGTGGTGAGCGTGTCGCGGTCGCGCAAGGCCGGATTGCGGCCGCCCGCGATCAATTGCTGGGTCTGGGCGAAGAACTCGATCTCGCGGATGCCGCCGCGGCCGAGCTTGATATTGTGGCCCTCGACCGCGATCGCGCCGTGACCGCGATAGGCGTTGATCTGCCGCTTCATGGCGTGCACGTCGGCCAGGGCGACGAAGTCGAGATATTTACGCCAGACGAACGGCGCCAGACCGTTGAGGATCGCCTCGCCCGCCGCGATGTCGCCGGCACAGGCGCGCGCCTTGATCATGGCGGCGCGTTCCCAGTTCTGCCCGGCGCTTTCGTAATAGGACACCGCCGCCGCCGTCGAAATCGCGATCGCAGTCGAGGCCGGATCGGGGCGCAACCGCAGATCGGTGCGGAACACGTAGCCGTCGGCGGTGCGCTCTTGCAGCAGTTTCACCAGCCGCTGGGTGAGCCGCACGAACAAGGCCGCCGGCGCCGCATCCGCCGGCAGAGCCGGCGCTGCGGAATCGTAGAACACGATGAGATCGATATCGCTCGAATAGTTGAGTTCGAACGCCCCCATCTTGCCCATCGCCAGCACGATGTAGCCGCTGCCGAGCTGCGGCTGCGTCTTGTCTTTCGGCGTCAAGCGGCCGGCGCGCGCGGCATCGGCCAGCACGAAACGGGCGGCGGCATCGACCGCGCTATCGGCCAGTTCAGAGAGAGCGCGCGCCGCCCGCATCACCGGCCAGACGCCGCCGATATCGGCGAGCGCGATCAGCAGCGCGGCCTCGGCTTTCATGCGGCGCAGCAGCCGCATGGCTTGCGTCTCGTCGGCGGTCGTCGCGGCGGCGCGGCCATGCTCGGCGAGCAGACCGGCGAGATGCCGGTCGGGATCGCAATCGAGCAGACGCAGCAGGCGTTGCGGCTCGTGGCTGGCCAGCTCCCACAGATAGGGTGAGTTTTCCGCCAGGCTCGCCAGCAGCGTATTGACGGTATTATGGTCGACAAGGCGTGCTTTCAGCGGCTTGGCCTCCCCCGCCGGCAGGCCGGCCAGCCACTCGGTCACGCGCGCACGCGCGGCTTTCGAGTCAACCAGTTGCGGCGCCGTGACAATCCGGCCGGCCAGCGTGGCGCCACCGGCTTTGGGCAACACGTTGCTACCGCCGGATTTGGCACCCAAAGCTTTGCGGCTCATGGCCGGCCTGCGCACGGCTTTCTTAGCAGCGGCCTTCTTGGCGACAGCTTTCTTCTTGGCGGGCGGCCTCATCCCGCATTCTGTAGCGGGCCTCCCCGTGGCAAGGCAATGATGCTCTTCAAGCCCGGGTGATTATCCTCCAGCGTCAATTCGCCGCCATGCAGCCGCGCCACCGCCGAGGCCAGACTCAAGCCCAGCCCCGAGCCCGGTTGCGAACGGCTCTGCTCGAGCCGCACGAACCGTTCCACGGCGCGAGCGCGGTCGGACTCAGGAATGCCCGGCCCGCTGTCGGCGACCGTGAGCAGGATGTGGTCGCCTTCGCTGAGAGCGCGCACGACGATTTCCGGCGCCACGCCGTTCACCGCCTTGTCGACTGGCTCGGCATATTTGATGGCGTTGTCGACCAGATTGGCGAGCGCCTGGCTCACCAGCTCGCGATTGCCGTTGACCGGCGCCGCCGTGTCGGCCTCCACTTTGAGCGCGATGCCCTTCTCCTCGGCCAGCGGCTCGTACAGCTCGCAAACGTCGTGCGCGATCTCGGCGGCATCGAACTCCTTCATATCGCCGCGCGCCTGGCCGGATTCCGCGCGCGCGATCATCAGCAGCGCGTTGAAGGTCGCGATCAGATTGTCGGATTCCCCGATTGTCGCCTCGAGCGCGGCGCGGTATTCGGTCTCGGAGCTGGACGTGCGCAACGCCTGCTCGCAACGATTGCGCAAACGCGTCAGCGGTGTCTTGAGATCGTGCGCGATATTGTCGGAGACCTCCTTCAAGCCGCGCATCAGCGCCTCGATGCGCTCGAGCATGACATTGAGGTTTTCCGCGAGCCGGTCGAGCTCGTCGCCGGTGCCGGCGACCGGCAGCCGCCCACCGAGATCGCCGCCCATGATGGTGCGGGTGGTTTCCGTCATCGCATCGACGCGGCGCAGCACGCGGCGGGTGACGAACAGGCCGCCGGCCAGGCCCAGCACGATCACGATGGCGATCGACCAGCGTCCGGCAGCGAGCACGATGTGATAGAGCCGCTCGCGCTCGTCGAGATCGCGGCCGACCAGCAGGCGGAAGCCGCCCGGCAGTTGGAATACCCGCACCAGCGCCTGGTGTTCGACATGCTCGCGGACTTCGGATTCGTCGAGCCGGCGGTAAACGGTCTGAGCCCAGCCTGGTTTGTCGATAATGCCCGGCTGCAGTGCCGTGACATTGCCGGCCAGCGCCTCGCCGGTGAATGTCGTCACGAGATAGAGGCTCGAACCCGGACGGCGGGCGCGCGCATCGACCGCGATCACGAGCCGCCGGATGCCGCCTTGGCTGTATTGCTCCGACAAACCGGTAATCTCGGCATTGACGGTATCGGTGATCTGTTCGTCGATCAGGCGGCGGGTGTTGAGAGCGAAATAGCCGAGCAGGAACGCCGCGAACATCGCGAACACGGTCAAATAGACCAGCGTCAGCTTGAACGTGGTGGTGCGGAAAAGCTTACCGAGCGCCGTCACGTATCATGTATCCCGCGCCGCGGATGGTGTGCAGAAGCGGCTGGGAGAATCCTTTATCGATTTTCGAGCGCAAGCGCGAGATGTGCACGTCGATCACGTTGGTTTGCGGGTCGAAATGGTAGTCCCACACGCTCTCCAGCAGCATGGTGCGGGTCACCACCTGCCCGGCATGCTGCATCAGGTATTCCAGCAGGCGGAATTCGCGCGGTTGCAGCGAAATCTCCTCGTTTCCCCGGCGGACTTCGTGCGACAGCCGGTCGAGCACGAGATCACCGACATGCAGCACGGTTTCCTCGTGGCGAGCCCCGCGGCGGCGCGCCAGCACCTCGATACGCGCCAGCAGTTCGGAGAATGCATAGGGCTTGGGCAGATAGTCGTCGCCACCGGCACGCAGGCCTTTGACCCGGTCGTCGACCTGGCCGAGCGCGGACAGAATGAGCGCGGGCGTCTCGATGCCTTTGCCGCGCAGGGTGCCGATCAGCGACAGCCCGTCGCGCTTAGGCAGCATACGGTCGACGATGAGCACGTCGTATTGGCCGTCGAGCGCCATCGCCAGGCCGTCCTCGCCGTCGTGGGCGGCATCGGCGACATGGCCGACCTCGCGGAATGCCTTGACCAGATAGTCGGCGGCGTCGCGGTCGTCCTCGATGATCAGAAGGCGCATGGTGACCCGATCCGGTTGCGCATCGGCCATCCGGCCGGCGACGCTAGCCCCGTGAATATCCGCATAAGTGGGCATCGGTGTCACCAAATCCAGCTAAATCGGCCGCCGGCCAATCCCCGGCCTGGCCATGCTTGCCCCCTTCCGTACACGAGGGGGTGGCGGGATTGGCCCGCCACCCCCTCAACGACCCCACCCCAGCGGGGGCGACGTATGCCAGGGTTGGAGTTCGGAACGGACGGCGGACGTAACCGCAGTCCGGAATTTGCCGGGACGGGCACAAGGCCCGCCCCGTTGAGGTCGAACCACCGGCGGGGGCGACGGATGCCGGTAGGACGTCCCCAAATTTAAACTTCCTTGCGCATGATCTTTTCCGACCTTCCTTCGCCCGCCGAAGCGGGCTTCGCGAAGGCGGGAAACCGGTACCCATCCACGGATCAAGTCCGAGGACAAGCTTTTCGGGATCATGCGCGTTAGCCGCGACCCACCGGCAGGGCGACGAAGCGGGTGTTGTCACCCGATTTCACCCGCAACAGCACGCTGCGCTTGCCTTCCGAACGGGCGCTGGCGATGACCGTGCGCACGTCGGCGGGCGTGGAAACCGATTTGCCGGCGACTTCGAGAATCACATCGCCGGTCGAGAAGCCGCGGTCGGCGGCAGCGCCGGAGGCGTCGACGCCGGTGATCACCACGCCTTGCGCGCCGGCACCCGCGACGCGGGCGGCGGGAGCGAGCGTGAGACCGAGCTTGCCGAGATCGGCGCTACCGTCGCTGTCTTCGGAAGTCGCGCGCGCCTCCTTGGCGTTCGGCAGTTCACCGAGCGTCAAGCTGATGGTTTTTTCGGAGCCTTTGTGCAGGACCGTGAGCTTGACGTTGGTTTTCGGAGCCAGCGCGCCGATCTTCTTGGCGAGATCGCGGGCATCCTTCACCGGTTGGCCATTGACCGCAATGATGACGTCGCCGGCTTCGATGCCGGCTTTCGCCGCCGGACCGTCCTTCTGCGGCTCGGCGACCAACGCGCCTTCCGCCTTCTTGAGGCCAAGGCTGTCGGCGATGTCCTGCGACACCGGTTGGATCTGAACGCCGATCCAGCCGCGCGTCACCGAGCCGCGCTCCTTGAGCTGATTGATGACGCTGGTGACGGTGTCGGCGGGAATCGCGAAGGCGATGCCGACCGAGCCGCCGGACGGCGAGAAGATCGCCGTGTTGACGCCGATTACATTGCCTTCGGTGTCAAACGTAGGTCCGCCGGAATTGCCCTTGTTCACCGGCGCGTCAATCTGGATGAAGTCGTCATAGGCGCCCGCGCCGATGTCGCGACCGCGCGCGGAGACGATACCGGCGGTGACGGTGCCGCCGAGGCCGAACGGATTGCCGACCGCGAGCACCCAGTCGCCGATGCGCGGGGATTTGTCGGACAGCTTCACATAGGGGAACGGACCGTTGTCGACTTTGATCAGCGCAAGATCGGTGCGCGGATCGGCGCCGATGACTTTGGCGTTGTGGGTCTTGCCGTCGTCGGTGGTGATCTGGACGGTGTCGGCCTTGTCGACCACGTGGTTATTGGTCACCGCATAGCCGTCGGCGGAAATAAAGAAGCCGGAGCCTTGGCCGGTGATGAGGCCACGGCCGTGGCCACGCGGCATTCCGCCCGGACCGTTCTGGCCATCGGGCATGCCGAAGCGACGGAAGAATTCCCGCAGACCCGGTGGAACGTTTTCCATGTTCTCGCCGCCGAGACCGGAGGTTTGCGCGCCGCCGTCCATCTTGACGCGGACGGAGATCACCGCCGGTTTGACCTTCTCGACGATGTCGGCAAAGCCGACCGGAGCCTGCAGCTTGCGCGCCTGCTCGGTCAGATTCTGCGCGAGCGCTCCCGGATAGCCGTTCGGCAAATTGAGGCCAGGGACGACAATGAGCGCGCCGACGCCGAGGCTGGCGATGGTGGTGGCGAGCAGGATGACGCGGCGCGCTGAGAGCACGCGCGACTTTTTGGGGGAGTTGGGAGCGGGAATGACGCTCGGGTTCATCATGAAATCTCCATCGGGATTCGTGGACGTGCGGGGGGCACGCCGTTTCGAACCGGAAGATGGGGTGATGAGCCTTACAGCGTCCTGTCGGGGGGATTAAACTTTTGTAAGGTGGGAAAGCGAATAGCTTTATAAAATCAATAGATTAATCAAGGCGCCGCGGGCGCGGGGCGCGACCAAAGTCGAAGCTGCGGAGTTGTTCGACGCGAGCGGCGTCACCTTAGCCGATCGTAGTCCAGGTTCCGTCCGGGTTGCGGCAAGCGGTGCCGCGGGCGGTCTGCGGCCGGCCGTCGATATAGATGGTGTGGGTAAACGACCGGCAATTACGGCCGGCCGCCTCTTGGTAGGCCGGACCGGGCACGATTGTGCCGTAGCGGCCGGAGTCGGGATTCTTCCACGACACCGGAGCGCCCGACTGACCGCGCTCGAGCGCGTCCAGCTGCGCGGCATAGGCGCGCTCCTTGTCCTCGTCGTCCAGCGCCGCGCCGATGCGATTACCGATCAAACCGCCGAGCAGACCGCCAACCGCGGCGCCGGCCAGCCGATTGCCGGTGCCGCCGCCGGCGACCGCGGCGCCGAGCAGTGCGCCGGTGCCGGCGCCGAGCAGCGTGCCGGTGCCCTCTTTCGGGCCACGGCCGGATTCCGGATCGCCGGCGCAGGCGCCGAGCGAGAGGCCGATGACAGCCAAAGCTGCAAACTTGGCGACGAATTTGGACTCGGACATTTCGACCCCCGAAAATCGATGACGTTGAGACCGACCCGCCAAGGCTGACCACAAGCCTGACGGAACAATCAGTCTATCGAGACCGGAGGATTCAGGCAAAATGGCGGCTTAGGCCGGTTTTAGCGCTGTTTGCTAGCCCGCCGGCAGCACCAGTTCGGCGCGCAGGCCGCCGAGCGGCGCGGTGCCGAGCGTCAACCCACCGCCATAGAGGCTGGCCAGTTCGACCACGATGGAGAGCCCCAGGCCGGAGCCCGGCTTGGTCTCGTCCAGCCGCTGCCCGCGCTTGGCCACCTGCTCACGCTCGGACGGCGACAGCCCGCGGCCGTCGTCGTCGACCACAATGCGCACCACTTGGCGCTCGCTCGCCGCATCGGGGCGCTCGCGCACCACTTCGATGGCGACGCGAGACGAAGCCCACTTGCAGGCATTGTCCACCAGGTTTCCGATCATCTCTTCGAGATCGGGCCGTTCGCCGCGGAAGCGCGCCTGCTCGTCGCAATGCACTTCGATGGCAACGTTTTTGTCGCGATGGATTTTTTCCATGGTGCGCGCCAGCGCCGTAACCACCGGCGCCACGTCGGTGACCGAGCCGACCACCGTCAGGCGCGCCGCCAGATGCGCCCGCTCGAGATGGCGGGCGACCTGGTCGCGCATGATGTCGGCCTGTTCCAGCACCTTGAGCGCGAACGGCTCGGACCCGCGCGCGGTGGCTTCGTTCACCATCACCGACAGCGGCGTCTTCAAGGCATGCGCGAGATTGCCGACATGGGTGCGGGCGCGCTCGACGATTTCCTTGTTGGCCTCGATCAGCGCATTGGTCTCGCGCGCCAGCGGCGCGATCTCTTCGGGGAATTTTCCGGCGAGCCGCTCGGCGCTGCCGGAACGGATGGCGGCCAGACTGTCGCTGATGCGCTTGAGCGGGGCGAGCCCGAAGCGCACCTGGAACATGGTGGTCAGCAGCAGCACCGCCGCGAGGATCGAAAACGTGATGACCAGCGCCTGGTCGAAGGAGCGCGTTTCATCGGCGATCTCGGCCGCATCGCCGGCGACCGCGACGAGATAGTGACCCTCGTCGCCAAGATCGATATTGCGTTCCACCAGCCGCAGCCGCTGCTCCTCGGGCCCGGGCACATAGCCTTCGCGCGACCCGTTCGGCCCGGCGGCGATGCCGTAGTCCTGCAAATGCGGCAAGCCTCCGTCCCACAGCGAGCGGGAAGCGCGCACATCCGTCTTGCCGGGATCGAGCCGCGTCACCTGCCAGTACCAGCCCGACAGCGGCAGCTCGAACAAAGGCTCGCCGAGCGACTGCGGAAACTTGTCGCCCGCCTCGTCGGGCGAGGCGACATCGGCTACCAGCGTGCGCAGATAGACGCCGAGCCGGCGGTCGAAGGCGCGTTCCACCGCCTGGCGATAGAGCGATGACAGCACCACGCCGGTGATCAGCAGGATGACGACCGCCCAGGCGGTGGCCGACAGGAACAGACGCAGCGCGAGGGAGTTGGCGCGCATCAGAGTCTAATCCGCCTAATCAGTGCTGCCCTCACATTTTCATTTTTGCGCATGACCTTATCCGAAAACCGGTTCCCACTTTTCGGGGTCATGCGCCAGGCGCATTGAGCAGATAACCGAGGCCGCGTACGGTCTGGATGATGTCGACGCCGAGCTTCTTGCGGATGCGGCCGACGAACACCTCGATGGTGTTGGAATCGCGGTCGAAGTCCTGGTCATAGAGATGCTCGACCAGTTCGGTGCGCGACACCACGCGACCGGCATGGTGCATCAGATAGGCGAGCAGCCGGTATTCGTGGCTGGTGAGCTTGACCGGATTGCCGTCGACCGCGACGCGACCGGTGCGCGAATCGAGCCGCACCGGCCCGCACACGAATTCGCTCTTGGCGTGGCCGACCGAGCGGCGCAGCAGCGCGCGCACGCGGGCAAGCACCTCCTCCAGGTGGAACGGCTTGGCGACATAGTCGTCGGCACCGGCGTCGAAGCCTTGCACCTTGTCGCTCCAGCGGTCGCGGGCGGTGAGCATGAGCACCGGCATGGCGCGCCCGGCGCGCCGCCAGGACTCCAGCACCGAAATGCCGTCCATTTTGGGCAGGCCGATGTCGAGGATGACGGCGTCATAGGGCTCCGACTCGCCGAGATAATGGCCCTCCTCGCCGTCGAAGGCGCGATCGACGACATAGCCGGCGTCGGTCAGCGCCGTGGTGAGCTGGCGATTGAGGTCGGGGTCGTCCTCGACGACGAGGAGGCGCAAGGGGGCATGCTCCGCTAGACTTGTTCGCGCATGATCTTATCCGAAAACCGGTTCCCATCCCGGATCAAGTCCGGGACAGGCTTTTTCGGGATCATGCGCTAGCGCCCATTGATGATATCGCCACTGGCGGCGTCAACGGTCGCGCTGGTCACTTTGCCACTGCGCGCCAGCAGAGTCAGCACGTAGACGAGCCTATTGTCGCGATGGCAGAGCCGGGCCCGAACCAGTTCGGCCCGGCGGCCGTGCTCGCGCAGGGATTTGACGGCCTGGGCGAGCGAGATAGCCTTGTGGTCGGCGACCGCGGCGCGCTGTTCGGCCTTGCTCAGGCAGGCGCGTGGCGCCGCGTCGGCGGCAAAGGCCGGAACGGCCAGCAGGCCGAGCAGAAGGGCGGCGAGGAGACTTCGGGGAACCGGCATGGCGGGGGTTTAACGGCGCGCCGGTGAACGCGGGCTGAACGCGGGGAGCGTTCCTATGCCGCAGGCTGTTAACTATTGAAGCCAACAAACGACGCAAAGGCGTCGAGCGGCTCGCGCGGGGCGCGCCATTGGTTGATCGGCACGTCCGGATCGGCGTGGCCGAGCGCCAGGCCGCAGAACAGCATGTAATCGGAGGGGATATCGAGGAGGGAATAGACGGTCTTGTGCCAGTGGGTCCAGGACTCCAAACCGCAGCTGTGCAGACCGTGCGCGCGCGCCAGCAGCATGACTGTCTGGATATAGCCGCCGAGGTCCGACCATTGCGGCGGACCCATGCCGCGGTCGATCGAGAGCAGCAGCCCGACCGGTGCGCCGAAGAATTCGAAATTGCGCGCGTATTGCCGATAACGGCCGGGACGGTCCTCGCGCGGCACACCGATCGACCGATAGAGCGCGGCACCGACCTGGTGGCGGCGCGTCTCGTACGGCTCTTTCAGATCGCGCGGGTAGATGTCGTATTCGGTGCCCTCGCCGCGCGGCAGCAGCTCCGGCCGCGCGCGCACCAGCGCCTTGAGCTGTTCGAGTTTGTTGCCGGCCAGCGCATGCACGCGCCAGGGCTGCAGATTGCCGCCCGACGGCGCGTGCGCCGCGCGTTCGAGAATGTCGCGCACGGTGGCTTCGGAGATTGGCGTAGGCAGGAAGGCCCGGCAACTAAATCTCGTTGCGACGGCTTCTCGTACATCCATGGCATACTCTCCGCCGCGCACTTTCAGACCGAATGGGCACCGGTCGGCCGCTCGGAAAGTGCGCCAAAAGATAAGAATCGCAGAGAGTGTGGCGGGCGAATGGATCGCTGCCAAGCGGCTTGCGTCGCTACTTCCTCGCCAAAATCCGCGCCACCTTCTCCAGGCTGCGCCCGCCGAAATAGGCGGTGAGCACGATCAGTGCCCATTGCGCGACGTCGCCGGACAGCGCGGCGGTGGTGCCAAGGCCCAAGACCTTGTCCCAGACCACGACTTTCCAGACGTAAATCACGAAAGCGAAAGCGAACAGCGGGCGCGGCAGCGCGGTGTACCAGCGTCCCTGCTCCGCGATCACCACCTGCGCCGCCAGCTCACGTTCGCGGCTCTCGACGACGAGCTCGCGCGCGGCCAGATCGGCGGCGATCTTCTCGCTGGTGTTTTCGGCGGTGAGCTTGGCGCGGTAGGCGTCGACCGCGGCCTTGGCGAATGGGCCGCCGAACAGGTTGCCGAGCCAGCCGAGCACGGTGGCAAACATCGCTCTATTCCTTCGCAGCCGTGCGCCGGCGCGCGATCTCGGTGACCAGCCCGATCGCGATCACGTAATAGGGAATGAATTTCGGCTGCAGCGCGGCCTGGATCGCAGCCGTAACGTTCGGGTCGGCCAGCAGCGCCTGCCCCGCCGCCAGCAGAAGGCCGGCGAGCGCCACCACGCGCGCCCACAGGATGGTGAGCGAATGCTTGAACCAGGCATTGATCTTGTTCCACATGATGTAGTCTCCTTCAGGCCGGTGCTTGTTGCTGACGCGACTGGCGCCAATGCCAGAATGCCCAGGCGCCAAAGGCGGCGGCGAGAGCAACGATAACGATGGCAGCGATCATTGCCGGCCGCGCGCCCGACGCATGCGCCTGGTTGGCCGCGGCGGCGCCGGCCGCGGCGATGGCGCCGGCTGAGCCAAGCTGGCCACCTTTGGCCACGGCCACCATGGCGCGGCCCGGCGCGACGGCACGGCCAAGATCGGGCGACGGGGCGCCGGCGGCCATCGCCGTAGCCGCGACGCGCACCTCGGCCACCCGCCGTCCCCAGCCTTGGCCGAACACGCCCCAGGTCGAAAGCGATTTGAGAAAGCGCAGGCGCTCGTCGCAGATCGCAACGATGAGCGCTTGGGCGTCGACCGCACGCGCCGCCGCGATCACTGCATCGGTCACCACGCTGGTGTTGTCGGGCAGCTTGAGCACGCGGCGCAGCACCTTGCCGCTGCGCCCGATACCGGAATTCACGCCGTAATCGAACACGGCGTAGTCGACGCCGGCTGGCAGCTCATTGCAGCGCTGCGCATCCCAATATTTGGCGCGATAGATGTTCTTGGCATCCTCGAGCTTCATCGCGCGCACGTCGGCGGCGGTGGCGTTCGGCTTCACGTATTTGCGATAGTCGTAAATCGTGATGCCGAAATTGGTCGGGCCGCCGGGATCGGAAGGGTGATTGGTATAGCCGCCCTCGTGCACTAGCAGGCGCGCGAGCGCAGCGTCGTAAGATGACGCAGCCATGCCGGACTCCGGAAATGCTAATGCCGCCCAACAGCAGCGGTTTTCGATCTCGAAACAATCTTGGCGGCGAGATTGCCACCCGTATTAATTCAATGCCTCGACAATAAATTGGCTCAGCTTCAACGTATTCGTTCCAGTCCCGGCGCTCGCCCATTGCGTCGCGACCTTCAGCGTCAGCGCTCCATTCGTCGCCAGGGCAACGGGCATTGCAACATCACTGTCCACAACGATGTTGCCAAGATTGTGCGGGGTGCCGATCTGAACGGCTTCCACGTTAGCGGCAGCACCAGGGGCGTCTACGGCCTGCAAAATCCACTGGATCGCGTGTTGAAAGTTTGTCTTGCTCGCGATTTGGCCGCTTGGAGTAAAATGGGCAAGAACCGTGCTGCCGGTTTTCAATTGAATGTCCAGAACCGGCACGGCGCTGCCGCTTGTATATCGCCAATGCGTAGTAATGCGCAGAGCGCGCCCCTGCGTCAGAAAGTTCGCCGGGATCGTATAGGTGAGACTGTGATCGTGATAGGCGCCAGACCCCGACGACGAGTCGTTGGTGTCACCACCGCGCTGCACGGAAAGCGTTCGCGGGACAACCCCGTCTACGTGCGTCATCAGGCCCGTTGTCTTGTCGAGCCGCAGCGCATCGACCCATGCGCTTCCGTCCGCCGATACCTTGAAGTGGAAATCGTCGTCGCCTGTCAGACCGATCTCGGCACGCCCTGAATAGTTGTCCTGCAGCAGGAACGACAGTGTCTTGGCCGTGCTCTCCTTGCTGAGCTTGTAGCGCAGATTGCCGTCGCCGCCTTCGGCTACGGTCTGGGCGACAAACAGCGCGTTATTGAGCTTGGCGCTCAGACGATTGGTGGTGTCCGCCGTGGTGCCGACGCCGAGCAGCGCCAGATTCTGAATCGATGTCACGGTCGAGAAGAAATCGCCCCAGGCCGCGCCATTCCATACCAGCAGCGTACCTTCATCGACCACGTAGACGCACCAGCCGGTCTGCGGCGCACTGAACTGCCAGGCGCCATCCTGCCAGGCGGCGATCGTGTTGACGTGGCCGGCCCAGGCGCCGGTCGCGCCGGTCTTGACGATCCAGCGCTGGCCTTCCGCTGGAGATGAGGGCGGCGCGGCAAGATCGCGGTCGAGCACCGCGAGCTGCACCAGCGTGTCGAGGATGCGCAGCGCGTCGTTGTGGGTGACGTGCTTCTGCGCCTGGCTGCCTTCGATGCAAGGCAGGCCGAGATTGGCTGTGTCGGTCATGGTGTCCAGGGGTTACGGGTTGAGGGTGGCGGCGGCCGGAAAACCCGCACCCACCGTCGCGGAAATCTGAGTGACGCGCACGCTTAAGGTCGTCTGCGGTGCGCCGAAATCGGCGATCTCGTCAGCGGCGGCGTAAAGCACCAAAGGCGCGGTCGCGGCGAGCGTGCGCACCACCGTCGTGCCAGACAGGATATCGAGCGCGTATTGCTCGCTGTCCTCGCCGAGCGGAATTTCGCCCACCCAGCTGTCGGCATCGAAGCGCGCGCGCCGGATCCACGTAAAAGTGACGCCGCCAGCGCCCCGCGCGGCCTTCACATACACCGGCGTAAGAGGCCGCAGCGCGGTCGTCTGCGGCGTCGCCTCGAGCGCGAGCGCGGTTGGATCGCCGTGGTCGCGGTCGGCCGCCACCACGCGCAGCTGCAACGTCCGTTCCAGCGCGTCGAGCCCGCTGGCGATCGGCACAACATGCTCGTCAAGCAGCACGAAAGGCGAGCCCGCCGGCAAAGGCGCGCCCATGCCCCACTCGCTGCCGGCCTGGCCGCGCAGCAGGCGAGACAATGTATAGGTGCGATCGCCTGTCAGCTCGGCATTGGCGAACTGGATCACCTCCCAGGCGCCATCGGCGCGCTGCGCGGCGGCCGCATTAGCGCCGGCGAACACGGCGCTGTCGGGCACCGAGGCCAGCGCGCCGCCGTAAAGCTGCACACGGAAGCTCGCATTGTGCCAGCGTGCGGTCGGCCCGGCCGGAATATCGTCGAGCGTTTCGCCGACGATGCTCGGCGCCAGCGCCACGCCGGCACGGCTGTAGCTCAAGCCGTCGCTCGAGACCCACACCGCCACCGGGCCCGGCCAAGGATCGGAAAACACCGCCAGCCGCGCCAGCACCGGCGGCTGCCCGGAGGCAAGCGTCGGCAGATCGAGCACCAGCGCATGCACCGGAGCGATCGCCGGCGGGGACACGGGCACGCGTCGCCGCGGCGGCGCCAGCGCCAGATCGAACACTTCCGGATCGATCGAGCGCGCGCGCACCGCGCGGGCTTCGGCGTCGACAATCTCCTGGATTTCTATGAGCCGCCGCCGGCCGTTGACGGTGAGGCCCACCACGTCGCCAAGCCCCAACGCCATTTGACTTTGCGGCAATACGAATTCGGCGCTTTCGCGTCCGGCCCACAGGTCCTGCAGCCAGATTTCCGCACGCCGCTCGGCCTCGCTGTCGTTGGTCACCATCGCGAGGTCGGCATGCGCGGTGCGGGTCGAGCCGCCGACCAGGCGGCGTGAGGCCGCCGATCCGCGCTGATAATCGGCGCCGATGTCGGTGAACCCGATGGTCACCTCGCGCGGCAAGTCCGACTCCTGCGTGCGCGTCAGTCGCGCCGGTGCTGTCTCGTCCGGCAGGACGAGGGCGTCCTCCGCGAGATCGAGCACCGGCGCGCCGCCGCGCTGGCGGAACCGCAGCACGCCATCCTGCTCGAAGGCATCGAAGGCGTAAGCCAGCGCCAGCGGATCGAGCATGGCGCGCGGCGCCATCGGGCGATCGACCACGTAGCCGTCCGGCCCCTCGCCCAGCTCGCTGGTCTGCGCGCCGCTCACGCCGTTGTCGGCGAGGATGGTGGCGACCAATTCGTCGAGCGGCGTCGAGCCGAGCCGGCCGGTTAGCCAGTGACCGGTTTCCCAGTTGGGACCGTCGCTCCAGGCGTCGGTCGCAGCCGGAAAGATCGGATAAGGTCGCGCGTCCCAGGTCCACAGATGAATGCCGTCGGGCGCCACCATGCGGCCGCTGTAAACCGACGACACCGGATTGAGCGCGTCGGCGCCGAAGGCCGGATCGAAGGCGCCGAGCACGGCTTCGAGATAGCGGCGCTGGATCAGATCGTCGCGCTTGCCGGAGGAAAAATGCGGCAGTCCCGCTTCCGACGACTTCGGATCGGGAAACACGCTCGGCTGGTTGGCGCCCTTGTCCACCGCCGGGCAACCCAGTTCGGTGAGCCAGATCGGTTTCGATTGCGGTACCCACGCCGTCGGGCTGCCGAGTTCGGCGCCGCCGACACGCTCGTAATGGGCTTGCGACCAGAAATTCCAAATGTCCTTCTGCCGGAATATCCACGGCTTGCCGAGCCCGTCGCTGATCGTGCTGCGGGTTTGCGCGGCGCGCGCGCCATCGTCGGCGTAGTACCAGTCATAGGCTTCGCCGCCGTTGAGATTCCCGGCGAGATAGCTCAGCCGGTGCGGATCGTCGGTCAACGCGCGATCGAGCTGATTGCCGTCGTCACGCCAGTCGGCCAGCGGCGCGTAGTAGTCGATGCCGATGGCGTCGATTGCAGACGACGCCCACAGCGGATCGAGCGGAAAACGCACTTCGTTCGCCGCACCGTCAACGACATGCGCGCCATATTCAGTCCAATCGGCGCCATAGGTGACGAGCGTCCCGCTGCCGACGATTGTCTTCACATCGGCGGCCAGCGTCACCAGCGCATCGACCGCCGGATAGACGCCCGAGGCCGAACGCACGCGCGTCAGCGATTTCAGTTCCGAGCCGATCAGGAAGGCGTCGACGCCGCCGGCATCCGCTGCCAGCGTGGCGTAATGCAGCACCATGTTGCGGTAGTTCCACTCATCCGCGCCGCCGCTGAAGAACGCGTTGACTTGGGTCGCCGCCGACGACGTGCCATCGGGTGAGCCGCTCTGCCCGGGCGCCGGACTGCAGGTGATGCGCCCGCGCCAGGGATAAGCCGGTTGCGACAACGCGCCGGTCCACGGATCGGCCAGCGCATTGTCGGCCGCAATATCCATCATCAGGAACGGATAGAGCGTGATCTTCAACCCGCGCGCTTTGAGCTCCGCGATCAGATCGCGCACGCTGCTGTCGGATGGCGTTCCGCCGAATGCCGGCCGACCGTCAACGGTTGACACCAGATACGCGCTGGCGCGGTCGACGCCGGCCACCGACCAGGTGCCGCCATGGGCCGTCTTCACACGATTATCAATGCCCGGCACCACGCGGCATTCGCCGGCGCGCAGATCGGTGCCGAACCAGGCCACCACGATGGCGACGCGCTCGATATTCGGCGCCAGCGCCTGCAGCTCGTCGAGCGAGCCGATCACGTCCGACTCCGCGTAAGTAATATGCCGGTTCTCCGGCGCCGACCGGCCCGGCCCCATCACTTGCACCACGGTCGCCGGCTCGTAACCGAATTCGGTGGCGCCCGGGATCAGCGTGACCGCGCGCGTCATCCGTTCGAGCCGACCGATCGGGCGCATCACTTCGAACGACAGTTGCGGGATGCGGTTGCCGAAATCGGCGAGCGGCAGCCGCTCGAACACGACGTAAGCCAGCCCGCGATAGGCCGGCGCGTCACCTTCCTTGGCCACGACCAGCGGGTCCGGAGTCTGCGCCTCGTCGCCATTATAGCTGCGCACGGTCAGGCCGGAGAGATCGAGCGGCTTGCCGTCGGCCCACACCCGCAGCACGCTGCCGATCGGCCCCTCGCACAGGCCGACCGCGAAGTTGGCGAAATAGGCATAGGTCGTCGTCGTCGTCGTGACCTTCGGCCCGCCTTTGCCGCCGCTGCTCTGCTGATTGCTGCCGACCACCTCTTCGAGATTGGTCGCCCAGATCACCTGCCCTGAAAGCCGCGCGCGGCCGTAGACGCGCGGGATGGCTGCGCCTTCGGTCGAGGCCATCACCTCGAGATCGGAAAGGCGCGGACCTTCCAGCACGCGCTCGCGCCGGCCGAACAGCGCCTGGTCGATGAGATTGCCGGCAAGCGCTCCGATCAGACGGCCGGCAATGGCGCCGGTCGGACCGAACACCGAACTGCCAAGCGCGGCGCCGGCGAAGGAAAGAGCAAGGGCTGCCATGTGACAGGCCTTCTGTTATAGGTGACGACTCGCAGCATGATTGCGAGTTAGGAACAAAAATGTCAGCAACAGCACGCTTGACTGTCGGTGCTATCGCGCTTGTAGCGATTACGGCCTTCGTCGCCCCCGCTGCTAAAGCGCAAACTCAGCAACAGTTGGATTGGTGTTCCGGCAAGAACAACGCGACACCGGATCAGCAGATCGGCGGGTGTACGGCCCTCATTCAGTCGGGCAAGTTCACGGGAAAGACCCTCGCCTTGATCTTCTCCAATCGCGGCGTCGCCCACAAAAAGAAGGGCCAATACGACCGCGCCATCCCGGACTTCGATCAGGCCATCAAGCTCGAGCCGAACGACACTGCGGCCTTCATCAATCGCGGCGGCACCTATGAAAACAAACGCCAATACGACCGCGCCATCCAGGACTACGAACAGGCGATCAAGCTCAATCCGAGCTACGCCTTAGCCTACTTCGGTCGCGGCAACGCCTACGCCGGCAAGGGCGATACCGACCGCGCCATCCAGGACTTCGGTCAGGTAATCAAGCTCAATCCGAACGACGCCGCGGCCTTTATCAACCGCGGCAGCGCCCACCGCAAAATAGGCCAAGCCGACCGCGCTATTCAGGACTACGACCAGGCCATCAAGCTCAATCCGAACTTCGCCCTGACCTTCTTCAATCGCGGCTTATCATACGCCGACAAAGGCCAAATCGACCGCGCTATACAGGACTTCGATCAGGCCATCAAACTCAATCCGAACTATGCCAAAGCCTTCAACAATCGGAGCCTCGCCAAGGAGAAAAAGGGCGACAAGGCCGGCGCCGAAGCCGATTTGGCAACGGCCAAGCGTATCGACCCGAACGTCACCCCGTAGCTGCGACGTCGCTTACTCAACTCCCGGAAACCGGAACGCGTAAGCCAATCGCCGTCGCCACCACGGCGCGAGTGCTACTTCAGCGACCGCGGCGCCGTCATGCGCGTGCACCATTGTGTCCGCTGCCGTGACGATGGCGGCGTGCTTGGCCGGCAGGTTGGCGCGCCAGCGGAACAGCAGCACGTCGCCTGCGCGGAATGTGTCGCGATCGATGGCAACGAAATGGCGCCCAGCGGCGTCCGCCAGCGGCTCGCCGCTCAACGCCTCCGCCCAGTCGGGCGCGTAAGGCGGCGCGCGTTCCGGCTCATCGCCGATCACAGCGCGCCAGACCCCGCGCACCAGCCCGAGGCAATCGCAGCCCACGCCCTTGAGCGAGGCCTGATGCCGATAGGGCGTGCCGATCCACGCGCGCGTTTCGGCGACAATAAGGGAACGAGTGATCATGAAGTGATGCGCTTTCTTATCCCTCCCCCTTCGGGGCAGGGCAATCGCATATGAGTATAGGAGGAATCAAAAGATTCTCCCGAGGCAGTATTCGCAAAGTAGTTTGGAGGATTTTGATTCACGACCGCTTCGATCCGGAGAACCAGATTCTCCGCCGAATTCCATATGCGATTGCCCTGCCCTTCGGGGGAGGGATAAGATCAATTATTCCTGCTCTTCCCGTCATTGCCGGGCGCGCCTTGCACCGGATAGCTGACGACGAAATCGTTGCCGGGGATGTGCGGGAAGCCGCGGAAGTTCACGACATTGTCGAAACGGTCGTGGCAGGTCTGGAAGCGCTTGTCGCAGCCGGCGGTCACGGTGAATTCGTCGCCGGCTTGAATCGGCTCCGGCATCGCCTGCCACAGGTCGAAACTGACGGCGCCGTCCTTGCGGTGGCTCTTCACCTCCACGCCAAGCCCGGCATTGGCGCCGCTGGTAAAGCTGAGCTTGCCGGCGGTAAACCAGCCGTCGTCGAAGCCATCGAGGCCGGAGGCGGTGAAGCTCGAGGTCGCGCTTACGGCGACGACGGCGCCGTTGCCGCGAAAGGCTGCGTCGGTCAGGTCGACGGTGCAGCGGGCATCGCCAAGATCGGCCGAGCAGGTCGCGCTGTAGAGCCGCCCGCTGTCCTGTGCCAGCCGCTCGCTCAGGCCGCGCACTTCCGCGGTGAAGGCCGCGCCTTCGCGCCTGACCTCGCCGAGCGTGCCCTTGGCAAGCAGCACGCGCAGCGAAGGCTCGCTCCAATCCACCAGCCAGAGTTCGACTGCCGCCACATCGTAGCGGCCGGCGGCGAGATCGGCCTCGTTGAGCGAGTCATCGGCAAGCGCGCCCGACAGTTCCGATGAGTCCACCGCCAGGCCATATTTCTGCGTCGCCTCGCTGCCGGACAAGCCCGTGCCGGCGCGGCAGGTGACGCCGCCGAGCACGACGTCCTCGTCGTGATCGGTGAAGCCTTGGCGCACGGCATCGGTACGCGTGATCAGCCAGCAGCGGCATAGCGTCGTGACGCCGGAGTCGAGCTTGGCCTGCAGGGCGGGGGGAATCGTTCTCACGACCTGATCTCCACCAACGGGATTTTCGGGATCGCACCCGCAGCAAAAGCCGAAAGATCGACCTCGAGATAATCGGTGTCAAAGCGCACCGGCACGTCAAAGAGAAAACCGGCCGTTACCGCCGCACCGCTTACCGGAATATGGCCAGCGAGAAACGTCACCGCGCCGGTCGCGGTATCGACAGTAAACGCGGTCCCTTCCACCATTTCGGTCTCGGCCACCGCGATGCGCACGCTGCCCGGTACCGGCTTTACGATCGGCCGCTGATAGGGCGAATAAACCGAGCCGTAGGTCTTGCTCAGCGCGAAGGTTGCGATCGTGCCGTCGCCGGTGCCGATTACCTGATCGGTGGCGGAAACCGCCGTCTCCGGCGCGGCGGAGGAATGATCGAGGCGGTCGCGCCAGCGGAAACCATGGAGCCGCCCACGCCGCTCCTCGAAAAATGCAATCACCTGCGAGAGCGCGTCGAAGGTCTTGACGCCGTAACCGGCATCGTAGCGTCGGCGCGAATGCGCCCAGCGCGTATTGCGTTCCTCGGCGCCGGAGCCGAGCACGACCACATCGGTGCGCCGCTGCGGCCCGCCGGCGCTTTTCAGCGCGATGTCGAGCGGAAACAGAATTTCGTGGAAGGCGGTCATGGACTTTTTCCTTATCCCTCCCCTTCAGGGGAGGGTCGGCGAGCAAAGCGAGCCGGGGTGGGGTGATCGCGGAGACCACCCCCCCACCCGGTCGGCTTCGCCGACCACCCTCCCCCGCAAGCGGGGGAGGGATTCACAAACTTCGCTGTCCGCGCGCCACCGCGCGCGCGATCTGGCCGGTGATGTAGGCCTCTGAGCGGCGGAAGCTGGCGGCATCGGGCGTGGCGATCTGCACCGTGACGTTGGCAGGTGCGCCTGCTCCCGCCATGGCAACGCCGAGGCGGCCGTCGGGACCGCGCGCCAGCGGGACGATCGCCTCGGGGCCGGCCTCGCCCGCGAGACCCAAACCGCCGGACGACAGCGGGAAGTAAGTCGGCGTGCCGATCACGCCGCCAGCCGCGAACGGCTTGATCGCACCCATCGCGTTCCCGTTGGCCTGGCCGTTGTCGAACAGGCCGCTGAAAATATCGCCGAGGCCGCCGAGCAATCCCTTGGCGACCGGCTTGAAGGCGGCCGCGACGGTAAGGCTCGACAGCCGCAACGCCAGCGATTTCAGCACGTCGTCGAACTGCTTGCCGCCGGTCGTGGCCTGCGTGAACGCCTTGGTCATGGCGTTGGCGAAGGCAGTGGCGCTGATGCCGAGGCCGGTGGTGTTTCGCTTCGTTTTCTCAATAACGTCGGGCAAATCGCCTGGCATAAGACCGGACGATGTCTCGTCGAAGCCATCACTATCGCTCATCGGGATATCTCTTCATCAGGTCGTTTAAAGCCACGCGGCTGAGCGGCGCCTGCCCGCCCCTCACCGCTTCGATCGCATAGGCGAGCTCGCGCGGCGTCATGCGCCAGAACTGCTCGGGTGACAGGTGCAGCACGCCTAGCCCGAAGCCGATCGCCTGCTTCCAGGGAAACGGAGTCATTCAGTCGCTTCGCCGAAGGTGACCGCGATCAGCTCGGCCGCGATACGCACATAGCCCTGCGCGCCGCCATCGACGACAAAAGCGGCGACGTCGTCATCGCTCACCGCCTCGCCCGCCCCGCGAAGGCCTGCGCCGATGATGCGGGTGAGATCGCGCGCCTTCAGCCGGCCGCTGCCGAAGCGTTCGGTCAGCGCCACCAGATCGTCGGCACCGAAGGCGTCTTCCAGTTCCGCCAGCGCGCCGAGCGTGAGCACCAGCCTGCGCCGCGCGCCGCCGATCTCGGCTTCGATCTCGCCGCGGTGTCGGTTTGCCATGATCAGGCGCCCGTGAACGTCAGCTCGCCGGCGGATTCGAGCGCCACGTCGTAGGTGACCTCGCCATTGTGCTCGCCGGCGAATTCCAGGCTGGTGATCTGGAACGGCCCCTGCACCGTGCCGAAATCCGGGATCACGATCTGATAATTCTTCATTGTGCCGTCGAAGAAGGTTTGCCGCATCAGCGCGTCGGTGGAGGCGTCCTTGAACAGGCCGCGTCCCGACACCGAGGCGCGCTTGACGCCGGCGCCGTCGAGCAGCTCGCGCCAGCGGTTGGCGGACTCGGCATGGGTGATGTCGACGGTCTCGGTGTTGAACGAAAGCCTCCGCGTACGTAAGCCGGCAACGGTGGTGAAACCCGACCCGTCGGCGATCTTGACGAGCAGGTCCTTGCCTTTCTGGGCGGTCATCGAAGTGTCCTCTTGGTTCAAGCAGGCTCGGTCACGGCGCGGAAGCGCACCAGCGCGTGATAGGTACGGCCGTCCGCCTCGCGGCGCACGTCGGCGACCGCGAAGCGGAGATTGACGAGGGTGTGATCGGCGAGCGTGAGCGGCGCATCGTCGAGCGCCTGCAGCAGCGCGCCGGCGATCAGATGCGACTCGCGGTGGCCGCCCTGGCGCGACCAGGCGTGCAACGTCAGTTGGTGTTCCTCGCCGGCTTCGCCGCCGGCGGAGAAATCGGCAATGCGCGTCTCGCCGAGCGTGACATAGGGAAACGCGGCCGCGCGCGGCGGTTCGTCGTAAACTTTCGGTCCGCCAAGAATAGTGACGAGCGCGGCATCGGCGTTGAGCGCGTCATGAATGGCGGCGCGCAGCGCGGCGGAAGCGGCAGTGGGCATGGTCAGTCCTGATGTTCTTCGGCATCGATCTCGAGGAAACGGTGGTCGGCGCTCGCGCGCACGCTGAGGATGCGGTAGATGCGCGCGCCATCGAGCAAGCGGTGGCGCGTGCTGACGTCGGAGCGCTTGCGGATGACGATGCGGGTGCGCAGCACAGAGCCGAGACTGCCGGCGGCGATATCGGCGCGCGCCGATACGGGCGTCACTTGCGCCCACAGCGTGGTCACCACGTCATAGAGCCGGGTGACGCCGCCGGCGCCGTCGGCGGTCTCGCTCGGGGCTTCCAGCACCAGCCGGCGATTAAGCTCTCCGATTGCGGTCATAGCGACAGCATTCGGTAAGGCGCGATCAGCGCCGAGACGGTTGCCGGCAGCTCGGCGACCTGCTGGCCGACCGCGATCAGCCCGCGGTTGTCGTACCAGTGCGCGACCAGCAGGCGGATCGCCTGGCGCAGCGCTTCCGGCACGTCGGCCGCGGCATCGCCATAGCCGACCGTCACGTCGAGCTCGATGCCGGCCGCCACGCGGCCCGGCGCCGGCAGCGCCCAGGGCGCAAAGGCCAGCAGCGAAGCGCCCCTGTCGAGCACGAAGGCCTGGACGTCGACGTCGTGCGCCATACCTTCGAAATCGTAGACGCGCGCGGCGGTGAGCGCCTGCAGCGGCGCCGGCAAGACTTGCAGCCGGCCGTCCTGCGGCCAGCCATCGGCCGCGAGACGCCAGCTCTGCGTGATTAGCGCGCGCCGGGTCTGACTCTCGACATGGATGCGCGAACCGGCCATGAGCGCGGCGATCACCGCGTCGTCGTCGCTGTGCTCGACGCGCAGGAACGCCTTGGCCTCGTCGAGCGACAGCGGCTCGACGGCGGGGGCTGTCAATAATACTGAGCTCATGTGCTATCGTCGCCGGGCATGCCCCGCGTCCTTTCCGCTCTTGTCTGGTTATTGCTGTGCGCGCCCGCTGGCGCGCTCACCGGCAATGCGCCGCCGGCCAGTGGCTGGGCGGCACGATCAATCGTGATGATCGTGGACGCCAAGGGCGACCTGTGCACCGGCACGGCGCTGGCGCGCGACCTGGTGCTCACCGCCGCGCACTGCGTGACGCGGGCGATCGACTATCAGGTCAAGGTCTATCAGACCGGCCAGTTGATCCGGGTCGCGTCGATCGCGCGCCATCCGCGCTTCGATTTTGCAAATTATGCCGCGAGCGTCGCGACCGCCGACCTGGCGTTGCTCAAGCTGGCATCGCCGCTACCCGATATTGTTGTGCCGGCAACGCTGGCGCCGCCCCGCCGCGTCGCGGTGGGCGAGACGCTGACCATCGCCGGCTTCGGCGTCACTTCGGCCGGTACCGCGCGCGGCCTGGGCGTGCCGCGCATGGCGGCGCTCAGCGTCACCGGCAAGCCCGGCTCGCTGCAAATTCGTCTCTTTGATCTGGCGACGCGCAATCTGCGCGTCGGCCTCGGCGGCTGCACCGGCGACAGCGGCGCACCCGCTTTCGATGGGCAGGCTGCTTCGGTCATCGGTGTGGTGAGCTGGTCGACCGCGCCCAACGACGAAGAAGGCTGCGGCGGCCTGACCGGCGTCACGCCGCTGCTGCTCTATCGCGACTGGATCGTGGAGACGGCGAGGAAGTTCAATTCGCCGGTGGGGCGGTAGACTGTGAAGCGTCGCTCAACCTATTTGGAACTGGAATGCGCCGAAGCGCGCCAGTCATCGCGAGACAAGTCAGCGCAGCACTAGCTGGCGCGCAATGCCCCACTACGTTTCGAACTTCATCAGCTTGATAGTGTCGAAGTCCTGCACGCCGCGGGCGTATTAGTCCACACTGATCGTAACCTTATCTGGCCATTTGGGGTGGCTGTACCAAATGCGCACCTTCGCCTTCTGGTGAGCCACATCGACGCTCAATACGCGTTCAATCTCGACACCCGATATGATGAGTTTGCGACTTGGAGTTTCGAGGTCGCCCTCAAACACCAATAAAGGTCCCGGCTCGATCTCGTTCGATGGTCCGATCGTGATCTCTGTCGGGCCATCCTGCTCGGGAAAGCAGGCAAATGAAATACAGGACGGCGTTGATAGAATCTTGGCGCCCCACACCGGTTCCGGCGGTGTGCCGCCGTTGACGTCCTCGATGAACAGCAAAGAATTCACGGGCGAAATTTTGATTTGTTGGCGCATGTGCTTACCGTATTAGTTGTCTTACTGCGCCACCCTGTCGCAGACTGCACGAAAGGCACTGTGGATATAGGCGCTGCTCGGCATCCCTTAAATTTAGGCGCGTTGGAATTTGGTGATCGAGCACATAGTCTCCATACAACGTTCCCGGATCTCTCGTGCCGCACGTGTGGCAACCGGTCTCCGACCCAATGCTATTAATCTCACGACGCTCGGCCGCCGTGAAGTCCCGTTCCGGGCCGCGCGCCGGAATGGAGTCGCCCGCATACGGTCCCGGCCCAATACCGACACGCGCCAATTCTCGCAGGCGCGCCTCCGCCTCACGGGCTTCCGCTTGAGCAGCCGCAATCCGTCCTTCGATCGTCTCTCTCAGACTTGGAGTCGGCCGCCAATTCGAATCAAGTTCGCGAACGCGCGCAATGGCATCCCGCGCCTGCGCTTCGGCTATCGCAAGGCGAGCTGCTTGACCTGGCGTCGCATCCTTCGGCCCTGAGCCGCGTCGACGTTGGGCACTGAGTTCAGTCGTTTGTGCACCGGAAGGCGAACTGGGAGGCGTACCATCCGTCCACTGCCCGCCTTCGCGGCTGCCCGCCGGCACGCGCGGCTGCTCGGGGCTGTATTTGCCTTCGTACAGCGCGAACGGGTGATCGGCCTGAAACTCCGGACGCACGAAGCGCCGCCAATCGGGGCGGACGAAATGATGCGCGTCCGGGCGCATCCAGCGTTTGAGCTGGTGCTCGAGGTAAATGGGATCGACACGATGCATGGGGATTAATCGTCGTGTGAGAGAACGCACGGCATCTAAAGAGCTGTCATTGCCGGGCTTGACCCGGCAATCCCGCTTAGAAAGGCAATGCGTCCCTAAACGAGATCACCGGGTCACGGCGCAAAGCGCGCCGGCCCGGTGATGACAATCAGAAGCGCAGCGTTCGCCGCCGATCAACTCGCCGCGAACTTCATCAGCTTGATGGCGTCGAAGTCCTGCACACCGCCGCCCACGCGTTTGGTGGTATAGAACAGCACATAGGGCTTGGCGGTGTAGGGATCGCGCAGCACCGTGACGCCGGCGCGGTCGACCACCAGGTAGCCGCGGTTGAAGTCACCAAAAGCAATTGACAGCGAGTTCGAGCGAGCCCCGCTTATTCGTACCCGGTTCCTGGCCGACTACCCGCATATTCGAAATTTTGAAATTCATCCGGAAAATATTGCCGCTGCAATCCGTCGATAATTTCATGCCTACGGATCGTGAGACCCATGACCGGCCAGACCTTTTTCTTATCCGGGACGTCAACCGCCGCGACGATCTCCCACTCCGGAAGCTCGGACAAAAGGCCCCGTAATGAATTCACGATTTCGGGATTGAACATCTTCAAATTCTGGAAGCTAATGATAATTCGGCGCCAGCCGTAGTTGTCATCGACGACCAGATAGTCACCGCCACCATTCGAATATTCTTTTCCATGCCGGGCGAGCAGGTTTGTCACGCGCTCGTGGAGACGGTGCCAGGCATTGACTTGTTTTTCATCCCAATCGCTCATGGTAATTTCCTCATGCGCTCACTCACGACCGCCCCGGCGGAGCAGGCGCTGCATAATCTCGCGCATTTGAATTCCCATATTGTAGTTCTTGATCCTCGGGTCGGACGAGTCAAATATCTTCCTTACGAATTCGCGGGCCTGCTCCGTAGTCATGTTCTCAGGGGACGTACCGTTTCGCCTTAAATATTCATCGAAGGCCTCACCTACAGCGTCGCTATACACTCGATGTTCTGTGTCCCATTTGTTGCTACGGGTATCATAGAGTCTGCCAGTTTTTTCTCCATCAAATACCTGCTTTGCCTCGTCAGACACATTGCGATTCTTGACGACTGCTTTCGGCACAAAATGATGGCCGCTGGCACCCTTTTTACTCGCTGCGCTGAACTCTATCGTTTCTGGTTTAGCAGGCGGACTCGGAGTCGGCTTTCCACTATCGCCTTCCCCATCCGTCCACTGTCCGCCCTCACGGCTGCCCGCCGGTACGCGCGGCTGGTTCGGGCTGTACTTGCGCTCATACAACGCAAACGGATGATCGGCCTGAAACTCCGGACGCACGAAGCGCCGCCAGTCCGGGCGGATGAATCGATGCGCGTCCGGACGCATCCAGCGCTTGAGCTGGTGCTCGAGATAAATGGGGTCGATTTTATGCATGGGGATTAATCGTCGTTGGGCGCGCGCTTGCCCTCTCCCCTTGCGGGAGAGGGCGGCGAGCATCGAGCGAAGCGAGATGTGAGCGGGGTCGGTATCTGCAATGAGCGCAGACCCCACCCGCCTCGCGGACCAACGTCCGCTCGGCACCCTCTCCCGCAAGGGGAGAGGGAAGAAAGCAGCAGCGTTCGCGGCCAATCAGCTCGCCGCGAACTTCATCAGCTTGATGGCGTCGAAGTCCTGCACGCCGCCGCCCACGCGTTTGGTGGTATAGAACAGCACATAGGGCTTGGCGGTGTAGGGATCGCGCAGCACCGTGACGCCGGCGCGGTCGACCACCAGGTAGCCGCGGTTGAAATCGCCGAAAGCGATCGACAGCGAATTGGCCGCGATGTCCGGCATGTCCTCCGACTCGTAGACCGGGAAGGTCATCAGCGAGGCCTTGCCGCCCGCGATCGCCGGCGGCTGCCAGAGATAGTTGCCGGTTGTGTCCTTGAACTTCCTGATGGCGGATTGCGTCTTGCGGTTCATCACGAACGCGCCGTTCTGCCGGTAGCCGGCATTCACCGCGTAGATCAGATCCACCAGCACGTCGGACGGGTTGGACGACGGGAAGGCGCCGGCCGCCCCGCTCGCGATATAGCCGATATTGCCCCACGACCAGGATGATTGCGCCACCGTGGTATAAGCGAGGAAGCCCTTCGGCTTGTTGGAGCCGTCGCCGGTGACGAAGGCGGTGCCTTCCTGGGCGGCGAACACCTGCTCGACCTCCTGCGCCAGCCACTGGTCGATGTTGACCGCGGCGTCCTCGAGCAGCGTCGCGGTCGCCGCCGGCATGGCGTAGAGCTCCATGGCCGGGAACGACAGCTCGTCGAGCGTCGGAGAGGTGGTCGTCGTGCGCGCGTCGGTCTCGCCCACCCAGCCGACGGCGGGGCCGGCGGTCATGAACGGCTTCTTGTAGACATTGCCGCTGATCACGCGCACGCCGGCGATGGCGCGGATCGGCGAAATGGCGGTGAGCCGCTGGCCGATCTGCGTCTCCACCTCAGGCGGCACCAGATAGCCGCCGTCCGGATTGGAGCCGGCCGACAAAGCTTTGACCTCGAGCGCACGCAATCCGGCGGCTTCGCCGGACCGGACATAAGCTTCGAACGCCGCTTTGTGCTCGAGCGCCGAGGCACTGCGCACCGCGGCGCGCTCGCCGCCGAGCGCCGGGCGCGCGCCCTTGAGCGTGATCTCGTCGAGCCTTCGCGCCTGCGCATCGATGGTCGAGTTAATGCGCGCGAGCTTTTCCTCCAACACGACGTCGCCGGCGCGCTTGGCGAGCCTCTCGTCGTTGGTCTCCTTGAAGGCCTCGAAGGCGCGCATCATCTCGGCATGCGTCACCACGGCGTCGAGCGGAATGCCCGCCTTGGTCTCAAGCTCATTGTGGGTGTCGATATCCATTGAGGTTCTCCTGTTGAATGGATGTGGTTGTCCCGCGCGCAAAGCGGGGCGGCATGCCGCGCGATGCGTTGGGGGAAGACTGTCGTGATGGATGGTTAGTCAGTCAGCGCGCGCTGCCGGCCGGTTTTCTACGTTCATTGGAATCCTCTTCGCCCACCCGCATCGACTTGTGCGCCGCTGTGGCCTTGGGGGATTCCCGCAAAGTTTGATCTAGATCAAAATCGGTCCCTTGCAATTAACTAACGTCATAATTGTACTTCTACTGGTCTGGGTCTAATCCGCGAGTTGAGGAGAGCGAGCCATGGATCACAGTACGCTTCGCAAGAACATCGAAAATTTGGTTCACCAGGACAGTTTTCAGGAAACTCTGAAGGCTGCGACGAAGCTGGCCTCGGAGATTTCCCAGGGCAAGCCAACGATCACCAAAGAGGCCAAGGCCAGCGGCAGTGAATGCGGCGGCTGCCTTGCATGCCTCGCCTGCCCCACGCCACCGGCGATTGAGGCCGGCAATCTCTTTGCGGCGTTCTACGTCACCTAAGCGCGCCCGCTTCGGGCTGTCATCGGAGCAACCGACGGGAAACCGTTCGGTTGGCTCCCGAAGGGGCTGCGTGAGGAAGCATGTTCGCTTGGTGAGAGCCATTTCTCACCGAGGCATAGCGCTTGCCGCAAGCCCACTGTTACGCAGGTGAGGCCAGCATGCCCCTTTCGCCCCAGATTTTCTTCCGTCTCGCCGATGAATACAGTCTTCGGCTGAGTCCCCTCGGTGGCTCGGTTGAACCGCGCCCGCAAGCGCCAATGTCCGGCACCGGCTTTGTATTCGAGGTCAGTCCCACCGGCACGCAAGTCCTTCGGGCCTGCGACGGAAAACGCGGTCTGTCGGAGGTTCTGTGCCGGCTGGCGCAAGAAACCGGGGTACCCTTCGAAACACTTGTGAAGGATGTCCCCGACTTCCTCATCGAGGCGGTCGAGAAGGGATTCGTCGTGGCGCGCGAAGCGGCTTGGGGCACGGCTCCCGCGATCTGCGGCTCCGCCACGCACTTCTCGCCGCGCCATGTGACGGTCGAGCTTACCGACGGATGCAACTTGGCCTGCCGTCATTGCTACCGCAACAGTACGCCGGCCAAGGCAACCTACCTCTCGGCAGCGGTGCTCACGCGCATCTTCCGCGAATTCGCGGAAGATGGGGTGACAGGCGTGGAGCTGACCGGCGGTGAAGCGACGACCCACCCCCAGTTCGTCGAAGTATTGTCCGCCGCGCTCGACGCCTTTCGCGCTGTCGCGCTGCTCACCAACGGGCGTGCTATCTGTGAAAAGACCGTCGATCTCCTCGCCGCCAATAAGGACAGGGTCGGCGCTCAGATCGACATCGACGGCCCCAACGCCAAGGTGCACGACTGGCTGCGAGGCAAGGGGGCGTTCGAAAGCGCCGTCGCCACGGCACGAAAATTCATTCAGCGCGGCATTCGAACGCGCCTGGCGATGAACGTTCACGAGCGGAACCTCTCCGATTGCGAGGACGTCCTCTTGCTCGCCCGCTCTCTGGGTGCGGCGAGCTTTGCGCTATCGCCGATCCTGGAGATGGGCCGGGCTTCCGGCGCGCCGTGGGTCCTCTCGAGCCACTCCCTTGAGCAATTTCAGGAGTACTACACAACGTTCTCCGCGAAGTACCCGGGCTTCTTCCACGCGCCCAGCGAAGAGGAGACACACCGCTTCCTCGACCCCACGCAAAACTGCGGAGCGGGCTGGCGTGGCGCCGTTCTTGGCCCGACCGGCAAGCTGCGCCCGTGCGTGGTTCTCCCGGAGGAGTCCATGATCCTGGGAGATCTCAGTATCATGTCGTACAAAGAAGCACTCGAGCGCGCCGCCCGCATGCAATTTGCGCTGCACGATGCCTCGACACCGTCGCGCGAAGCTTGCGGCTCGTGCTCGAGCTTGCCCTATTGCACGGGTTGTCTGGTGCGGCCGTTTCTTGCGACGAGCCTGGTGCCGCGCGAATGCGCCTGGGCGCGCGGCACGGAACTCGACCAACTCTTCATGCGCCCCCCAAGTCCCAAGCGGTCGCGCGCCCGAATGTCGGCGCCGGCCGCCGGCCGTTTGTCTGCTTGAAGGCCTCGAAGGCGAAACGTTGAACGGAGCCAGCGGCAAGACTCCGGGATTTCCCTTAAGGGACACACCGGCACGCGCGAAAAAGCGCGAGCGCTCGCGCAAGTCCGCGAAACTATTTCCGAATTTCATGGAAGCGTCGACGATCAAACACGCCGACGCGCGCTCGCGCGCGTGCCACGGTT
This sequence comes from Hyphomicrobiales bacterium, assembly GCA_016185205.1. Taxonomy (GTDB): domain Bacteria; phylum Pseudomonadota; class Alphaproteobacteria; order Rhizobiales; family Xanthobacteraceae; genus Pseudolabrys. The sequence goes on along the minus strand of JACPOA010000018.1, from coordinate 10,687 downwards.
GACGCATATCAAGAAGCAGCCCCGCGACTCGCGTTACCTTTCACACAGCGTGAAGGAACCCGAAGTCCCTAGAGGCTGCGATGACCCTCATCAACCGCCTGCGCAATGCCCCGCCGATGTTCTGGCGCTGCTTCGCAGTAGCCGGCAGTTTCTTCCTCGTGTTCACTTGGGTTATGGCGCTGGCGAGCGCGCGCGATCTCGGGCAGTGGGAGAATCAAGATCCCAAGATCCGCAAATGGTTCAACAGCCTGATGATCCCGGACCTGCCGGCGTTTTCGTGCTGCGGAAAGTCCGACGCCTATTGGAGCGACATTTACGAGGTCAAGGGCGACCAATACGTCGCCGTCATTACCGATACGCGCGACGATGCGCCGCTCGGGCGTGCGCATATCCCCTCCGGCACGCGCATCCCGGTTCCCAATCACCGGATCAAATGGGATCAGGGCAATCCAACCGGTCACGGCTGGATCTTCATCGGCGGCGATGAGGTGTTCTGCTATCTGCCGCCGGGGGGCGTTTGAGTAGAGTAACGCGTAAGAGCCCCCAATTTGGCGCCGTCACAACAACTGTGGCGGCGCTTTGGGCTTTGGTAGTGTCCTAATTTGACGTTTGGCGGAAGCCTTTGGCTGGCGACATATGCAGCACTGCAAAGAACCGTCGCTTACGTTGCCCTCGGGAGCAGAGATGATCTAATCCTCTATCAGTTTAGCAATGATCTCGTGCCCGCCAGGAAAACCGCGACCATTAAAGTGGAGGAACATGTCGACGATGTCATCACGGTCATACACGAGTTCGTCATAAAGATCGGCTGCCCTGAACTGGGGTTTAGCCATCATTATCGGTATCGCGCTTGGTTTTTCCCAAGTAATAAAATATTCGGGCTTAAAGGGATCGACGCGCTGCATCTGATACCCGATCTGAGCCAAAATTCTGTTGAGTTCCACCAACCTCAACGGTGAGGTAGTGAGCGGAGCATCGTTATGATAGCTCCAATCGACATCTTGATAGGACGGCATTGTCCGACCCCACACACAGCAAGGCCGACTCATGCAAGTGCATGAATCGGCCATGCATGTTTAATAGTACCGAATCTGGGGGTTCCACAAGCCGAAAGTTGTAAAATACCCAAATAATACGCTAGGCGTGCACTTTCGTGGTCACGCGCTCATGCTGAGCCATCTTCGCAATTACAAAGTTGGCAAGCGTGCTCTTACCTTTGAGGTGGTCTTCAAATTCTTTGAATGAACACTGAATTTCATATTCAGCTTCAATGCCATAGAGCTTGCTAACGTATCCGCCAAGCCCAATGGAAGCCAAACCGAAGGCTACCTCTAAGTATGGGCTACTGATATGAAAACCGCTCATTTCCGGCTCCGCGGCCGTAAAGACATGCGACTGTCCCACCGGTCGATAAACCAGTGTGATTTCATCCGGCGGAGTAGCAAGGCGACCCATTTTAGTACCTTTGGTAGTCTATGCTCTTGTCTTCGCTCTTGTCTTCCACCTTTGCGGCATGCCAATGACAACGCCGTGACGTTGTAATGGTTTCCACAAAAGGCGCATGCGCCAAGCACGTCAGCGATCTAATGTCAATAGGCACGCATACAAGATGTATGCCTACTCACCATTAATATATACTTACAGAGCATTTGGGAACCAATTTTGACGTCTGTCAATGGTGATGCGCGCTACGCGCGTCGCCGACCCATGTCGAAATGTAACAAAAGTACACAGTACAAAGTTAGGTTTTTAGTCTCTAAATCAATGCCTTAACCACCTATGGTGTGGTCCTAATTAAGCTCCCGCAACATCCTGTGATTAATTTGTGTGAGGCCCGCAGAAGCGTCCAGCACACGATTCAAAATAGTCAATACTGATTCCGAATCGATTCACGCTGATTCGCGAGGCTGTGAATGATTCATAGTGTAACCAAAATATCACAGTTTTGGTAGCCTGCATCATGGTGCAATTGCACCTCTTTCATGTGATCGCCGACCTGTCCCTCTGACCCCACATTTTGGGTTATGGGATGTAAACGATATATCTTGGTTTAGTTTCCTACGTTTGCCGCCAGGCCTTGATGCGGCCCGGCCTGCCGATGACCGGCTGTCGCCGGCGCGTCAGCGACGCCGGCAGATCAAGCGCGCTCGCCGCACCAAACATCTTCGCCCAATCCCGCTCGGCGCGCGTGCGCGCATGTGACAGCTTCGGCGGGGAGCTTGCCCCCTGCTCCGCCAAAGCCAACGGGTCGGCGCAAAGCGCCGCCCGATGACAGGCTCCGCCGTTTTGGCTTCGCGGCGGCGAGTGCTTCACCGCGCGCACGCGCGCTCCTGCGAGCATCAGCTCGGCTTGTAAATTCCCTCATCCAGGTTCGTGAGCGACATGCCGGCTTCCAATATTTCCGGGCCGTAACACGTGGCGGCAACCGTCTCGAGAACTTGGCGTGCAGCGGCCGGCGCTATGGCCAGCGTTGCTTTCGCCGCTTTCACTCTAACATTGGGATTTGGATGATCGTAAAATGCCATGAGCACGCGGCGCTGATCGCCTGGCCGCGATTTTAACTCCAGTTCAACCGCTTTCATCTTGTGATAGTAGCGATTGGTTTGTTTGACCTCGCTGATAAGGATGTGGTCGTACTGCTGGATCGCGAAGCCGACAAAAACCTTCGCTAGCTCCGCAGTGGACATTTTTTTTAACGCTACACTCATCGGCGTAGTATCCTAAATCGTTCAAGGGCGTTCAATCCAACCCTGGTACGCTCTTCCCAGCTCGGATGGTAACTCGCCGCTAGAAATCCACTACGTCGGCTTGCGATCCCCACGCTCCAGCGCCCGCAAGGTTCCCATCGCATAGGCAGCCTGCGGAAATTCTCTGCGATCCCATATTTCTTGCAGCGTCTGACGCGCCGCCGCAGGTGCCACCGCCAACGTCAACTCCGCCGCCATCAGCCGCACTTGCGGATTCGGATGTGCAAAAAGCGGCACTAAAGCGGACCGCTGATCTCCAGGTCGATTTTTGAGCTCTTGCTCGATGGCAAGCATTTCGCTAATCAGGCGATTGTATTTCGCGATTTCGTCGTACAGTTCTGCCTGAAATTGATTCAGTGTGATCGTTGTGAACCGCTCGACCAATTGCGGCACCGTCATGTCTCCTAAAGCGGCACCCTTCATGGCTTGAGCACTCCGTGGATCCTCAGGGCTTCAAGGCCGACCGCACTGCGTACATCCCAGTTCCTACCGCTCAAATATTCACGCGGCGTTTGCCAATCATATTCAGAATTCTTCGTCTGGTACCACGCATTGATTTCCCAATGTTTCATTCTCGGAATTCGCACTAGATTTTCCGGAGCGTCGATAAACTCTCTCGGAAAGCCGTCATTCTCAGCCTGGGTCTGTTCAACGACGTGATGAATATCATAACCGAGCCCCGGCGTCGAAACTCCCTGTTGTAATTCCTCCAGAGACATCGGCGAGTCGCGATAGGCTAGTGCTATCTGACGAGCTACCGTCACCGGCCCACTGCCCGCCTTCCGGCTGGCCACGCGGCACGCGCGGCTGGTTCGGATTGAACCCGTATTTGTACGCAAGCTTCAGCGCGCGGTCGTGCCGGCGCATGGCTATCTCGAAGCGCGTGGCGGCGGCCAGCCATCGCAAGCGCAGCAGGCCGGACTCGATGGCGCGCAGCGCCATGATCCGGCGGATATCGGGGTCGGCGGACAACATCGTCGGTCACGCCTGCCGCCAAGCCTTGATGCGGCCCGGCCTGCCGATGACCGGCTGTCGCCGGCGCGTCAGCGACGCCGGCAGATCGACCGCGCACGGCGCGCCGAACATCGTCGCCCAGTCCCGCTCGGCGCGCGTGCGCGCATGTGACAGCCGCGGCGGGGAGGACGCCTGCTTCACCGCGCGCACGCGCGCTCCCGCCAGCAGCGGAAAGGTGACGATGGAAATCTCCCACAGCTCGACCGCCAGCAGCCGGCGCACGCGGCTGCGCGGATCGATGTTGCCCTTGACGGTGCGAAAGCCGATCGACAGTCCGTCGATGGCGCCGGCCCGCAACAGTGAGAGCAGTTCACGCGCGCGCGCCACCTCCGGGATCAGCCGGCCGCGCGCCAACAGGCCGCGATGGTCCTCGCGCAGCTCGAGCCAGACGCCGACCGGCTCGGACGGGTCGTGCTGAAACAGCATCGGGATGCGATGCACGCCGCGCGCGGCCAGCGTGCCTGCGAAAGCCCCGCGCACGACCATGTCGCGCGCCTGGTCGATCTCGCCGAACAGGCTGGCATAGCCTTCCACCGTGCCGTCGGCATCGATGGTGGTGCGCGGCGCGAATACGGAAGCGACGGTCGGTTCGGTGTTGGGTGCGAGCATGGCCCTGCCCTGACATACGTGTCCCGGGCGCAGCGCAGCGTGAAACGCTGCGATGCAGACCCGGGACCATTACGAGTTCGGAGTTTGCGATGGTCCCGGATCTGCGGTGCACCGCTAGCGCGCTGCACCGCGTCCGGGACAGAAAGCCTTAGCGCTTGCCGCGTTTGGGCTTGCCCGGCTTGGCCGACTTCTCCGTCGTCCTGCGCCGCGCGGCGCGGTCGAGGTGGTCGAGGAATTCGCGGAACACGTCGAGGTGATCGCGCCGGCTCTTGGTCTCGCTGCGCAGCGAGCGCAGCACGGTGTGCAGGCTATCCATTACTTCCCTCCGAAATGCTCGTTGAAGCGCGCGAGTTCGCGCACGAAATCGTCGAAGCGCCGGCTGGCGGCGGTGAGTTCACGCAGCGCGAATGCGGCGAGCGCGCTCGCCGATGTCGCCCACAGCAGCAGCGCCAGATGCGCGAGATCGCCGCGCTCCGTGAAGGTTTGAATGAGGTCGGGCATGGCAGCTAACCGCCGAACGAATCCCCGCCCTGCACCGCCCCATAACCGGTGGCGGCGCGCTTCTCGTTGACGGTGAGGAACGGCGCCTTGGTGACGCGCTCCCACAGCGCGGCGCGGTCGGGACCGAGCGCCTCGATGCGGTCGGTGTCGACGGCGAGCGTTAAGCCCGCGCCGAAGGCGGGCGCCAGCCACTGCGTCAGCGCACCGCCGATGCGGGAGGCCAAGGGCAGCACGGTCTGCCGCCAGAACACGCGGTTGGCTTCCTGGTAATTCGAATAGGTGTTGTCGCCGGGGATGGCGAGCAGCATGGGCGGCACCCCGAAGGCGAGCGCGATCTCGCGCGCCGCCGAATGCTTGGCTTCCATGAAGTCCATGTCCTTGGGCGTGAACGACATCGCCTTCCAATCGAGCCCGCCTTCCAGCACCATCGGCCGCCCGGCATTGCCGACGCCCTGATACTGGTTGGCGAGTTCCTTCTTGAGCCGTTCGAACTGCGCGTCCGACAGCACCGAGCCTTCCGGCCCGCCATAGACCAGCGCGCCGCTTGGGCGCGCCGCGTTGTCGAGCAGCGCCTTGTTCCAGCTCGCCGCCGCGTTGTGGGTGTCGACCGCGACGGCGGCGGCTTCCAAGGGGCTGAGCCCGTAGTAATCGTCGAGCGGATTGAACAGTGTGAGCTGCAAAATCGGCGGCAGTACCGCGCTCTGTTCGAAGCGCACGGTCTGCGCGGCGACGGTGTATTCGAACGCCTGCGGCCAGCCGTCCGGCCCCGGCACCACCTTCATGCGGTCGGGCCGCAGCGCGTACAGCTCGCGCACCTGTGCGGCGCCCTCGCCGGCCAAAGAACCTTGCAAGGCGACCGCCTCGATATAGGCATTGCCGGCAAGCAGAAGATGCGATGAGACCGCCTCCAGGAACGAGGCGCCGTCCTGGCGCGGGTTCGGCCGCGCCATCAGGTCGAGCAGCGGATGCGCGCCAAGCTCGGCGGCGCCCTCGTACAGCACGAAGCTGAGCGCGCCGACGCTCTCGGCGACCAGCCGCACCGCGCGATAGACGATGGCGTTGCGCGCGTAGCCCTCGCGCGCCAGCGCCGCATAATCGCGCGGCGTCCAGCGCGCGCGCCCGCCGCTCTCGATGGCGATCAGCCGCGCGGTGCGGGAGGCTTTATGCTCCGGCGCGCGGAGCAGCGATTTGAGACGATCGAACATGGGTTTCCTGTCGTCGCGAGGGCGCGCGCGAAAGTGGCGCGACCCGATGATCCCGATGGAGTGGTCCTGTCTTGCGCGCGCTCGAAAAACCGCGCAGTTTTCATGTCCCCATCGTCAGGAGGGCGACATGACGGCATTCAATATTGTGCGGTTCCGCGTCAAACCGGGCCATGAGCAGAAATTCATTGCGGCGCATCGCGACGCCCGCGCCGGCTTCAAGGGCTTTCGCGGCGGCGCGCTGGTGCGCACCGGCGAGCATACGTTTTGCGTCATCGGCGAATGGGCGAACTTCGCCAAGCTGGTCAATGCACGGCGGCGAAGACGAAGCCGCGCGGCAAGGCGAAAGCGGGCAAACACAAGAAGCGGGGGTAGCGCGCTGAACCTAGCGTGCCCGCCCGCAACGCTCGATGGCGATCAGGCGTGCGGGCGACGAGACTTTGCGTCCTGGCGGTCGGAGCATGGATTTGAGACGAACGAGCATGGTTGTCCTGTCATCATCCGGGCCGCTGTGATGTGGCACGACCCGATGATCCGATTGATTAACTTACTCTAGGACTCAACGCGACAGCTGCCTTGCAATTGTCTCGCTGATCATTTTGAAAAACCCCCGCACGCTGCCGTGTGCTGTCATGTAATAATCTGCCGGCGTGTCGTTCCAGATGCGCTGCAACATGGCTTCGGCGGGATTTCCGGCCAGAAGATCGTCGAGATATTTCTTTAGAGCGCGCTTTTCCGTGACGTTGAGTTGCCCTATCGCTGCGTCGATCCACTGTTGCGCAGACGAGTAGTCAGCGCTGCTGCCTTGGATAAATCCAATGGCGAAGCGCTTCAGTTCTTTGGGAGCTAACATTGTGGAATGCTCCTTTTTGCTAATCATTTCGGGGATACGCGGTGTAGACCCTGTATCCGCGAACCGAACTCGGGTCGTGTATAATTCCAACGCCCACACCATATGTATTGCGCAGATAGGGCTGAGCATATTCATTTGGTGGCCGGTATGCTTCTCGACCAGTAATATACCCGAACCGGGCAGTAGCGAAATCCTTCTCTTTGTTACCGCTAGCCACTTCATCAACAAGCGATTTGTTCTGTTCCAAAGTGCGGTTCACAAAGTCGTTTGCGGACTCCTGTGATTCAAACGAGCCTTGGCGTTGACGCACATAGCCAAAAATACCGGCGTCACCGCGGTCGGTACGCATGACCGCCATTAGCTCTTCATCGGTTTTGCCAACATGGTCCCGAAGCGTATGTCCGCCGCGCCGTTCCTCTTCGGCTAAATTGACGCTGTATTGCTTTTGCGGTTCGTTCTGCGCAAGCTGCGCGCCCGGTTTGTAATAATTGTATGGCGTCGCATCCGACAACACGCGCGGGTCGCTGCGGCCGCTGCCGGCCGCCGGCTCGTCCCCTGTGCCTTGATGCGACGTTCCGTCGCCCGCTCCCCCACCCTCGCTCGTCCACCGCCCGCCTTCCGAACTACCCTGCGGTTCCGCGTCAAATCGGGCCACGAGCAGAGATTCATTGCGGCGCATCGCGACGCCCGCACCGGCTTCAAGGGCTTTCGCGGCGGCGCGCTGGTGCGCACCGGCGAGCATACGTTTTGCGTGATCGGCGAATGGGCGAGCTTCGCCAAGCTGGTCACGGCGCGGCCGCAGATGATCGGCCTGCTCGACGGCCTGCGCGAGCATCTCGAGGACCTCGGCGGCGGGCTCGGCGTCACCGATCCGGTGTCGGGCGAAATGGTGGTCAAGCTGCCGGCGTCGTCGGCGGCGAAGAAGAACCCGCGCGGCAAGGCGAAGAAAGCGAAACGCAAGAAGCGGGGGTAGCACTTTAATATTCTCTCAGCCGCAGCTCGCCCCGCGCGCCGAAAGTGATCGCCGTCACTGCCCACACCGGCGCATTAAGCGAGCGCACAGGCTAATCGCGATCAGTGCCGCGCCTGCTCCCTTCGTATTGGATATTTTGAAGTTCTGTCGGAAAATACTGGCGCTGCAATCCGTCGATAATCTCGTTATTACGAATAATCAGCCCCATCGCTGGCCAATCAGCCTCATGTTTGGGAACGTCAATCGCAACCACAATTTCCCAATCAGGATAGGGAGCCAGGATTTTTTGAAGCAATTTAATGATCTGCGGCTTGATCAGACCTAGATTTTGAACCTCGATCTTCTGCTGGTGGTTTCCCCAATTGTCGTCCACAAGCAAATAATCACCTTTCCCAAAGGCATCATCCTTACCGAATCGCTCAAGCGTCCGGCCGATCTCGCTGTAAATTAGCTCCCACTCTCTTTCCTGTTTGTCGATTGTCACGTTTCGTATCCTATTCATTTCCCCGGAAAACGCCAGTGCGTAGACGATACAAAAACTGAAGCATTCGAATGCTCTTATTATAATTGCTGATGCGTGGCTCAGACGACTCACGAATGGCCTTCAACAAAGATTGCGCCTGTTCGGGAGTCATTTTGCGGTTCCGCGTCAAATCGGGCCACGAGCAGAGATTCATTGCGGCGCATCGCGACGCCCGCACCGGCTTCAAGGGCTTTCGCGGCGGCGCGCTGGTGCGCACCGGCGAGCATACGTTTTGCGTGATCGGCGAATGGGCGAACTTCGCCAGACTGGTCAATGCGCGGCCGCAGATGATCGGCCTGCTCGACGGCCTGCGCGAGCATCTCGAGGATCTCGGCGGCGGGCTCGGCGTCACCGATCCGGTGTCGGGCGAAACGGTGGTCAAGCTTAAGGCCTCGACGGCGGCGAAGAAGAACCCGCGCGGCAAGGTGAAAGCGGGTAAGCGCAAGAAGCGGGGATAAATCCGACGACGTTTGGTGCGCTAAAGCCGCCTCGCCAGAGGTTTTCCGCGCGCACCAGCGCGGCCGATGGCGGGCCCTCTTTTGGGAGGAATGATGCCGAACAAACGGTTACCTTAAAAACCAAAGATCAATTGGCCAGCTTCGTCGATCAGCGCGGCCGATTCCTTCAATTGTGCTTCAAGCCCTCCAGCCCTTGCATCCGGAAGAAATGCTAGAATTATTTCTTTGTTCGGGCGAATGCCTTCTGGCAAAACCGATATGAGCTTTCTCTTGCGTAAGGCATTGAGGTCACGTGAAAGCGTCTTAGAAGTCTTGCCAGCATACAATTCGGCAACTTTTGGATTTATCCGTCGCAACTCAGATCGTGCGACTGGTTTATTTTTTTCGCTCAACGCCAGAATTAAAGCCAGCTGCCGTCGAGTTGTGCTTGTTCGCTTCTCACCGAATTTTTCATACACATAACTTTCCCAGGCCAATTCCCATTGCTGATATTTCACAACACGTAACTGCTGGCGCAGTTGGTCTACGAATCCTCGAACCGCATATTGGAAAAAATTATTGAGATCTCCACCATTTTTCGATGCCTCGGATAGGCGCCGATAATAGTCAGAACGTGTGATGTTGTAATGATTGCTGAGAAGATGAACTGCTGCCGACGGTACGCCAGCTTCCATTAGGAAGCGTACCTCTAACAGTCGTGCGGTCCTTCCGTTGCCATCTCCAAATGGATGAATCCACGCAATATAAATGTGCGCCACGATCGCTTTTATGATACCCGAGACGATCGAATCGTCCTCATTCGGCGGTTTAAAATCGGTGCTGTTAAGCCACTCGCAAAGTCTTCTTAGCAATTCGTCGCTTTCCGCAGCAGCTGGGGCCTTATAGTCCATAACTCCTACGTCAATTTTGCGGGTTTTACCCGGCTCGACATATTCTTCTAATTCTAATCCGCGAAGGATCGTCGCATTATAGTTTTCTATATCGTCAACTGTGATTGGGGTGAAGCCCCTCTTGGACACTCGATCCATTATGCCGTTCGCAGCGTCCAAGATATTGTCAATTTCTTTGCCTAGATATTCTTGGGACTGAGGTAGCTGGCCCTTGCCCTCAATTCTTTCTAAGACTTGTTGCTGATTGAGCGTGTTGCCCTCGATAGCGGCGGTCGCATGGACGCCCTTTGCCAAATAGACTTCGTGAAGTTTCATGGCGATGTTCGGCTTTAGCGGTATGCCCGCCAAATGGTCGCACTTTGATCGTGCTTCACCCAGCGCGAGCCACAATCGGCCCGGCGCTTTTTCCGTATTGAGTGCAAATGTGAGCCATGGGTGAGTCCGCCGATATGTAGCCATATCTCGTCCCTTTTTTATTGTTTTATCTTATTGTTATTATTTGTCTTTTTTGATTATATTAACTTTCTTGTCCTGCGAGTTGTCACTGTTATTGGCACAATCTTTGACCTCCTTCAAGCCCATTGGCCTAGCAGCCTTAAATCAACGCTTAGACGTCCAAGTGCGTTACTTTGCACGCCTTACAACCCCCGCACCCGCGGCTCGCCCCGCGCCCCAAACGTCAGCGCCGTCACCGCCCACACCAGCGCGTCGAGGCGGTCGGGCGAGCGGCCGGACGACAGACCGTCGAGTCCGAAGTCGCACATCTCGTCCTCCAGCGCCGGAAATTGCCCTGCGTGTCTGACGCGGCCCTGCTCGTAGAGTGTCGGTAGCTAATCAAGTTGTCCGGTTTTGGTAGCACATCATTTGTCCGCTTCTGTTTGTGCTGTTTTTGGCCTTGTGGGGCTTGTGGGCAACGC
>JACPOA010000107.1 GCA_016185205.1 Hyphomicrobiales bacterium | reverse complement strand
CTCGCGCGCCTCATGAGCGCGCGAGGACGCGCGCGGTCCGGAAGACCCTAAAAGACCTGGTCGTACTGTTCCGGCTTGAAGCCGACCAGAAGCTTCCCGCCGGCCTCGAGGACAGGACGCTTGATCATCGACGGTTGCGCCATCATCAGCGCAATCGCCTTCTTCTCGCTAAGGCCTTCCTTGTCCTTGTCGGGCAGCTTGCGGAAGGTCGTACCGGCGCGGTTGAGCAGCGTCTCCCAGCCGATCTTGCCGGCCCAGCCTTCGAGCCGGCCGCGCTCGATGCCGGCCGACTTGTAATCATGGAATTCGTAGGCGACGCCCTTCTTGTCCAGCCAGGCGCGCGCCTTCTTCATCGTGTCACAATTCTTGATGCCGTAGATCGTGACCGCCATGTGTCCCTCGAAATTTCCTGCCGCGCCGTGTCGGAAGGTGGATAGCCCGTTCGTCCTTGGATTAGCAACGTGATTGCCCCCAAGGAGAAAACAGATGTCCGCCGATCGCGAGCTTGTCCTCACCCGCCTGATCAATGCGCCGCGCGAGAAGGTCTATCGCGCCTGGACCGAGCCTGAGCTCCTGAAGCAATGGTTCGCGCCCAAGCCTTACACCACGCCGATCGTCGAGATCGACGTCCGGCCGGGCGGCTCGGCCTATTTCGTCATGCGCGGCCCAGACGGCAAGGACCTGCCCAATCGCGGCGTCTACCTCGAAGTCGTGCCCAACGCGAAGCTGGTCTCGACCGACGCCTACGTGAAGGCGTGGGAGCCGTCGGAAAAGCCGTTCATGACCCTGATCCTCACCTTCGAGGACGAGGGCGGCCCAGGGAGCGGCAAAACGCAGTATACCGCGCGCGTGCGCCACTGGACGGTGGCCGACCGCGAAGCGCACGAGAAGATGGGTTTTCACGGGGGCTGGAGCCTCTGCACCGACCAGCTCGAAGCCCTCGTAACAAAGATATGAGGCGCCAAGCTCTGAAGGGAGGATGACATGCCGAACAACTTCGTCTGGTACGAGCTCATGACGTCCGACGCCAAGGCGGCGGAAGCCTTCTACAGCAAGGTCGTGGGCTGGAAGACCCAGGACTCCGGCCAGGCCGGCATGGACTACACGCTCCTGCTGGCGGGCGAATCGCCCATCGCCGGCCTGATGACGCTACCCAAGGAAGCCTGCGATGCCGGCGCCCGGCCGGGCTGGGTCGGCTATATCGGCGTCAACGACGTCGACGCCTATGTCAGCCGCGTCACCAAGGCCGGCGGCGCGGTGCATGTGCCGCCGACCGACATCCCCAAATATCGGTCGCTTCGCCATGGTGGCCGATCCGCAGGGTGCGGCGTTCAACCTCTTCAAGCCGCTCTCGGATATGCCGCCGCCGCCGGCCGATCCCGCGACGCCGGGCACGATCGGCTGGCACGAGCTGATGGCCTCCAACGGCGAGAAGGCCTTCGCGTTCTATGCCGAGCTGTTCGGCTGGACCAAGGATGAGGCGCTCGACATGGGCGCAATGGGCCGATACCAGCTCTTCGCCGCGGGCGGTTCTGCGATCGGCGGCATGATGACCAAGCCCGCCGCGATGCCGACGCCGTTCTGGAACTACTACTTCCGTGTCGACGCCATCGGCGCGGCACTCGAGCGTTTGAAGAAAGAGGGAGGCCAGGTCATCAATGGCCCGATGGAGGTGCCGGGCGACGACTGGATCGTGCAGGGCATCGATCCGCAGGGCGCGATGTTCTCCCTGGTCAGCCACAAGGCATGAGTGTTGCCGTCGAGACTTCCTGCACTCGTTAAGGCTGTCGGCCTGCGCCCGTTTCCAATAGCCTGCGCTCTCGGGGCGTCTATTGGGGGACAAGGCAATGAGCGTGACCAGCGTCGATCCGAAGGCCGCAACGGGCACGGCTGACGACGACGGCGACAGGAAGAGCGGCGGGCGGCTGTGGATCATGAGCGCGATCGTGGCCGCCGCGGCGGTGCTGGCGGGCTTCTACGGCATCGACGCCTATTCCGCCGGCACCAACGTCGCCGTCGCGACATCGAGCGACAATTCCAAGGACTTCGAGACGGTGTTCCGCGATCTCCTGAAGCAGCGCTCTCTCGTCATGAGCATGGCGGCCGACGTG
>JACPOA010000106.1 GCA_016185205.1 Hyphomicrobiales bacterium | reverse complement strand
AGGGCCCGTTAGGGAACAATCGCTCTATCTTACGATGAGTTTGGCGCGATGGTGTAGTTCCAATCGCCATGGAATTCGTGGCGCGCGATGTTGATGGCCGCCATTTCGGCGTCGGAGACTTTGACGCCCTTTGGATAGAGGTTTTCGTCGATCTCACAGCGCACGGTGAGGCCGGTCTTGGTGGTGGTGGCCGCGATCAGGTCGACGATTACGCGATAGCTGACGAGCGGTTTGGCGCGCCAGTTTTGGCTGATGAAAGAGAATAGGCGGTGCTCGATCTTGTTCCACTTGCTGGTGCCTGGCGGCAGATGATGGACGGTGATGGCGATGCCGATTTCGTTGGCCAGCGCCTGCAACTCGCGCTTCCACAAGCGCACGCGCGATCCGTTGCTGCCGCCGCCATCGGCGGTGATCAACAGCCGGGTCGCGTCGGGATAGCGGGCGCAGCCCATGTCGCGCCACCAGCGACGAATGCTATGCACGGCGAAGGCGGCGGTGTCATGGTCGATTCCGAGATTGACCCAGCCGGCGTTGGCGGCGAGATCGTAGACCCCGTACGGCGCCGCGCGACCGAGTTCCTTGATCAGGAAGTCGTGCACCCGGACCTTTTCGGGATCGCCCGCCGGACGATATTCGCGCCCGCCATTCTTGAAATTGCCGATCAGTTCCTTCTTCTTGGTATCGACCGAGATCACCGGCTCGTTATCGGCCAGCGCCGCGCTCGCCGCCGCGTCGATGTACTGGAACTGCGCGTCGCGATCCGGGTGGCTGCCACCCTCCTGCGTCTTGCGATTGCCTTGCAGGCTGAAGCCCATGCCATCGAGCAGTTCACCCACCAGCGTGTGGCTCGCTTGATGGCCTTGCGTCTGAAGCTCGTCCGCCAGCCGCCGCAGACTCTTGCACGTCCAGCGCAGCGACGACTGCGGATCGCCACGCGCGCTTGGGTCGACCAGCCCGCCCAGGTCGCGCAGCAGCGTCGGGTCCTTCACAACGTTCGCCTTGCGGCCACCGCCCGCGCGCCGAACCTGCGGCGAGACCTCGGTCTCGCGTGTCTCGCGCAAATCCCGCAATCCGCGCCCGATCGTACTCGCGGCCACACCGGTCACCGCCGACACCGCCGCGATGCCGCCATAGCCAGCCGCACGTGCCTCGGCAGCCGCAACCAGCCGCCGGCCGCGTTCATCAAGAAATGGGGCCACTGCAGAAAATCGTTGCCGAATCGAGTCGACGTCAATCATGCCCACAAGATATGGTGTTCGGGCCGCCTTGAGAATCCCATATCTATCGATCGACAAAACCCGATTCTTTTATTGTCTTACGGGCCCTTAGAGGTATAATGATTTTCCAGGGGTGGCCGCCAGGGGTGCTCATTGGAGGGTGACGGGTTCGAAGGTAAAATGCATAAGCTGCCAATGCGTTGAGTGCCGTGCCGCAGGACATTTTCGACATGCCGATGACCCAAAAGCCGTCCCATCTCGGATCGCCGGGCGCGACGAATTCGCGGCCGCGCATCGACAATAGTTCGGATCACGTGATCATCGTCGATGCCAACGATAGCCAGATCGGAACGGCCTCCAAGCTCGAGGCGCATCGGAGCGGGCTGCGGCACCGTGCCATATCCGTCATCATCGGCGATCGAGACGGACGCATCCTGCTGCATCGACGCGCCGCCGGGAAATACCACTCCGGCGGACTGTGGACCAACACCTGCTGCAGCCATCCGCGCCCCGGCGAGCAAGCGATCGACGCCGCCACTCGCCGGCTCGTTGAAGAGATGGGTATCAGCTGCCCGCTCGCTTTTATGTTCGCGATGCATTACCGCGCCCAAGTGTCCAACGACCTGATCGAAGATGAAATCGTGCATGCCTTCGGCGGCCGCTTCGACGGCACGCCCGTTCCGGATCCGCTCGAGGTATCCGATTGGTGCTGGAAGCCGTACGGCGAGGTCGAACAGGACGTCGACGCGCGGCCCGACATCTACACCATTTGGTTCCGAAAGATCCGCAACGAATTCTGGAGCGACATCATCGGGGCGCTTTACGGCTCCGGTATCGAGCCGAAGCCGCCCATGCCCTGATCCTTTCACCATCTAACGACAATCAAACAGCTTCCCGGAAACCTTGGAGTTCGGACGTCATGCAAAAAGCACTGCACAAAGACAAGCCCCAGTCAGACACCGCCGATGTCATGGATCTGCGGAAAACGCTGGAATGGCTGAAGTCGCAAGGCGATTTGATCGAAACCGACAAGCCGGTCGATCCCGATCTCGAAGTGACCGGGCTGCAGAAGCACCTGGATGGCGGCTGCCCCGTTATCTTCAACAACGTCAAGGGCAAGCCGAACCACAGGGTCATCACCAACCTGTTCGGCGACATGAACGTCATCAACAAGATGTTCGGCTGGAAGAACGATATCGAGCGCACGCGCAAGATCGCGCAAGCGTTCCGCAAGCCGCTCAAGCCGGTGATTATTCCCCAGGAGCAGGCGCCGGTGCAGGAGCACGTCATCCTCGATCCCAAAGACGTCAACCAACATATGGTGCCGATCCGCCACACGTCCTACGAGACAGAACTCACCGTCGGTTCCGGCATCCGCTGCATCAGCTTCGACCAGTTCGATGGCGGCACCGACCTCGGCTACAACCGCATGAACTTCCGCTGGGGCAATGTCGGCACGTTCCAGATTTCGCCCGGCTCGCACATGTGGCAGGTGGCTAACAAGTATTACAAGGACGACAAGCCGATCCCGATCTCGATGTGCTTCGGTGTGCCGCCGGCCTGTACGCTGCTCGCCGGCGCCGGCTTCGACTACGCCATTCTGCCGATGGGCTGCGACGAAATCGGCATCGCCGGCGCTGTGCAGGGCAGCCCGATTCGCATGGTGAAATGCCGCACGGTCGACGCCTATACGCTGGCCGACGCCGAGCTGGTGCTCGAAGGCTATATCCATCCGCGCGACCGCCGTTACGAAACCAAGGAGTCGGAGGATGCCGGCGTGCAGGGCCGCTACCATTTCCATCCCGAATGGGCCGGCTACATGGGCAAGGCTTACAAGGCGCCGACCTTCCATGTCACCGCCGTGACGATGCGCAAGCCGGAGACCAAGCCGATCATCTTCGCGCTCGGCGTGCACACCCTCGACGACCACAATATCGACACCACGGTGCGCGAGGCGGCGATCTTTGAGCTGTGCGAACGGCTGCAGCCCGGCATCGTGCAGGACGTGGTCATCCCCTATTGCATGACCGACTGGGGCGGCTGCGTCATCCAGGTCAAGAAGCGCCATCAAATCGACGAGGGCTGGCAGCGCAACTTCCTCGGCGCGGCGCTGTCGTGCTCGCAGGGCATGCGGCTGGCGATCGCGGTGAGCGAGGACACCGATCCCTACTCGATGGACGACATCATGTGGTGCATGACCACGCGGGTGAATCCACGCACCGATATCCTCAACCCGATCCCGGGTGGACGCGGCCAGACCTTCATGCCGGCCGAGCGCATGACCGCCGGCGACAAGCAGTGGACCGCATCGAATACTCAATTCGAGGGCGGCATGGGGATCGATGCCACGGTGCCGTTCGGATACGAGAGCGACTTCCTACGGCCGGTCTATCCGGTCGACCGGGTCAAGCCGGAGGACTTCTTCACCAAGAAGGACATCGAGAACGCCAAATCGCGCATGGTCGGCTGGGTCCACTCCTTGGCGCGGACCGGACGCTGACGCGCATCCATACGCCGGGCGTCTTTGCGGGCGCCCGGCGGCTGCTTTGCCCATACGAGGTTGCATGCTGAAAGAAGCTGAGTTTGGGCCAAACCTGCTTCGACACTGGATCGATCGCGCGGCCGCGCGCGATCCGGACAAGGCCTATATTGTTTCGGTCGACGATCGGCGCACGATCAGCTTCGGGCAGCTGCGGCGGCTGATCCGGAAAATCGCCACGCATCTAGCCGCGCGCGGCATCCGCAGCAACGACCGCATCGCCCTGCTCGCCGGCAACTCGATCGAGCATCTGGCCTGCTATCTCGGCGTGATGGCATATGGCGCCACCATCTGCACCATCCATGTCGAGATGAACCGCGGCCACCTCGCGCAGATTCTGCCGACGCTGAACCCGCGACTCGCCGTGTTCGATGCTGGGTTGGATCTCGGCGACGTCTTAGCAAAGACGTCCGCGCCGTGTCTGCCGCTCGGGCTTTTTAACGACGCTGCCGCTGCCGGCTTTTACCAGTCGGTTGCCGCTTGCGAGCCGACGGACATAACTCTGTCAAGCACGCGGCCGCAGGACGATGCCTGCATCTTGTTCACCTCCGGCACCAGCGCCCGGCCGAAAGGCGTGATGCTGACATTTCGCGAACTGCTCGCCAATGTCGAGCCGACCGCGGACGGACTGGGCCTGACCGTTGACGATCGCATCTATGATTTTCGGTCGTTCAATTGGTGTTCGGCCCAGGTTCTGAGCGCATTGGCGCCGCTCAGCCGCGGTGCGACACTCATCCTGGGACGCAAGTTCACCCGCAGCCGGTTCTTCCAACACGTCGCGGAGCATGGCGCGACCATCGCCGCCGGCAATCCGACCACGATCAACATGCTGCTCAACAGCGACGACCCGCTGAATGTCGACGCCTTGGCGAGCCTGCGGTTCGTGATCTCCAGTTCGGCGCCGCTGTTGAGCGAGGATTGGCGACGGTTCGAACAACACTTCGGAATTCCGGTCGCCCAAAGCTACGGCTGCAGCGAAATCGGCTGGATCGCCACCAATCCCGGCGCCGACCGGCATATCGGCAGCGTCGGCAAGCCGGCGCCTTACCTCAAGCTCGCGATCGTCGATGACCGTGGACAGAAGCTGCCGATGGGAGATATCGGACATGTCGAGGTGGGAGGCTTTGCCGATAATGACTATCGCTATCTCGCCGACGACGGAACGATCAAAGTACATTGTCGCGGACGCTTACGAACCGGCGACATCGGCTTTCTCGACGCCGACGGATATCTGTATATCACCGGGCGCGAGAAGGATCTAATCATCCGCGGCGGCATCAACATCTCGCCGCTCGAGATCGACAGCATTCTGCTGCAGCGGCCGGAGATCATCGAAGTCGCCACGATCGGGGTTCCCGATCATACTTACGGCGAGGAAGTCGTCAGCTATGTCGTGGCGCGGCCGGGCGCCATCATCGATGTCGACGACTTGCTGCGTTACTGCGGCGCGGTCCTGCCCGCCTTCAAGGCGCCCAAGCAGATCGTGCTCAGCAACCACCTGCCGAAGACCGCGCGCGGCAAGCTCGACCGCAGGGCCTTGGCCAAGCAATGGACCAGCGATCATCGCACACCGGCATGATGCAAGCTTGCGTGCAACTCAGGCGCGTTTACGGAGCCGCGCGCGGCCATTACCCTCGGCGTCGTGGACGCGGCGCGACAATTCGCGGGTGGATGGAATCCGCAAACGTTTGTTCGGCCGCGCTTCGTCGCGCGCCAGATTTTCGATCATGGTCAGCAGCACGCGCCGCATCATCGTGATGTCGAGCGGATTGACGTTATCGACCGCGATCCGATTGACCTCTTCCGCCAGCGGCACCAGTTTGCGCTTGAGCAGCCGCCCCTTGGTCGTGAGCGAGACGTAAACCATTTTCTTGTTATTGGGCAGCTTCTTGCGCGTCACATAGCCGAGTTTCTCCATCGCCGTGACCGCCGTGAAGGTCGTCGGCTCCATCACGCCGGCGAGCTCGCTCAGCTCACGCTGGGTGATGCCATCGCTCTCCCACAGAATACGCAAAAACGTCCACTGGCCGAGCGACACCGAATGCTCGGTCAGCCGCATCTGCAACGCCCGCAGCAGCGCCCGGGTCGCGTCCTTGACGAGATGCGCCAGGCGATCGTTCGGAACGGCCTCGCGCCAATGCCGCAATATGGCATCCGTTTCGCGAACTTTCGGTTTCTTCGGCTGTTTCATGATCGCACCCTCATAATATGACTAGGTGACCCTGTCCAATAGGTGAGTGCAATTCCTGACTTTCAGCGGATGAGTCGAAAAATCGCGCGGCCAAGGCCGCGCGTTCATATCTTCGAATATCCTGACGGCTTAGTTAGCGCTATTTTGTATTTTCGCGACTTCCGTCCAGCATCCAGGAGAACATCTCCTTGGTCCGGCGCGCCGTTTCCGGCATCGGCATGTTCACGATCGGATATTGATCCTTCCAATGGAACGGCCGGCAGGCGTCGATGATGGCGCGGCTGTTGGTGAAGTCGCCCTTCGCCTTGCGTTCTGGCGGGATCGAGGGATCGAGCGGCGTCGACCAGGCGTTGCGGATGAAATCGATCGACGTCGCGGGGTCCGAGCGCGAGCACACCGCCCACATCAGCTCTTCGAGATTGGAGACATCGATATCGTCGTCGACCACGATCACGTATTTTCCGGCATAGGCGACCGAACGGCACATCGCCGCGAGATGCCCGGCCTGGCTGGCATGCCCCGGGTAGCGCTGCTTGATCGACACGGCGGTGAGCTGACGCGAGCCGCCCGCCTCGTGGCACCAGGTGGCGACGACGTCGGGCAGGCCGGTTTTCTTGAGCTCCTGCTTGAGCAACGCCGAGCGCATCACGGCGCGATAGCGCGCCTGCTCCTCCGGCGGCCGCTGCGGAGGACAGCCGAGGATGATGGGATCGTTGCGATGATAGATCGCCTTAATGTCGAGCACCGGCTCGCTGCGCATCTTCGAGCCGTAGTAGCCGGTCCATTCGCCGAACGGCCCTTCCGGCATGTTGTTACCCGGCTGCACAAAGCCTTCGATCACAATCTCGGCATTGGCCGGATAGGGCAGACCCGTATGCTTGCCCAGCACGACCTTCTGCGGCCGCCCGCGATAGGCGCCGGCGATTTCATACTCGCAAATGCCGTAAGGCACTTCCGTGCATGCCATCAGGAAGGTCAGCGGGTCGCCGCCGATGACGATGCACACCGGCATCGGCTTGTTGAGCGCCTGATATTTGTCGCGATGGATGCGGCCATGCTTGCCGGGTGAGATATAGAAGCCGAGCCGTTTGGCGTCATGGATCATCACGCGATAGGTGCCGGCATTGACCCAGTCTTCGTCGGGATCGCGCGTAACGTTGAAACTGCCGGTACCGATATAACGCCGGCCTTCATCGCGGTCGTGCCAGACCGGCGTCGGGAAACGCGTCACGTCGATCGCGTCGCCTTCGATCACGTTCTCCATGACCGGGCCGGTCTCCACGACCTGGTAAGGCAGCGGCTTGTCGGAGATCTTCTGGAAGTCGGCGAGGAAAGCCTCAGACAGCTCGATCTTGTTGAGATCGGGCGAAAAGCCGAGCGTCATGTTCTGTCGGCGGGCGCCGAAGAAATTGGTGAGGACGCGGAAGCCCTTCGGATAACCCGGAATATTGTCGAACAATGCCACCGGTGCGGCGGCGTCGTGCTGCAGCAGCTCGGCCGCCATGCCGATGTCGTCCTGCCAGGAATATCCATTGGCGCGCACCAGCTCACCGAGCTTGTCGGCCTCGACGATCCATTCGCGCAGGTCGTCATAGAGGACGCGGGCTTTGCGATTGTCGGTAATGGCAATATTCATGAGCGTTCTTCCTCTTCGATCCGACGAACGAAATCGCACTCGAATTTTTTGAATGTGAGTTCAAATAATCCATGTCCGGTGCGCGCGCGTCCTTGATTTGGGTCAAGCATTCCCCAATACGGCACGCAGATGCGTTGCGAAATTCGAACGCGCGCGTCCGATTTTACCGCACTGCGATATCGGCGATGGTTCAGCCGCGCCGCGATGCGAGCAAATGGGCGGCTTTTGCCGGCCACGGCGGCGGCCGGCATAAAATTAGCACAAAACTTAGAGGGCGAAGCAAGGCCCGGTCGACGACCGCCCGATGGAACTTCCGAATGAATGTATTCTCGGTCAGATTGAGACAAACACTTGGCCATCTTCCACGGTGACTTTGTAGGTCTTGACCGGAACCAGGCAGGGCGGTCCGACCACCTCGCCGGTCCGCACATTGAACTGCCCGCCATGGAAGTTGCACTCGATAACGTCGCCGTACAGCTCCCCCTCCGACAATTCGCCCGGACCATGCGTGCAGGCGTTATCGGTGGCATAGAATTCGCCGCCGACGTTGAAAATCGCGAGGGTCAGGCCGCCCTGCTCGACTTTTAGGCTGCTGCCGGCGGCAACATCGTCGATGTGGCACACGCGGATCCGAGCTGTCGGGAAAGACATCGATGGACTGTTCATTGATCGCTGTTTTGTGAGTATCATATTATTCTAATAGCAGCCGTCGGAACAACGACAGCGCGACGATCAAGTCAACAGGCTTGTTCGACAGAGATAAGCAGGCGGTCAGGGAGACGCGGCATGCTGAAGAAAGAACAAAACGACCTGCTGACCCAAACCGGGCCGGGAACCCCGGCCGGCCGACTGTTTCGCAGCTATTGGATTCCGGCGCTGCTGGCGAGTGAACTCGCTGACAACGACTGTCCGCCGGTACGCGTGAAGTTGCTGTCCGAGCGCTTGCTGGCATTCCGCGACAGCCAAGGTCGGCTCGGCCTGATCGACGAATTCTGCGCCCATCGCGGCGTGTCGCTGTGGTTCGGCCGTAACGAGCAGAACGGCCTGCGCTGTCCCTACCACGGCTGGAAATACGACCACACCGGCCAATGCGTCGAGGTGCCGTCTGAGCCGGTCGAAAGCGGCTTCTGTAACAAGATCAAGCTGAAATCCTATCCGCTGGTCGAACGCGGCGGCGTGCTGTGGACCTATATGGGGCCGCCCGACAAGCAGCCACCGCTGCCGGAATGGGAATTCGTGCTGGTGCCGTCCGAACAGAGCTTCATGTCGAAACGAATTCAGGAGTCGAATTGGTTGCAGGCATTGGAAGGCGGCATCGACTCCAGCCATGTCTCGTTCCTGCATCGCGGCGATCTGGATTCCGATCCGCTGTTTCGCGGCGCCAAGGCCAACCAATACAATCTGCGCGACTCCAGGCCGGTGTTCGAGGTGGTCGAGAGCGCGGGCGGGCTCTATATCGGCGCCCGCCGCGACGCCGAAAACGGCAACTACTATTGGCGCATCACGCAATGGGTGATGCCCGCCTTCACTATGATTCCGCCGCGCGGCAATCATCCGGTGCATGGCCATTTCTGGGTTCCCATCGACGACGAAAACTGCTGGACCTGGAGTTTCGATTACCATCCGACCCGCCCGCTGTCGCAGGATGAGCTCCGCGCCATGCGCGAGGGCAAAGGCATTCACGTCAAATATCTGCCCGGCACGTTCCGGCCTTTCGCCAACAAGGACAACGACTATCTGATCGATCGCGCCGCGCAGAAGTCGGGCCGCACCTTCAGCGGCGTCGAGGGCATCGCGATGCAGGATGCGTCGCTGCAGGAAAGCATGGGACCGGTCGTCGACCGCATGAAGGAGAACCTGGTCTCCACCGACAACGGCATCATCATGGCGCGCCATCGCCTGCTGCGGGCGGTCAAGGCCTTGATGGACAAGGACGCGGTGCCGCCCGGCGTAGATATCGCGCATCAGAAGGTGCGATCGGCCGCCGTCGTTCTGCCGCCCGACCAGCCATTCATGGACGCTGCGAAAGAGGCGCTCGCTGTGCGCGTGGGCATCGCTCATGCCTCGGTTTGAGCATTCGAGCGGGCCCATGACGGCCATGCTCAGCGAATCGGCGCGCGCGACGAGCGCCGCCGAGGCACGCTTCCGGATCAATGATCCAAATTCGCGGCCGCGCGCGATCAGAGTGATTGCGCTCGACTGGCCGAGCGAAGCCGTCGTGAAGCGCCTGGCGCAATTGCCATGGGCAAGCGCGACGTTCTTGACCGCGGTCGCGAGCGTGCCGCGCGCCGGCGAACGGTTTTCAGTGCAAGGCTGGCTCGGCGATCTCGCCGGCCATACCAAGGATCTCATCGGCGAAATCGACAGCGCCGACCTGGTGGTGATGGTTGCGACCGGCGGAGAGAATGTACAGGTCGCCTCGGTCATCGGCGAAGCCTGCAGCCTGAAGCGCGTGATGACGACGGCGCTGGTGCTCGGCGCCACGTCGATATCGGACGCGGCGCTGTCGCAGACGCTCGCTCAGTTGCGGCCCTGGGCCCTGATGCTAGTTATCGCCAGCGCCGAGGAATACATCGCCGACATGCTGGCCGCGCTGCGCGCTTAATTCATTTGCGCATGATCTTTTCCGAAAACCGGTACCCACTTTTCGGGATCATGCGTTAGCGCCAGTCGGCCACTCGGCGCAGTTCCGTTTCGTTGATCAGCGTGAGCGAACGGCGGTTGATTTCGATCAGCCCGGCCCGCTGGAATTCGCCCAGCACCTTGCTGACATGGACCGGGGTCAGTCCCGTGGCGTCCGCGACGTGTCGCTGGCGCAAGGGAAACTCCATCGTCTGGCCGCTCACCATGTTCCGCTTGGCGAGTCTGTCCGCCAGATTCAGGATCAAGCGGGCAATCCGCTCGTCGGCAGTCCGGCGGCCAAGGTCGAGCGCCAACTGATCGGCCTGCGTTCTTTCTTCGACCCAGGTCTTCGAGAGCTTTTCCAGCAGATGAGGGCGCTGGAATAGAAAAGCCTTGAGGTCGTTACGCATGAATTTGCGGCAGGTCACGTCCGTGATGGCTTCGACGGCGCGGCCGGACATCGGCTCCAACAAACACGCGGCGGAGACAAGATCGCCCGGCAGAAGGAAGGAAAGGATCTGCCGGCGGCCGTCCAGCAATGTGACCGAGGACGCTGCCCAGCCCTGGCAGATGACCGGTATGAAGTCCGACCATTCTTTGGGATGACAAATCGTGCGCCGTGCCGGAATCATATGGCTGGACGAGGTGATCGGCGACGTGCCGGAGACCCAATCAGCTTCCGACCCAGCCATTTTCATCCCCGCGCACAGGCTCAGCTCGTGGGCGGGGCAAATGGCACAAGAGAAAACGCATTCGGGCGAATCGACCGCGGCCTCTCGGTGCGGCGCTCTTGGATGACCCGTCAGTTGTCGTTGGATGACTTGTCGAGCTTCGCTGACATTATTCTCAGTTCGAAATTCGGGATGCCCGACCGCCAGTTCATCTCGACTTTGTTGGTTTGCTGTTTTTTGGACGGCCAAACTTGTCAAGTTCAACTTCCTTTTTATTGGCGCCGGTGTTGGCCAGCGCATCTCTGAGATCGATTACGAGCCCCATTTCGGCCCCCTAACGCGGCGGGTTACTTGCCTACATTCGAAGTGGACCGTTTCCACTTCAGTCGTCCATTGAGAATCACCCCAAGAGGGTTCCCTATTCTACAGATACAGGATAGAGAAATTTTAATAATGTAGCTTGCCATACTGGATTGATGTCATCGTTGCAGGGCGGACAGCCTGCGGAAAACGGGCCATATTTGACGCATTTTGGAAATTTCAACGCTTAGATGCAACGCGGACGCGTTTGTACAATAGAATCACCCTACCCGATCACCACCCCTCGCAAATTGAGCCAAGTCAAATCCGGCAGCGTGCGGCGGTACCGCATGTCACGAAATCGAGTCGCGAGCGATGGCAATCGTTATCCTAGATTATCATTGTGCAATGCCTGAATAGTTAACTGCGACTTATCCAGAATCGTGGATTTTAATCGCCGGATTAACCTCCAAGTGGCGCAAAATGTTTGACCGAACAGGCCAGGCTGGCGGCGCGCGGCAGATACGCGCCCTCGCCCGCTTGCCGCGCGCCGAATAGCGCTCTCCCAGGCCTCGGCATGAAGAATCCCACCGTCAACCTGCGCGATTTGGTCATCCTGGTGGCCGATCCAAATGCCTATGCACGCCGGATCACGAACGGAATCCTGCGCGGCTTCGGGGCCAACAAAGTGCTTGAGGTGGAGCAGGCCTTGAGTCTGTTCCAAGTCCTGAGCAGCCAGAAAATCGATATCCTGTTGTGCGATACCCGGCTGCCCCCGCACGGCGGGCTCATGCTCACGCGCACGATCCGCCGCAATACAAATAATGAAAACCGCACGATCCCGATTCTGCTCATGTCCAGCGACACGGGCGAGTCGACGATCAAGAACGCGCGCGATGCCGGCGCGAATATGGTGGTTGCAAAACCGATGTCGCCAAAGAGCCTGTACGACCGGCTTGGCTGGATCGCCTTCAATCCGCGCCCGTTCATCGACACGGCGACCTATTTCGGACCAGACCGGCGCTTCAAGATCGAGGGCTATCCGGGCGGTGTTTGTCGCCGCAAAGGCGACAAGCAGATCGAGGTCGCCGAAGAAGTCGGGCCCGGCCTCGCACAGAACGATATCGACAGTCTCTTCAGCGCTGCCCGCAAAGGACAACCTGATGCCTAACGACGCTAAACACGAAGCAACTGTTTTCTATGCCGATAACCGCTTCGAGAGGATGGCGCGGCGCCCGGGCGGCGTGGCGCGCGAGCAGGCCTTGGAGCATGCCCAGGCCCATATCGAAGAGCTCAAGTCGGATTTCGTCGAATGGCTTAATCAGGAAATGCAGGAACTCAGGACTGCCCTATCCCAACTCGAAGGCCATTCCGGCGATATGCCTCACCTCGACCTCGCTTATCAAAGTTGCGCGCACCTACACGATGTTGGCGCAACCATGGGCTTCGAGCTCGTGACATTCGTCGCGAATAATCTCTGCGAAATTCTCAACGCCATGAAAGCGGGGGCGGCCTATGACAAGGACGCGATCGATTGCCACATGGACGCGTTGATGCTGGCCAAGACGGAACCTTACCGTCACGTAAGCCCCGAGCAGGTGCTGGAAATGACCAGCGGGCTGCGTCGCGTCGGTGAACTCGTGAGCATTGTCCCGGCTGATAACAACAAATAAATCAGTCGCCAGGTAACGGGCTGGCCCGGCGTTGCTGCTGGAACGCGATCACTTGCTGCGCGGTCTCGCGCTTGAGCTTGTTGAAAACCGTCCGGCATTGTTCGAGCGCATGTGCGGATATCCCGCCCTTGTCGGCACAAAGCAGAAGCACCGCCTTCACGGTGGCCCACGCCAGTCCGCTGGCCTTGGCGACAATCAGAATGGTCTCTTCGCGGTCCTGCACCATCGCACGCTCGATCATATCGATCGGCAAAGCGGACAGCATCGCAAGCGCGACCGCCGTCTCCTCGAATTTTCCGGCGCGTGCGAAGGCCTCGACGTCGCCTTCGGTGAGCCGGCCCGACGCCCGTAACGATTCGACCAGGACCAGTGCCGCGGCGTAATTACGCGACGCCACCGCGGCTTTCGCCTGGATCGCGCTCGCCACGTCGGCCACGGCATGACGAATTTCCGTCGCGTTTTGCGGATGGGCCGTTTCGAGCGCGATACGCACGGCTTTCGAGGCCGTGGTCAGAAGCTTCAGGAAGTTCTGGCGGGAAATTTCGGGCCGCGAGCCGACCGACTGCGCCAGCGCGTCATCCCCTTCCGAGCGCTTGACCAGCCGCACATAGCCTGTCTCCGACAATTTAGCGCCGGTGTTCTGCACCACGGTCAGCGCCACTTCGCGGTTGCCGCGCTCGACCAGCACATCGGTCACGGTCTCGGCCAGCGTCTTGCGCCGCGAAATGGCCAGCAGATGATCCTGGCTCTTGGTGCGGGCGCTCTCGATCAGCGTGACATTGTCGAGCTGGCTCGAACCGGTGAGGACCGGGCCAGCGACGTTGATCGCATCGTCGAACGCCAGCGCGCGGATGACTTTCGGCGGTGCATTGGGAATGGCGGCCAGCCGCTGCGCCAGCGTCTCGCGTGCGGACACTTCGATATCGGCGATCAGGTGACCGAACACACCGTCGAATACCGCGATATGATCGCCGGAGAAATGGCTGGAGCCGAACACAAAAAGGTCGGTGACGCGGCGCAGCGTCTTGATGCGTCGTTCGGCGGAGCCGTACGCGAGCGCTTCTTCGAGCTCATTGAGGACGGTGTTTTTTGCGGTGCTCATGCGTCAACCCTAAAAGACCACGTCGACGTCCACTTCCGCGGCTTCCGCTTCCGACAGCGGCGGCGCGGGGAGCACCGGCAGATCGTCCTGCAAGCGGCGCAACAGCCGTTCCTTGAGGTCCGCCATCGTGATCGCTGCGATCACATCTTGCTCGACCTGCGCCCGTTCGGCGCCGCTGATCGGCGCCGTATGCGACTCCGCATAGCGCGTGAGCGCATCGCCCAGCGCTTCGAATTCCTGCTTCAGACGATCGAAGCTTTGCAGCGTCACGACCATATCCCGGCTCGGTTTTCCGCTGCTCATCACCAAGTCGGTGACGCGCGCGACCGTTTCTTCCAGATGCACGACATTGTCGAGCAGGAGCGCCGCGAATACCGCGACGAACACTCCGAAACTGTTTTCTGACGCTTCGCCTGTCACAACCGCTTCCCTCGGACGCTCTACCGTTGCGCCGCCGTTACGATAGCTTGCCCATGACCTGCTCGATCTTCTCGCGCAGGATCGCCGCCGTGAACGGCTTGACCAAGTAGTTGTTGACGCCGGCCTGCGCCGCCTTGACGACCAGTTCGCGATCGCCGCGCCCGGTCAGCAGGATAAACGGGACCTTGCGCACGACGGGATGCCCGCGCACGGCCCGCAACAGGCCGAGGCCGTCCATTTCCGGCATGTTGTAGTCGGAGATGATCAGATCGAGCGGCTGAAGCGAGGCGGTCTCCATCGCTTGCACGCCGTTCTCCGCTTCATGGATATGGCGGAATCCAATCTCCTCCAAAGTCATGCGGGTCATTTGCCGCACACTGTTCTGGTCGTCGACAACGAGAACCTTGATAGCAACTGCATTTGGCATTCTCTTTACTCCTGAGCGGCGGCGCTCCCGTCAAACGCGGTAAGGCCGTATTTTATGCGTTAGTTCATGCGACCTTTGCGACTGGGGCGGCTTTGGTCGGAATGCCAGCGCCCACAGGGGAACTGACCGCGAGATCGTTGAGTTTTTCAACATCGAGGATGAAAGCGACCCGTCCGTTTCCAAGAATGGTGGCGGCGGCGATGCCCGGAACGGAGCCGTAGCTTTCCTCGATACTCTTGATCACCACCTGCTGATGGCCGCACAGCTCGTCGACCACCAGGCCAAAGCGCGCGCCTTCGCCCGCATCCGTGATGATGACGACGCTTTCGCCGCCGTCGCCCGCCGCCGAGCCGATGTCCAGCAAATCGCCGAGATGGATGAGCGGCACGAAGTCGCCGCGCAGCTGGAGCATTCCGCGCGTGCCGATCAGATTGCTGATGTCGGTGCGCGCGGGTCGCAGGCATTCGACGATGGCCGACAACGGCATGACGTAGGTTTGCTGACCGACCTTGATGACCATGCCGTCCATGACCGCCAGCGTCAGCGGCAGCGCCAGCTGAATCGTCATGCCGCGGCCGCGTTCCGACTTGAGCGAAATGCGCCCGCCGATGTCCTGGATGTTGCTGCGAACGACGTCCATGCCGACGCCGCGTCCGGAGATATCGGAGACGGTCTCAGCGGTGGAGAAGCCGGCAAGCATGATCAGATTGGCGATCTCGTCCTCGCTCAGCGTCGCGTCGGCGCTAACCAGACCCTTCTCGCGCGCCTTCTTAAGCACGCGTTCGGAGTTGATGCCGGCGCCGTCGTCGGTGATTTGGATGACGATACGGCCGCCACGATGTTCGGCGGACAGTCGGATCGTGCCTTCCTCATTCTTGCCGGCGGCCAAGCGATCGGCCGGCAATTCGATGCCGTGGTCGACCGAATTGCGGATGATGTGGGTCAACGGGTCGCCTAGGCGCTCGATGATCGAACGGTCGACTTCGGTGGTCTCACCTACCATTTCCAGGCGGACTTTCTTTTCCGTCTTGGTCGACAGCTCGCGCACTAGTCGCGGCATGCGCTGGAAAACCGAACTCACCGGTTGCGCGCGCATCGACATGACGCTGTCTTTGAGCTCGCGGGTGTGGTGAATGACCTCTTCGAGAATCTGCGCCAAGCGGCCGCTGGTTCCCTCCGGAAGATCTTGAACGATCTGCCCCAGCATGGCCTGGGAAATCACCAGTTCGCCCACCATGTTGACGACGCGGTCGATGCGTTCGAGTTCGATGCGGGTGGTAGTGGCGGCCGGCTTGGCCGCCGCCGAGCGGCCTCCACTCACCGCCTCCGGGTGTTCGGCGGCCGCGGCCGGGGCTGCCACGGGCGCAACCGGAGTCGCGCGTGGCGGCAGCGGAGCGGAAGCCTCCTGCGGCGCGGTCGGCGGGGCGTCGGCGATCTCGACAAGCTCGGCGACCGGCGCGGCGTTGGTTTCCACGATCTCAAGATCGCAGTCGCCGATCACGAATTCGAACACCTCGTCGATCTTCGCGCGTGGCGCCGACGACTGCAGCGTGCCGGTCCACCAGATATAGGGCCGGTCCGGCTCCATCTCGGACAGCGCTGGCATCTCTCCGGTCTGCGCCATTAGCTCGAGCTCGCCCAGCTTGCGCAGTTCGCGGATAAGATAGAGCGGTTCGTTCGCCTTCTTCAGCATTTCGGCTTTCGGCCGGAACGTGATGGCGTAGCAGCGCAGGGCGTCGGCGGCGCTCGCATCGTCGTCAAGATTAACCGGGACCGGCTTGAAATCGAGTCCGTCGAAATCCGCCGGCGCCGGGCTGTTGTCGTCTTCGGCCGCGGCAGCGCCCCCTTTATCGCCATCGATGATCTGCTGAAGCGCGCTGCGAACCTCGTTGCCGAAACCGGCGGCGATCGGCTTGCCGGCGCGCGACATCTGCACCAGATCGGACAATACGTCGCTTGCCGACAGCAGCACGTCGAGCGTGTCGGATGTGGCCTTCAGGCTGCCGCGCCGGACGCCGTCGAGCAAAGTCTCAAACACATGCGCGAAGCCGACCAGTGCTTCGAAACCGAAAATACCGGCACCGCCCTTGACCGAATGCACCCCGCGGAACACCGCATTGACGGTGTCGTCGGATTGCTGGCCCTCGCGAATATCGGTCAGGCCAGCCTCGATCTGCTGCAAGGCTTCGTCGCATTCGTCAAAAAACGTCTGCTTTAATTGGTCTAAACTTGCCATAACTTTCAGCCCTTACTTGGCCCCGATGCTCAGGGAGCAACCTTGCGAACGGTTTCGATCAGCCGGTCGGGATCGAACGGTTTGACCATCCAGCCGGTGGCCCCGGCTTCGCGCGCGAGGTTCTTCTTGTCGGTTTCGCTCTCGGTCGTCAGCACGAGGATGGGGGTCGATTTGTGCGTCGGATTCTTGCGTAGCTGGCGGATAACCTCGTAACCATCCATCCTGGGCATGTTGATGTCGGTGATGACGACATCGACCTGCTCGTTGCCCAGCACATCGAGTCCGTCCTGGCCATCGACCGCCTGCAGCACGTCGAAACCCGCTTCGACGAGCGTGAGCATAAGCATGTCGCGCATCGTCTTGGAGTCGTCGATCGTCAATATTCGCTTGCCCATGACACTCTCACTGATCTGATGCGCATCTATCCGATTTAACTCTGACTGCCCCGGGCCGGCATCGGCGGCCTGCGGCACAATCGGCGCGTCGGTCTCTCCGGCGCTCCGATTCTGCGGTTGATCTTGATCGTTTTGGCTGACATCGAGGTGCCGCATCCAGACGATGCCGAGGTCTTCGAAGGCATTGATAAATTCCGCCGATGGATTTCCAATCGAGATCGCTTCGCGGCTGTGCAGCGCGGCGAAGATGATCTGGATGCAGGGCAGCGTGATCGCCTCGACCGCCGACGCGTCGATGCGAAGCGGACCTTCATCGTTCACGCGCTGGCGGACCAGATCGAGGAAGCCCTCGGCGGCGGCGAGATCAAGCGTCGTCGGCAGCAGCAGCGGACCGTTATTGGTGTCGATCTTCATGGCTGTGACCTGCATTTTAGAAATTCCACGCGCGTTGCATTTGTTTCATCCCAGGCGGACCGCGTGAGTGGGTTGTTTGTCCCGCGGCTGCGTATTCGGATGGCTTTCGCAGGCATCGAGTATCGCATCGGCCATGTGCGACAGCGCGATCTGCTTCATCACTGCGCCGTTTTCAAAGGCTGCGCGCGGCATGCCATAGATCAGCGAAGAAGCCTCGTCCTGACCGAGCGTAATGGCTCCCGCATTGCGCATGTCGAGCAGACCGCTGGAGCCGTCTTTGCCCATGCCGGTCAGGATCACGCCGATTGCGGTTTTTCCGGCGACACGGGCCACCGAACGGAACAGATAGTCCACCGATGGCCGATGGCCCGAGACCGTAGGCCCGTCATCCAAGCGGAGCTTGTAATGGCTGCCGCTGCGGACCAGTTCCATATGATGCGAGCCGGGCGCGATGTAGGCATGGTTGGGCTCGACGACGTCGTCGTGCTTGGCCTCGGACACCGTCATCGGGCATTCCCGGTTGAGGCGCTCGGCAAAGGCGGCGGTGAAGCGCGGCGGCATATGCTGGGTGATGAGGATTGGCGGACATTCGGCCGGCATATCCATGAGCAGTAATTTCAGCGCTTCTACGCCGCCGGTCGAGGCGCCGACCGCGATAATTTTTTCGGAACGGCCGACCGGTCGCTCGCGCCGGCGCATGGGTACCGCGACTCGACGCACACCGACGCGCGCATGCGCGGCATGTTTGACCTTGGCTTGCAAGCCGCTGGCCAAACTCGCCATGGCATTGGCGACGTCGACCGTCGGTTTGGCGATAAAATCGACGGCGCCGATCTCGAGTGCCTCGAGCGTGATTTCGGCGCCGGCCTGGGTGAGCGTGGAGATCATGATCACCGGCATCGGGCGCAGAGTCATGATCTTACGCAGGAAAGTCACGCCATCCATGTTTGGCATCTCGACGTCGAGCGTGACGACGTCGGGATTGAGCGCCTTTATCTGCTCGCGCGCTTCATACGGATCGCCGGCGGTACCGACCACCTCGATCTCTGGATCTTCCGACAGCAGCATCGACAGCAGTTGCCGGATGACGGCGGAGTCGTCGACGATGAGAACCCGAACCGGTTTGGTCATGTGCTATGCCGTTAATCGTTGAACAGTTGGATTTCGCCAGCCATCGTTCGCGATGACAGGCGGCTGACATATTCGGTTTCTTCGCGCGCGACGGCGGAGGATTCGCCGGTTCCCAGCAGTCGGCGAACGACCTTTCCCGTTGCTGGATAGTAGTGGATGCGCCGCGGCAGTTGCCCGCCGAGGTCCTGCGCCACGCATCGCAGCCCTTCGGCTTCCAGGTAGCGCATGATGAATTCGGAATTCTCGGTGCCGATGGCGTTCTGACTGTCGGTGACGTTGCCGCCACCGAACACCTTGATCTCGAGCGAATCGCGCGAACATCCGGCTTTCATCAACTCGTTGATCAGCTTCTCCATGGCGAAGTTGCCGAAGCGCGTCGACTGCAGATCGCCCGCCCAATTGCCGGCGTGACTGTGCGGAAGCATGAAGTGATTCATGCCGCCGATGCCCCTCCGCTGATCGCGGATGCAGGCAGAGACACATGAGCCGAGGACGGTAACCAGCACTTCATCGGCTTTCGCGGTGACGAAGAACTCGCCCGGAAAGACCTTCACCATCCACACCGCGCTCGTGGTGTCGTAGAAACGCCGGGTGGCGACGCCACTGGCGCCATTGTCGATACCGGTATCGGCCGGCTGCCGAACCGCCATTGCGCCGCTCACGCTTCCCTCCGGTAGATGGTGCGGCCGACAAGCCGCAGGCCGGGATGCGACCCGATCAACGACTCGGAATGACCGATATACAGCCAGCCACCCGGCTTGATTTTCTGGGTGAGGCGTTCGATCAGCGCCGTTTTGGTGGCGGCGTCGAAGTAGATCATCACGTTGCGGCAGAAGACGGCGTCGAAATTGCCGTTGAAGGGCCACGGTTCCATCAGGTTGAGGCGGCGGAAGGTAACGAGCTTTTGCACCTCCTCGTCGAGCGTCACGTTCGCGCTCTCGCGCTTGCCGTCGATGGGACGGAAAAACTCGCGGTAGGTCTTGGGGACTTCGTCGATCGAATTCGCCTGATATTCACCGCGAACGCCTTTGCCGATGACGTCGGTGTCGATATCGGTCGCCAGGATTCGCACATCATGGCGATCGAGATCGCGGATCTCGCGCTTGAGCACGACCGCGATCGTGTACGGCTCCTCCCCGGTCGAACAACCGGCCGACCAGACCCGAAGGCGACGACTGGCGGCGGCGTGCGCGCCTTGCACGAAAGGTAGGGCGACATGCGTGCGAAAATGATCGAAGTGGTGCGCTTCACGGAAGAACTTGGTGAGGTTGGTCGAGATCGCGTTGATGAAACTTTCCAATTCGGCGGGATCGGCGGCGAGATGTTCGCGATATTGGCGAAACGAGGTCAGGCCAAGCGCCCGCAGGCGGCGCGACAAGCGGCTGTAGACGAGATTGCGTTTGCTGTCGGCGAGCGCGATCCCGGCCTGCTTGTGGGCAAACTGCGCCAGGCTCCGGAAGTCGGCGTCGGAGAAGGCAAACTCGCGCGGTGGCTCAGCGACGGCGGCCTCGCTGGTAACGAACGCCGCTGCCGCGCCACGAAAGTCACGCGACATGCCGGAATCCCTTTTTGCCTGGCTGTTGCCTGCCAGGATCGTTGGCGGCACTTTCGTCGAGCTTGAAGAAAGCGACGCGTTCGTCCATGGCCTTGGCCTGATGCTCCAGCGTCTTGGCGGTGGCGGCATTCTCCTCCACCAGCGCCGAGTTCTGCTGCGTCACCTCGTCCATTTGCGTCAGTGCCT
>JACPOA010000105.1 GCA_016185205.1 Hyphomicrobiales bacterium | reverse complement strand
GCTGGGTGTTCGGCAACGGCGTGCCCGACGAGCTCACCTTCGCCGGCCGCCTCCACGAGGCGCTGCCCGACTGGAACGTGCGCCTGCTGGCGCTGGGCGGCTATTCGCTGACCCAGGCCTGGCTCACCTTCGAGCGCCTGAAGGAGATCGGCCCCGACGACATCGTCATCCTGGGCTATGCCGATTACTTCGACGTGCGCCACGTCGAGGCACCCTCGCGCCTGCGCGAGATCGAGAGCTGGCTGAAACGCACCAACCAGCCGATCCCGCCGTTCCAGCTGCCCAAGGCGACGCTCGCCCCCGACGGCCGCGTGACGATGGGCACCATCGACCAGCGCTGCGCCGTGCTCGGCGATTACTGCCAGCGTCCCGATCCCTCCCAGCGGGCGATGACCGACGTCACGGCGGCTCTGGTCAACCAGATCGCCGCACGGTCGCCGGCCAAGGTCTACCTGCTGCATTTCGCCGGCTCGCCCGACAACCCGGCGCGCCGCAAGGTCGGGCCAAAGGTCGAGGTCATCGCTGCCGTACGCAGCGAATTCGATTCCGTCGTCCAGGACGACATCATCGGTTTCGACGGCCATCCCGGCCCGTTCTGGCACTACGCCATCAGCCGCAAGCTGCTCGCCAGCATCGCCTGGAAGCCCTGATTGGGTCTTATCGGCCTCTTGCAGAGGAAAGAGTTTCTATCTATATTTTCTGTGGAAGCAGAGGCTCACATGCCCGAATCGAAGCGCCGTCCTGCTGCCAAACCCGACCGAGCGGCCGTGGTCACGAAGGCCGCCCTTCGCGCGGCAAGCCAGCTCGGCATGACCAACAAGGTATTCGCCAATGTCGTCGGGCTGTCCGACGCGACGGTATCGCGCATGCGCGCCGGTCGATACGAACTGCAGGCAGACCAAAAATCCTTCGAGCTGGCCCTGCTGTTCGTGCGTCTCTACCGTTCCCTGGATGCGATCGTGGGCGGTGACGATGCGGTTGCCAGCGCCTGGCTCCGGAACCGCAATACCCTGCTCAACGACGAGCCGATTGCCCTGATCCAGACCGTTCCAGGTCTCATGAATGTCATCCAGTACCTGGACGCCCGCCGCGCTGTCGTCTGAGGCGCGGCCTCTTTCCGGAACCTGTTGGCGGCTTGTCGAGGCGCAGCATCGGGTCTCGACGCTGAAGCTCGTCGATACCGTCGAAGAACAGGGCGTCCTCGAGGACCTCATCCAGGACACCAAGCCGGCCCTCCCGGCGGAGTGCGCGCACCTTCACTATCTTCTCTCCACGCCCTTTCGATACGGCGCCGCCTACCCGGTGGGCTCGCGGTTCAGGCGCGCCGGACTGACGGAAGGTGTCTTCTACGCGGCCGAGGAACCGCACACGGCGGTTGCCGAGATCGTGTTCTATCGGCTGCTGTTCTTTGCCGAGTCGCCGGGCACGCCCTGGCCTCAGAATGCGGCGGAATACACCGCGTTTTCTGCCGCCTACGTGACGAAGAAGGGCATCGACCTGGCGGCAGGGAAGCTGCAAAGGGACAAAGCGCTGTGGCTCCACCTGACGGACTATGAGGCCTGCCAGCGTCTTGCCGATTCATCGCGTTCGGCGAACGTCGATATCATTCGCTACCTGTCGGTGCGCGATCCGCGGCATGGGTTCAATCTCGCCTTGCTGACCGGCCGCGTCTTCACCAAGCCCAAGCCGGTCAGCGAGCAGACCTGGCACATCCGCCTGAGCGAGGCGGGGGCCCAGGCCCTGCGCGAATCGCCACGATCGGGCATCACGTTTGGCCGCGATGCCTTTGCGGCGGACCCTCGCATCGCCAAGCTGCGGTGGAAGCGCGCCTAGTGGCAATCGATGGCTCGCCATCTTGCTGCTGCTCGGCAACTGCGCGACATTCCGCGCCCAACGCAACTGACAATTTTGGGGAAACGACCATGAGCTTCAACCGCCGCCGCTTTGTCCGCACATCCAGTGCCGGCGCCGCCTTGGCCGTCCTAGGCCTGCATGCCGGCCGCGCCGGCGCGCAAGGCCCGCTCGACACCGTCAAGCTCATCACCGGCTTCCCGCCGGGCGGCACCTCCGACACGCTCTGCCGGCGTGTCGCCGAGAACCTGCGCGGCGGCACCTACACCAAGAGTGCGCTGGTCGAGAACAAGCCGGGCGCCGGCGGCCAGATCGCGGTGCAGTCGATGAAGGGCGCGCCGACCGACGGCAGCGTCATCCTGCAGACACCGGCCTCGATGCTGATGATCTATCCGCACATCTACAAGAACCTGGCCTACAACGCCTTCACCGACGTCACCGCCGTGTCGCAGGCCTGCACCTTCGATTTCGGCTTCTGCGTCGGCCCGGCCGTGCCTGACAGCGTGAAAAACATTCCGGAATTCCTGGCCTGGTGCAAAGCCAATCCCGACAAGGCCAACTACGGTTCGCCTGCGGCAGGGTCGGTGCCGCACTTCATCGGCGTCCTGCTGGGCCAGGCGGGTGGCGTCGAGCTGAAGCACGTACCCTATCGCGGGTCGGCACCGGCGGTGCAGGACCTCGTCGCGGGCCAGATCCAGGCGGTCTCCGCGCCAGTGGGCGAATTCACGCAGCAGGTCAACGCGGGCAAGATCCGCTTCCTCGGCGTCTCGGGCTCAGCGCGCAGCCGTTTTGCGCCCAATGTCCCGACCTTCGCCGAACAGGGTTACAAGGACCTCGTCTTCTCCGAATGGTTCGGCTTCTTCGCGCCGGGCGGCACGCCGGCACCGGTGGTGCAGCGGGCGAACACCGCGCTGCGCACGGCGCTCGAGCAGAAGGACGTCATTGACGGTCTCGCCGTGATGGGTCTCGAGGTGAAGTCGTCCACACCGCAGGAGCTCGCGACGCTGTTGAAGGAGAGCTACGACCGATGGGGTCCGATCGTGACGAAGATCGGATTCACCGCCGATTCGTGAGGCGGGCAGATGCCATCCTTCTTGACTGTTGCATATCGGCTATGCGTTCATAGCATGCTAGGGCCTGTCCTCAATTGAGCCAAACGATTGCAGCGGCGATGTGGATTGCGGCGAGGAAATTTGTGGCTGTCTTGTCGTAGCGAGTGGCGATGGCGCGGAATTGCTTGAGCCGGCAGTAGAAGTTTTCGATGAGATGACGGGCCTTGTACATGTCCTTGTCGAAAGGCCGCGGGGTCTTGCGGTTGCGCTTGGGCGGAATGACGGCTGTCTTGCCCGCGGCGAGCAGAGGTTGGATGACGCGCTGGTCGGCATCGAAGGCTTTATCGGCGAGCAGAGTATCGGCTTGCATGTGAGGCAACAGCGCGTCCGCCCCCTGCAGATCATGGGCTTGGCCCGGGGTCAGGAAGAAGCCGAGGGGATTGCCCAAGGCATCGACCAGGGTATGGATTTTGGTGCTCAATCCGCCTTTGCTGCGCCCGATCGCTTGATCTTCGCCGTCTTTTTTTGGGCGCCGGCACTATGCTGATGGGCACGCACGATGGTGCTGTCGATCATGGCGTATTCGTTGTCCGCGTCGGTCGCCAGAAGTTCGAACATTCTTCGCCACACGCCGCTCTCGGCCCATCGGCTGAAGCGCGTGTGAACCGCCTTCCAATCGCCGAAGCGCTCCGGCAGGTCGCGCCAGGGAATGCCCGCGCGATAGCGGTAGATCACGGCATCGACAAACCGCCGATTGTCCTTGGCCGTCACCCCGACATGACCCTCACGTCCGGGCAGAAAATCCTTGATCCGATCCCATTGGTCGTCGCGAAGGGCGTAACGGCGCATCTGTCAGCTCCCTGGCCAGCCGACCGCCAGGAATCATGCCCGACGTCCCTTGGGTACTTCAGTCCCCCGAAAAAGCAGCCTCGCCGTCGAAAACGCAAGATCGATTCGCCCCGCCCGACGCTCCGATTCTAATATTGCGCCGCTTCTTCCTCCAATTGAGGACAGGCCCTAAATTGAGTGCAAGGTTCCTTTTCTGGTGCATTTTGTGCGGGCAGCGCCCAATTCGGTATTTAAGCGAACAAATATTGCGTTAAAGATGCGGATTGTTTGAAGGTACTTGACGGGCGCTAGGGATCGCGTTCGCGGGCGCCCCTGTTTCTGCCTTATCAGAAGCCTATAGTCTCACTGTGGGAACTCGAATTATCGCAATTTGCGCCATCGGCCTGCTCGCAGCGCTACCCGCTGCGGCGCAGACGGTGGCGCCGCGTGCGCCCTCCGCGCCCGTCACCGCCGAGGATGCTGCGGCCTACGACGCGGCGTTTCAGGAGACGCTCAGCAATCCCGCCGACCCGCCAACATTGGTCAAGTTCGCCACGCTCGCCGTGAAGGTCGGCGACCTCGAGGGGGCGATCTCCGCGCTCGACCGGCTGTTGCTGATCGATGGCGACAATCCCGACGTCCAGCTCGAGCTCGGCGTTCTCTATTTCCGGCTGGGCTCGATGGAAGCGGCAAAAGGATACCTCGAGGCGGCGCGCACTTCCCGTCGCGCCTCCGTGGAAGCGAAAGAGCGGGCAGCGTCCTTCCTCAAAGAGGCCTCGCGGCCCTGATCGGCGGGAGCGATGCGGCTCCCGTCAGTGGTGAGTGTGTAAGTGGTCTGAAAGAGAAGTCGGC
This sequence comes from Hyphomicrobiales bacterium, assembly GCA_016185205.1. Taxonomy (GTDB): domain Bacteria; phylum Pseudomonadota; class Alphaproteobacteria; order Rhizobiales; family Xanthobacteraceae; genus Pseudolabrys. The sequence goes on along the minus strand of JACPOA010000105.1, from coordinate 5,062 downwards.
ACGTCATCGATCCTGGCGCCGCCCCGAGCGGCGCAGGACTTCGCACAGGTAGACCATGTCATACCGCTCCTGGTTGCCGGTCTGGCACCTCATCTCCGTACTCCTGGCTGGCGCGATGGCCGCTACACCGGCGTGGTCGCGAGTCGGCGTGGCGTCGGTCACCGATGGTGCGCCGGTCGGCAAGCCCCCGGATACGCCTGAGCGCGTGCTGCATGTCGGCAACGACATGAACGCAGACGAGCTCGTGACGACCAAGGCCAACGATCGCGCCCACATCGTCTTCCTCGACGGCTCGACGCTTACTGTCGGGCCCAACAGCGCCGTGAAGATCGACAAGTTCGTCTACAATCCCGACCAGAAGACCGGTGAAATGTCCTTGAACGCCACACGCGGGGTCTTCCGGTATGTCGGCGGCGCAATCAGCAAGAAGTCCGAGGTCGTGATCAAGACGCCGAGCGCGACGATGGGCATCCGCGGCGGCATCGCCACCTTCGCGGTGAGCGCGACCGGAGCGACCACCGCCAACTTCCTGTTCGGTGGATCGCTGTCGATCACAAGTGCCGGCGTGACCCGCACGACAAGCAGCCCCGGTTCGCAGATGACCGCGGCGCCCGGCCTGCCGCCGACGCCGCCCGCGGCCATCCCGCCGGGCAGCCTGCAGACCAATCAGGCGCAGGCGTTTCAGGCGCCGCCGGCGCAGAACCAGGCCGGTCCGGCCGGCGGTGGGCCGGTGGCCCAGGCCGGCGCGGGCGCCGCGATTACAGCCGCGTTTGCCAACTCGGGTCTTCGGCAAAGCAATTCATCGATTCCCCCGGCCGCCGCAAAGGCGGCGATTCCGGCCACTCAGCAAGTACAGCTTGCCGTCGCCAAGCCAGCTGCCGCGCCACAACAGGTCGCGGCAGCGGCAGCACAACCCGCCGCGGGGGGGCAGCAATCCGGTAGCCCACAGCAGGGCTCTGCCGCCGGCCAGGGCGCTGGGCCTGCACAAGGCGCCGGTCCTCTGCAGGGTTCGGGACCGCTCCAGGGCACCGGATCCCAGCAAGTCGCTGGCGCTCAACCGGGCGGTGAACCCGCGCCAGGCTCGGGCCAGCCAGCAGCCGGGTTACAAGGATCCGGTCCCCTGCAGGGCGCCGGCCCGCTCCAGAGTGCCGGTCCCCTGCAGGGCGCCGGGCCGCTGCAAAGCGCCGGCCCCTTGCAGAACGCGGGCCCGCTCCAGAGCGCCGGCCCGTTGCAGGCCGCGGGCCCTTTGACGACAGCTCCTCAGTCCACGGCGTTCCTTCCGGGAACGGCGCCGCCTCCGATGGCATTCAACGCGCCGCCGGCGCAACCGCTGGCGCCGCTTGTCCCCGCCGCCTTGGTCACGGCAACCCCTACGCTCGCATCGCTGGTTTCCGGCTTGGTGACGGGTGACTCGGCGGCGGCGAACCAATTGCAGCAGCTCTTGTCGACGCCTCAAGGCACGACCGGCCCGTCACTGACGACGCTGGTGAATGCCCTGACGTCGTTGCCGTCGCCAACCTCCAGCCCACCCGTCAACCCGCCGACATTCACACCGCTTTCGCCGCCAGCGCCGTCGCCGCCCCAGGTTTTCAACAATCCGCAGGGCCGCATGTCGCCCAACTAGAGGCGCGCGTTGGACCGACTGGCCGCGCGCTCGGAGCGGGCGACGGCAAGCTTGATGTCGGAACCCGTCATAATACGCGCCACCGTTTCGCGCGGCTGCTTGTGGTTGACGCCAGACCGAGACGAACTCGCTCATGGCTCTCGCCGATGGAACTGCGAGCCGCCGTAGGACTGGTCGGTGGGCACGATCTCCATATAGCTCACGTCCATGCGCTGTGGCGCGCCCAGCACGAACATGACCGCCTCGGCGATGTCGTCGGGCTGCAGGCAGTCGAAGGCGTCGTAGAAGCGGCGGCGACCCTCCTCGGGGTCCTCGACCAGGGCAAGGTGCGCGCCGGTCTCGACCCGGCCCGGCGAGATCTCGCTCACCCGCACGCCGGTGCCGTGCAGGTCGAGCCGCAGCGTCTGGCCGAGGCTGCGGATCGCGGCCTTGGTCATGGCATAGACCGGCATGCCGGGGATCGGCGACACGGCCGCGATCGAACCCAGGTTGACGATATGGCCGCGCCCGCGCGCTTTCATGCCGGGTACGGTGGCGGCGAGGCAGTTCAGCGTGCCCTTGATGTTGACGGCCGTGAGCGCATCGATGGCATCGGGCGCCGTCTCCCACGACACACCGCCTTTGACCAGGGCCGAGGCGTTGTTGACCAGGACGTCGGCGTCGAGCCCGCTCAAGGCGCTCAGCACCGCATCGCGATGGGTGATGTCGAGCGCCAGCGGCCGGCAGCCGGTCTCGCGCGCCAGCGCGCTGAGAGCGTCGGCCGAGCGCGCGACCGCCCACACCTCCAGCCCGCCGATGCGCAGTTGCCGGACGATCGCAGCACCGATGCCGCGGCTGGCGCCGGTGACGATGGCGGTGCGATATCGATCGAGAGACATGGGTAGTGGGTCAGTTTGACGTATAGACCGCTGTCGCGCGACGTATTCCGACATTCACCCGACGCCATCAGACTGGCATCATGCCGGCATGGCCAAGAAGCTTAAGCGCCCTCGTGATCCTGTCCAGCTCGCCAAGCTCATTGGCGACATAGCCACGGGCCAGGTCGCGGATGCCAAGCCGGATGACGGAAAGAACCCCGCCGCAGTCGCCTTGGGACAAAAGGGCGGAGCATCGCGTGCCGCAAAGCTGAGTAGGGAGACGCGGCAAGCTATTGCCAAGAAGGCGGCCGCGAAGCGCTGGGCACGCTAGGCAACGCTTCTCATTTTGGTTCCGGATTCACTTCGGTAGCATCGACAACAATCGCGTCCTTCCCGGCGTCGATGCCGTCTTGGAGGCGCTGCAGGCCAACGCTCGTGACAACCACCATAACGCCAGGGCCAGTTTGATCTGGTGGCACCGCCATGTGTCCCGTGCCGACAGAAAGATTGAGCAACAGACTCCATCGTCCGTCATGAATGCCGGCGTTCTTAATCAAGAGCTCGATAAGGTCTCGGTGAGAAAACAAGACCTGAGTGGATTGGGCCATTAACCCGTCCTCCGCGCCCAGGACGGAACACCGCCAGCCGGGAACTGAAAGCTTTGGTGATGCGTGCCGCCAGTCTGAATCGTTGGCCCCACGGCGATGATCGCGACTTGATGCGGAGCGGCTGGAGCTTGGCGGTTCTGCGGACCGCCAAGATATGTAGCCACCGCCGTAACAATAAGAGCGTTCAAGCTCACGCCCTCGCGCTCGGCGACATACGTCGCCTTCTTGTGCAGGCTGCGCGGCATACGCAGCACCAGCTTGCCGCTGAAATCAGAATTCTCGACCGGCTCCGGGATCGACTGGTTATTTTTCAATGCGGCGGCTAGCCAAGCCGCTGCAACCTCCTCCAAGTCGTCAAGGGCCTCGGAGCGGGTTTCTCCCGTCGCCAGACAGCCCGGAAACTCAGGAATCTCAGCACGAAAGCTGCCGTCCTCCTCCGGCACCACCAGACGAGCGTATGGCCGCTTTAGAATCTCTTTCGGGTCCATCTTCGTCTCCACTCTCAACACACATCCCCTTCGTCATCGTCATCGTCATCGTCATCGGCTCGCTGGTCCCATTCGGAAACGTCATCTTCAAGCTGAGCCAATATTGAATTTCGCGTTCCTTTCGCTAGGTCGCGACCGCCGTGATGTGGGATCGCCAGCGGGCGCAGGTAAGGAAACGGAATGCTTTCCCAAACCGGATGTTTCCCTCCGCCGCTCGGCTGTCGCCCCAACCGCGTCGCCAGACTCTCAAGATCGCCGGCGCGTTGCGGGGATCTCCGCATCTGCGCCAGCTCGTGCTTGAGCTTATCTAGTTTTCGCCGCTTCATAGTACTATAGGCAATACTACAACACAGCCACCCATGCGGCACAAGGCCCGATTCGCTGCCGAAACGGAGTGTTTATGCTTGACGCTAAGCATAAAAGGTCAGATAAAGGAGCCATGAACAAGCTCCCGTCCGCCAAGCGCGCCCAAATCCTCCAGATGATGGTCGAGGGCGTTTCGATCCGGGCAATCTCCCGGATGACCGGCGCGAGCAAGAACACCATCGTTAAGCTGCTGGCCGACGCTGGGCAGGCGTGCGCCGAGTATCAGGACAAGAACCTGCGCGGCCTGACCTGCAAGCGGCTCCAGGTCGATGAAATCTGGAGCTTCGTCTATGCCAAGGACAAGAACGTGCCGACCGCGAAAAAGGCGCCCAAGGATGCCGGGAGCGTTTGGACGTGGACCGCGATTTGCGCCGATACCAAGCTGATCCCGAGCTTCCGCGTCGGCAGCCGCGATGCCTACGACGCCAACGTGTTCATGCGTGATCTGGCCGAGCGCCTGACCAATCGCGTCCAACTCACGTCCGATGGGCACAAGTCCTATCTGGACGCGGTGGAGCGGGCTTTCGGCTCAGAGATCGACTATGCCATGCTGGTGAAGCAGTACGGCGCGCCGCCAGCGGCAGAACAACGCCGCTACAGCCCCGCCGAGTGCATCGGCGCAATCAAGGGCGTCGTGACCGGCCAGCCCGACATGAAGCATGTCAGCACCAGCTACGCCGAGCGGCAGAACCTTTCCATGCGGATGGGCATCCGTCGCTTCACTCGACTGACCAATGCCTTCTCAAAGAAGGTCGAGAACCATTGCCACGCGCTGGCCATCTATTTCATGCATTACAACTACGTCCGCATTCACCAGACCCTGCGCGTCACCCCGGCGATGGCCGCTGGCGTGTCTAAGGCGCTGTGGAGCATGGACGATGTTGTGCGGGTGGTCGAAGCTTGGGAAGAGGAGCGGGATAATTCAAACTAACCCACTACCGAGACATGGGCCTCCTTTACGCGGCGCTGGCTCACCGCCTAGATTGCGCGCCCACAGTAGGGGAGCAATCCATGGCGAAGAAACTCTTTCCCGACGGAACCGAAGTCGTTCCGTTCTACGTCCGGGCGATCGTCAGCGGCCCGATGGTCTTCGTGTCGGGCACGACCTCGCTCGATTCG
>JACPOA010000017.1 GCA_016185205.1 Hyphomicrobiales bacterium | reverse complement strand
TTACTCTCTTTTCGATCATACGACGTCCGTTTCGAGAGTTGTCGCGCGATTGGCGCCCGCTTGCGCTCATTGTGCTGCCGGGATGCATTGTCGCATTTGTCTGGTTTGCTCTGACCGGCGGCGACGTCGCCGCTTGGCGTATGGCGGATGACAGCCACGGTATCGAGCAGTTCGGTGTTGGCTGGAAGCTCGGATTCATGATCGCGCATCCACTGCATTTCCCAAGAGTAGCGTTGACAAACTTTAGGGATTCTCTCGAGTTATGGAAGCAGTTGATTGGTGTGCTCGCCTGGCTCGATAGTCCGCTTCAGCCCTGGGTCTATCCCGTTCTCAGCGCCACACTCCTGGTCACGTTTATCGAGCCTACCGACGCCGGTCCGCCGGTACGGCGCCGCATCTTGGCAACGGCGGTCGCGACCATTTTCTGTTATTGGCTCGCCCTCACTTTGATCTTCTTTCTCGTCTGGACACCGATCGAATCGCCGGATGTCAGCGGACTGCAAGGCCGCTACTTCATCGTCGTTCTACCGTTTCTCGCTATCGCGGTTGCAGCGGCCTTAAGTCGCGGCTTGAATGAAAAGACAAGAGCGACCGTTGCGCTTTTGACCGTGCTTTTGTCGTGGAGCGCCTCCATCGAAGCGATCCTGCGAACCGATTGGAAATTTTGACATGGAACGCGCGCTTGTCAGCGATTTACAGCGCCAATCAGCTCACGCGCTACCCTGCCCGGCGTGCGGGCGAGCGACCGCGCAGCAATATCTGTTTTCAAAGAACGGCTGCGGAATTGTTCGCTGCACCGAATGCGGGCTTGGGCGGGCTCTGGCCGATAGCTTTGACACTCGCGCTTATTACACGGAAGACTATTTCACCGGTGGGCGCGCCGATGGATATGCTGATTATCTTGCATCCGAGCCGGTTCTACGTCGGGAGTTCGCCAAGATCGTTCACTTCATTCGCCGCTATATTCCCTCCGGAAAGCTGCTGGAGCTAGGCTGCGCCTATGGTTTCTTTCTGCGCGAGGCGCGCGATCATTTCCAGGTGGCCGGGATAGAATTATCCGAGGATGCCGCCGCTCACGCACGGGCCAACGGCTTGAACGTGATCGGCGGAATAGCGGACGAAATCAATCTCAAGCAATTCTGTCGCATGGATGTCATCGTTCTGCTGGATGTGATTGAACATCTGTCAGATCCCTTTGAGACGCTGCAGCTTTGTAGAAAACACCTGAACCCTCACGGAATTATCGTGCTGACAACCGGTGATTTTGGCGCCCTTGCCGCACGAATGGCCGGTTCAAACTGGCGCCTCATGACACCGCCGCAGCACCTTTGGTACTTCACCGCCGAAAGTATGAAAAGAATCGCGGCGCGACTCGGAATGCGCGTCGAACATCTCGATCATCCCGGGAAATTCGTTCCGCTCTCGCTCATTCTTTACCAGCTCTCCCGAATATTTTGCCTGAAATCGATAAACATCCCGAGCCTAAGTCGGGTCGGCATTCCCGTGAACATGTTCGATGCAATGCGGGTTGTTCTTCGCAACGCGGGTGAAGCGTAAATCGGCGAATAGTGTGCTGATCGGACCTCGGCCGGACATCTAATCGAAACGGCGACCGGCGTTCAGACCCGCCTTCTGATATCGCGTCCCGATTTATCGCTGGACCGTCCGTCGCGCGCGCGGTTATTTGGCAAATCCACCGCCAATGCTTGGTCAATTGCAACCCTGCGGGCAAGCACGGTGATCAGTTCGAGCTGGGACGTCAATTTCAGATGCAAGTTGAGGATCACCAGCAGACTGATGACCACCCACACATAGAGGACAAGATCCGCCCCGCGCCCGATGCCGGCTAGCGCCGCAAGCTCAGAAGCGTGCGAAGGGATCCAGACGAAATAGATGCCGATCAGCGCCGCTCCGCTGGCGAGCAAGCCCACGATAGGGGACTGGCGATATTGCGCCCATGCATAAAGAACGATTCCCGCCAGCATTGCCGTCAGAACAAATTGTGCGATCATTGGTGGAGCCTTCGTGCGAATAGATCGAGTAAGATCATCAACAGGTCGCGCGATTTCTGACCTTTCGCCATCGAATACTGGTTGTATTCGATCGTAACCGGTACCTCGACATAGCGCAGCCCGCAGTTTGCAATCTGATTCAAAATCTCGGACGCATGCGCCATTCGATTCTGGCGAAGCCGAATACACAGCGCACCTTTTCGGGTCATTGCACGTAAACCATTATGCGCATCGGTCACCTTGAGGCCCGATGTTATACGCGTAAACACTGCCGCCAAAAGCAATAGCACGCGACGAAGCGGGGGCAGATTGACCGCCGGCAAATCGAGAAACCGGCTCCCCAGCGCAAAATGGGCTCGATGCTTGACAAGGGCCGTTACCAATTGAGGGACGTCGCTGGCACGGTGTTGGCCGTCCGCGTCAAATGTGACAATAAACTCGGCACCATTTAACAAGGCGGCCTCAAGGCCGGTCTGCATGGCCGCCCCCTGCCCGAGATTGAAAGGATGTTTGATGACGATGGCGCCGTGGTCTGCAGCAACAACAGCGGTGTCGTCCGCCGACCCATCATCGACCACAATGACCCGGTATCCTTCCGATGTCAGACCCCCGATCACGTTCCCGATCGCCCACGCTTCATTAAACGCGGCGATAACAACCCACGTATCGCGTGCATAATATGCTGGCATTGCAATTTTTCCCGGCCGCACTCACACTGAACGATTGGCCCTCGCGTCCCAAAAGACCATTCGCGGCGATTATAAACGCTGGACGATTGCCGATGGTTCCGGAGATCGGGGCAAAGCGCAAGGCTTCTTATTCGGCGGAATTTCGCCGATGAATGATGGGCGCATGGCGTGGCAGGGGCGTGTCCTGACCTCACTCCTGCTGCTTTGGCTCTCAGGCACCGGGCTGCGACTGACCATATTGGCGGTGCCACCGGTCATTCCACTGATCCACGACGAACTGAACCTGAGCGCGACGGAGATCGGAATTCTGGCCGGTCTGCCGTCGATGCTGTTCGCCATCGCCGCGGTTCCCGGCTCGCTTCTGATCGCCCACCTCGGCGTTCGCGCAGCGCTGGTGGTTGGCCTTACGCTCACCGCCATCGGTGGCGCGCTGCGCGGCATCCTGCCGGACGTGAGCTGGCTCTATGCCATGACCGTCGCGATGGGCGCGGGCGTCGCCATCATGCAGGTGACCATGCCGCCCACCGTGCGCGCCTGGTTGCCGCATCGCATCGGCTTTGCCACCGCGGTCTATACCAACGGCCTGCTGATCGGCGAAATCTTGCCCGTCGCGCTGATGTTACCACTGGTTTTGCCGATGGTCGGCGGCAGCTGGCAGTGGGGCTTCGTGGCGTGGAGCGTGCCGGTGGCGATCATAGCGTTGTTGGTGTTGGTGTTGGCGCCGCCGCCGCCGGACGCCAATGGATCGTCGCCGATTCGGCGGCGCTGGTGGCCGGACTGGCGCGATACGCTGATCTGGCGGCTCGGCATCATGCTTGGCACCATCAACGCCACCTATTTCGCCACCAACGCCTTCCTACCCGATTACCTGCGCAGCAACGGGCAGGGCGAGTGGATCAGCGCGGCGCTGTCCGGGCTCAATGCCGGCCAGATCCCAGCCTCATTCCTGCTGCTCGCCATCGCCGGACGGCTGGAGCGCAAGGCCTGGCCCTATGTGGTCTGCGGGCTGCTCTGTTTGATCGCAACCGTCGGCATTGTGTTCTGCACCGGTGCCTGGGTCGTGGCCGCCGCCACGTTACAAGGCTTTGCCGCCGCCGCGATCCTGATCCTGGTTCTGGCGCTGCCGCCGCTGCTCAGCCAGCCCGATGACGTGCACCGTGTGACCGCCGCCATGTTCACGATCAGCTATAGTTGCGCTGTGATCGTGCCGGTGATCAGCGGCATGGCCTGGGACCTCAGCGGCGTCGCCGGGCTCGCCTTCGTGCCGATCGCGGCCTGCGGAATTCTGCTGGTCATCCTGGCGCCGGCAATCAATCATGTGCGGCCCGTTGGGAGCTAACGCATGCGTCCGATACCGGTGGGAGCCAAGGGAAGCTACACGTTGCGGGTGACGCCGGCGCATCTCGCCAATCAATTCAAGGACATATCGCTACCGAAGGTGTTTGCCACGCCGATGATGGTGACTGCCATGGAGAATGCCGCGCTCAATGCGGTGCGCGACTATCTCGATCCGGGCGAGAGCGCGGTCGGCACGCTGGTGAATGTCCGCCACCTCGCCGCCACCCCGGCCGGCCATCAGGTGACCGCGGAGGCGGTGGTCACCAGGGTCGACGGGCGCCGCATCGAATTCATCGTGAGCGCGCGCGACGAGATCGAGGAGATCGGCAACGGCACCCATGAGCGCATGGTGGTCGACATGGCCCGCATCGATCAGCGTCTCAACAGCAAGAAACGCCCTTAGCTCACAGGCCTCATACACCCCCCCTTGAAAAAGCGATTGAGGCAAAGTATGCATCAATAGCTACGTTAAAAGCATCTATTTTGATGTATTAAACATGATAACAGGCACCCAAATGCGGGCGGCGCGGGCGCTGCTCGGCATCGACCAGCGCGAACTGGCGCAGCGGTCCGGCCTGTCGCTTCCAACCATCCAGCGCATGGAATCCTGCGACGGCGTGGTCCGCGGTAATGTCGACTCGTTGATGAAGCTGGTCGATGCGCTCGCCATGGGCGGTATCGAACTGATCGGCGACGGCGCCAGCAGTAGCGGCGGCGGCCGCGGGGTGCGGCTTAAATGATGGTGGTCTACGCACTCTATGGCGTGGCGGCGCTGCTGGCCTTGGCCCCCATTGCGATCGCGCTCGGCCGCTCGCCGCGCGGCAGTGGCGTCATCTACGGCGCGAGCCTGATCGTCACGTTGACCTTGGGCATGATCGCCCTGCTCAACCTGTTCGAATATTCCGGCGGCGTTTCCGTGGTCAGTCTGCCGCTCGGCCTGCCCTGGCTGGGCGCGCATTTCCGCATCGACGCGCTGGCGGCTTTTTTCCTGGTCGTGGTCAATCTCGGCGGCGCGGCGGCGAGCCTGTTCGCGCTCGGCTATGGCCAGCACGAGGACTCCCCGCAGCGCGTGCTGCCATTCTACCCCGCCTATCTCGCGGCCATGAATCTTGTCGTCATGGCGGACGATGCGTTCAGCTTCCTGGTGTCGTGGGAATTCATGTCGCTCACCTCCTGGGCGCTGGTCATCGCGCATCACCAACTGCGTGAGAACCTGCGGGCGGGCTATGTCTATCTGCTGATGGCGAGCTTCGGCACGCTGGCGCTGCTGCTCGCTTTCGGGCTGCTCGCTGGCAGCGATGGCAATTATGCCTTCGATGCCATCCGTGCCACGCATGCCAGCGGCGGGCTGGCAGCGCTGGTGCTGATCCTCGTGCTGGTCGGCGCCGGCTCGAAAGCCGGCGTGGTGCCGCTGCACGCCTGGCTGCCGCTCGCCCATCCGGCCGCGCCGAGCCATGTCTCCGCGCTGATGAGCGGCGTGATGACCAAGGTCGCGGTCTACGGCTTCGTGCGCATCGTGTTCGACCTGCTGGGACCGCCGGACTGGTGGTGGAGCATGGTCGTGCTCGGCGTCGGCGGCATCACCGCGGTGATGGGCGTGCTCTACGCGCTGATGCAGCACGATCTCAAACGGCTGCTCGCCTATCACACGGTGGAGAACATCGGGATCATCTATATCGGCCTCGGCCTCGCGCTGGCGTTCAAGGCGCATGACATGCCGCTGGCCGCGGCGCTGGCGCTCACCGCCGGCCTGTTGCATGTGTTCAACCATTCCATCTTCAAGAGTCTGCTGTTTTTCGGCGCCGGCGCGGTGCTCAATGCCACCGGCGAACGCGACATGGAGCATCTCGGCGGCTTGATCCACCGCATGCCGCAGACGGCGTTTGTGTTCCTGGTCGGATGTGTCGCGATATCGGCGCTGCCGCCGCTCAATGGTTTTGTGTCGGAATGGCTCACCTTCCAGGCCATCCTGCTCAGCCCGCAATTGCCATCATGGGGCCTGAAATTCCTCGTCCCGGCGGTCGGCGCTTTGCTGGCGCTGTCGGCGGCCTTGGCGGCCGCCTGCTTTGTCAAAGCGTTCGGCGTGACCTTCCTGGGCCGTGCTCGTACCCCCGCCGCGGCGGGTGCGCGCGAGACCGATACCAATTCGCTGGCCGCCATGTTCTTCCTGGCCGCGCTTTGTCTGGTTGCCGGCATTCTGCCGGGCTTTTTTATCGACGCGCTGGCGCCGGTGACCAAGAGTCTGGTCGGCATCAGCATGCCGCATCAGGCCGGCGTGGAATGGCTTTCGATCGTGCCGATCGCCGAGAGCCGCAGCTCCTATAACGGGCTGCTCGTGTTCATCTTCATTGTGTTCTCCGGCACGTTCGCGGCCTTCGCCATTCATCGGCTGGCCTCCGACAAATTGCGCCGCGGCCCGGCCTGGGATTGCGGCTATCCGGATCCCAATCCGGCCACGCAATACACCGCCTCGAGTTTCGCGCAGCCGATCCGCCGCGTTTATGGCACCAGCGTATTCCTCGCGCGCGAGATCGGCGAAATGCCCGCGCCCGGCTCGACCTTGCCGGCTCGCCTTACCGTCGAGCTGCGCGATCTGATCTGGGACGCAGCTTACGCGCCGGTCGCCGCCGGGGTCGGCTACGCCACCGAAAAGCTCAATTCCCTGCAATTCCTCACCATCCGCCAATATCTCTCGCTGGTGTTCGCGGCGCTGGTGTTGCTCCTGCTGGTGCTCGCGATATGGCCGTGATCCGCGAATTCGTCTTCCAGGGCGCGGAAATGCTGCTGGTGCTGCTGCTCAGCCCGCTGCTCACCGGCTTTGTGCGCAGGATGAAGGCGCGCCTGCTGCAGCGGCAAGGACCGCCGCTGTTGCAGCCTTATCGCGATCTGATCCGGCTGATGCGCAAGGACGTGGTGCTGGCGGACGGCGCGTCCTGGTTGTTCCGCATCAATCCCTACATTATCTTCGCCGGGACATGGGTCGCCGCCTCGCTGGTGCCGACCTTCCGCAGCGGATTGCTGTTCTCCTGGTCGGCCGATCTCATCGCCATCATCGCTTTGCTCGGCAGCGCGCGATTCTTCCTGGCGCTCGCCGGCCTCGACGTCGGCACCAGCTTTGGCGGCATCGGATCGAGCCGCGAGGTGATGATCGCCTCGCTCGCCGAGCCGGCGATGCTGATGATCGTGTTCACGCTGGCGTTGATTGCGGGCTCCACCCAGCTCTCCACCATGGCCGCTTTCATGCTCTCGTCCGAGGTGGGCTTGCGTGTTTCTCTGGGGCTGGCCTTGCTCGCGCTGATCATGGTGGCGATCGCCGAGAATGCGCGAATCCCCATCGACAATCCGGCGACCCATCTCGAGCTCACCATGGTGCACGAGGCGATGGTGCTGGAATATTCCGGCCGTCATCTCGCGCTGATCGATCTAACCTCCGAATTGAAACTCTTGCTCTATGTTTCGGTGATCGGCTGCGTATTCACTCCCTGGGGCATCGCCGGACCCGATTCCGGTCCGCTCGCGCTCGCGGTCGGCGTCGTCTCCTATGTCGGCAAACTCGCGGTCGGCGGCGTCCTGCTGGCTCTGTTCGAAACGGCCATCGCCAAGATGCGCGTGTTCCGGGTGCCAGCCTTCCTCGGCGCCGCGCTGATGCTCGGCCTGCTGGCCACCTTGCTGTTATTCGTCTCGCGGAGCCTTTAGCGAATGCGTGGTCTTTCCTTTGACATTGCTCATATGCTCGCCGGCTCGCTGGTGCTGGTGAGCTTCATGCAGCTGTACCAGGACCGGCTCTACGCGCTGCTCAATATCTACGCGTTGCATGCCTTGATTCTGGCGATGTCGGTGGCCTGGCAGGCCTTCGTGCAGGACGCGCCGCATCTCTACCTGACCGCGGTCATCGCGCTGGTGTTCAAGGCCATCGTCATTCCGACCGCGCTGCATAAGATCATCGTAAAGCTCGGCATTCACCGCGAGATCGAGACCGTGGTCGGCGTCGGCCCCGCCATGCTGCTCGGCATGGGGCTGGTGGCGCTGTCCATGGTGGTGATGCTGCGGGTGACGGCGAAAGCCGATCCGCTGGCGCGCGAGGATCTCGCCTTCGCGCTGTCGGTGGTGCTGCTCGGCCTGCTGATGATGGTCACCCGGCGCAACGCGGTGAGCCAGGTGATCGGCTTCATGTCGCTGGAAAACGGCCTGGTGCTGGCGGCGACCGGCGCCAAGGGCATGCCGCTGGTGGTGGAGATCAGCGTCGCTTTCTCGGTGCTGATCGCCTTCATCGTGATCGGCATCTTCCTGTTCCGCATCCGCGAACGCTTCGACACCGTCGACGTGCAGGCGCTCGACCGATTTCGCGGAGAGCGGCGATGACTTTCGATGCGCTCGCCGGAGTTCTGCTGATACCAGCCTTGGCGGCGTGTCTGCTCGCCGCCCTGCCCGGCTACCGTTTGACCTCGCGGCTCAATGTGCTGGCGACATTCCTCACCTGCGCCACCGCCGTATCGCTGTTCGTCGTGGAGCCGAGGTCCGGGCCCTATTTGCTGGTGGACGACCTCAACAAGGTCTTCATCGTGCTGACCACCTTCGTCAGCTTCACCACCAGCGTGTTCAGCGCGAGCTATATCGGCCACGAGATCAAGATCGGCCGGCTGAAGCCGACTTACGTCCGCTTCTACCACGCCATGTACCAGGTGCTGATGTTCGCGATGAACCTCGCTTTGGTCGCCAACAATATCGGCCTGATGTGGGTCGCGATCGAGATGGCGACGCTGACCACCGTGCTGATGGTCGGCATCTATCGCACGCACGAAGCGCTGGAAGCGGCGTGGAAATATTTCATCCTCGGCAGCGTCGGCATCGCGCTGGCGCTGTTCGGCACCATCCTGGTCTACATGGCGGCGCGGCCGGTGATCGGAGAAGGGCCCGAGGCGATGGTGTGGACCACCCTGGTAACGCGCGCCGCGACATTCGATCCGGCGCTGCTCAACGTCGCCTTCGTGTTCCTGCTGCTCGGCTACGGCACCAAGGTGGGCCTGGCGCCGCTGCATGCCTGGCTGCCGGACGCGCATGCGGAAGGCCCGACCCCGATCTCGGCGGTGCTCTCCGGCCTGCTGCTGAACGTGGCGCTCTATGCGCTGCTGCGCTTCAAGATGCTGCTGGCGCTCAATCCGGCCGCGATCGCGCCCGGCCCGCTGATGGTGACCATGGGGCTGATCTCCTGCGTGTTTGCCGCCTTCATGCTGTACCGGCGGCGTGACATCAAACGCATGTTTGCCTATTCCTCGATCGAGCACATGGGCATCATCGTGTTCGCCTTCGGCATGGGCGGACCGCTCGCCAATTTCGCCGGCCTGCTGCACATGACGATGCATTCGTTGACCAAGTCGGCGATCTTCTTCGCCGTCGGCCACATCGCCCAGGTCAAGGGCACGCAGAAGATTGCCGATATGGGTGGGCTGACGGTCACCAACCCCGTGCTCGGCTGGGGGCTGGTGCTCGGTGTGGTGGCGATCGCCGGACTGCCGCCGCTCGGCATCTTCATGAGCGAGTTCCTGGTGGTGAGCTCGACCTTCGCGCGCTCCCCCTGGCTCACGATCATCCTGGTATTCGGAATTCTGGTCGCGCTCGGCGGCTTGTTCTTGCGGCTCAACACCATCGCGTTCGGCGAACCGCGCGGCCCGACCGCACCGGCGGATGCATCCTACGTGCCGATGTTCGCGCATCTCGCCATCGTGTTCATGGCGGGCATCTACATGCCGCCGGCGCTGGTCACCGGTTTCCAGAACGTCGCAAGACTATTGGGATAAGGACTGTTGGGATAGCGCCATGGCCCTGCTCGACACCATCACCCATCGCGAAAAGGCCAAGCAGCACCGGCCGTGGTCGCGCGCAGTCGTCACCGAGGCCGGCTGGCGGCAGGCGATCGAACAATTGGCGACCGGCCGCTGCACGCTGCTCGGACTGTGGGGCGACGCGCCGGTCGTGCACATGGCTCTGCTGGCCGAGGATTTCAGCGACATCGCCGTCATCAGCTACACTTGCAAGGACGGCAGCTATCCGAGCGTTTCCGCCCGCCATCCGCCGGCGGGCCGGCTCGAACGCGCGATCCGCGATCTCACCGGCCTTGACGCTTTCGGCGCGCCCGATGCGCGCACGTGGCTCGATCTCGGGTTCTGGAAAGTCCGCCATCCGCTCGGCAAGGCCACGCCCGCGCATAAACCCCAGCCCTACCAGTTCCTACCGGTCGAGGGCGAAGGCCTGCACCAGATTCCGGTGGGTCCCGTGCATGCCGGCATTATCGAGCCGGGGCATTTCCGCTTCACCGCCAATGGCGAGCACGTGGTGCGGCTGGAGCAGCGGCTCGGCTATGTGCACAAGGGCATCGAATCGCTGATGCAGGGCGCCACGCTCGAGCAGGCGGGCAAGCTCGCCGGGCGCACCTCCGGCGACAGCACCGTTGCGTATTCGTATGCCTTCGCGCAGGCCATCGAGGCCGCCTTGCAGGCGACGGTGCCGGCGCGCGCGATTTACCTGCGCGCGCTGATGGCCGAACTCGAGCGGCTGGCCAATCATTTCGGCGACATCGGCGCCATCTGCAACGACGCCTCGTTCGCGCTGATGCATGCGCAAACCGGCATCCTGCGCGAGCGCACGCTGCGCGCGGCGGAGGCCTGCTTCGGCCACCGCTTGATGATGGATGCGATCGTGCCGGGCGGCGTGGCGCGCGACATCGCCGAGGGCGGCGCGGCGCAAATACAGGAATTTCTCATCGAGGTTCGTCGCGTGTTTCCGCGCCTGATCGAGCTCTATGACAACACCGCCTCGCTGCAGGATCGCACCGTCACCACCGGCTTCGTGAAGCCGGAGTTCGCGCGCCAGTTCGGCGCCGGCGGCTATGTCGGGCGCGCCTCGGGCCGCGGCTTCGATGCGCGCCGCACGCCCGGCTATGCGCCCTATGACAAGCTCACCTTCGACGTACCGGTGCTGGACGCCGGCGACGTCAATGCGCGGGTATGGATCCGCATCCGCGAGGTCGAGCAGAGCCTGGCGCTGATCGAGCAGATTCTCGGGCGCCTGCCGGCGGGCAAGATTCACACTCCGGTCAAGGCCAAGGGCAAAGCCTGCGAAGGCCTCGGCCTTACCGAAGCCTTCCGCGGCGATGTGCTGATCTGGCTGCGGCTTGACGGCAAGGGCCGCATCGAGCGCTGCCACCTGCGCGATGCCTCCTGGTTTCAATGGCCGCTGCTGGAGGTCGCGATCAAGGACAACATCGTCGCCGACTTCCCGATCTGCAACAAATCGTTCAACTGCTCTTACTCAGGGCATGATCTTTAATGCGCAAAGTGCTGTTCGATAGCTTCATCCGTGGCCCGCTCACCGAGAAGGCCCCCAAGCCCGACGAGGCCGGCCTCGCCGAGCTGGCGAAAGCCGTGAACCGCGCCGCCCGCACCCGACTCGGGCGCTCGTTGTCCATTCGTCAGGTCGATGCCGGCTCCTGCAACGGCTGTGAGCTGGAAATCCACGCGCTCAACAACGCGTTCTACGATCTCGAACGCCTCGGCCTGCATTTCGTGGCCTCGCCGCGCCACGCCGACGTGCTGATGGTCACCGGCCCGGTCACCAAGAGCATGCGCGAGGCGCTCAAGCGCACCTACAACGCCACACCCGACCCGAAATGGGTGATCGCGGTCGGCACCTGCGCCGCCGATGGCGGCATCTTCGCCGGCAGCTATGCCGTCGAAGGCGGAGTGAAGGACGTGGTGCCGGTCGATCTCACGATTCCCGGTTGTCCGCCCAATCCTAAGGCGTTGCTTGCCGGCCTGCTGGCGTTGCTGCAGAACGCCGCTTAGAAAGCACCAGGGAGTTGAAATGCCGGAAGCCGTGGTGCGCGGAGTTCATATCAATTACGAAATCATCGGCAATTCCGGGCCGTGGATCGCGCTGACGCCGGGCAGCCGCCGGCCCTACGGCGAACTGGTCGATCTGTCGAAGGCGATCGCGGCTAACGGCTATCGCGTTCTGCTGCACGACCGGCGCAATTGCGGCGCCTCCGATGTCGCCTTCGATGGATCGGGTTCGGAGCACGAAATCTGGGCCGACGATCTGCATGAACTCGGCAAACAGCTTGGCGCCTTGCCGCTGGTGGTCGGCGGCTCTTCGGCCGGCGCGCGGCTGGCGATCCTGTTCGCGATCCGCCACCCGGGCGGCTTGCGCGGCATGCTGCTCTGGCGCGTGACCGGCGGACAAGAGGCGGTCGACCGGCTGGCCGAGATGTATTACGGCCAGTTCATCAAGCTCGTCCGCGCCGGCGGCATGCCGGCGGTCTGCGCGAGCGAGCATTTCAGCGAATGCATCAAGGCGCGGCCGGAAAACCGCGACCGGCTGCTGGCGACCGATCCCGAGCAATTCATCAAGATCATGACATTTTGGCGCGAGCGTTTTCTCGAATCGGCAACGCTGCCGATCGTCGGCGCCACCGAAGTCGATCTGCGCGCGATCAAGGCGCCGGCTTGCATCATCGCCGGCAACGATATCATCCACACGCCGGCCACCGCGCGCAAGGCCGCCGCTCTCATTCCGAATAGCGAGTTGCACGACGATGTGGTCGCGAAGCGTTTGGACGACGATCTGCTGAAGGAATGGGACCGCAAGGAATGGCGCGAGGCGGAGCCCCGCCTGGCGCAGATCTTCTCGGCATTCCTGAAGCGCGCCGCGATTCAATAAGCCACGTCAGTTATCGATTGGGAAGGAAGCCGCCATGAGCCTGCAAATTCGCCGCGTCGTGACCGGGCACAGCGCGGACGGCCGCGCCAAGGTCGAAATCGACGAGATCGCCAAGAACGTCATCTCCAACCGGCCGGGCGCCTCGTCCTGCGTGGTGTGGTCGACCAAGGGCTTTCCGGTCGACAATGACGGCTTCCAGGACCCGACCTCCGGCGCGTTCAAGACCACGGTCGAAGGCGGCACGGTGTTCCGCATCGTGCGCTATGAACCGGGCGTCGCGCCCCGCAACCACCGCACCGACTCGATCGACTATGCGGTGGTGATCTCCGGCGAAATTGAGATGGAGCTTGACGACAAGGTCGTGGTCAAGCTCAAGGCCGGCGACGTGCTGGTGCAGCGCGGCACCATCCACAACTGGGTCAATCGCGGTACCGAGGCCTGCGTCATCGCCTTCGTGCTGGTCAGCGCCAAGCCGGTGACGGCGGCGGGCAAGCCGCTCGACGCGGTTGGGTGATTAGTTCGGCTCGATCTTCGCGGCTTTCACGGCCTCGGCCATGCGCTCGACCTCCTTGCGGAAAAAGGTCGCCGTCTCGGCGGCGTTGCGGTTATCCGGCACGTAGCCGTCGCGCTGCATGATGCCGGACACCGCCGGAACTGTCAGCGCCTCGCGGATCGCGGCGTTGAGCTTGTCGACGATCGCGGCCGGCGTCTTGGCGGGCGCAAAGAACATGCCCCACGACCCCATCGGCTCGGAACCAGGCAGCACGTCCTTCATCAATGGCACATCGGGGAACGGCGGAAACGGCTTGGTGCCGGTGAAGGCAAGCGCGCGCACGCGTCCGTCCTTGACCAGGCCCATGACCGACGGCGGCGTCACGAACATCACCTGCACGCTGCCGCCCAGCAGGGCGGTCATCACCTCCGAGGCGCCCTTGTAGGGCACGTGCTGCATGGAAATGCCGGCCTTCTGACTGAACATCTCGGTCGCTAGGTGGAGGATATTGCCGACGCCGGGCGAGCCATAGAGCACGCGCTCCTTCTTCGCGTAGGCGATGAATTCCGGCACGCTCTTGATCGGCGACTTGGAGTCCACGAGCATCAGCATGCCGTCGAGGATGCCGACGCTCGCCACCGGATCCAGATCGCTGCGCAGATCGAAACCCAGGCTCTTGTAGATGTAGGGCGTTGGCGTGATCGAGGAGCTGGAAAACAGCAACGTATAGCCATCCGGCTTTGCTTGCGCGACCGAACGCGCCGCGATCGTCCCGTTGGCGCCGAGCCGGTTCTCGACAATAAACGTCTGGCCGAGGCTGGTGCCGAGTTGCGCCGCGACCGTACGCGCCTGAATATCCGGCCCGCTGCCGGCCGCGAAGCCGACGATCACGCGAACCGGGTGATCGGGATATTGCTGCGCCTGCGCGCTCGGCGCTACGAGCAAAATAATCAGGGCCAGAAAATAAATTTTTCGATACATTTATTTGTCCTTTACGCTTGCCGCTTATGAAGTTGCGCTACTCGTGCTGATGGCAGCACGATTTCACGATTGCTGTCGCAGTTTGAATCGCTGGATTTTACCGGTCTGGGTCTTCGGCAATGCGTCGACAAAGCTGACCGCGCGCGGATATTTATACGGCGCGATCGCGGCCTTCACGTGATCTTGCAGTCGCTTGACGCAAAGCGCGTCGCCGCTGACGCCGGATTTGAGCACGACATAAGCTGCCACAATCTGCCCGCGTTCGGTGTCGGGGGCACCGACCACCGCGCATTCGGCCACATCGGCATGCTGGAGCAGCGCCGCCTCGACCTCCGGGCCCGCGATGTTGTAGCCGGCCGACACGATCATATCGTCGGCGCGGGCGGCAAAATAAAAACGGCCTTGCGTATCGCACAGGAATGCGTCGCCCGTGAGGTTCCAGCCGTCGCGCACATAGGATGTCTGCCGTGCGTCGGCGAGATAGCGGCAGCCGGTCGGCCCGCGCACCGCAAGCCGCCCGACCGTGCCCGGCGCGACCTCCTTCATGTCCTCATCGACAATCCTGGCTTGGTAGCCGCTCACGGGTCTCCCGGTCGCGCCGGCGGTGGCATCGCCGATCCGGTTGGTAATGAAGATGTGCAGCAGTTCGGTGGTGCCGATGCCATCGAGGATCGGCTTGCCGGTCTTGCTCGTCCATTCAGCGAACACCGGCGGCGGCAGCGTCTCCCCGGCGGACACCGCAATGCGCAGCGACGAAAGATCCGCTCCCTTGTCCATGGCCGCCATCATGACGCGATAGGCGGTCGGCGCGGTGAAGCAGATCGTGGCCTTATAGGTTTCAATAATCTCGATCATATTGGCCGGCGATGCATTTTCCAGCAGCGTCGCGGTGGCGCCAAAGCGCAATGGAAAAATCGCAAGCCCGCCAAGGCCGAACGTGAATGCCAGCGGAGGCGAGCCGACAAACACGTCGTCGGGCGTCACCTTCAGCACTTCCCGGGCGTAGCCATCCGCGATGATGAGCAGATCGCGATGGAAATGCATCGTGGCCTTCGGCTCGCCGGTCGTGCCGGAGGTGAAGCCGAGCAACGCCACGTCATCGCGGCCGGTCTTCACCGCGTCGAATTTCACCGGCTTGTCGAGCGCGATGCGATCGAGTTCGGCGTCGTGATTGGACGTGCCGTCGAAGCCTACGACCTTCTTGAGAAAGCGGCTGTTTTTCGCGGCGGCGACCAGCTCATCGGCGATGCGGCTGTCGGTGAGCGCGAGCGAGACCTCGGCTTTGTCGATGATCTTGCCGAGTTCACCGGCGCGCAGCATCGGCATGGTATTGACCACCACCGCGCCGGCCTTGGTGGCGGCCAGCCAGGCCGCGACCAGCGCCGGGTTGTTGCCGGAGCGGATCAACACCCGGTTTCCCGGCTTGACTCCGTAGTTTTCGACCAGCGCATGCGCCAGCCGGTTCGACCAATCGGTCAATTCCTTATAAGTGCGCCGCCGTCCATTGCCGATCAGCGCCACGCGATCGCCGAAGCCTTTCTCCACGTTGCGATCCGTCAACTCGACCGCGATGTTGAGGCGTTCCGGATACTGGAATTCGGGCCGGTCGAGAACGAGGTCGGGCCACTGATCGAACGGCGGAAGATTGTCGCGCGTGAACGTATCGACATGCGCGGACGCGCCGAGCTGTGGAATTTTCTTGGTCACTGTATTCATGTCAGCACCTGACTGCAGCGCCATGCCGGCCGGAGAGCGCGCGCATCACACTTTCCCCGTCATGACTTCGGTGTGCGCCTTGAGCCGGTACAATTGGTCGCGGCCGGCGAGATAGGGCTTCGGCCAGGTCACCCCCACGTGGCCGAGATCGGCGGCGGCATGCAGCGTCCAATAGGGATTCGCCAGATGCGGGCGCGCCAAACATACGAGATCCGCCCGCCCCGCCATCAGAATGGAGTTGACGTGGTCGGGCTCGTAGATGTTTCCGACCGCCATGGTGGCGACCCGCGCCTCGTTGCGGATGCGATCCGAAAATGGGGTCTGAAACATGCGGCCATAAACCGGTTTGGCGCGCGTCGAGGTTTGCCCGGCCGAAACATCGATGAGATCGACGCCGGCCTCACTCAGCATGCGCGAAATGGCCACAGCGTCTTGCGGCGTAATCCCGTCCGGCCCAACCCAGTCGTGCGCGGAAATACGCACCGATATCGGTTTGTCCATCGGCCAGGCCGCGCGCACCGCATGAAACACTTCGAGCGGGAACCGCATGCGGTTCTCAAGACTGCCGCCGTAACTGTCGGTGCGTCTGTTCGTCAGCGGCGTCATGAAGGACGACATCAAATAGCCGTGGGCGTAATGCAGCTCCAGCCAATCGAAGCCGGCGCGCACGGCCATTTGAACGGCACGTACGTATTCATCACGAACCTTGTCCATATCGGCGCGGGTCATGGCGCGCGGCAGTTGATTAGCGGGGCTCCAAGGCACGGCTGACGGGGCCATGATGTCCCAATTGCCGGCGGCGAGCGGCGCATCCATCGTCTCCCAGCCCAATTGGGTCGAACCTTTGGCGCCGGAATGGCCAAGCTGGATGGCGATTTTTGCGTCGGTCTCGGCATGGACAAAATCCACGATACGCTTCCACACCGTCTCATGCTCGTCGCGATAGAGGCCGGTACAGCCGGGCGTGATGCGCCCCTCCGGCGACACGCAGGTCATCTCGGTGAAAACCAGCCCGGCGCCACCTTTTGCACGTTCCGCATAATGCACAAAATGCCAGTCGGTCGGATTGCCGTCGACCGCGCGGTATTGCGCCATCGGCGAAACCACGACACGATTTTTCAGCTCGACGCCGCGCACGCGGAACGGCACGAACATCGGCGCGTGATTGGCTTGCGGCGCCCGCCCCGTGGCGTTTTTCTCGAACCACAACTCGGCATCGGCAAGCCAGGCGCTGTCGCGTTGCCGCAGATTTTCATGGCTTATGCGCTGCGAGCGGGTGAGCAGCGAATAATTAAGCTGGACCGGATCGAGGTGGAGATAGCGCTCCACGTCCTCGAACCATTCGGTCGAATTGCGCGCCGCGTTCTGCAGCCGCAATACTTCCAGCCTGCGCTCGTCCTCATAGCGCCTGAATGCGGCTTCCATGGACGATTCGGTGTGCAGATATTCCGCGAGCGCGATGGCGCTCTCCATCGCCAGCTTCGATCCGGAGCCCACCGAGAAATGCGCGGTGGCGGCGGCGTCGCCCAACAGCACGATGTTGCGGTAGCTCCAGCGCTCGCACAGCACGCGATTGAAATTGAGCCACGCCGAGCCGCGCAAGTGACGCGCATTGGACATCAATTTGTGTCCGCCCAGATTGCGCGCGAATATCCTTTCGCAAGCGGCGATGGTCTCATCGATGCCCATGCGGTCGAAGCCGGCGCGGCGCCAGGTCGCCTCCGAACATTCGACGATGAAGGTCGCGGTGTCGGCATCGAACTGGTAGGCATGCACCCAGATCCAGCCATGCTCGGTTTCCTCGAAAATAAAGGTGAACGCGTCGTCGAACTTCTGATGCGTGCCAAGCCAGACATATTTGCAAGCGCGCACATCGATGTCTGGCTTGAAATGATCGGCATGTCGCGCGCGTACGCGCGAATTCACGCCGTCGGCGCCGACGATCAGATCGAAGTCCCGATAGGCCTCGAGGTCGTTCGCTTCGGTTTCGAATTGCAGATCGACGCCGAGTGCGCGGGCGCGATCCTGCAGGATATTCAGCAGCCGTTTGCGTCCGATGCCGCAAAAGCCGTGGCCGGTCGAGGTGACGACCGTATTCCGGTAATGCACCGCGATGTCGTCCCAATAGACGAAATCTTTGCGAATAAGCTCCGCGCTCTCCGGGTCATTGGCGTTGAGGTTGCCGAGCGTCTCGTCGGACAGCACGACGCCCCAGCCGAAGGTATCGTCCGGTCGGTTGCGCTCAACCACAACCACATCGTGTGCGGGATCGCGCCGTTTCAGGGAAATCGCGAAATAGAGTCCGGCCGGACCGCCCCCAAGGCATACGGCGCGCATCGTCGGCTCCCTTCATCAAAAATGCGCAGGCAGAATGTCGCAAGTCGCACTATTTCACAACCATGCACTATTTAAGCCCCGAGCATTTGACTAATCTTCGCCGAGCCTGACAAATTTTCGTACCGACGTGATGGCCGGCGCCAAGGGGATCATTTCACATATGCGTGTCGCAATTCTTGACGATACTCACCGCGCCTACGATGGGACGGCCGGTGTTCGCCGATTGCGCGACCGCGCCGAGGTGAGAATTTTCACGCAACCCTTCGGCGACCCTTCCGTGCTGCGGGGCTTCGACGCGCTGGTGGCGAATCGCGAAAGAACGCGGTTTACCCGCGCGCTGCTGGAGCAACTGCCCGATCTGCGCATCATCGCGCAAACGGGCAACCATGTGTACCACATCGATCTGGCCGCGGCCGAGGAGCGGAAAATCATCGTTGCCAAGGCGACGGGCGGCTTCTGCACGAGCGCGGCCGAGCTCGCGATCGGATTGATGATCGCCGTGATGCGCCAGATCCCGGCGCTGGATCGTGAGGTCAAGCTCGGCGGATGGCCGACGCCCATGACCCAAGTCCTGCGCGGCAAGACGCTCGGTATCGTTGGTTTGGGGCACGTCGGCCGGCATGTCGCCAAGATTGCCAGGGCGTTCGAGATGAATGTGCTCGCCTGGGGACCGCGATTGACCCAGGAGGCGGCGGCGTTGGCCGGCACCGAGAGCCGCGAGCTCGACGATCTTCTGAGTTCTTCGGACATCGTTTCGGTGCACGCGACGCTGAGCCCCGAGTCGCGCGGGCTCATCGATGCCAGGCGCCTGGGACTCATGAAACCGACGGCTTACTTGATCAACACCGCACGCGGCCCGATCGTCGATGAGCCCGCACTCTGCGCAGCGCTCGCCAACGGCCGAATTGCCGGCGCCGGCCTTGACGTCTTCGATGCCGAGCCGTTCGCACACCAGCGCCGATAGCCGCACCATGTCATAACCGAAGCCGGGATCACATTCGTCCGCGACGGTGACGAGCCGTTCGATGAACAGGCGCTTGATGCGGCCGACCGTATCGGCAAGACCGATTTCCGCTTGCAGGCCCTGCCGGGCAAGTCGGCGGAGAATATCATCGCCGAGCGCTCGCTCTCCGCCAAAAAGGTGCGCGCAGCCGCTGACATCGAGAATCAATCCGTCCGGCGGATCGAGGCCGACAAGCGGCGTATAGCGGTCGCACCAGTCCGCTACCGCCTCAAGCAAAGCACGATCGCTTTGCGGGTCCGCATTTTCCACCTGCACCGAAGGATGCATCGCCCGCGCATCGGCGAGCGGCATCCACATTTTCAAACCGAGCGCAGCCGCGGCATCGTTAAACGCGCAGATGCGCAACGCCGACTTCACCGGCTCGACGATGACGAGCGGCGTATCAGCCGGTGCGGTCGAGCGGCGCTCGATCCGATCGGTCGAAAGCCGCTTCAGCCACACCGAGAGATAACGCCGAGAAGGCGCGTTCATGATGATTCCATGCGACAGGCCAATATTTGTCTGATGACAGAGCACGCTGCAAACGCGCTGCACTTTGTAGGCAAAGGCCAATCCGACTGACCGCTGCAAAGGACGGCAGCAAACTATTCCGAAGGAATTAACGTTCCAGATTCAATCCGCCAAATGCAGTCGGTCCAATCGTTAAATGGATGCCTGCAATACCTCTAAAGCGGACATTCGTCGGCGGTTCATGATAGTCGGCGCGGCAAATATATTAAAAAATTACGCGAACTAAGTCAGGTCACTCGCCGCATAGCGATCAAAGCCAGATATCGGAGCTGCTCCGCTCAAGTTTTGATCTCCGGCCTCTCATGCAGAACCAAGTTCAACAAGGACCTATGGACCTCAATGTGGCCGTTGTAATCAATAAGACCCAATTCGCGAAATTTGTTCATGAAAAAGTTGACGCGAGATCGCGTCGTACCAATCATTTCCGCGAGTGTCTCTTGGCTGATTTTCGCCAGGACCGGTTCGGGGTCGCCTTCCTTCCCAAAATTAGCAAGAAGCAGAAGAGTCCGTGCCAGGCGTTTTTCGCTTGAGTTGAACAATTGATCGACCATATCCTCCTCGACACGGCTGTTGCGGGCCAAGAGGTGCGAGATAAACAACTCTGCGAACGCCGGCTCTTCGTGAATTACGCTGATAATCTCTGCCTTTGTTATTCGCGTGATCGAACATTCCGTCAGAGCTATCACTGTTGCCAATCGCAGAGCCTGTCCGCTCAGGCATCCTTCGCCGAAGAAATCGCCGGCTCCCAAAACGGCAACCACCGCTTCCTTGCCCTGCTCGGAGAGCACGGTGACCTTGGCTTTGCCTGTCTGAATATAAAAAACCGAATCCGCAGGTTCGTCCTGCCGATAAATAACTTGATTTTTCTGGTAATTGGATATGGTTCGTCCCCCGTTCACTTTCGAGAGAAACGCTTTGGGGTCGAACGGCAGCTTTTTCTCTTTATGTTCCACAGCAGGCCCTCCCGTCCCAGTGACTAGCGGGCTCAGACCAAAAGCGGGCGTCGGAACCAATTCTATTCCAAATTGCTCACTCGCAGCCGGAACCGCTATCGGCCATGAACCGGTGCAGGACTTTGGAATCGCGCTGCACCCGTCAGTCTGAATTGCGAAGCTGCATATCAGCGGCTTTTGGGCGACTCGCTCGAATAAATAACAATAAAAATAATACAACAAAAAGTTGTTGATGTAGATCAAAAAAACGTTGCCAGCCTCAGTTGCCCCCTGCTCCGTAACAACCATTCCGAAATTGGTGTTGCGACTATCATGTATTTATATGGGTCATAAATGGCCCAAAGGAGGGTTCGAGTTAAGTCTGCTTCCACGCCTGTCGTGTTGCGATGTTGCCGTCCGAAAAGCGACAGAGACGTATCATCAGGAGCCGACATCCTGGTGGTACTGCGGGAGGGTATTGAATCTCCAAATGGGGATATCGGTTTAGACAAACCGAGTCAGCTCTGTCGAGAACTTGGTCGAACGCGATAGCTTCCCCGCGCGCAGCTTGTCATACTGATCGGTCCAGTGTCGGCCTTTTTGGCAACGACAGGGATACCGTGGCGGCGTAGCCGCCGCTCATCTCCCCTTGCGTGCAGTGTCTTTGCGCGCGGGTCTGCGGAAGCCGCAGATAAGATTCCAGCAGCTGGGCAACGAGCGTTGCCGGCGGATGCGTGACTGTCGGGAGAGGGGCGTCAGGCCGATTGTTCAGGGTCGCCGCCAACGGCTCGCTGCTGCAACGACCAGTCAGTTCGACAGCGATCAATAATCGCATCGCGTGACGTCCCGTTCGCGCAAATGAGCGCTCGCAGCGCGGCTAACACTATTAGTATCTACAAATATACCTCCAGTAAATACTGCGTAATACCTATTCGAATACCAGCCAATACGTAAGTATTTCGTACGATTCCACATAATTTTTTCAAAATGTGCAATTTTGAACAGAGTATTTGTCGGTGGAAGATTATACTGAATACAATCTCACGTAGTAATGGGTTTAATCACTGAGAACAGGTGCCGATATTCCGACCCCTGAGAGATTGAATTTTGACGAAGACATGCGCTGTCCCCGTGGAACCGATTTTCCACGGCGGGATAAGCCTGCCATGACGCGCGTTCTTGTCATCGACGACGATCGTTCCGTCGGCGCGGCAATTCAGATGATGCTGGCTCGCCAAGATTGCGACTCGGTGGTTTCGCAAGATGCCCAGGCCGGCGTTCAGGCTTTCGAATCATCCAAGTTCGACGTGGTGATAGTCGATATCTTCATGCCAGGACTGGATGGCCTCGAAACCATCAAAGGCATTCGCGAACGAGCGCCGACGGTGCCTATCGTCGCCATGTCCGGCTTCAAGTTTCGCAATTCTATGGCCTCGGCTCCGGATTTCCTCGGGATGGCGGCCAAGCTCGGCGCAACCTTTTGTCTGCGCAAGCCGTTCGCGCCCCAGCAATTGATGGCGGCCATCAACTCGTGTCTCGACCCAGCACTTTCCATTGATCGCCCTGCGGGAACCGGAAAAGCCGATCAAGGAGCGACACGATGACGCAGACCAATTCCCGTTCCAACATCGCGCCTCGCACTGCGCATAATCTTGCCGCGCAAAACTTCAATCGGCTCCAGACCGATCTCGTGTCTCGGGCGCGAATTTGGGCGGTCGACGAAGTAGGCGCCGCGATGGCGCATCAACTCAACGAGCCGTTGACCGCGTTGCTGCTCTATCTGCACGAAATCAAGGAGCGGGGCGAGCATTTTACCGGCGCGGAAACGATGCCAAATTCGATGCAAGACATAGTGGAAATGGCGCTGCGCGAAACGGAGCGGGTTTGCGACATCATGAAGCGGTTGGGCCACACCTTCGAAGCGCCGACGGACCCCGAAACCGCGGTCGCGCGCGGCCGCGAGGCGATCGAGTCTTGGACACAGGGCAGCAACACGAATGGCAACGGCTGCCCATCGCTGGTTCCGTCTCATACCGTTCGACACCACTTAACACCGCGCGAGCGTGAGGCGCTTGCCCTGATCACCGGCGGCGCCTCCAACAAGGAAGGCGGTCGCCAGATGAGGATCAGCACGCGGACGTTCGAGGTCCATCGCGCCCATATCATGGGAAAGCTGGGGGCCAAGAACGCAGCCGATCTGGTTCGCATGGCACTGAGTGAAATCCGTTGACGGCCGATCTCACTCGCCCCGACTTGGCTGGTGCTGACGATCGAAGCCTTGCGGAGGAGAAGTTTCGCTTAGTAGTCGAAGCTTGTCCGATTGGCATGGTGATGATCGATGGCTCCGGCAAGATGGTGATGGTCAATGCCGAGATTGAGCGACAATTCGGCTATCTCCGTGAGGAACTGATCGGCCAGACGCCTGAGATACTCGTGCCCGAGCGCCTGCGCAGTCAGCATACCCATCACCGCGAAGCGTTCAATCGTCGGCCGGAGAGTCGCCGCGTCGAAGCCAGCCCCAATCTTTTTGGATTGCGCAAGGACGGAAGCGAATTTGCCATCGAAGTAGGCCTTACTCCGATGCGCACCGGCGATGGTCTCCTAGTCCTGAGCGTTATCGTCGATGTCAGCGTACGCAAAGCTGCGGAAAAGCAGCTGGCGCTGATGGAAGGGCGGTACCGCGCACTGCTGGAGGCGGCACCGGACGCGATGGTAGTGGTGAACCAGGGTGGAGAGATCGTTCTGCTGAATGCTCAGGCGGAAAAGCAGTTCGGATACCGCCGCGATGAACTCGTCGGGCAGATGGTCAAGAACATCATTCCGCAGGGCTTCACGGAACGTTTGGTTGCTGACGGTCTTCGATCCGCGGCTGATGCGCTGGCACAGCAGATCGGCAGCGGGATTGAGCTCATTGGTCGGCGGAAGGATGGCAGCGAGTTTCCGATCGAGATCATGTTGAGCCCGCTGGAAAGCCATGAAGGATTTCTGGTGACGGCAGCGATCCGCGAGATCAGCGTGCGCAAACGCATGGAGCGTTTGAAAGACGAGTTCGTTTCGACTGTGAGCCACGAGCTGCGCACGCCACTGACGTCGATTGCCGGCTCGCTCGGCCTGTTGGCGGGACAGTGGGCCGGCAAACTGCCCGAATCGGCCGCGCGTCTGCTGGCGATCGCGCACAAGAACAGCCAGCGGCTGGTCCGCCTCATCAACGATATTCTCGACACCGAGAAGCTCGAGTCCGGCCGCGTCGCGTTCAATATGAGTTGGGTCGACGTTCGTCCGCTGGTCGAGCAGGCGATCGAGGACAATCGTGGATACGCCGAGGGTTACGGCGTGCGTGTTCGGCTCGACGACGCATCGTCAGACGGTAAAGTAAACGCCGACCCCGACCGGCTTGCCCAGGTCATCACCAACCTGCTTTCGAATGCAATCAAGTTCTCTCCGGCGGACGGAGAAGTGGTGGTCGCGGTGGAGAACAATGGCGAAGTTGTCCGCATATCGGTGCGTGACCACGGTCCCGGTATTCCGGCCGACTTCAAGCCGCACATTTTCGAGAAATTCGCGCAGGCCGACGCCACAAACTCCCGGCAGAAGGGAGGAACCGGCCTCGGGCTCAGCATCGTCAAGCAAATCATCGAACGATTGGGCGGCGAGGTAAGCTTCGTTGACGCGCCTGGCGGCGGCACGATCTTTCAGGTCGAGTTGCCTGCCAGGAACGATGCGGCCGGCTGGGAAATTGATCTGAAATCCGAGGTGAGCGCCCCACGCATCCTGCTTTGTGAGGACGATCACGACACCGCGGTCGCCATGCGGGACTGGCTGCGGCATGCGGGATTTGCCGCGGACATCGCTTTTACGATGACCGCCGCGCTCACGCGCGCCGACGCGGCTGGCTACGCGGCTTTCCTGGTCGACCTGCAGCTTCCGGACGGCAATGGTATTGACCTCATTCTCCGCCTGCGGGCGCAGACGCAATATCACGGCACGCCGATTATCGTGGTTTCCGGCGAACCCAGCCGGGGGCGCGACGATGTGAGATCATCCAGGCTCAATGTATTGGGTTGGCTCAGCAAGCCGGTCGACTTCGAGCGCCTAGTCCGGGTCCTCAAGGATTCGATCGCTCTAAAAACAAATAAACGTCCGTGTATTCTGCATGTCGACGACGATCACGACGTGCTCGCCATCGTGGCCGAAGCGCTCCGCGCTACGGCCGACGTGGTTTCGGTGGATTCCATCGAGGGGGCACGCCGCGTGCTTGCGACCGATCACATCGACCTCGCGGTGCTCGATATTGCGCTTGGCACGGGGTCCGGTCTGGATCTGCTGCCGGAACTCCGGGACAGCCTGGGCAACGTGATCCCGGTCATCATCTTCTCCGTTCGGGGCGCGGGTTCGGCATGTGACGAGCAGGTTCAAGTCGCGTTGAGCAAGTCGCAGGCGTCGCTCGAGGGTCTCGCGGCAACGATCCGCGCCCGAGTGGCGGATGCGCGCGCGCACAGATCCAAGGAGGTCGCATGACTGCACTTCGCGTCCTTCATGTCGACGACGAGCCTGACATCCGCGAAGTCGTGGATATCTCGCTCGGTCTAGATCCACAGTTCGAGACGCGAGGCTGCGACTCGGGCCACGAGGCCATCGCGGTTGCCATGGATTGGCCGCCGGACATCATCCTCCTGGACGTCATGATGCCCGGGATGGACGGACCGGCCACGCTCGCGCGCCTGCGGGAAAATGCAAAGACGGCCAGCATTCCCGTCGTCTTTATGACGGCCCGTGCCCAGACCCGCGAGCTCGATCTTTTTCGCTCGCTCGGTGCCGTCGGCGTGATACCAAAACCGTTCGACCCGATGACTCTCGCGGCCTCGGTGCGCGCTTACATACAGCCGGCGGACGGTCGGTTTGGCGCGTTGCAAAGCGTTTTTCTTAAGCGCGTCGACGACGATGCTGCCGCTTTGATGGAGCATCGATCCGCGCTCAAAGACAGCAAGGCTGCAGCGGTCGCTCTGGCGAGAATCGGAGATATCGCCCATGGTCTGGCCGGTGCCGGTGGCATTTTCGGCTTTTCTGAAATCAGCGACGCCGCGGCCTCACTCGAGGAGGCGATCAAGCTTAATGGTTCGGGCTCCCTCGAAGATATTGCGCACGCTCTTGACCACCTGCTGATCTGCGTTGAGACGAGCCGTAGCCACCGAATGCATTCCGTCATCGATGCGTAAGGATACGGATGGATCGCGTTTTCGGTCCTGGCACATATCGTCTATAGCGCTACTGGCGTTGAACGTGTTGATTGCCGTAAATGGCCTCGCGCGCGGCCAGCGCCTCGATGGCTTCAACGTCATTGCCACCCCGGATCATCCTTTCGGCAGCGTATCGGCCGAGCGCGCGTTGGTTGCCGCCAAGCGCCTCGGCGCGACCGCGGTCGCCATTATTCCCTTCCTCTGGCAAGCGAGCCCTTCAAGTCCCGACCTTCGTGGCGGCAATGACATGCCCGATGATGCGCTACGCCAGGCGATCCGGCAGGCGCGAAAAGTGGGATTCGTCGTCTTCGTAAAGCCTCACGTCTGGGTGCCGGAAAGTTGGGCCGGCGCGGTCGAGCCAGACTCCGAACAATCCTGGCATATCTGGTTCTCCCGATATCGCCGCGAGCTTGAACGTATCGCCCAAATCGCCGCCGAAGAAGGCGCCGATGGCCTCGTGATCGGCACCGAACTCGCCAAGACGACCCAACGACCGGAATGGAGCGAACTGATCGCCGCGGCGCGGTCGGCGTTTCCGCGCACCCTGCTCTACGTTGCGCACAATGTTGACGAGGCCGAAGCCGTTCCGTTCTGGCCCCAGCTCGACGTGATCGGCGTGTCGCTTTATCCCCCGCTCGGGGCCGACCACGACCGTATCGGACGACTCGCCATGATGCGGGCCGTTGCCGATCGCCTCGACGCGCTGTCGAAACGTACTGGCAAGCCGGTCATGGTGGGAGAAATCGGGCTGCGTTCCGCGAAGGGTGCGGCCGCGAAGCCGTGGGAAAGCGCCGAAGAGCGCACGACATCCGCCGATCCTCAGCTACAAGCCGAAGTGCTTGCCGACTGGCTTGCCGTTCTCGACCGGCCGGCAATCCACGGAGTCCTAATCTGGCGCTGGTTCACGGAGCCCGCGGCGGGCGGTCTCAAAGACACCGACTTCACCGTGCAGGGGAAGCCGGCGGAAGCGGTTCTGTTGTGCGCCTGGACGCCGGGCTGCCGCCGGCCGTGATCAGAATTTGTACCAGGCGCCAAGGACCATGCCGTTTTCCTGGAGGGCATTGCGTCCCCAGTAGGTCGTGTAGCCGCCGACCTGCAATGACAAGGCGGGGGTCAATGCATAGACCGCACTGAGCTGGAGCTTGTAGTAGGCATAGCTCGGATAACCCCAACTCCCCGCGCCTTCCGAGATCACGTTGAACGACTGCATGAGAAAGAGCCACCGATCGTGCGGCCGAAGTCCGAACGTAACGTCGGTACGGAATTCGTCCGGCGGTCCCCCGAAGCGTAACCGCTGCGCAACTTGAACGTCGACGAAAGCCGGCCATGCGCCGACTGCGAAGCTGTAGCCTAACAGTCCGCGGACATCGATCTCGATACCTGTGTAGCCGATCGCAGCGACGTTGGACTTCTCGAAAGTGCCGGGCACGCGCAAGGTCGTCTGCGCCGACAGAACCCATGAATCGTTCTTCCATACCCGCATCCTTGCGCCGATGTCGGTGTAGCCCAAGCCGGTGCGTTGCGCATCGAACGGCCTGCCGATGGCGACGTGCTGAAGTGACGGCGCCAGCATGACGGTGAACCAATCGGTAGCACCGTATTCAATCAGGGCCCGCAGCTCGTCCTTGCTGTAGCGCGGGATCGATCGCAGTTTGCCGTTTCCATCGAATGCCTTGTCGGATTGGCTCGCCGATCCGCTCACCACCGCGACGCCCTGTCCGGCGTCGAGGGTCCATGCACCGGCGAACGCCGCGGTCGGGGACACCATCAGACCAACTACAAGAACGCGCCCAAGGCGCATACACTTGCTCATAACGCACGACTCCACTCACAACGCGGTTACGCGAAGCATCGAAAAGTACGCTAGTCATATTCAGGCACGACACGGTTGCCGCCGGCTGCCGCGATTCGCGGGACAGTCGACATCGCCCGGGTCAGAAGATGGACGCGATCGATCCAGCGTTTGACCCGCCCAGTCACCACGACGACGCTTGCGGTGACGTGGTTGGCGCCGATCGACTCCGGATTGGAGATGGCTAGCCTGGAGACTGCGGCGCGCAGTGCTTCCCCCAGAGCCAGGGCCGGCTTGGACTGCAGCTCCGGAACGACCAGGACAATCATCCCGTCGCGGTAGGCGGCCGCAACGACGCCGACGGTAGCCGCGGTCGCCCGCACCGCGCGCGCGACCTTCGCCACAATGCTTGCCGCCATCGCATCGCCTTGCGTGGATCGATAGGAATCGAGACGGTCAATCGCGAGCGCGATAACCGAGGTGTCGCCGTCGAAGGGTAAATTGGCGGCCGCGGTCAGATAAGCCTCCGCCACTTCGCCGAGGAACAGGCCCGTGGCTTGGTCGATCCAGTGCGAGGCGCGACGTTCGCCCCAGGTCGACATGAAGTGCGTTAGCTCACGTTCGCGCGCTTGGCGCCGGTCGAGCTCGGATTTGAGCTTAAGCGCGGAGCGAACGCGCGCCAGGAGTTCTACACGGTTCAGCGGTTTCGTGATGTAGTCCGTAGCTCCCGCCACGAACGCATTGGCCAAGCTGTCCATGTCGCCAAGCGACGTCACCATGATGATGGGGACATCGGAATGACGCGGGTCATTGCGAATGCGCGCGCAAGCTTCGATGCCGTCGATCTCAGGCATTACGATATCGAGCAGCACGAGATCGACCGCCGAGGGCTCTTGCGCGGCCGCCACCCCAATCCCCAGGAAACGGTATGCCTCCGCGGCCGAACCAGCGGTGCTGACATTCTCATAGCCGGCGGCGAGAAGCATCGCTTCGGCGACGTCACGTCCGTCCTCGGAATCGTCTACGATCAGAATACGCATGTAGAAACTCCGTGATCCTCAATGGTGCGAACGCCGGCGCCGGTTTCCCACACGCCGCACGTCAGTTACGTGCGAACAATTTCCAATTCGACTTCTCGTAGATGAGGCGGTAGCCCGGGGCCCCGCGCCGGTAGAGCAGCGGGAATGCCTTGTTCAGCCGATCCTGCGCGCCGATGCCGATTTGCGGATCCGGGACGGCCACGTATGGCGTGTCGATACGGGAGAACAGCACGCCGAGCGTGAACGCCTCGTCGGATGGCGAGAGCAGCCCGCGTGCGCGCCCGCGGCCAAGTACGATCGCCGGGGCGTTGAAAGTATCGACCAAGATGCCGTCCCGCCCGACCGTCGCGTTCCCGAGGTCGATCGCGGCGAGCCGTTCCTGGTCGACGCCGTGGCCCTCAAGCGCAACGGCTACGTTCGTGGCACCGCGCGGGTCGACGATCGCGAGCCCGACTACACCGCCGAGCCATCCGAGAACGAGCAGCGGGAGAACGAGCGCCAGCCGCTCGCGCACGACCGGTATGCGGATGATGATGATGGCGGCGAGGATCGGGGGCATGACCGCGAGCGCCGCGGGATTGCCGAACAGGCCGGTGGTGACCGCGATCCAGGCTGCCGCAACCGTCATCGCGACGATCACCAAAGGGGGCGCGACCAGGGGCCGGCGCCGATAGACCCAGGTGATTGCGAACGGGACGACGGGGGCCGCTAGCAAGAGCGCGATGACGACCGCGATTCCGGCGTCGATTGCGGGTGAGCCAGTCAGTCCGCGACCGAATAGTTGCGCAAAGCCGACGCCCCAGGCGGCGAGACCTTCGGCCGGTGCGACGAGAAAGCTCCAGCCGCTTCCCGGAAATACCCACGACATGTAGGCAAATGCACCCACGCAGAAGGCGGTGGGGAAGATGAGCGCCATCACCAAGTTGACAACCGAACTCGCAAGCATTTCGGGGCGCACGGCGAATATCAGAAGCGGAATTGCCGCGCAGGTAAGCGCTGCGCCTATCGGATGCGAGAAAGCAAGACCGAGCAGCGCGAGAGCAACCGCCATCACCTCGGGCGCGGCGCTGCGCGCGCGCAGATCAAAGAACGCGCAGCCCAGTAGAAACAGGAAGGCGGCAAGAATCATCTCCGCGGGCCCGGCGATCGCCGCGCGCAGTATCGCCGGATGCAGGCCGAGAAGAAGAGCCGCCATCGCTGCGGCGATCAGCGGCAGGCCCGCGCGTTGAAATGAAATGAACCACACGCCGGCGAGAACGGCGAGTGTACCGGCAGTCAGAAGAACGGGCGTCGGGGTGCCGAGCGGCGTAATGAATTCCAGCAGCGTGGTGGCCAGGAAGGGTATTGTCGGATAGGCGGCGACGATGCGCCCCAGCGGCATTTGGCCGTCGCCGGCTGTAATCGCGTTAGCCCACAGCGTCACCGCATCATCGGAAACGAGGCCCGCCGTCGTTGCGGTCCTCGAGAGCACGAGGACTGCGACGAATGTGACCAATATGACGAACGCCACAGGAATGATGCGGCTCACGGCGAAGTCTCGTGAACCGGCGCCAGCTCGTGGACCAGGTGCTTGGAGACGCCGTGTTGCGTCTTCTCCCAGTAGAATGGATTTCTCAGAAGCTGCCAAAGGCCCTTGTAGGCTGCGATCGAGATCATCACCCAGTAGCCGAACGCGGTCAGGCTATAGGGAATGAGGCTGAGCCATCCGCGCCGGATCGGCGCCAGCATGTGGAGAAAGATGAAGGCACCATTGCCAGCAAGAAGATTGAAGAGGCTGAGGAACAGAAGGGATTGCGGAAATACCGGATCAAAGCCGCTCGTCGCCGCAATCAGCCACACTAGATAGAGCAGCCAGAACACCGGGTTGAAGAGGCCGGAAACTACGGTCCCGCCGATGAAGAACACGAACCCGAGGAATCCGATCGGTCCGATCGTGCCCAGCAGGTGCAGCGGCCGCCTGGTGTGGACCAGGAAGGTCTGCATGTAGCCCTTCATCCAACGCGAACGCTGACGGATCCAGTTTCCGGCGCGGCAACTCGCTTCCTCGAAAGTAGTCGAGTCGACGACGCCGACGCGATAACCCTTCTGAGTCAGACGCACGCCCAGGTCCGCGTCCTCGGTAACGTTGAAGGGGTCCCATGCATGCAACTCGCGTAAAACGTCGATCTTGAAGTGATTCGACGTGCCTCCGAGCGGAATTGGGACGTTGAGCCGCTCCAGGCCCGGCAGCATCTGGTCGAACCAGAGCGCATAGTCGAGCGTGAACATACGCGTCAGCCAATTTTCGCTGGCGTTGAAATAGCTGAGGCGGCACTGCAGGCAGGCCGTGTTGGGCGACGACTGTCGGAACGCCGCTACCACTTTACGAAGCTGGTCCGGCTCAGGCCGGTCCTCGGCGTCATAGACAACCAGGAACTCGCCTCGGGCGAACTGCAGCGCGAAGTTGCAGGCCTTCGGCTTGGTCTGCGGGTGCGATGGCGGCACCCGGATGATCTCGAATACGCCCTCGAGACCGAGTTTGCTCGCGACTTCGATGGTCTCGTGGTCATCAGCCTCGAGCACGAGCTTGATATCGAGCTTGCCTAATGGATAGTCGAGCTGTCGCAGCGAGCGAGCGAGCACCGGCAGCATCTGGGGCTCGCGGAACATTGGCACCAGGACGGTGAAGACCGGCAACTCGTCGTCGCTGAGAAGGCGCGCCGCGATCGCGATGGTTTCGTCTCTGTCGGCGGAGCGGGCCCCTCCCACGGAGACGAGAATTCCCTTGAACACGAAGTTTCCGAGATAGAACAAGCTCATCACCACATTGAGGGTGACGAGGGTTGCGATCGGAGCGAGAGCCAGACCGATCATCAGCAGGGTCAGGAGGGCGTATCCGAAGATGACCTGCGCCGGCGTAAAGACCTCTTTCGCCGACAATTCCGGAGTTCGCTCGGCGAGCTCGTAGACGGCGCGGTGCGACAGCGCATCGGCAAAGGCGGTTTGCACCGCCCACACAATGTCGAACTTCGAAGTCACCACAAACGCGATCGACGGTCCCCAGCGTTTTCTGGCGAACAGAACCGCTTCCGGGCCGGGGTTGGCTGTCGCGATCACGATCTGCCCGTCGCGCCGGCGCCAAGGAATCGTCAGCTTGCGGGTATAGGTTTCTACTTCCGCGGCGGCGAGCAGCGTGGGATCGGGCGCGAAGCGAATCAGATCTACGAACGGCAGTTCGTAGTGATACGCGACCGCCTGATAATATACCGTCGGGTCGGCCCAATTGCGTGAGAGGATCGCATCGCCGAGACGAACGTGCCAAGTCTCAGCGAGCCCGACCACCTCGTCGAGTTGTGGGAGACTGAGGACGCGGCGGGCGACCAGAAGGTCGCCCAGCGCGCGATCAGAAGGCGAAAGCGGCTGCATGGGGCCCTATTCGCGCGTTACAGTAACGCGGCGGCGGCGGTAAAGCCTTTGCAGCACGAACAGAAGGACGATCGTGACGAGTGCCCACAGTCCGCCGACGATCCAGGAGCGGAACCGCTCGGCGAAGGTCAGCCACGATCCCTGGTCCGGATAGGAAATCCGGAGCAACGTGTCGCGCTCGGTCGAGAGCGCAAGCGCCACCCCGGTCTTGTCCAGGAACGCGACATCGCCGCGATTGAGATGGACGGCAGGTGAAACAGCCAGCGATCCATCGCTGGTCAGCGGCTTGATCCATAATCCGGAATACGTACCCGAGGTCACGATCTGCGCCACGGCTCCAGTGGTAAGACCGCCGATATCGAGGCGCGTGCGGCCGGCACGGTCGGCAACCACGACCCGCCCGCGATCGAAGCGCACGCGTTGCGCCGCGCCAGCGGGCGGCACGTTGCTAACCGCGATGAAGGGCGCGTTTGGAGTCGGGGCCACGTCGGCATCGACATACTTCACGACGATCGGAGCGGATTCTTTTGACAGCGCATTCAAGACATCGGCCAGCAGGCCGACCACCATCAATGGTCGCGCGGCGGTCGACTTCGGAACCAACACTTCGACGCCGTTGGCCCACAATGTCGCGAGATCGGAAAAATCTTCCGCCACTGAACCCGCGGTTGAGAGAATAACCGAACTTGAGCCGAGAATCTCCGCCGGATAGCCTTGCGGCTCAAACCGACAATCGCCTTGGGCGCTACGGCGCTGAACCACAACTCGAATGTTCGCGACGGTGCCGACGAGCCCGTCGGGAAGCGGAAAATCGAGCCGCGTCGGTTCGCCAATCGCTGCCACCGTGCTCGCGAGCAGCCGTTCGTTCACGAATGCGCTCACAACGGCCTTCTCACCGGCGGCGTCGGGGGCAACCATGACGTCGAGCACGAGGCGCGACGGCCGCGTCCCGCTGGCCAACGTGCGGCTGGCGATTGCAACCGAAAGATCGGCGCGGCCGAACACGTCCGCCTGCGCAGGTACCACGCCGAGCTCGTCGAAGCTCACCCGATCGGTTGGACCTTTCGGCGGCGTAACCTGCCCGACTGAAGCGGCCGGCGTATCGCGCAGCGCCGCGAGCGATGGATTTCCGAGTAGACGCCCCGCGCGCGCCGATGCTACATCGGTGACAAGCAGAACCGGGACCCCGCCGATCCGGGCTGCCGCAAGCGTATTGTCTATTGGGGTTACTCCTGCTGCGCTCGCTAAGGTCGCGACCGGTGCATCGAGGCGACCAGCGATCCGATCGAAGGCGCCTACGACGATCAAGCCGCGCGTCCATCTGCGCCGGTCGTCCCGCTGAACGAGTTCCGGCAGCGTTTCAACGCCGTGATAGAACGTCACATGCCTCCCGGTTGCCGTGAGTGAACGGGCAAGCGTAAGCGCGGTGGCAATGTCCATTGGCGGAAGCTGGGGATTAGACAGAAGAATAGCGACGTTCTGCGGCAAGAGAGCCGCGGTGGCAGTGATGTTCGGCGCGCCAGCTACGCCGATCTCGAATTCGAGTGCGGATTCGGGACGCATCGTCAGGCTGTCGCCGACGTAGCGCACATCGATGCAGCGATCCTGCGTCGCCGCACCAGAATAGAGGAAGGTGAGTTTCAGGAAGCCGTCCCGCGCGGCCGCGTTTGCGAGCGCTATACGGACTTTACGACCGGTACTCTTACCATCAAGGACGATCGCAGAGACCGAACGATCATTGGCGAGAATTTCCAGGCTGCGGCGCGCCTCGTGAGCACTCACGTCGTCGAACACGAGCGCGAGCTCAGCAAGGTTCAGTTCGATGCCCTGAGGCACCGGTATGTAAATCTCACGCCGGCCGCCCAAATTGGAAAACCGGAATCCATTGGAATATCCAACGTCCGCGAGCAGGACATCAACCAAAAGTGATTTCAGCGGTGCATCGGGCGCGACACTTTGAACATCTGGCGTGATCGCCGCCGCTCTTGAGGATGTCTGTGCCGCCGGAGCGGTCCGTACGGGCTCGATGCGAATGGGCGGATATGGTACAAACCGCTGCTGGGCGTGCGTCGACGATGTCAGCACCGCCGCCAGAGATGCGGCAAACAAGACGCGTAGAGTTAAAGGTATCAATTTGCCAACTCCCGATTTGAATCTTTTGATTGCATTTCGGTTCGCGCGCCGATCCGAAGGGACTCGAGCGCCTCCTTCAACTTGACCAACTCGTCCGCCGCCAATCCGCGATGATCCCGGAATGGTCCGACCAGAATGGCATCGAGGTTGCGCGCTAACCGACCGGTTGCTTCGAAGCCGACTGTCGCGCCGATGCCGCACACATCGTGAAACTGGCGATAGGCCGTAGCCACCGCTTCGACCGCGTCGCTTCCATCACCGGCCATGTGCGGCAAGGCTGCGTCGGTTTGTTGGATTTTGTCGGCGAGTTTTGCGGCGAAGCGCGCGCGGATCCTCGCAATGCGTTCGGCAAACTTTGACTCGTCCACGGCTTCCCCCCTGCTCGATCCGTTCAAAATTGCACCGTTGCATTAACGGCCACTGAATCGTTCAAGTATTCGATACGTACTGCTTTGGAATTTGAAGTGTTGATTTATTTCATAGTTAATATAGATAGATATGATACTGTACTTACGTAGTAATATCTATATTCATACGTAGTAATTGGTGTAGGTTTACTGACGTTTATACTTGCAGGCAGGCGAGATATTCCGAGGCTTTGAACGCGCCTTGATGGGGGGTGCAAAGACGTCCGGCCCTGCTGGCGTTGACGATCACGCTATCTGAGGCGGTTTCCTCGTCAGCGACAACGCGTTGCGTGAGCCTTTGGGGCTCATCGCATACTTCCGCAATCATCATCTACGATGAATATTTTATCGCTCGGGGGATTGTCCGTTCGTCTGTCTGGATTGGCGTCCGTCTTGCGGGATTTGCGGCATACCCACGCCGGCTCCGACACGATCCGTAGAAGCGTCCGAAATCTGTGCGCGAAAATGACCGAGCACGAAAAGCCGGATGGCTGAGGAGAGGTTCCCATCCTGCCGCCGTGTATCGATGTCGCCAACGATATCGGAGAGGGTCATCTTATTACCTTTTCCGATTTCCTTCAGGGCGCTCCAGAATGCATCCTCCAGACTGACGCTGGTCTTATGCCCGGCGATTACGACAGACCGTTTGATGATCATCGATGGCATAGTCGGCTCCTCTGATAAGGGAATTCGCCTCAAGCTAACGATTGGCTTAGCAACCGCTGCCGTTCCGGCGCACGCCGCATGCACTGCTAACGCGAATAACCCCCTGCTCTGCTGGTCCTCATCAATGGCTACCTCAACTGTTGGCCATCCAGAACTGCGGAGCTTTGCGCACTTCATCCCTGCGAAGTACGAAGTGCCAAGACTCACTTGCAAATCGATCTTGTGAACGTTTGCCACATCAGCCAGCGTTGTGCTGTTCAAAATCGCACAAGTATAATTGCGTAGTCTGATGGCAGTAGTGCCGTGCTCGACAGCTCTGCGCTGCAGAAGCTCCTCGCCGACGTTCGATCCGGCAAGATCGACTTCAGCGTGGTCTATAAGGTTGACCGGTCGGCCCTTTGGGACGAGCTGAGGGACTTGGAATCATACGGCCTTTGCCTTTGAGAGTTGCCGATTGATGCCGACGCTCACGCAGGCGATGCGAACCGTAGCGAACCCGACGGTCCAAGAGCTTGCCCCTTTTAATTTCAGCTAATAATCGCCACCTACGATAACGTCGTCCGGGATTATGTCTGAGCCCCGGGCGATACAGGGAGGCCCCAGCCGAAAAGCTGAGGCTTCTTTTTTACGCGTTGTTCACTCAAGGCATAGTTTAGAAGTGGCTTAGTTTGAAAACGTTCAATTTTGAACAGACTCGGAGAGGTGCGGTATCGAAAATGCGCCGTACCTTGATCCACAGCCCCGCTCTATGCACCCATCTCCCCCGCATAGTGGCGGGGCACCCCTATTTAAAGCTAGTTCGCTGCGCGATCTATACCCGCGTCTCGACAGATCAGGGGCTTGAGCAAGACTTCAACTCTCTCGACGCCCAGCGCGATGCTGGCGAAGCCTATATTTGTAGCCTGATCGCATCCATCACACGCTCTATGTGGAGTGCCGCGCGCAAGCCGAAAGAGAAGCCAGCCCCACCGCCGCCATCATCGATAGCCAGAGCGTGAAAAGCGCCGAAAAGGGGGGGCCGCATCGATCCGCATGGCTATGATGCGGGCAAGAAGATCAAGGGCAAGAAGCGCCATATTCTCGTAGACACGCTGGGCCTGCTGCTGCACGCCATCGTTCATTCCGCCGACATCCAGGATCGCGACGGCGGCATCCTGCTGCTTGCAACCTTGTTCGGAATGTATCCTTTCTTGCAGAAGCTGTTCGCCGAC
The DNA here is from genome assembly GCA_016185205.1 of Hyphomicrobiales bacterium. Taxonomy (GTDB): domain Bacteria; phylum Pseudomonadota; class Alphaproteobacteria; order Rhizobiales; family Xanthobacteraceae; genus Pseudolabrys. The sequence goes on along the minus strand of JACPOA010000017.1, from coordinate 41,406 downwards.
GCTGGCTATCAGGGGCCGCAATTCCACAACGCGCTGGCAAAAATCCTGTCCCACCTTCAGGCCGACATCGTCAAGCGCTCCGATCACGCCAAAGGATTTGTGGTGCTGCCCAAGCACTGGATCGTCGAGCGCACCATTGCGTGGCTCAACCTTTGCCGAAGGCTCGCCAAAGATTGGGAGAACCTCAATCGCAAGGCGCTCGCGTTCTTGCGCCTCGCTTCAATCCGCCTCATGCTCCGAAAGCTTTGTAATCCTGCTTGATGTTTCCGGACAGACTCTAAGATCGGCTTGCACGGCAGCTTCGAACGAAATCCGAAATGAAAATCGATCTCTGGCGCACCGACTTCCACACGAGCAACGGCTTCAAGCAGTTCTACCGCGACTGGCAGCCGCGCGACGAGCTCTGTCTACCGGTGCTCGCGCTTCACGGCTCACTGACACAGAGTGGCATGTGGATCGCGCCCGCGGAGGCGGCAGGCTCGATCCGCATGCTGTGCCCGGACCAGCGCGGCTTCGGCCTAAGCAACGACCCGGGCGGCGACTCGTGCGGCGAGTTCGCCTCGGACGCGCTCGCGCTCGCGCAGAACCTGCTGCCTGAGCGCTACGTGGTCATGGGCCACTCGTTTGCGTGTTCGATCACACTCGAGGCCGCGCGAATGGCTGCCGAGCATGTCGCAGCGGTCGTGCTTGTGGACCCGGTGGTGCCTGTTGGAAAGCCGTCCGCCGCTCCGGCAACGCCCTCCATTCCGCTCCCGAAGACCTTCGCAACGATCGAAGAAGCCGAGCACCATTTCCGGGACACGGAGGAAGGCAAGTGGACCGACGAAGCACTACGGCGCTTCGTCCGGGACATCATGATGCGCGACAATGAAAGCGGGCCGTGGCGCTTTCCCTACGCTCTCGTGAGGCTGCGCCGCCTGCGGGCCTTCACCGCCTCCCCCGCGAGCGACTACAACCTGCTCGCCAAGGCGAAGGCAATGTGCTGTCCGGTGTTGGTGTTTCGCGGCGGCATGAGCAAACGCTTTCCGCTCGCTGCCGAGCAGCCTTTCCTTGAGGCATTCGCATTGAAACCCAAGGTCGTGGTGTGCCCCAACAGCGGACACTTTCCGACCGCGACCGAAACCAATATCTTCGTCGAGGAGCTGAAGCACTTCCTCGAAGGCGCCCGCTAAAGTTGGACCGGCTGCCACTTTGACGCCAATGGCGGCGGCCTGTTTACTTTTGCCCGGCCGCCACACTAGTATTTTATTTCGTTTCCGCCCTCCCCGCTTCGGAGTCCCTGATGCAGTCCCCAAAGGCCTTCACCCTCGCCGCGCATGGCGCAAAAATGCCGGCGATCGGTTTCGGCACCATGGAACTGCCGCACCGCCCGGCCGAGCTGGTGGCCTATGCCATCAAGTGCGGCTATCGCCTCGTCGACACGGCGCGCAAATACGGCACTGAGGAACGCGTCGGAGAAGGCATCCGCGCCAGCGGCATCGCGCGCGACGAGTTGTGGGTCACCACCAAGGTCACCGAGCTGGATGCGCGCGAGGCCGATTTTTTGCGCTCGGCGGAGACAAGCCTGAAAGCGCTCGGCCTCGACCATGTCGATCTGCTGCTGGTGCACTGGCCGCAACCTAAGGTGCCATTCGCCGAGACACTTGGAGCACTCGCCAAGGCCAAGCGCAGCGGGCTCACGCGCCATATCGGCGTGTCGAATTTCACGCTCGCCATGCTCGAGGAGGCGGTGCACGTCTGCCCCGAACCGCTTGTCACCAACCAGATCGAGTACCACGCCTACTTGCCACAGGACCGTATGATCGCGGCACTGCGCCGCCACGGCATGATCCTGACCGCCTATTGCCCGGTCGCACGCGGCAAACTGCTCGACGACGCAATCGTTGGCGAAATCGCCAAGGCGCACGGCAAGACGCACGCCCAGATCTGCCTGCGCTGGCTGATCCAACAGCCAATGGTTGCGGCGGTGCCACGCGCGCTCGAAGAGGCGCACATCGCGGAAAACCTCGACGTGTTCGATTTCTCGCTCAACGACGAAGAGATGCGGCGGATTTCCACGCTGCGCAGCCGTAATATCCGCATCGCCGATCCGCCCGAACGCGCGCCCAAGTGGGACGTGGAGACGGTCGCGTAGCCGAACATTCGTCGGCCGAATATCTCTAAATGACTGCCATTCCTTTGTTGCTACGCTTTGTCGCGGGCCGTTCGCAGGATCGCTATTTGTCGGCCGGACAGAGAACCTTATTGCGGAACGAAATATACCAACCTACGATGCATTCAACCGCGGCCTATAACGCGGAAGGTTTAGGGACGTAAACGTCAGAGTTGTACTTGGCCTGACGCGCAATGCCCGTCATTGGCATGCGCGAGTCTAAAGGGCCTCGGGGAGGGTCGGTGGATTACGCCTCTCGCGAAAAAAGTTATGAAATCTGTCTGCGCCCATGCGCTGCAGACAGCGACGGGCAGCTATTTGCCCGCATTCAACGTCACCGGCCAAACAATATCGCGCTCCGCCATAATCAGCGGCGGCGCGATGTTCGTCGGAATGCGCATCCTTGAGCACCAGCAAAAAATCCCAGCGGGAGGCAGTCATGACCAAGTTTAATGTTTCGCGGCGAACATTCATGGAAGGCGGCGTCGGTTTTACCGTTGCAAACTTGCTGCCCGGTACAACCCCACTCGCATTTGCGGCAACCATGGAGGAGCGCACGATCGCCGCAGCGAAGACGGTTGGCGCTGCCGACGTAAGCGGCATGATCTGGTCGCCGTATCTGGTGCCGATGCAGCCGGTGATCGCGGATTTCAAGAAGGCGACCGGAATCGGCGTTGGCGCGGTCCAGGACATCTCGATCTTCGACACGCCGCAGCGCGCCATGGCGGAGGCGCTGTCGCGCTCGCCGCAGTTCGATTTCATTCACATCGATTCCAACATGATACCGTCGCTCGCCTCGGCCGGCTACCTCGAGCCGCTCGACGAGTACATGAAGAAGGCGGACTTCAAGATCGATGCGGTCGGCGACTATGCCAAGTTCATGACCTACAAGGGGCAGACCTACGGCATTCCGACCGACGGCAATGTGCACATTCAATATGTTCGAAAGGATCTGATCGAGGATCCCGACAACAAGAAACGTTATGCCGACAAACACGGCAAAGAGCTGAAGTTTCCCGAGACGTGGGAGGACGAGTTTCGCATCCAGCAGACCCTGATGGATCCGGCGAAGGATCTCTACGGGTCCGGCAGCCTGCGCAATCGCGCCAATGGGCCGACCTGGTGGTACATGATGTTCTACAGCGCCGGCGGCTTCACCTTCGACGACGACATGAACGCGACGCTCAACACGCCGGCCGGTCAATACGCCGTCGACATCTACCTGCAGGAAAAGAAGGTCGCACATCCCGAGTCGGCTGGGTGGGGCACGCCACAGATGATCCCGCGCATCGCGCAGGGCCACGTGGTGACCGCCCAGTACTGGGACGGCACCGCCAGGCTGAACGAGAACCCTGCCAAGTCGAAGACCACGGGCAAGTGGCTGTACGGGCTAGTGCCGGGCTCGGATTTTTCCGGCAAGCGCATCCATCGCTCGATCTCATCGCCGCTCGCCGCGCTGCTGGTTAACAAGTACAGCCCGCGCAAGGCGCAGGCGGCCTATCTCGCGCTCTGGCTCGGTTCGGGTAAGAACAGCATTCCAATCGTGAGCGATCCCGTGAACACGTTCAACGACGCCTGGGCAAAGGAACACATGACGTCGGAATTGGTCCAGAAGGCATACAGCCCCGCGGGCATCAAGGCGATCGAGGCGAACTTCCAGGTCGTCTCGCCGCCAACCTATTTGACCGGCTACCTGGAGTTCCAGGACACGCTCGGCAAGAACCTGTCCGAGGCCTATGTCGGGCAGCTTCCGGCCAAGGACGTGCTGAAGAAGACCGACGAAGAATGGAACGCCATCGTCCGTCGCATCGGCCGCACCAAGCTCAAGGAAGAACTGGCGAGCTACAAGGCGTTGATGCCCAAGCGCAACGTCCCGGCATGACGGCGCGGCGCGAAGAAAGCATGCACCAGCCGACATCCAATACGGACGGGCCATGAGCCCGTCCGGTCTGCCCGCCGGAGCCGACTCATGAGCGTCGCCGCCGTTCCGGCCGCGCAAGTCCAAGCCCTGCCCTCGACGCGCGAGCTCTCGCGGCGGCGCGCGATCACGCGCTTCCGCTGGTCGATCCTCGGCCCGTTGATCGCGCTGCTCGTTTTTGTGCTGATGCCGGTGCTGTTCCTGCAGCTCTACTTCTCGCTCCACCAATGGACGGTCTATCTCGGCACTTGGTGGGACGCCGAATATGTCGGCCTGGAGCTTTTCCAGGAAGTGCTGACCGATCCGCGCTTCGGCTGGGCCGTGGTGCGCTCGCTCTCGTTCGCCACCGGCTCGACCATCGGCTGCTTTCTGATTGGATTCGCACTCGCCTATCTCATGTACAAGCCGTTTCGCGGCCAGGCGTTCTATTACATCATCTTCATCCTGCCGATGCTGACCGTGCCGGTGGTCGTCGCCTACACGGCGGAGATGATGCTGTACCAGAGCGGGCCGCTCAACGACCTCATCACCCGCATCATCGGCATCGAGTTCAAGCCCGCGTGGCTCACCAATCCCCACATCGCGCTGCCGACCGTGATGCTGCTGGAGATTTGGAATTGGGCGCCATTCTCCTTCATCATCATGCTGGCGGGCTTAACGGCCATTCCAAAGGAGCCGATCGAGGCGGCGGAAATCCTCGGCGCTTCGAAATGGCGCATATTCTGGGAGGTGCAACTCCCGCTGCTGCGGCCGGTGATCTTCCTGGCGCTGGTGCTTCGCTTCCTGGAAGCGATGGCCGAGTTCCCCAAGACCTGGGCCTTGCTGCAAGGCGGCCCCGGAACCGCGACCGAGACGCTGCCGGTCTACATCTTTCTTACCACCTGGCAGTATTTCCAGATCTCCAAGGGCGCGGCGATGTCCTACATCGTGATGCTCTTGATGGTCGTTATTGTACTGTTTGCGATCCGCCTGCTGCGGCGGGAGAAACGGTCGCTCGACACGATGTATGCGAAAGCCGCGGCCAGACCGCAGGAGCTCGCGTGATGAGGAAGTCGCAACGACGGCGGTTGAGTGCGGTGCTGCGCTACGTCGTGCTGAGCCTGTGGACGCTGGTTGCGTTCTTCCCGATCTATTGGATGGTCTCGACCTCGTTCAAGCCGGACACCCAGTGGTTTTCCTGGCCGCCGGTCTATTTCCCGGACCCGCCAACTCTTTCGAACTATCTCAATGTCTGGTTTGGCGCGGAGGAATATACCACGACCCAATACTCCATATCGTCGCAGAAACCGTTTATATCGCTAGGCAACTCGACCGTCATCGCGTCGATCTCGACTTTTCTTGCCGTGCTGTTCGGTTCGGTCATCGCCTACGGCGTCTCGCGCTACCGCATCCTGTCGGAAGTGCGCATGTTCCAACTGCTGATGCTGCGCATGATCCCGCCGATCGTGGTGGTGGCGCCGCTGTCGCTGTACTACTCGGCGATCGGCCTGCTCGACACGATGACCGGGCTGATCATGATCTATTTCATCACCAGCCTGCCCTATGCGGTGTGGATGATGAAGAGTTTCATCGACGAGGTGCCGCGCGAGATCGAGCAGGCGGCGGAAATTCTCGGCGCCTCGCGCTGGCGCACGGTGTTCGAGATCGTGCTGCCGCTGGTCCGCTCCGGCCTGGTCGCGACCTTCCTGTTCATCCTGATCCTGACCTGGAGCGAGTATCTCCTGGCGCTCATCATCACCAAGACACAGGTCTCAACGCTGCCGATCGAACTGTCGAAATACCAGGGCAGCACGGAAGGCCGGGTCTATGGCCGTCAGGCGGCGCTCGCAGTCGGCATTACCATTCCGCTGATGATCGCCGGTCTCATCATCCGCAAACATCTGGCGCGCGGCTTCAGCTTCGGAATGGTACGGAGATAGACGTGGCCCGCATCGAACTATGCAATCTGACCAAGTCGTTCGGCGCCGTCGTAGCGGTAAAAACCCTGAACATCACCATTGAGGATGGCGAATTCGTCGTCTTTGTCGGGCCGTCCGGCTGCGGAAAGACAACGACACTGCGAATGATCGCGGGCTTCGAGGACCCCACATCCGGGGAAATCCGCATTGGCGACCGCGTCGTCAACGATCTCGAACCGCGCGACCGCGGTCTCGGCATGGTGTTCCAGACCCATGCCCTATTTCCGCACAAGACAATCAGGCAGAACATCGAGTTTGGTCTGCGTATGAAGAAGGTGCCGCCCGCAGAACGTGCTCAGCGCGTGCGCGAAGTGGCCGAGATGGTGCACATCTCACACCTCCTCGACAAAATGCCTGCGCAATGCTCGGGCGGCGAAACGCAACGCGTCGCGCTGGCCCGCACTTTGGTGACCAACCCATCCACGTTCCTGCTCGACGAGCCGCTGTCGAGCCTTGATGCAAAACTCAGGCGCGAGCTGCGCGCAGAATGCGACCGGCTGCACGAGGCGCTCAAGCGCACCTTTATTTACGTCACGCACGATCAAGAGGAAGCGATGACGCTCGCCGACCGCATCGTCGTCATGCGCGCGGGTGAAATCGTACAGACGGGGTCGCCGATGGAGATCTATTCAAATCCGGTCAATTATTTCGTCGCCGATTTCTTCGGCTCGCCGTCAATGAACCTGGTCGCCGGCGAGGTCTTGCAAGAGAGCTCGGCCAGTCGTTTTCGCTCGGCCCGCTTCGAGGTAGCGCTGCCCAAACACTTTAGGACAGCAAAACCCGGCGCGACCACGCTTGGCATCCGGCCCGAGCACGTGGCCGTCACGCGCGACGGCAAAGGCGACGTCGAGCTTCCGGTGCGACTGGTCGAACCGCTCGGCAAGGATACGCTACTCTATTTCGACTCGGGTACCGAGCGAGCATTCGTCGCCGTCACCGAGGGCCTCGACATGGCCGACATCAAGGTCGGTGAACGCATCGCGCTTTCCTTGGACCAGCGCCGCATCTATCTGTTCGACGACAAAGGACAGCGGATCGGAAACGCCAAATAACCAACGAATTCAAACGAAACCTCGAGGAACCCATGGATTACCGCGAGAAAACCGAAATCCGCGATGGGATGCGGATCGATTGGGATATGCCGATCGCGATGGAGGACGGCCTGGTGTTGCGATGCGACATCTATCGGCCGATCGCCGACGGCAAGTATCCGGTGATCATGACTTATGGGCCATACGGCAAATGGCTCCACTTCGAGGATCTCTACACTGACCAGTGGCGACGCATGTGCGCCGACCAGCCGGACGTGCCGACCGGCTCGACCAACAAGTACCAGTGCTGGGAGGTGGTCGATCCGGAAAAATGGGTGCCGGACGGCTACGTTTGTATCCGTGTCGACAGCCGCGGGGCGGGGCGCTCGCCTGGCGTTATCGACATCTGGTCGCTGCGCGAGGCAAAGGATCTGGCGCAATGCGTCGACTGGGCCGGCATACAAACCTGGTCGAACGGCAAGGTCGGCCTCAACGGCATCTCCTATTATGCCGAGAATCAATGGCAGACGGCTGCGCTACAGCCCAAGCATCTCGCTGCGATTTGCATCTGGGAGGGCGCTGCCGATTTCTACCGCGACATGGCGCATCATGGCGGCATTTTCTGCCGCGGCTTCGCGCAAGACTGGTCGAAGGCGCAGGTCTATACCGTGCAGAACGGGCGCGGCAAGCGCGGGTTCAAGAGCCGCATGACCGGCGACTGGGTTTCGGGGCCGGAGACCTTATCGGAAGAGCAACTCGGCGAAAATCGTCGCGATTTTTACGAAGACTGCATCTCCCGCAAGCTCGATACCGACGAGTACTGGCAGTCCCGCATGCCCGACTGGAGCAAGGTGAAGGTCCCGCTGCTCTCCTCGGCCAATTGGGGCGGGCAAGGCCTGCATCCGCGTGGCAATTTCGAAGGCTTCGTGCGCTCTGCGTCGGATAACAAGTGGCTCGAAGTACATGGCATCGAGCATTGGACACATTTCTACACGAACTACGGTCTCGATCTGCAGAAGCGGTTCTTCGGACGCTTCCTCAAAGGCGATGACTCTGGCTGGGTCAAGCAGCCGAAGGTGCAACTGCAAGTGCGCCATCCCGGCGAGAAATTCGTCGAGCGGAGTGAGAACGAATGGCCGCTCGCCCGCACACAATGGACCAAGTTCTACATCCATCCAGGCGATATGACGACGTCGACTGCAACGCAGAACTCACAAAGTGCCGTCACTTACGCCGGTTTAGGCGAAGGCGTCACGTTCCTGACCGAGCCGCTCGAACACGACACCGAGTTGACCGGGCCTATCGCGGCAAAGCTGTGGGTGTCGTCGGCGACCGAAGACGCCGATCTGTTTCTGGTGGTGCGCGCATTCGCGCCGGACCTCAAGGAGGTCACCTTCCAGGGCGCGCTCGATGCCCATACACCAATCGCGCAAGGCTGGCTGCGCTGCTCGCACCGCAAGCTCGACCCGAAGCTCACACTGCCGTACCGGCCGTATCACACGCATGACGAGGAGCAGAAGCTCAAGCCCGGCCAAGTCTACGAGGTCGATATCGAAGTATGGCCGACCTGCATCGTGCTCCCGAAGGGCTATCGGCTTGCGCTGTCCGTGCGTGGCACCGACTACGTCTTTCCGGGCGAGCCCGGCGCCGGGCTGGAAACACTGGGCAAAGTGTGGACCGGCTGCGCAGTCTTCACGCATGACGACCCACGCGACCGACCGCCGGCGGTGTTCGGCGGGGATGTGACGCTGCACGCCGGGCCCAATCGGCAGGCCTATGTCCTGCTGCCGGTTATTCCCAAAAATTGAATGTCCGAAGGCAATTTCCAGGAGTGAGAAAATCATGAGCTATCGTGAGGTCAGCGAAATCCGCGACGGCATGCGGATCGATTGGGACATGCCGATCACGATGGACGACGGGTTGGTGTTGCGATGCGACGTGTTCCGGCCGATCAAGAAAGGCCGCTATCCGGTGCTCCTCAGCCACGGCCCTTACGGCAAGTGGCTGCATTTCGAAGACGGCTACAAGACCGCCTGGAAGCGCATAGAGGAGAAGCAGCCGGACGTGATGGCCGGTTCGAGCAACAAGTATCAGAGCTGGGAAATCTGTGACCCGGAAAAGTGGGTGCCGGACGGCTATGTGTGTGTGCGCGTCGATTCGCGCGGCTGCGGCCGTTCGCCCGGCTACGTGGAGCACTGGTCGCCGCGCGAGACCAAAGACTTTTACAATTGCATCGAGTGGGCGGGCGTGCAGCCGTGGTCTAACGGCAAGGTTGGTCTGAGCGGCATCTCCTACTACGCCATCAACCAATGGCAGGTCGCGAGCCTGCAGCCGAAGCATCTTGCCGCCATCTGTGTCTGGGAGGGCTTTGCCGACTTCTATCGCGAGCTCAGCCACAACGGCGGCATCTACAACACGTTCGCGCAAAACTGGTACGACATGCAGGTCAAGACCGTCCAGTACGGCCTGGGTATCAATGGCCACCGCAGCCGCATGAATGGCGACTGGGTGTCAGGCCCTGAGACGCTCACCGCGGAAGAGATGGGGGCCAATCGCTACGATCTCGGCAAGACCTACTTCGCGCATCCACTGGACGACGATTTCTACAAGGCGATGCGTCCGGACTGGTCGAAGGTCAAGGTACCGCTGCTCTCGGCCGCGAACTGGGGCGGCCAGCCGTTGCACCCACGCGGCAATTTCGAGGGCTTCTTCCGATCGGCATCGAAACAGAAATGGCTCGAAGTGCACGGCATCGAGCACTGGACACATTACTACACCGACTACGGCGTCAACCTGCAGAAGAGGTTCTTCGGCTATTTCCTCAAGGGCGAGAAGAACGGCTGGGACAAGCAGCCGCGGGTGCAACTGAACATTCGTCATCCAGGCGAGAAATTCGTCATTCGACACGAGGACAATTGGCCGCTTCCGAGTACCCAATGGACCAAGTTCCATTTGGCAACTGACAGCCAGAAGCTAGTAACCGACGCACCTAAGGGTTCGGCGGCGGTGACCTTCGAGGCGGCCGGCGACGGTGTCACCTTCCTCACCGAGCCGATGAAGGAGGCGACCGAGATCACAGGCCCGGTGGCCGCCAAGCTGCGCATCTCATCGTCGACCGAAGACGCCGATATCTTCCTTGTGCTGCGGGTATTCGCGCCTGACATGAAAGAAGTCGTGTTCCAGGGCGCGCTCGACCCACACACGGCGATCGGGCAAGGCTGGCTGCGCGCCTCGCATCGCAAGCTCGACAAGAAACTGACCTTGCCGTTCCGTCCTTATCACGCCCACGACGAAAAGCAGCCGCTCAAGCCCGGCCAAGTCTATGAACTCGATATCGAAATCATCCCGACCTGCATCGTGGTACCGAAAGGCCATCGCGTGGCTTTGAGCGTGCGCGGGCGCGATTATGTCTATCCCGGCGGTTCGGGTGGCAAGCTCTCCAATATGAAGAACGAGTTTACCGGCAACGGCCCGTTCCTGCACGATGATCCGCGCGATCGGCCAGTGGCGATCTATAGCGGCAAGACCACGATTCATCTCGGCGGTGGGCAGGAAAACTTCGTGTTGCTGCCGATCATTCCCGCCAAGGCGGCAAAGGTTCGCACTGGCAAATCGGCGAAGCGCGCGGTCAAACCGAAGCGGCGAAAGTGAGTCATCGTTTGGTCTGATCAGGCATGCGTTAAATAACGCTTGTCCAGCATGACGTGAATGCCCTTGTTGCCGTTCACCACCTGCGTAACGCGGAGATCGGCAGTAAGGCTCAGCAAGGCATAGGCTTGGTAGCGGTCGAGGCCTGCGCGCGCGCAAACCAGATCGATCATCTGCCGCAGCGCGATCACCACGCAATCGTCGAGATCGGGGTCGAACGCCATGGTGATCATGTGCGTGGGTGTCTCGGCAAGCGGCCATTCGAGTTGCATGTCGTCGCGAACGGTCAGACGAAAGATGCCGACAAGCCCCGTTTCGATCGCAGTGACACAGACTTCGCCATCGCCCTGCGCGCCATGTCCATCGCCCACGGAGAAAAGCGCACCATCGGTAAAGATGGGAAGATACAGCGTCGTTCCAGCGACCAGCTCCTTGTTGTCAAGATTGCCGCCATTGCGGCGTGGCGGCGGGGTCGGTATCCGGCCCCAACTTTCTGGCGGCGCCACTGCCATAACCCCGAAAAAAGGCCGTAAAGGAATTTCCTGACCCCAGGGCAGCCGTCCCGTCATGCTGGCATTATCGAGCGCGATGTGGATCGCCCGGTAGTCCGGAAAATCGTCCGGCAATGCGCCGGCGAGCGGACGAATGACGTTATAGCCCCAGTCGTAATGCAGATCGATCGCCTCGATATCGACCTGCAAAGTCTGCCCGGCTTTTGCTCCCCGCACCGCGACCGGCCCGGTGCACATATGACCGAAGAAACGTTGCGGGCCATTGGCGGCATGAATGGCGGGCAAGGCCGGCGGGATTTTGAAAGGCGGCGGGGGTAACAGCTCGGGCGTACCCGATACCGACGAGATCGTCACACGATCGCCGCTGTCGATGGTGAGAATCGGCAACAACTTGGCGTCGAAGAAACCCCAATGGACGGTGTCCGGACCGGCATCAATGCGCGGAATTTCGCGTGACTTATGCAATTTAGATCTCCGACGTAAATTCGGCAAAGACCAGGGCAAGACTATCGAAATTTCATGAAGACGCCAGAGTGCCAACATATCAGTCCTGACGGCAAATTGGTAAAATCCATCAATACCTGCGGCTACACTTTCGTCGTGCTTGCCGGCTTTCGTTCAGGGTCGCTGACGGGTCCCGCGCGCCGGCGCGCCCATTGTCCTTTCCGAAAATCATATCCGCGCGTAGCGATGATGCAGTCCCGACAGAACGGGCGTAGTGGCGATGGTTCCGTATCGTTGGAGGTCCAGACACTCGCGACGCAATGTGCCGATCAGACGTTCTGCATAGCCATTTTGCCACGGCGACCCAGGCGAGATTGGTCGGTCGCGGATACCCATGGCCCTCACCCGGGACGTAAAGACATGCCCATAAGCATGGTTATTGTCGCGTACCAGATAGGTTGGCGCGCCGTTCTCATCCTGATTGTCGCGCTATAGAACAGGCCGGCGACGAATATTCCGAGCGCATGCAGGATCGCAAACATCGATCAAAATGATGCGATGATTCTGGCTCACAACGCGAATCCACTCCGGATCATATTTTCGGAAAGGACAAGCTTTGAGGAGATCGCGGAGCCCCCGTCCGTACCCGCGCGCATCGGTGCACGCCGGAAGGCCTTCCAACTATACGCCGCGGCCCGGACCAGGCAGCCCCGGGCACGGAAGCCGGACGGATCATCTTAAGAACGTAGCCGCCCGATCTGCGATATTTGCTTCGCCGCAGCCTTTCCCGCCAATTGGCCCAGAACGGTCGCGGTCAACAGACCATTGCCAGACAGATATCCCGCCGCAATCGAACCCGACACACCAGCTGCCGCACCTCCGGCCGCGAACAGGTTAGGAAATCCTGTTCCGTCCTTGCGCCTAACGCGGGCGTCTGAATCGACCGCAAGTCCGCCTTGTGTATGAAACAACGCGCCGGTCACCCTGACCGCATGATACGGCGGTTCGCACGATTGTTCCGCGAGAAATTCGCGGCCGTAGCGATCGCGGCCGCCGGCTGCCTTGAGGTTTTCGACCTCATTCCATTCGGCAGAAAAAGTCGCTGTGGTAACATTCATCGCCTTTGCGAGGTCTGCAATACTTTGCGCAGTGAGGATCGCACCGGCGCTTTCAGCCTTGCGAAAATCCTCGAACTGTCGCGCTACCGCAGAGATCCGTGCGTCAAAAACATTCCATACAAATCTATCCGGCTGTCGCAGTACTTCGGCGGCCTGCTCCGAGTAGCCGCGCGTCTCGTCGCAGAATCGACGGCCTTCGCCGTTGATCTGGATGCCGCCCTGCATAATTACCGCCCAACTGATCAAGATGTTATGCGGCGTCGCTACCGAGCCGTGACCTTGATAGGCGCCAAGGTGCGAAAGTTGCGCGCCCAGCGCGTCGCCCCAAGTGATAGCGTCGCCGCGATTGCCAGCATGACCGAAATAAAGCGCATCCGCCATTTCCGGAATAAATCGACCGACGAGCTCGGGATTTCCACCGAAACCGTTGCAAGCCAGGATCAGCGCATCGCAGCCGATGCATTCGCGCGTACCGTCACGGTGAACGACGTCCGCGCCACGGATACGACCATCCGGATCCACCAGAAGCCGCTCGACGATGCTTCGCGTGAGAATGACAATGTCGTTCGCTTCGGCAGCATTGCGCAGCCGGTCAATCAACTCCAGGCCGGTACGGCTCGGCAGACCGTGCATGCGCATGGCCGAATGGCCGGGATAATTGAAGTTGTCGACCACCTCAAACGGTAAACCGTGACGTTGCGCCAGCCACTCGACCAGCGGAGCCGCGCCCTGGGCGACGGCCTCAACGACAGCGGGATCGGCTTCGCCTTTCGCTTTGCGCTGGATGTCGGCGGCGAGCAACAGCGGGCTGTCGGCGATGCCCTTGGCCCGCTGGAACCGCGTACCCGCGGCAGGAATGAGCCCGGCCGACAACGCCGTCGAACCCATGGGCACAGCATCGCGTTCGACAACCACCGCGTCGACGCCGGCCTCCTTTGCCGCCAGCGCGGCGCACAGTCCCGCGGCGCCAGCGCCGACGATCAGCACCGGCACGTGCGTGTTGAATTTTTCGTCCGCTGCAGCGACGACCGTACTCATCATGCCTCGATGTGGCGCGTCAGCGGACATTGAAAATAATTCATTGCGTGCGCGTGACTTCTCACCTTCGCAGATATTTGCCGCGAGCTGGCCCGACGATGTTCCCGCCGTCATAAACAACAGCGCCTCGCAAAAAAGTACTCTTCACCTTGCCGCTGAGTTCGACACCTTCGAACGGCGAGTAGCCTTGCTCGGACAGAGATTCGGCGGCGCGTACCACGAAACTCTCGTGCGGATCGACGATCGCGATATCCGCGTCATAGCCCGGAGCGATATCCCCCTTGCTTGGTAACCCGAAACGTTGTGCTGGCTTCCAGCTTAAAAGCTCGGCCATGTGATTGTATGACATGCCACGCTTGCTGCCCTCACTCACAACGGCTGAAAGGAGATATTCGGTGCCGCCAAATCCCGCTTTGGCCAGCCAAATATTGGCTGGGTCGTCTTTTGACCACTTCTGCTCGGCTGAACAGCAAGCATGATCGCTGACGATCCAGTCGATTTTACGGTCAAGCACAGCCTGCCACAGTGCTTCGACGTCCTCGCGTGGGCGGATTGGCGGATTGACTTTGGCGTGCACGGCGCACTCGCAATCGGTATCAAGCAGAAGATGGCCAACTGTCACTTCGCGGCGGAAAGCGATGTGCGGAAAAACCTGCTGCATGGTCCACGCGGCATCCACTGCTTTGCGTGAACTCAAGTGCAACAGATTGATGTTCAGGCAATTGGTTTCATTGGCGAGATAGGACGCAATCCAGATGGCAAGACCCTCGGAATGCGGCGGGCGCGCGGCGCTGTAGGCATGCAGGCCGGTCAACTTGCCCTCTCGTTCCACGATTTTGGTATATGCAGTGAGAATCTCTGCGAGTTCGCAATGCAGACTGACGCTGATGTGGGATGCGCGATCGGGGAATTTGTTCATCAAGCGCTGTGCGGACCGCATAATGAACTCGAAATGCGCGATGTCATAACGCTCGTCGGGGCCGATCATCAAAAAATCGTTTTGCCGCGACGAGCGTCCGTGCAGCCCATAGCCTCCGTAGAACATGAAGATCTTAAACGAAGTCACCCCATGTTCGGTGACGAGATGCTCCATTTCATCGATGTGGCCCGCCTCAATCGGCGCAATATGAAAGCCGTAATCGACCCAAAATCGTCCCTCTGACTGTTTGAACACTTCGGGCATAAACTCGCGGTAAGGGCCACCCCTATTGAGGTAGTACTGTCCCGTGCGTAGGTAATTCAGGCTTGAGGTAACGCCTCCCATTGCTGCGGCCTTGCTCTCCGAAACTGCATCCTGGGCGAGCGGCGCATATATGCCGATATGCATATGCGCATCGACGCAACCCGGGAACGCAAGACGATTCTCGGCATCAAAGACTTGGCTAGCGAGATCGGCCTGAATTTCCGGCCTGACCTGAGCGACCTTTCCGTTCTTGATCGCAATATCAAGACAATCGACCGATGTCTTATTCGGACGAACCACTCGGGCATTCTTGATGATGGTATCGAAATGTTTATCCATGCGAGACATTCCTTTGCTTACTGGCGGTCTCTTCGTATTGCGTCTGTTGGGGCCGCATCACGTACCGTCACCTTTCTTGCTATTCGGCGCAGCCGCCGCTTCATATTGTTTGCCGCGCGCGATCAACGCCGGTGTGCCGATTACGTCATTGAGAGCAGCGAAGTCATACATCCGGTCAAGAAACGGTTCGGAGGTACCGTGGGCGGCAAGTGAGGCGTAGAACTCGCTCGCAGTGCGCGCCAATGCGCGGACGATGCCGCCAGGAAAGATTACAAGCGAGAAGCCAATCGCTTCCAGATCCACCGCCGCAAGCTGGGGCGTCTTGCCTCCCTCGACCATGTTTGCCACCAGCGGCACGCCATTGAGCGCGGGTGGAATACGTTGAAGTTCGGCGCGCGTTTTCGGCGCCTCAACAAATAATATATCGGCACCCGCCTCGCGGTAGCTTACGGCACGTGCGATGGCGCGCTCGAAGCCCTCCACGGCTATTGCGTCGGTTCGAGCGATCACCAGGGTTTCGCGTGAGTGTCGTGCATCGAGCGCCGCCTTGATCTTGCCGACCATCTCCGGCGCTGGGATCAACGCCTTGTCGTCGAGATGGCCGCAGCGCTTAGGAAAATCCTGATCCTCGAGCTGGATGGCTGTAGCGCCGACGCGCTCGAGTAGGCGCACAGTGCGCTCGACATTAAGCGCATTGCCGTAGCCGGTGTCGGCATCGACGACAAGATAAGCGCGCACACGGTCGCGTATTAGCGCCACGGTCTCTACCACTTCGCTCATGCTAACCAGGCCTATGTCGGGCCGCCCCAGCCGCGTATAGGAGATGGCCGCGCCCGAGACGTAGAGCGTGTCGAAGCCGGCCTGCTCGGCGAGCAAAGCCGTAAGCGGATCATAAACGCCCGGCGCGATCAGGATCGGCGGGCGCGCGAGACGAGAGCGCAAGGTGTTTTCAGTCATGCTCTAGAGTCCCAAATAAGCTCGTTTCAATTCGGGATCGTCGGCGATCGCCGCGGCGGTGCCGGACATCACGAAGGTGCCTTCGGCGAGGATATAGGCGCGGTCGGCGACCTCCAGGCTTTGCACCACGTTCTGTTCGACCAACAGGATGGCGACACCATCCGCGCGGATGCGCGCGATGAACGCAAACAGTTCCTCGACCAGCAAGGGCGACAGCCCGAGCGACGGCTCGTCGAGGATAAGCAATTTCGGCTCCGCCATCAGCCCGCGACCGATGGCCAGCATCTGCTGCTCGCCGCCCGACAGCGTGCCCGCATATTGCGTGGTGCGCTCGCGCAGGCGCGGAAACATACCGAACACCCGCTCGCGGTTCTGCTCCCGCCGCGGCCGGGCCCGCCGATAGCTGCCGAGCTCGAGATTTTCGCTTACAGTCATATTTGGAAAGATGCGGCGGCCTTCCGGCACATGGATCAGCCCGCGCGCGACGATCATCGGCGGCCCTTCGTGCTCGATCGAGACGCCGTCGAAATGGATCGCACCGGCGCGCGCCCGCACGACGCCGGACAGCGTGCGATTGAGCGTCGATTTGCCGACACCATTCGAGCCGAGCACAGCCACGATCTCGCCCGGGCTGACGGTGAGATCGACGCCGCGCAGTACCTCAGTTTTGCCATAGCCGGCGTGGAGAGCTTGCACGGCGAGCAGCGGGCTAGCGGCCATGCGCGCCCCCCAGCTTCTTGGCCGCGCCATGCCCGAGGTAGGCCTCGACCACGGCGCGGTCGGCGGCCACTTCGGCTGGCGTGCCCTCGGCGATGATGCAGCCTTCCGCCAGCACGAATACGTGCTGAGACAGGCTCATCACCGCCTGCATGACATGCTCGATCATCAGGATGCTGATGCCGCGCTCGCACAGGCGGCGGATGGTCGGCGCGATCTCGTGGATCTCGGTCGGGTTCAGCCCGGCCAGTACCTCGTCGAGTAGCAGAAGCTGAGGCTCGGTGGCGAGCGCCCGCGCAAGTTCGAGCCGCTTGCGGCCGGAAACGGTGAGCGTGTCGGCCGCACGGTCGAGCAGATCGGCGAGCCCGACCTCGCGCCCGACGAGATCGGCGGCGGCAAGCGCATTGCTGCGCTTCGGATGGCGCAGATGTGCGCCGACCAGGATATTCTCGCGCACCGAGAGGCCGGCGAAAGGCTGCACGATCTGGAAGGTGCGCGCGATACCGCGCCGCGCCAGCTCATAGGGCGGCAGACCGGTAATGGTCTCGCCCCGGTAGCGCACGATGCCATCGCTCGGCCGCTGGAAGCCGGAGATGATGGCAAACAGCGTGGTCTTGCCGGCGCCGTTGGGACCGATCAGTCCAGTGATCCGGCCGGCGGCGACGGTCAGCGAGGCGGCGTTTACCGCCAGCAAGCCGCCGAAGCGGCAGGATACACGTTCAACCGATAGCAGAGGCTCAGTCATGCGCGGCCTCGCGCTTGGTAGGTCGCGCGACACGGCGATAGATCGTCTCGACCAGACCGATCAGGCCGCGCGGCGCGAAGGCGATGACGAGCACGAGCACGCAGCCGTAGACGATGAGACTGAGGCCGGGCGCGTCGCCGGCGACCAGCTTGGCGCCCTCGCCCAGCGCTTGCACCACCAACGCACCAAGCAGCGGCCCGAAGACGGTGCCGGCGCCGCCGATGATCGGCGTCAGCAGCGCCTCGATCGACATGCGCGTACCAAAGGCGATGCCGGAATCGACGAACAGGAAATACTGCGTGTAGAAGCAGCCCGCTGCCGCGGTAATCGCGGCGGAGATCACCATGGCGCCGAGTTTGACCTGGGTGGCATTGACGCCGAGCGCCTTGGCGGCATCCTCGTTTTCGCGCACCGCGATCAGCCAGGTGCCGAAGCGCGTGCGCTCAAGCCTCTGCGCGACCAGGAGCGAGACGGCGACCAGCGCCAGGATGACCCAATAAAAGACAGCGCGGCTTTGGAACTGCAGCGCCTCGACTCGCAAATCGAGCTTGACCAGCGTTCCGACGCCGGCGCCGGTGATCGGCGCGACGCTGGCGACGATGCGCAACACCTCCGCGAAGGCCAGCGAGACCAGCGCAAAGTACGATCCCCGTAGGCCGGCGCGAAAGGTCAAAGCCCCGATGACGCCGCCGACGGCGGCGCCCAGGACGATGCCGGCGCCGAAGGCCAGCCAGGCGTTCACCCCGTAGCGCACCTGCAGGATGGCGGTGACATAGGCGCCGGTGCCGAAAAACGCAGCGTGGCCGAAGGAATACTGGCCGCCATAGCCGCCGAGGATATTCCAGCCCTGCCCAGCCAGCGCGATCAGCAGCGTCACCACCAGGAAATTGAGCGTGGTGTTGGACTGCACGACCAGCGGCACCGCCGCCAACACGGCCACGACCACGGCGATCTGCAGCAGGCCTCTCATGCCCTGGCTCCGAACAGGCCGGTCGGCCGCACCAGCAGGACGGCGATGAAGATCAGGAAGATGCCGATCTGGCCGAGCGACTCGCCGAGGAACAGGCCGGACAGGCTCTCCACCACGCCGATCAGCAGGCCGCCGACCAGCGCGCCGGGCACCGAGCCCATGCCACCGAGCACCACGATGGTGAAGGCAATCAGCACGAAGGCATCGCCCACGGTCGGGTTGACGTAATAGGTCGGGATCAGCAGGCAGGCCGCAATGGCAACGCAGGCCGTGCCGAGTCCGAAGGTGATCGCATAAATATGCGCGACGTCGATGCCGGCGAGCTGGGCGCCGAGCTTCTCCTTGGCCACCGCGCGGATCGCCTTGCCGACGTCGGTCCTACGCATGATCGCCCACAAAACAAGCGCGACTGCGAACACCAGGCAGAAGCCGATCAGCCGTGGGATCGGCAGGAAGGTGAAGCCCAAGTCGATGGTTTGGAACGCATAGGGCAAATCGATGGTGCGGGTGTCGGCGCGAAACGCGTAAAGCAGCACGTTCTCGATCACCACCGACAGGCCGAGCGTCACCAGCAGCATGTTGCGGTCATCGCCATGCGAGACGGGGCCGATGATCAGGCGCTGTAGCGCATAGCCGAACCCAAAGAATATCGGCGCGATTAGCAGCGCGGCGAGATAGGGATCGAGCCCCAGAAGATGGAAGGCAAAGAAAGCCGCAAACAGCGCCGCGCTCAGCAGCGCGCCATGGGCGAAATTAATGATGTGCAGTACGCCGTAGATCAGCGTTAAGCCCAGCGCGACCAGCGCATAGACCGCGCCGGTTAAGAGACCGTTGAGGATCGCGGTGATCAGGATGACCGGCGAAAACAAAGGGCTACACGCCTGCTCGGCAAAAGCGGTTGCGAGCGGCGCCTGAGCGTCGCTCGCAACCGCATGAGATTTGGATCGTTCAGGCCGGCATCGGGAACACGGGCTTGGCCTGCGCGAAGTTAGCCGGCAGCACGACCTTGATGTCGTTATCGAGCACCTGGGTATTAACGGGCGCGGCTCCCTGGTTCTGGCCGTTGACGAACTTGGTCGGCCCGTAGGGCATGACGTGGCCGGAGAAGGTCGAGCTTTCCAACGCTGCGGTCAGCTTGGCGCGGTCGGCCGAACCGGCGCGCGCGAGTGCGTCGGCAACGAGCATGACGCAGCTGTAGTTCATGTACACCTCGTAGGTGTAGAACTGCCCCTTGTCCTCGACCTTCTTCTTCAACGCCAGCGCCTTCGGATTGCGTGGGTCGAACCAGTGATTGCAGTCCATGATGTATTTGGCGGCTTCCGGGAATTCCTTGACGAACTTGTAGGACGAGGCCGCGCCGCCGAGCACCGAATAGATGCCCTTCGGCTTCACCTTCTGCTGCTGCATGGTGCGCGCGAGCAGGACATATTCGTTGTAATAGTCGGCCGGGATCACGAGATCCGGGTTTTGTGCCTTGATCTTGAGAACGACGTTGTTGAAGTCGCGCGTCGGCGTCGGATGCGGGATCGTCTCCAGAATCTGGAAGCCGTGCGCCGGCAGTTGCGCGTTCAAAAGCTTGGCAAGGCCGGAGCCGAATAGCGAATCCTCATGCACGATCATCACGGTCTTGGCCGGCTTGCCGGCCGCGTCGTTGATGGCGGCGAGGTTTTCGAGCGCCGTTTTCGCGATCACGCCGAAGCCCGGGCCGAAACGGAAGGTATTCTTGAGGCCGCGGGTAACGATCGAGTCCGCCACGCCGACATCGACGACGTAGGGCAGATCGTAGCGCGACGCCGCCTGGCTGACTGCGAGACAGACCGCGCTGGCATAGCCGCCGACGATTGCGGCGACACCAGCCGAATTCATCTTCTCGACTTCGGCGGTGCCGCCTTCCGGCGTCGACAGCGCGTCGCCCAGCAGCGGGTCGATCTTGCCCAATCCTTTGATGCCGCCGGCCGCATTGATCTCCTCGATCGCCAGCGTGGCGCCGAGCCTTCCTTGTGTGCCGGAATAAGAGAGCGCGCCGCTGACCGGATGCAAGATGCCGAGCTTCACCCCGGCCCCCTGCGCTCGCAGGATCGACGGCATGGCGAGACTCGCCGCACCGACTAGGGCCGAGCTGGCGATAAATTCGCGGCGCGTGAATGGTGATTTACGATCTGGCATGGTTTTTCGTCTCCCTCTGGCGTGATGGCGTCAAATGCAACCGTTTGTCCGTCCTGTTCAACTCACCGGTATTCGGCAGCTTTATCTTCGCTTTGCTCTTCCTGCGCACGACCGGCGACCAGGCCTTGGTGTCGGCGGTGCCCGAGCGCACCAGATCGATTTCAAAGGCGTAGCGGTCGGGCCGGTAGAGAGCATGCAGATGCTCGACGCCGCGGCCAAGCTGATCGAAGGACACGCGGATCAATTCGAGCACCGGCGAGCCGGTGCGCACGTCGAGTGACTCGGCAACGTCGGGCGAAGCAAGTCCCGCGCTGATCCGCTGGCGAGCGGATTCCACTTTCACGCCGGCGCGCTCAAGCAATTCCAGCAGTGGCCGCGAGCCGAGCTCCTGTTTGGTGAAGGTCACCGAGATGCTCTCGGGCACGTGCGTGGTAAGGTAGGAGAACGGCATGCCGTCGATCGAGCGCACGCGCACCGAGCGCTGCAAGAGTTGGTCGGGCGCGGCGCCGAGCGCCTGTGCCACCGACCCCTCGGCCGGCACATAATCGAACGACAACAGTTTGACCGCGGTCCGCCGCCCCATGACGGCGAGATTGGCAAGCACGCCGGAAATGTCGGCAGTCACAGGCGCCGGTGACGGCCGGTAGATCACCCGCGTGCCACTGCTGCGCCGCCGCTCGATCAGCCGCTCGCGGGCGAGCTCGCCCAGCGCGCGCCGCACCGTCACCCGCGATACGTCGTGCAATTCCGCCAGTTCGTTTTCGGTGGGGAGCTTGGCGTCGAAACCCGACGCGCCGCTGAGAATGCGGTCGCGCAGGACGAGATAGACTTGCTTTGCCTTCGCCTCGCCGAGCCAGTCGCGCACGTGGCGCCCCCTCCAAGGGCCACCCGGGGGCGGCGCTTTACTTGGTATCTTTTAGCATACATTATTGCGCACCCTCGACAAGCCCGTCCCTCGGAGGCAAATCGATTGCCCATGAGCGAGCCGCAAACCTTGATCGACAAGCTATGGTCGGCGCACGAAATCACGCGCCGCGAGGACGGCGCCGCGTTGCTTTGGGTCGACCGGCATTACGTGCACGAAGGTTCGTTCCACGGCTTTAGCCAGATGCAGGCGCGCGGCCGCACGGTGGCCGAGCCAAGCCTCACCTTTGGTGTCGCCGACCACTACGTGCCGACGCGCGGACGCGACCGCAAGATTCCCAATCCCGAGATCGCGGCCATGGTCTGCAACCTCGAGAAAAACGCCGCGGACAATCACATCAGCCTGTTCGGCTTGCACGATCCGCGCCAGGGCATCGTGCATGTGGTCGGCCCCGAACAAGGTCTCACGCTTCCCGGCCTGCTGATCGTCTGCGGTGACAGCCACACCTCCACGCACGGGGCTTTCGGCGCCTATGCCTTCGGCATCGGCGCTTCAGAAGTCGCGCATGTGCTGATGACACAGACCATCTGGCAAAAAAAACCGAAAACAATGCGCGTCACGGTTGACGGCGTAGCGGCTCCCGGCATCGCCGCCAAGGACATCGCGCTCGCCATCATCGCGCGTGTCCATGCCGACGGCGCGCAGGGCCACGCCATCGAATTTGCCGGCAGCGCGATCCGGGCGCTGTCGATGGAAGGCCGCCTGACCTTGTGCAATCTGTCGATCGAAGCGGGCGCCCGCTGCGGCATGGTCGCGCCTGACGCGACTACCTTCGCCTATCTGAAGGGGCGGCCCTACGCGCCGAAAGGCGCGGCCTTCGAGCAGGCGGTCGAGGCCTGGACGAAGCTCACCTCCGATCCCCGTGCGGCCTTCGACCGCGATGTCACACTCGATGCCGGCGGCATCGCGCCGATCGTCACCTGGGGCACCACGCCCGACGACGCGCTGCCGATCGATGCCACCGTCCCCGACCCGGCGCGCGAGAGCGATCCGGTGCGCGCGCAATATCTGCGCGACGCGCTCGACTACATGGGCATAGCGCCGGGCAAGAAGCTGACCGAGATCGCCGTCGACCGCGTCTTCATCGGCTCCTGCACCAATTCCCGCATCGAGGACCTGCGGGCCGCCGCCGCCGTGCTGGCCGGCCGCGTCTCCAAGGTGCCGGGACTCGTGTCGCCCGGCTCAACGCTGGTGAAGCGTCAGGCGGAAGAGGAAGGCCTCGACAAGGTGTTCCGCGACGCAGGACTGGAATGGGCCGAGTCCGGCTGCTCGATGTGCGTCGGCATCAACGGCGACCTGGTGCCGTCCGGCGAGCGCTGCGCCTCCACCACCAATCGCAATTTCCGCGGCCGGCAAGGCCCAGGCGCCCGCACGCATCTCATGTCGCCGGCGATGGTCGCCGCCGCGGCGGTCGCCGGCCATCTTGCCGACGTGCGGCCGCTGCTGGCCGGCCGCAAGGCATAGTGAGGCAGAGCATGGTTTCAGGACCTGCGGTTCGCTCTCGGAGCATTGCTCTCAGCCTGGCCCTCGCTTGCACCATGCTCTTGTTTCCGCAAGCGCTTCGTGCCGGGCTCGCCGACGCGGAGATGCAAAAGCGATTGAAGAGCGAAGGCGCCACGCCAGTGGGAGATACGCCGGCAGAATTCACCGCCTTCGTGCGCCAGGACATTGAACGCTGGGCACCGATCGTGAAGGCGTCAGGGGCGACGCCGAACTAGGGCAAGAAACGTCATGGAAAAATTCGTCCGCCTCACGGCCAAAGCCTGCCCTCTGCTGCTGCCGAGTCTGAACACCGACCAGATTCTGCCGGCGCGCTATCTCAAGTGGCCGCGCTCGAAGGGGCTCGGCACGGTACTGTTCCAGGACCTGCGCTTCGATGCCGATGGCAAGGAGCGCGCCGATTTTTCGTTCAACCAGCCGATCTGTCGCGGCGCCAAGATCCTGCTCGTTGGCCGCAATTTCGGCGGTGGCTCATCGCGCGAGGCGGCGGTCTACGCGATCTACGACCACGGCATCCGTTGTGTCATCGCACCCTCGTTTGGCGATATCTTTGCACAGAACGCGGTCAAGAATGGTTTGCTGACTGCGATCATGCCCGAGGAGGAGATTGCCAAGATTGCCGCCGTGCTGGCCGGCGATCCGGAGCAGACGGTCACCGTCGACCTGGAGCAGCAGACCATCAGCTGCCGTGACCTATGCTGCGCGTTCGCGATCGACCCCGTAAGCCGCGATCAACTGCTGAACGGCTGGGATGATGTTGACCTGACGGAAAGCTACCGGGCGCACATCGCGGCATTCAAAGCCCGCGACCAGCAGAGCAGACCGTGGGCGGCGCCGACCACAACGGCAGCTTAAAAAATGTCCGCAAGCAACTTGGTTGCGATCCCGCGAGGACTTCGCTGGTCCAATCAGCACAAGGATTTACGCGAAACTTGCCGGTCGCCAATTTATTCTATGCGTTCAATTGCGCCGCCGGGTGAAACTTGGTCCGCCGGCAGCCTTATCATTCGGCAACCCGGCGCTCGCATTCCATAACCTGTCATTCGGCGAATCCGGCAAACCCACTTAAAACAAGGTTTTTCTTTCCAACATTGGGGTTTTTCTTACCCGGCCATTCTTCCGAAAAATAATTGCTCCAACACAGCCACAGTTTTAGCGACGTGCGATTTGCATTTTCACAAAATCCACGAGCTTACCAATGCATTATGAAAGACTCGCTGAAGAAAGTCGACTTGCGCGGCGCACGGTGGCCGATGCGCTAGAAGTGTTGCGCAAATTCGTCGGTTTCACAGCGACCGACCGCGCCAAAATTCGAATCGATCTGCTCAAGTTGCCCTCCAGCGAAGTCGCCGAACTGGTTAATCTGGAATTCGCCGTTGCGCTCGAGAACAAGACCTATTTTGTTTCACTGCGGACCAATGCCGCGTCGCGAATAGAACAGCCGCGCAAGCGGCGCCCGCTCATCGGATGTTGCGACTTCGCAAAATAGGCAAGCTGCGCGTCGGGAACGGCCGAATTGGGGTCTTGCCCAACTGATGCGACCCGCGACGGCCGCTCCCGGCGTGCCGTTCGCCAATTCGCCGCTATGCGATCGCCCGAACGTTTGCGACAGCAATCGTCGCGGCTCTCTGACCCGGTGGTGCCATGCAAACCTCCGTGTCTCGCTTGCAATCGCCAGTGTCGGACCGGGCCGGGCGAACTGTCAAGCCCCGCCATGACGGGACATCGATAGGCGACGGAGGTTCGTGCAGAAATAGGCCAATAGAGTCATTCTGGGGATATAGTCGACCTTATCAGGAGCGCCCATGAGCATGATCAGGCATCTGACGGCTCCGATCCGGAGCATCGTGCGATTTCCGCTGTTTCAGCTCGCGGTGGTGGTCGCCGTGATTCTGTTTCTGCAGGCCGCCAATGAGACATCGGCATTCGGCCGAATCTTCAGCGGCCTCGACAGACTCGTCGACGCGACCGTGCAATTGTTTGCCGCCGTGTTCAGTGTGAGGTCGTTCACCAAATCATGGCTCACATCGTTCTTTTGGATTGGCTATGTCTACGTCGTCTGTTTGCTGATCTTTTTTTTGGCGCGCTTCATTATCAGGAAGATCGTCGATTTGGTCGGGCTGTATAACGCGTTTTGGCTGCGAAACGCCATTGCGCGCGAGCGCGGCATCGCGGCTTACCGTGCCTGGGTGCCGTTCGAGAGAATCAGGCCGGCCGGCATCCCGCAACCAATATGGGAAGAGAAATTTGCCTGGCCCGCCGACAACAAACCGCCCTACCCTCCGCTCGCGCACCGCATGCTGCGCGGGGCGATCGGCTATGTGGCCGTGATCCTGGCCGCCGCCGGTCTGCTGCAGGTCTTTACGCCGTTTCCGGTGCTGACTTGGCTGGGCGCGTTTATAAAAATGCTGCTCGGCTGAGCCGATTCGGCTGCGCGAGCGTGGCGCCCCCATATGCATGGGCACGAAGTCATAAGGTGGTGAGAGTTTTATCGCGAATTTTGCGAAATAATTCACGAATGCGGCCCATGCTTATGGCTCGCCCCCACGTGGCGATCTTCCCGGCTGGCTATGAGCCGCTGCGCGTGGCCGGCCGGGAAATCTCACGAGTTCGCACATGTCGATATCAAGCGCCGAAAATTTTCTTCGTAACGCGGCGGAGCAGGTCGCGCAAAGAGACATCAACGATAGTCTCCTGAAGGCGATCGCCGAACTCACCCGCGAATTAAAACGCCTGGACAACGATGTTCATCGTGTTCGCCGCGAGGTTCAGATCAGCCGGCGATTTTGAAATAAATTTGAATCGATCGCGCCGGCGGCTGCATAAGCGGTCCTGAGCACTGTGCTAGACTTAATGCCATGCCCCATTCCCACGACAAACCCCTCCCCGCCGTTGGCGCCTATTGGATCGAGGAGGCCGACTATCCCGCCGCGCTGAAGATCTTCGACGACGGCAACACCTTGCCGCGCAGCTGGAGCGAGTGGCGCAAGATCGCCGAGGAGATGGAGAAGGGCCTCAAGGCCTACGGCCACCCGGTAATGCGCGTGCGCATCGATCCGAGCACGTTCGCGCAATGGTGCGCCGCACACGGCACCAGCCCGGGCCGGCAAGGCCGCAAGATGTTCGTCGCGGCCGCGGTCAAGGAGCGATACGGCGATCAGATCTGAGCCGATCCGGCCAGCAGCAGCGGAAGCACGACCGTACTGCGCGCTAATGCCGCACCACCGCCTTGATCCAGCGCAATGCCAGCGCGCTGACGCGGCCCCGCAATCGCACAATCAATCAGCAGGAGGGTTCGATGCCCAATCGCACCACCGCTAGGCGTCGATTCGACAGTGCCGGGTTCACCCGGGCCGCCGGAATCGCGCTGCCCATCATTCTGTTCGCCGCGATGCTGTTGTTCGCAATTCTTGTTTCGCTGCGCTACGCCAACGGCTAGGCCGAGTTGCTGTCCACGGGGCGCGGCGACGCCGATGGCCTCGCCGGCTTCGTTGATGCACGCGCGCGCGCCTCGTTCCGGATGGGGCGATTTTTGCACGAGCCTTGCCGACGCTACTGCCGCGAGAGCCCGCAGTACCTGTTGACCCCGTTATCCCAGCAGCCGGTCTGCTTGCACATCGATTGACGTGCGTTGCAATTGGCGATGCAGGCCCCGGTCGCGGAACCGGCGGTACTTTTTGTGCAATTGGCAATGCACGCTTTCTGCTCGCCGTTGCACGCCATCGGCGCGGCCTGCATCGTTTCGGCGCGCAACAGAACGAATCCAACGATGACGGCAATCGCGCAGATCGCTTTGTATGACATCGCTGCTCCTGTCCTTTCCGACCGCTCGCGCAATCCGCCGGCCGGGCACACAATAATCGAAATCTCGACGCTTGTACCGCGCCCGACAAGCCTTGAATTCGAACTGTTCCGGTTACCTCCCGTAAACCATCGCCCGCCGCGCGGGCGGAGCGGCAGCGCGAGCAAGCGCCTCATAACCAATGGACGGGGCGGCTTAAGCATTGATTCATCCAACCGGGCGAATGCCCGTCACTTTAAGCGACGCCTAATTCAACAACGCTAAGCTGCAAATTGAAGCAACCAACGCAAAAAGTTCGCATGCGCCAACGGTCACGCCGCATCACGTTTCGCACGCTCATCTGCGTTGCGTTTGCGCTCGTCGCGCTCTCCGTCATGGCGATCGGCCTGACGATTTGGGGGCTGCGATCGGATGCGACCCGCGATGCCGAGACTGACACCGGCAACATCGCCGTGGTGCTGAGCGAGCAGCTCGCACGCTCGATCCAATCGGTCGATATCACGCTGACCGAAATTCGCGAACAGCTGGAACCGAAAATAGAGCCAACGCAAAATAACTTCGACCGGCACATTCGCAACCCGGACATCCATTCCTTCTTGAGCGAGCGCCTGGCCCGTCTGACGCAGGCCGATTTCATCGCGCTCGTCGATCGCAATGGCCAGCTCGCAACGACAACGCGGCTTTGGCCGACGCCCAAGAACGATTTTTCCGACCGCGACTATTTCAAGCATTTCAAGAATAAAAACGATACGGGCATCTACATCAGCAGCCTCCAGGTCAATCGCGTGTCCGGCACGCGCATGATGTTTTTCAGCAAGCGGCTCAGCGGACGCGACAACGAATTCCTCGGCGTGGTGGTGACCGGAATACGGCTCACGTATTTCGAGAGCGTCTACAACGCGATCACGCGGCTGCGCGACCAGTCCTTCCTCATGCTGCGCCGCGACGGCACCATCCTGGCACGCCATCCCGATCAGATCGATCGCAGCGACCGGAAAATGCCGGAGGGTTCACCGTGGTATAATTTGGTCGCGAATGGCGGCGGACACTATCGCTCGCCGGGATATTTCGATGGACACGCCCGTTTTGTCTCGGTGCAGCCGCTGCGCGAATATCCCCTGGTCATCAACGTCGCGGTATCGGAAGGCGCCGCGCTGGCGAAGTGGTATCGCTGGGCGACGTTGATGGGCATCGGCACGCTGCTGGCTTTAATCTGCTCGGCTTTCTTGTTCAAGCAATTGAGCAAACAGTTTCAACGGGTCCTCGAATCGGAATCCGCGCTGGCCGAGCGCGAGGTGAGCCTTGCCGAAAAGACGCGCGAACTTCAGCGCGCGCATGTCCATATCGACGCCGCGCTCAACAACATGTCGCAAGGCCTGTGTATGTTCGACGGCGACGGCCGGCTGGTGGTCTGCAACCAGCGCTACATTCGTATGTACGACCTGTCCGCCGACGTCATCAAGCCGGGTTGCACGCTGCTTGAAATGCTCGAACATCGCCGCCAACGCGGCACGTTCGCGAACGATCCCGCGGAATACGACATCATGATCAGGACAGCGGCGCGCAACGGCGAGAAGTCGAACGTCACCGTCGAGTTGCAGGATGGTCGCGTCATCGAGGTGGTCAATCAGCCGATGGCCGGCGGCGGCTGGGTCGCGACGCACGAGGAAATTACCGAACGTAAGCGCGCCGAGGCAAAGATCGCCCATCTTGCGCATCACGACGCACTCACCGGCCTGCCCAATCGCGCGGCGTTCAACGAACGTTTCGCGGCGACGCTCGATCGCGCGAAGCAATCGGGAGAGCAGTTTGCACTCGTGTGCATGGACCTCGATCGATTCAAATACGTCAACGATCTGTTCGGTCACGCGGTTGGCGATGCGTTGCTGTGCGAAGTGGCGAAGCGTTTGCAATCCGCCAGCGGCAATGTGTTCCTGGCGCGCATCGGCGGCGACGAGTTCTCGCTGATCGTGGCCGACGGCAACATCGCCGCGGCCACCGCCCGTTTGGTGGAGCGGATTACGACCGCGCTCGGCGACAGCATTGAAGTGGAAGGCCGCAAGCTCACCGCCAATGCCAGCGTCGGCGTGGCGATTTTTCCGAGCGACGCCACCGACGGCGAGAAGCTGATTTGCAATGCCGACGCGGCGCTCTATCGCGCCAAATCGGAAGGCCCCGGCTCCTATCGCTTTTTCGAGCCCGAAATGGATCGCCAGTTGCGCGAAAACCGCGAGATCCAGCACGACCTCAAATCGGCGCTCGAAAAGAGCGAATTCCGGCTGGTCTATCAGCCGGAAGCGCGCATCGACGGCACCATCATCGGCTTCGAGGCGCTGGTGCGCTGGCGCCATCCGACCCGCGGCTTGATTCTGCCGTCGACGTTCATCCCGCTGGCCGAAGACAGCGGATTGATCATCCCGCTCGGCGAATGGATCCTGCGCACCGCCTGCCACGCAGCGGCGTCATGGACGTCGCAGGCGCTGCTGGCGGTCAATTTGTCGCCGGCGCAGTTCCGCCACGGCGACCTGCCCGGGCTCGTGCACTCCGTCCTGCTCGAGACCGGCCTGTCGCCATCCCGGCTTGAACTCGAAATCACCGAAAGCGTGCTGATCGATGATTTCGGCCGCGCCCAGGCGATTCTGCGGCGGCTGAAGAGCCTCGGCGTCAAGATTACCATGGACGATTTCGGAACCGGCTATTCGTCGCTGTCCTATCTGCAATCGTTCCCGTTCGACAAGATCAAGATCGACCGCTCGTTCGTGACGGACCTGGAAAGCAACAGCCACAATGCCGCGATTGTTCGCGCCGTGATCACGCTCGCCAAGAGCCTTAACTTGCCGGTGCTCGCCGAGGGCGTCGAGACCGAACAGCAGCGCCTGATCCTGAGCCAGGAGGGCTGCGATCAAATCCAGGGCTATCTGATCGGCAAGCCGCAACCGATCGAAATCTATGACGCGCTGGTGCACTCGGCGCCGACGCAGCACAGCCCTGCCCGCAGCGTCCAGAGCGACGACCGCGTTGCGCGTGCGCCGCCGCATGTCGTGAACACATCCCGGCCGGCACGCAAGCGCGCCACGCGTTGACGCCGTGGCCGGCTCGGATGCTGCACTGATGGCATCCACCGGGCGGCCGTTTCCCCAATAGTCCGCAAGTTCGCGACCGCCCGGCCCGCGCCTGCCTTGCCAATTGATATGTTATATTGTTACATTATCGCGTCACCTTAACCCGCGCCAGCAACGGATTTTCGGCCATGAGGATCGTCACCGGACTTGGTCTCGCCGTTGTCCTCGCCCTCGCCGCGAGCCCGGCCGCGCGCGCCGCCGACGGCAAGATCGCCGTGGTGGCGGCGGAGAATTTCTATGGCGACGTCGCCCGCCAGATCGGCGGCGACCGGGTCATGGTCGCCAGCATCATGAACAATCCCGACCAGGACCCGCATCTGTTCGAGACCACGCCCAGCATCGTGCGCCAGATCGCCGACGCCCGCATCGTGATCTTCAACGGCGCCGACTACGACCCGTGGATGGATAAGCTGCTCAAGGCGGCGCCGCGGCCGGGGCGCAGCGTGATCGTCGCCGCCGAGCTCGTGCACAGAAAAGCCGGCGACAATCCGCATCTCTGGTATGAGCCGGCGACCATGCCGGCGGTGGCCCAGGCGTTCGCCGCCGCGCTCAGCGCCGCCGATCCCGCCGGCAAGGACGGCTACGCGGCCAGGCTCGCAACCTTCCTCGCCTCGCTCAAGCCGATCGACGACAAGATCGCCGCGATCCGCACCCGCTATGCCGGCGCGCCGGTGACGGCGAGCGAACCGGTGTTCGGTTACATGGCGGGCGCGCTGAAGCTGACCATGCGCAACGAGCGCTTTCAGCTTGCCATCATGAACGATACCGAGCCGAGCGCGCGCGACGTCGCCGCTTTCGAGCAGGACCTGAAGGCGCGCAAGGTCCGCGTCATGTTCTACAACAAGCAGGCTTCCAACAAAATCGTCCTGCATCTGGTCGAGCTGGCGCGCGCCGCCAAGGTGCCGGTCGTCGGCGTGACCGAGACCGCCCCGCCCGGGCTGTCATTCCAGGACTGGATGCTGGGGCAGCTCAACGACACCGACAAGGCACTGGCGGGACCGTCTTCGTGACCGCGATCATCGAACTCGACCACGCCACCATCCGGATCGGCGGCCGCAACGTGCTGGCGGACGCCAGTTTCGCGATTAATGCCGGCGAATTCATCGGCGTGCTCGGACCCAACGGCGCCGGCAAGACCACGCTGATGCGCGCCATTCTCGGGCTGCTGCCGTCGAGCGCGGGAACGTTGCGCGTGTTCGGGCGCGCGCCGCAGCGCGGCGACCGCACCATCGGCTATCTGCCGCAGGTGCGTACCGTGCTACCCGACTTGCGGGTGCGCGGCCTCGATTTCATCGGCAGCTCGATACATGGCGAGCGCTGGGGCCTGCCGAAGCTCAGCCATGCCGACCGCGCCATGATCGAGGCGACGCTCGAGGCCGTCGGCGCCCACGAACTGAGCCAGCGCCCGCTGTCGGAGATGTCCGGCGGCGAGCGCCAGCGGCTGCTGCTGGCACAGGCGCTGATCGGGAACCCGAAACTGCTGCTGCTCGACGAACCGCTGATCAGCCTCGACGCACGCCACCAGGAAGTCGCCATCGGGGTCGTGCGCAAGGCCTGCCGCGAGCGCGGCATTACCGTTTTATTCAGCGCGCACGAGCTCAACCAACTGCTCGGCACGCTCGACCGCGTGCTCTATCTCGGCAACGGCCAGGCCGCGCTCGGCACCGTCGAGCAGGTGGTGACCGCGCCGGTGCTCTCGGCGCTGTACGGCACCGACATCCAGGTGCTGCGCGCCGACGGCCATATTTTCGTGATGTCGCGCGGCCACGACGTCGAGCGCGACGCTCACATGCACGATCACGATCATGGAGACGGTGGCCACGACCACCATCATCACTGACATGTTCGCCTATGAATTCATGAACAATGCTTTCGCCGCCGCCGGCATCGTGGCGGTGGTGTCGGGCATTGTCGGCTACTTCCTGGTGATGCGCGGGCAGACCTTCGCCGGCCATGCGCTCTCGCATATCGGCTTTGCCGGCGCCACCGGCGCAGGCTTGATCGGGTTGGCGCCGCTGTGGGGCCTGCTCGGCTTCACGCTCGCCGCCGGCATCGTGATGGGCGCGCTCAGCGACCGCATCAGCAACCGCGACATCGCCATCGGCGTCGTGTTGTCGCTGGCGCTCGGCTTCGGCCTTTTGTTCCTGCACTATTATACGTCATTCGCCACGCAGGCGACCGCGCTGCTGTTCGGCAATGTGCTGGCGGTCGACCGCACCATGATCGCAACGCTGGCCGCGCTCAGTATCGTCACACTGCTCGCGCTGTCGCTGATCATGCGGCCGCTGATTTTCGCCAGCCTGCAGCCGGAACTGGCCGAGGCCAAGGGCGTGCCGCTGCGCTTCGTGTCGACCGCGTTCCTGGCGATCGTGGCGCTGGCGGTGTCGGAATGCGCGCAGATCGTCGGCGTGCTGCTGGTGTTCACGCTGATGGTCGGGCCGCCGGCCGCCGCGCAGCGCGTCACCACCGGACTATGGAGCGGGCTCGGGCTATCGGCGGCGCTCGCGCTGTCCGAGGCCTGGCTCGGCATCGTCATCGCCTATCACACCGACTGGCCGGTGAGCTTCTGCATAGCCATGCTCAGCGCGCTGGGATATTTCGCTGCGCTGGCCGCGTCCACAAGACACGTGTCCCGGGCGCAGCGCACCGCGTAGTGGTACGCTGCAGACCCGGGACCTTTACGCATTCAGAGTTTGGAACGGCCCGGGATCAGCGGCGCACCACTTTGTGCTGCGCCGCATCCGGAGCACGAAGCCTCACATCTTCACGCCGTGCTCGGTGAAATATTTCACCGCGCCCGGATGCCATGGGATCGGCGAATAGTCCTTGACCTGGTTCTTCAGGTCGAAGTTCTTGGCTTCGCCGTGCACGGCGACCAGATCCGCCTTCTTGTCGAAGATTGTCTTGACGATGGTGTAGGCATCCTGCTCGGACATCTTGGCGTTGGAAACCAGGATGTTCCACACCACGGTGTTGATGTTGTCCTTGTCCTGACCGGGATAGGTGCCGGCCTTGATCGTGCTCGAGGCGTACAGGTTGCCGTATTTGGCGTTCATCTTGGTGGCCAGATCGCCATGGTCGACCAGCTTGATTTTGACGCCGGGGCTGGCGGCGAGATCGGTCACCGCCGCGGTCGGCAGGCCGCCGACCCAGAAATAGGCATCGATCTTGCGGTCCTTGAGGGCGTTGGTGGACTCGGCGACGCCGAGCCGCTCGCGCTTCATGTCCTTGTCCTTGTCGAGGCCGGCCGCTTCGATGACGCGGAACGCCATCACCTCGGTGGCGCTGCCGCCGGAACCGGTGGAGACGCGCTTGCCCTTGAGGTCGGCCATTTTCTCGATGCCGGTGCCCTCGATGGTCACCACGTGCATCTGGTTCGGATAGAGCACCATCAAGGTGCGGACCGGCACCTCGGTGCCCTTGAACTTGTCCTGCCCCTTGTAGGCGTCGAGCGCGGCGTCGACCATGACGAAAGCGAGTTCGCTGCGGCCGGCATTGATCAGCTTGAGATTGTCGACCGAGCCGCCGGTGACTTCCGCCGTCGCCTGCAAGCCGGGGATCACCTTCGACAGCACATTGGCGAGGCCGCCGCCGAGCGGATAGTAGACGCCACCGGTGCCGCCAGTCGCGATTGAAATCGCGCGCTGCTGCGCGACCACGCCGCCGGCGACCAGCACGCCGCCGAGTACCAGTACCAATGTCGCTAGTCTCTTGGATCGTCTGCTCAACATCGCTTCCTCCTTATGTCTGTTTAATGCCGGCTTGTTTCAGTTGCCGGTTTGAGTGGAACGAGTTTCTGCTTTAACAAAATTGCCGCCCCCAAGGCCAGACCGAATGGCGCTGGATACGGGATGTCGAAGCCGGAGATGGTTTCCGCCAGTCCCTCGATCAGGCTCGGGAACACCAGCAACAGCCCGGCCAACAGCCACAAGGCCCGCTCGGCGGTGGTATTGCGCCGCAGCGCCCAGTTCTGCGCCGCCGCGGCGAGCGCGCCCAGCCCGATGCCGGTCTTCAGCGTGATCCAGACGATGTCATAGATCGAGCCATCCTTCGGAATTTTCAGCAGCAGCCCGACGCCCTGCGGGTCGAGCACAAATACGAACGGCACCAGGAAGGCCGGCAGCGTGTATTTCCAGGCCTGCATGGTGGTGATGTAAGGGTCGCCGCCTGTGATGGCGGCAGCCGCGAACGGCGACAGCGCGGTAGGCGGCGAGACTTCCGACAGCACCGCGTAATAGAAAATGAACATGTGCGCGGCGAAGTCCGGCACGCCGAGCTTGGTCAAGGCTGGAGCGGCGATCACCGCGCAGATGATGTAGGACGCAGTCACCGGCACCGCGAGGCCGATGATCCAGACCACCAGCGCGGTATAGATCGCAGTCATCAGCAGGCTGCCGCCGGCGAAGTCGATGACGATGGCGGAAAACTTCAGGCCGAGGCCGGTGAGCGTGACGATGCCGACGATGATGCCGGCCGCGGCGCAGGTGGTCGCCGCGCTGAGCACGCCGATCGAGCCGTCGGCCATCGCGGCGGTGAGCTTCTTCGATGACGGTATGGCGCGCTGGCCGGCAGGACTGAGACCGATGATCGCCAGCCCGCCAATCACGATCAGGATCACCAGCGGGAACCATGACTCAAATGCCGCGGCGAAGGCCGAAGCCCTGATCGGAGGTATCATGAACAACCCGGCGGCGGCGAAGCCAATCACCAACAGCGGAAGCAGCAGCTTGCGCGGACCGAGCGCGGTCTCGGGCGCGAGCGCGCTCATCCCGAAGGCGAGCACGGTCGAATAAAACACCGACAGCATCGGCGAATAGCCGATCACCATGAAGACGATGACGGCGACCAGCGAGACGAAGTGGAAGCCGTAACGCCTGGTCATCTGCCCGACTGTCATCTCCGGCTTGAACATCACCTCGTGCGCGCCGAAGCGCATCGCGTCGAGTTCGACCATGAACAGAAGCGAGAGATAGTAGAGCAGCGTCGGGATGGCCGCCATCCAGATCACGTCGAGATAGCTGATCTTGAGAAACTCGGCGATCAGGAAGGCGGCGGCGCCCAGCACCGGCGGCGAAATGATGGCGCCAAGTCCGCCGGCCGCCAGCAAGCCGCCGGCGGCATTGGGCTCGAAGCCGGCTTTCCTGAGCATCGGCCAGGCCACCGTGCCGATCATCACCGTGGTGGCGACGCCCGAGCCCGACGGACCGCCGAGCAGGAACGAGGATGCCACCACCGCGCGGCCGGCGCTTGACGGTTTGTTGCCCATGACGCCAAGCGAGAAGTCGATGAAGAATTTGCCGGCGCCCGAGTGAAACAGGATGGCGCCGTAGATCGTGAACATGATGATCAGCGTCGCCGACACGT
The DNA here is from genome assembly GCA_016185205.1 of Hyphomicrobiales bacterium. Classification (GTDB taxonomy): domain Bacteria; phylum Pseudomonadota; class Alphaproteobacteria; order Rhizobiales; family Xanthobacteraceae; genus Pseudolabrys. The sequence goes on along the minus strand of JACPOA010000017.1, from coordinate 5,797 downwards.
CGACCGGGACGCCGAAGATGCCCTCCAGCGTGATGAACAGATGCCCGACTAGCCGCGCCAGATCGTAGCCGCGGTGCGTCCATGGTGGCGGCAGGCTCGGGCCGAAATAGGCGTAGAGAATGAAGCACACCGCCACGAACGGCATGATCCAGCCGGTGGTCCGCCGCGCCGCCTCCAGCACCAGCATGATGAAGATGACGCCGAGGATGACATCCCACTTTTCCGGCACCGCGGCGCGGTCGGTGAAATCGTCGCCCTGCATCAGCGCGTAGACGATGGTCGCGATCCCGAGCAGCGGCGGGATCACGTCGAACCACATGATGCGGTTGCGGAAACGGTTGGCCAGCGGGAACAGCAGGAAGCTGAGCAGCAGGACGAAGGCGACGTGGGTGTAACGCAGCGGGATCGTCGGCACGATGTCGTAGGCGGCGTAGAGATGGAACAGGGTCATGGCGACGGCGATCGCCGTCACGCTGATGCCGGCCCAGCCGGACAGCCGGTTGGCGGCGCCCTCTTCCTGCTGGACGTATTCCTCCGCCTTGCGCAGGGCCTCGGCCGAAATCTCCGAATCCGCCTTGATATCCTCAGCCATCGCCCCCCCATGCGCCGCCGGCCGGCACCCAACCAGCGGGCAAAATCATAAGCGGCCGGAATTCATTCCGGGTCTGTTCACGGCCATGCCGATAAACGTATCCTCGCCCCACGGCAAGGTAACACGTTTGCCGGTTCCGCAAAACGTGCGGCGGCCCAATGGACGCCGCTGCCGGTTCGACCCGATGCGCGCAACGGCGGTCCGTGATAGGCAGGCCGGCATGAACGAGCCCACAAAACGTGCCATCTGCATCGGCGAGGCGACGGTGGAACTTAGCCGCGGCGGCGATGGCCGCTTTGCGCTCGCGAGCTCCGGCGATACCTTCAACACCGCGATTTATCTGGCGCGCGCGCGTGTGCCTGTAGCATTCGCGAGCGCGCTCGGCGACGATCCCTTTTCCGACGCCATCGTGTCGCTGGCGAAAGCGGAAGGCATCGCCACCGACCTGATCCTGCGCGCGCCCGACCGGCTGCCGGCCTTGGCGCTGGTCGACGCCGACGCGCAGGGAACGCGCCGCGTTCACACCTGGCGCGAGGCGGCGCCGGCACGCGATCTGTTCGAGCTGCCGAATTGGGGCCGCGTGGCCGAGGCTGTTACGGCGGTGCGGCTGGTCTATTTTTCCGGCATCACGCTGTCGCTCTACTCCAATGTCGGGCTCGGACGTTTCCTCGCCGCGATCGAGCTTGCGCGCGGCAATGGCGCCAAGATCGCCTTCGACGGAAATTTTCGGCCGCGCGGCTGGAACGGCGATCTCACGCGCGCGCGCACCGTGGTGGCGGAGGCGCTCAAGCGCGTCGATATCGCGCTGCCGGCCTATGACGATGAGGCGGTGCTGTGGGGCGATCCCTCGCCCGAGGCCACCATCGAACGGCTACAGGCGTTCGGCATCGGCGAAATCGTGGTGAAAAACGGGCCGAACAGCGCGCTGATCGCGAGCGCCGGCGCGCGCGAGGCGGTGCCGGTGCCCGATGTCGTGGTGCCGATCGATCCGACCGCGGCCGGCGACGGCTTCAATGCCGGCTATCTCGCGGCGCGGCTCGCCGGCCGCAATCCGATGGAAGCCGCCGGCGCCGCGCATCAGCTGGCCGGCGAAGTCATCCGCCACCGCGGCGCGATCGTGCCGCGCGCCGGCACGGCGGTGCATTAGCGTCCGGTATCAGCCAACAGCGGCGCCGTTTGCGGCGACAAGGCTGGCGCGATGTCTTCGCCCTTGATCTGGGCGCTCGATGGCGGGGACACCGGCTTGTCGAGCCGGCGCGCCACGCCTTCGAACAGCGCGTCCTGCTCGATGGTCAGCGACTTGTTGAAGATCTCGCCATCGACCACCGCCGTGCTCTGCAGCTTGACGTTGTTGGCATTGATGGTGCCGCTGAAGGTGCCCTGGATGGTCGTTTCCGGCGCGATGATCTTGCCCTCGACCTTGGCCCCTTCGCAGATCATGAGCTGCGAGGCATGAATGTCGCCGGTCACGCGTCCGAAAATCTGCACGGAACCGGCACAGACAATGTTGCCTGTGATCAGCATGCCCTGGCCAAGGACCGAGACGACGTCCTTGCCGGGCGTCGCTTGCTCATTGAGCCTGGGCTCGCCCGCGGGTTGCTTGGCATTCTTCATATCGCGCTCGCCTTTTGATTGGGAAAAATAGCTCAACTTTAGTCTCCTCGCTTAAGGCACTGACGGTTCCGACGTCATTCGACTGGATATCAGTATCCGTTAATATCGGGCGCGGGCCAGCGGAAGTTGGAAATACGGATAACGCCGCCCGGTTCCCGTCACGCGCGTTGGCCGCGTTAACTAAATCCGAGAGCGCCGGCGCGGCGGGACTTGTCTCGGCGCCCATCTGCGGCTTTAAGATAGGCCCATGAACGACGAGGCATTGAAAGTGGCGGTCGGCCGGTTCCTGAAGAATGTCAGCTTCAAGGCGCAGAGCGAAATCGAAAAAGTCGTTCGCACCGCCGTCACCACCGGTAAATTGCACAGCGGCGAAAACCTCACCGCCGCGGTGACGTTGTCGAGCGAAAAGCTCGATCTGAACATTACGATATTCAGCAAGATCGAGCTGTAGGTTCCGCGCGCGGAACTGCGGCGGCGCCGCGGCGAACGCTTGTCATATTGCCGTCCTCGCGCCGCAACATCTCCCAACATCTGTCCCGTTTTGTCGAAATAAGCCGCGGCAGCAAAGGGGGCTCCTCCTTTTCATCGTCACAGCACGGCCGCGCCTCAGCGCCGCCCGTCAAGGAACTTATGAATGCGGACGCTGTTCGTTCCCGCTTGCCTATGCCTTATGACGTTTTCCGGCTCGACCGGCGCCGAACCAAAATTTTCACGCGATGAATTCTCCGGCCTCCCGGCCGTCGAAAATCACGCGGACATCTCCGCGCCGCGCGCCGAAACAAGCTCGCCGCCACAACAAACGTCCGCCGCCCCCATCGAAAACAAAGCCACGATGACGGAAGACGCCTTTGTCGTCGTCGCCGTGCCATCCGACCGCCCGATCGAAATCCCGACGCAGACCGCCATCGAGCCGGTGTTGGAGCCGCAGTCTGCGCCGAAGCCCGTCGTCCATCGCTCGCGGCAGGAGGTCTGCGAGGCGCTGACCAAGGCGGCCGAGTCGAACAACCTGCCGATCCCGTTCTTCATCCGCCTGCTATTCCAGGAAAGCGGTTTCAAGCCCGACGTGGTGAGCCGCGCCGGCGCGCAAGGCGTCGCCCAGTTCATGCCCGAGACCGCGGCCAGCGTCGGTTTGCGCAATCCGTTCGATCCGATCGAGGCAATCCCTGCCTCGGCGCGACTGCTGCGCAGCCTGTTCCGGCAGTTCGGCAATCTCGGCCTCGCCGCCGCCGCCTATAATGCCGGGCCGAAACGGATCGAGGCGTGGCTCACCAAGAAGGGCAAGTTGCCACAAGAGACGCAAGGCTACGTCAAGATCATCACCGGACGGCCCGCGGAGAACTGGAAAGTGGCCGAGGCCGGCACGCCCGAGATCAGGCTGCCACGCCGCGCGCCCTGTCAGGAAGCGGCCGGCTTGCATGCCTGGAATGGGCCGTCGCAGATTCCGTTGCCGATGCGGTCGCCGTTCACACGCGTCGTGACGGCCGCACCGCACGGCCCGATCCAAAAGATCGCAGCACAGGCCACTGCAAAGTACACCGCTCGCGTCGCGACCATCGTGAAGACCGAAAAGACCGCGGTTTCATCCCCGGCGAAAACCGCCAAGGGCGCGATGCAGCTGGCGGCACGTAAAAGCGCTCATTACAAGCCAAAGCGCGCCGAAAAACCCGCCCGCGCCAAGACGCTGCGCCTCGCGGTCACGACGCGCGGCACGTATAAATAATCACGGCCTGCCGAGCGCGATCGCGACCGCCGCCGCGATGAACGGCAGCGGCAGCGACACCACCGCGCGCAGCCAGACCATGCGTACCGGCATCATGGGAACTTCCCAGATCAGCAGCCGGTGGACCGCGTAAAGCGCCCAGGCGGTGGAATAGGCGATCACCTGCGGCGCGCCGGCGCCGCTCTTGAGCGCGGCGGCGCCGATCGAAAAGCCGACCACCGGCCCGCCCGGCGTGAGCGCGCCGCCGAGCGTCGCGATGGCGACGCCGAGCAATCCCGATTCCGGGCCGAGCCAGGGCCCGATCAAGGCCTTTGGCAGTACCTCGGCGACGAAGCCCGAGCCGACCACGCCGATGCCGATGCGCGGCAGCAGCTTGATGAACTCGGTGACGCCGTCGCGCGCGCCGTCGTTGAACAGCACGCGGCCGCGCGTGGCGGCCAAGAACGCCAGGGCGGCGACCGCGAGCCAGAGCAGAATATCGATGGCGAGCGTCATGATTCACCCGCTCCCCGCGCCAAGCCGGCTTTGACCACCATGCGCGCCAGCAGCCCGGCGAGGATCGGCAACGGCACCGCCGCCACGATGCGCCAGATCACGAAGTCGGCGCCGAAAAACGGCAGTTCCCAGACCAGCGCGCGCGTATAGCCGATCAGCGTCCAGCTGGTGATGAAGGCGATCACCGCGCCGGCATCGGCGCCCATGGCGAGAAACGCACCGGCGACCGGATAAATCGTGATCGGACCGCCGGGCAGGATGCAGCCGAACAGCGCCGCGATCAGCAGACCGGCAAAACCGGATTCATGGCCGACCCAGCGCGCCACCTGCTCGCGCGGCAACAGCAGCGTGACGAAGGCGCCGATCAGGCAGCCGGCCAGGACCTTCGGCAGCATATCGCCGAACAGCGAGACGTCGCCGATCAGGATGGCGAGGAAATGCTCGGAGCCGTCGCGCCAATAAACCGCGGCGGCGGCGGCCCCCGCCAACAGGCCAATGATCGCCGTCGACCAGTCGAATGCGCGGCGGGGGCGGCGGGAAATGGGGTCTAATGACAATGCAAAAGTCACGGGCTGGCGTTACGGGACGGCATCCTGCGCGGTCGCCGCGCGCCGTTCAAGCCGCGATCTGCCACGCAGCCCTGCCTTGCTGTGCCGAGCCGGCATTCGCAATTGACGAGCCGGGAGCGCAAAGTTAGCTTTTCTCGCGATGGGGATGGGGTCCCCCGATAACCGCCCGCAAGGGGCTGATGACTCCTGCCGCGTCAACAACCGGCAGGACTCTGTCCGCCGCAGGGCGGTTTTTTGTTGCCCTGAAACACAAGGACTTGAGCGATGGGCTATCTCGTAGTGTTTCTCGGCGGTGGCCTCGGCGCCGCGATGCGCCACGGCATCAACCTCGCGGTGGCGCGTATGCTCGGCACGGCATTTCCCTATGGCACCTCGCTGATCAATATCACCGGCTCATTCATCATGGGGCTGGTCGCCGCCTATTTCGCGTTCAAAGGCGACGCCTCGCAGCATTGGCGGCTGTTCCTCACTACCGGCATTCTTGGCGGTTACACCACCTTCTCGGCCTTCTCGCTCGACGTCGCGCTGCTCTATGAGCGCGGCGAATTCGGCATGGCTGCACTCTATGTGATCGCGTCTGTAGTGCTCTCGATCGTGGGATTGTTCGCGGGGCTGGCTCTCGTCCGCAACTTCGCGTGAAATTTACTCCATCGGCCTTAAGCCCAACTTGTCGAGCAGTGCCATGTCGCGGTCGCGCCCGGGGTTGGGCGTGGTGAGCAGTTTCGGCCCGTAGAAGATCGAATTGGCGCCGGCGAGGAAACACAAAGCCTGCGTCTCCTCGCTCATGTCCTCGCGGCCGGCCGACAG
>JACPOA010000081.1 GCA_016185205.1 Hyphomicrobiales bacterium | reverse complement strand
GTCCTCGCCCGCATCGCCGACATCCCGCAGGGCCGACTTCCTGAACTGCTACCATGGCAGTGGAAACCGCCGAGTCTTCAAGCAGCCGCTTGAGCCATGGCCGCCTAACCCGCACGCCCGCGGTACTCAGCGTATGCTTACTGAGGCACGACCGGCGAAGCCGCGGCAACGGCGACGAAGAGCACGGCGGCGCCTTGCATGGTCCACGAGCATGGTCCACACTGTTGCGAGACGATTACCGCGGGCTAAAAAAAGCGCTGCGTGTTTAGGACCTTAGCTCTGCGTTTCGAGTCTGGCTCAGAATCCAGGCCCCCAGCCAACTCCCCCTAACCCTTTGAAACTGCTGCATCGGATTCGCAGCGGAACGTCGGAGCATTCGACGGCACGCAGATTGACCCATTTTCGTCAGCGAGAGCGCGTGAACTGAACTATTTTTTGCCCGTGCGGATGGTTCCACGCGCCGATATATTTCGCGGCCCATGGCAGGTTCTGCGCACAAAGGGCGATGTCTGAATAGCGATGATGATACGGATTCTTCCCGCCGTAAGAGACAATTCCCCCGGGTTGCCGATAGGACCGATCAGCCGGATGGTCTGCGGGGATTTCATGGATCGTCATGAATAAGCGGCCGTCCGGTTTTACGACGCCGCATAGTCTTTCGAGACAGATGCGAACGAAGCCGAGCGGAAGGTGCGTGAATACGGATTGCGCCAAAACGAAATCGAAAGGACGGGCGCACCACGTGTAATCGAAGTCGCCGTCGACGATCAAATGCGAACGCGGGAGTTTTGCCGTCAAACCGGCTTTGGCAAGCTCGATATCGTATCCGACGGAGAGAAGGGAGCCGTTGAGGTCGGTACCGAAGTAGTTTTCCGCATCGAGATATTTAATTAGCTTCACGCCGCCGCGCAGACTGCCGCAACCAATATCCAGAAGCGTGTGATGCTGTTTCAGGCCTTGTGCCACAAGAAAGTCGACCTGAAACTGTCCGAGTTCTTCCCAGTCTCCGCCAACCACGGCGCGGTGCTTGCCGGCCATAACCTTGGCTTCAATGGCTTGCCGATCATAATAGGGGCTTATTAGCATCCTACGGGCTCGTCATGGGGGCCATAGCTGCTCACTGCATCACTGCACGACCTGAGCAAGCTTAGCCGCTGAATCCAAATTTATTGGGTCGCCTTTAAAAAGATACTACGTCTTAAAATGCAGTGGAATTCAAATAAGGTTTAGCACGCAACATTTTGAATTTTGTGTAACCTATTTTTTGATATTCCTCCATGGGAAAATTAGTCATGCCTTCTTTGAATACATATGAATTGCTTTTTTGAGAGCATTCAAATTTAGCGCCCGGCTCCCCCCGGTTCATACGAGAGAACGATCGATAGCAAATTCTTTGAGGGCAATGCAGAGCGCAACCAACATTCAAAAAAAGCCGCACTCGATCTTTAGTCGTTTGTGGCAAAGACTCAAGAAGCTCGTAGTCGGCATTGAAGGCCTCAGGCAAGGGAACTACCGTATCATAAATATCCAGGGCCTTATTAAGCTTTTCTACAGTGTCAGTCGAACGAATGACCGAGCATTCTATATGGTAAAGTGGAAAGTCTTTGCGAATCCATCGCGCCAAACTATCTTTTACGACAATAACCGAATTGTCCTTTCGATGATGTTTTTCCAAGAAAGATTTTGCCGATTCATAATCGGATCTTCCAACAATCATGTTTGAGAGCGGAATGCGATAACCAATGTTGTTGGCATACATCCAGGCCAAATCACGATCATCAAGTTCAGGTCCTATATATTTGCATCCACCATATAAACGACAAGGATCATTGAAGCCAAAAACCGAGTCAATTTTATCGAGAGGAACAACGTGAAAATGTACGCGCAGAAACAAAGCAAGTGAGACTTGCGAATCTTCTTTACGACGAGCAGAGATTGATACGGAGTAATTGTTCATCGTTGCTCATTTAAGATTGTAGGGCCCCCGCCATCGTGAATCCAACTTGAAATACATTGCCCGACGCTCCCCGCGCTGAGTCAGTTTTTGTTATTAGTATATCGATGCAACATATAGTTGCAATAGCTGACAGGCGGATGCATCCAATCCCACCATAGTTGGTGAATGCGTTTGGATTGAACCGATTGGGGAAGATGCTCCCAATATTCGATGAGATTGAGTACATGCTTATTGGCGATTCAAGAACATGGGATAACGCATCCAGGTGCTGAGGGTTTCGATGTATTTTCTTAGCTCGCATCCTAGAACCCGAGCCAACCCTCTGTTTCACTAATTGAAACTCAAACCGTCCCGCCGGGCGGGCTGTCCACAGTGAGCCGTTCCAGTCGAAAATGGGGCTGACCAACCTTCCGTTTGTGGCTCATCTTTCCCGCCGGGACTGCTCTAAAGTTTCAACATAGAAACGAGCATCAGGGGAGAGGGTGCCGTGGCTCAAACAATTGAGGCATTTGTCGGCAACGCGTTGGACGAAGCGAAAATAACGCCGCTGCATCGGAGAATTATCGCGCTCATCGCTGCGGGGTATTTCTTCGATGTTATCGACTTCACCATCTTCGGCTCACTCGTTCCGTTCATCCTTCAATCGAAGTTCGCGACGGGAGCCGAAGTCGCTGCCATAGGCAGCGCCACCATCTTCGGCATGTTCATCGGCACCGCCGGCTAGGGTCAATTCAGCGATCGGTTCGGCCGGAGATTCATTTATCAGTTCAATTTGCTGCTGTTCGGCGTCTTCACCATCCTCGGCGCGCTGGCCCCGAGCGTCATATTGATGATCGTCTGCCGCTTTATTGCCGGGATTGGACTTGGCGCCGAGCAGCCGCTTGCCTTCGCTTATGCCGGCGAATACTCGCCGAAAGCCATTCGCGGCCGTATCCTGGCCATCGTCCACTTCATCGGTGGGGCCTGTGTGTGGCCAATCGGAACCGCGCTGGCGCTTCTCGCCGGCAGCGTCGCCAGTACTCCAGAATATGCGTGGCGAGGCGTCTGGGTGATTATCGGCGTCGGCGCGCTCATCGTATGGGTCTTCCGCTTCACGCTCCCGGAATCGCCGCGTTATCTGTCGACGCACGGCAGAGGCAAGGAAGCGCTCGATATGCTCGCCCGTCTCGGCATTCCTGGGCCGAAGGAGACGCTCTCAACCGATGCCGCCAGTGACACAAAGAGCGATCCATTTGGCGTCGTGTTCAGGATGTTCCCGAAGCGCGTCATCGCCGGCATGATCTGCTTTACGGCATTCTTCGGCATTGCCATCGGCCTCAGTGCTTGGCTGCCGAACATCATGAACGCCAAAGGGTTCTCCGTCACCAAGTCGCTGCAATATACCCTTGCCATGAACTTCGCGGTGCCGTTCGCGAGCATCTTCATGATGTATGCGCTCGACAAGTTCGGCCGCAAGATCACGTCGGTTTGCGCCTTCATCGGCGCGGGCATCATGGCCATGGTGTTCAGCAATGCCGGCACAGCCGGCCAACTCATGGTTGCCGGATTCATCATGATCTTCTTCGTTCAGGTCGCCGGCAATTCGATGCAGATCTTCGCGTCGGAGGTGTTCCCCACCAACGCACGAGCATCGGGCTTTGGCTGGGCTGCCGGTGTTGGCCGGCTTGCCACTGCTTTCATCATGCCTGCCATCCTGTGGGTACAGAACGGTTGGGGGCTGACAACGGTGTTCGTCTGTCTCGCCACCTTGCTCGTGATCGCCGCTGCGGCGGTGACACAACTCGGTCCGGAATCGCGTCAGAAGGGCCTTGACGAGGTTGCCGCGCCGACCGGCTGACGTTCTTCGGCGCAGACACAAGCGGGACCCGGTTCGGCGTCATGCCGGCCGGGCCTCGGCAATTCAGGACGGCTATTTGATAATCTGACCCGCATGACCCCTCCTCCCGGCGCCAGTTCCAAAAACGTCCGTTTCGTGTCGCGCTGCGATCAGGGCGGCCGGCCGGATGGCGTGCAGGTCATCGTGCACAAAGGCCACGCCTTCATCGGCCATATGTTCAGCGACGGCTTTTCCGTGGTGGATGTGCGCGATCCGCTGCACCCCAAGACGGTCGCTTTCGTCGCGGCGCCGAAAAACACCCGCTCGCCTCATCTGCAAATCCACGGCGACGTTCTGCTCGCCGTCAACGGCCCGAATATCTGGGCGATGCAGCAATATGCCAGCCAGCAGGACTATTACGCCAAGTCCCTGATCGATTCGGTTCACACCGAGCAGCCGTTCGCGGCAGGCTTGCGCGTCTTCGACATTTCGAAACCGGCAAGCCCGCGCGAGATCGCCTTCCTCGCCATGCCGGGCTTTGGCGCGCATCGCCTCTGGTGGGTCGGCGGCCTCACCATTCACGATCTGAGCGATCCGCCCAACCCGAAACTGCTCAGCCATCGCAATTACGCGCCGCCCTTCGGCGGCGGCGCGCATACGCCTTTGCCGCTGCCGGGCCGCAAGCTGCTGGTGCTGGCCGACGCGGCGACCTCGGCCAATTGCGCCAACGGCATCGCCTATACCTGGCTGATCGACGTGCGTGAACCGTCGAATCCCGTTTCGATTGCGACACTGCCGACACCGGCGGAAGAGGATTTCTGCGCCAAGGGCGCCAAGTTCGGGCCGCATAATCTGCACGAGAACCGGCCAGGCTCAATGCAAACCGAGGATATTGTCTTCGCCACCTATCACAATGCCGGCTTGCGGATTTATGATATCCGCGATGCGTTCCAGCCAAAGCAAATCGGCTATTTCGTGCCGCCAGCGCCGGAAAAAATCGTCGACCAGCGGCCGAACCCCGCCAAGGTGATCCAGTCCTGCGACGTCTTTGTCGACAAAGAAGGATTGATGTATCTCACCGACACCAATGCGGCCTCTATATTCTGCAATACGAAGGACACTGATCCATCATGAGTGAAAAATTCGGGCGGCTCGCCCTGCATATGTGGACCATCGACACCACGCCGCTGGCGACCGCGCTCGATGCCGCCAAACAGGCGGGCTACGACGCGGTCGAGCTGCGCCGCACCGACTTCAAGCGCTGCTTCGATCTGGGCCTGAGCAACGCGCAGGTGCTCGATCTCATCAAGAACAGCGGCATTCCGGTCGGCGTGCTCGGCGTCGAATACGGCTGGCTGTTCGCCACCGGCGAGGAGAGCAAGCGGCTGTTCAAGGTGTTCCGCGAATCCTGCGAAAACGCGGTGGCGCTCGGCTGCGACATGCTGATGAGCGCGCCCGGCCAGGTGCAAGGCCCGATCCGCGACGCCATCAAATATCTGCGCGAGGCCGGCGATATCGCCGCCGAATACCAATTGAGGCTCGCGATCGAATTCAATTCGCAGCATGACGTGCTCAACAGTCTGGGCATGCTGATCGAACTGATCGAAGGCGCCAGCAAGCCGAATTGCGGCTATCTGATCGATGCCTATCACTTCACCCGCAGCGGCGCCGGCGGCCGCGGCTTCGAGAGCGCGCCGGCCGACAAGATCTACTGCTTCCAATACAGCGACCTATCGCCCAATCCGGTGACCGGCGTGCGCCGGCCGACCGACCGGCTGCCGCCCGGCAAGGGCGTCGTCGAATGGCGCGAGATACTCGGACTGTTGGCGGAGAAGGGCTATACCGGCTATCTGAGTTACGAGGCACCCAATCCCGAACAATGGGCCCGCTCGCCCTACGACGTCGCGCGCGAGGGCGTCGAGCTCACTCAGCAATTATTGCGGGACGCCGTCCCGAGTTATGTCAGTTAAGGATTACGACCATGGCAGCAGAACAAGAACTCCCGCTCTTTCTCGGCTTGAACGACAAGACCGTCACGGACATTCCGAAGACCGTCGAGAAACAGCGCTATATGACCAGCGTGGCGCCGAAGGCCGCCAATCCGGGCAGATGGATCGAGCAGCCGCGCATGCCGATCCCGACCGGCGAACATGCCGTGATCGAATGCCAGGGCAAAATCCACACCATCGCCGGCTATGCCAAGCATCGTGTCGATCAGAATTTCCATCAGGTTTACGATCCGGCGAGCAAATCCTGGTCGCTGAAGGCGCCCTTCCCGCATCCGTGCAATCATGTCGCCGGCGCATCGATCGGAACGAAGATTTATACTTTCGGCGGCTTCGTCGAGCAGAACCGCTGCCCGCATTCCAAATGCTTCGTCTATGACGCAACCGCCAACCAATGGGCGCCGATCGCGCCGATCTCGCGCCCGCGCGGCGCCATGTCGGCGATCGTGCTCGATGGGAAAATCCATTTGCTCGGCGGCCGTGATGTGCGCTCGGTGGAGTGGCACGAGATCTACGATCCGGCGACCGACAAATACACCATCCTCGGCGGCATGCGCGGCTCGACCGGCACGCAACCCTTCGTCGGCCAGCGCGATCACATGGGCGTTGCCGTGGTCGATGGAAAAATCCACGCCATCGCCGGCCGCATGGATAGCTACGATTTCAATACCAGCCTCAATGCCGTCTACGACCCCAAGACCGACGGGTGGTCGTTCCGCGCGCCGCTGCCGACCGCGCGCAGCGGCCCCTCATGCGTCTATATCGGCGGCAAGATCGTGGTGTTCGGCGGCGAGGCCACCGGCAGGGTGTTCGGCACCAACGAGGCCTACGATCCGAAGACCGACAGCTGGGAAGCGCTCACGCCCATGGCGATTCCGCGTCACGGATTGCATGGTGCCACCTGTGCGGTGATCGGCGACATGGTGCATGTGCCCGGCGGCGGTCCGGTGCCCGGCGGCCAGGTGCAGGGCGCCTATCACGACGCCTTCACCTTCGGCTGACGAGCAATTCTTCGAAGCGAAAAAAATGCGGCCGCCCGTTGGGCGGCCGCAGACGTCTTAGACGATCGAAGCGGAGTTATCGCGCCGGGCGCAGATTAAGTTCCGCCACGCCAACCGCCAGATTGAGGCCGACCTGGCCCTGCACCGATACCGGTTGCAGCGATACGGTGCGGTCGGAGCCGCCAATCAGAACGTTGGCGCCGACGCCCGCGCCGACCGTCGCCTCGCCACTCGCCCCGGCATAGTGACCGGCGAGCGCGCCGAACTTGCGCGTACTCGGCGCATAGACCGCCCAGATCATTTCGCCACCGGTCGTGGCGCCGATATCGAGGCCGAACTTGTTGATCGACCCGGTGTAGACCTCGCGCGGGCCGGGCTGCGATGGCGTGAACATGCAGGCCACATCCTTGTGCGACGTGATGATGAGACCGATCCCGCCGGAGATATCGCAGGTCAGGGTGCCGACCTTGGTCCGATTGGGTGCCTGCGCCATGGTCGGAGCAGGCAACGCGACCGCCGCGACAATCGCAAGGGCGGCAAAAGCGCTCAATGGCCTATGCATGTCAAAATCTCCTCTCAATGGATGATTGGCTAGAAACGCACAGCGGTGCAACAAGGTTCCACCGCCCCGGCGGCGGGGTATAATGACAACGGTCCACTTCGGCAATCGCAACAATCAGTTATGCAACGCAATGCCGTGCAACATTCGCGCGCGCAGATGCCGACAATGGGCTGAATACCGGATCGCAACCGACCAGAACTGTCGGCGACTTGCGCGGTGCTTGCGACTTGTCGACGGCCGTCGGCACACTCAACCGGTCGCCTTTATTGCCGCGGTTGACCGACTGCACCAATGACCCCTGCTCGACCGTCGGCCACGCGCCGACCGGCAAACCGAGGCCGATGGGAGGCGCGATAAAATCCATCGCCACCACCACCAGGATGCCTGCCAGCAAGTAAGACGCGAACCCGCGCATCGGCTTTCTCCACCATCCCCCGGCGATCGCGACGATGAGCCGTAAGGACGACAGAGAAGTAACGGCGGGCGCGGAGATATGTTCCCACCCCGCGCGCGGCGAGGATCTGCCGCGCGCGGGAATCTCGATATTGGATTAGCCTACCCGCCGCTCGCGCCGCTTGGCGTTGCGCTCGAAGAATAGCGCCTGGCTGAGCACCGCCGAAACCGTCGACGGCTGGAACGGCTTGGCGATCAGGAAGGCCGGCTCCGGCCGTTCGCCGGTGAGGAAGCGCTCGGGATAGGCGGTGATGAAGATCACCGGCACCTCGAAACTGCGCAGCATCTCGTTGACCGCATCGAGACCGGAACTGCCGTCCGCCAACTGGATGTCGGCCAGAATAAGCCCCGGCCGCTTGGCCTTGGCCAAATCCACCGCCTCTTTATGCGTGCGCGCGACGCCGAGCACGCGATGGCCGAGGCTTTCCACCAGCCCTTCCAGATCGAGCGCGATGAAGGTCTCGTCCTCGATGATCAGCACGTCGGTGGCGATCTCGGAGGCGAGCTCGCGGCCGGACTGTTCGACCAGGTCGCGCAGCTTCGGCACGTCGATATCGAGTACCTTGGCGGCATCGTCTTCCGACAGTCCCTCAAGCGCGACCAGCAGGAAGGCCTGCCGCGGCATGGGGGCGATCTGGGCGAGATGGCGCTCGACCGGCTGGCCGGCGCCGCCAATCGTGGGCTTGCCGTTCAAGGCCACCGAATTCCAGATCTTCGTGAACAGCCGATAGAGCGCGATGCGGGTCGACGCGCTGGTGCCGAGCACCTTGGGGTCTTGGACCAGGGCCTCCAGGGTGGCCGCCACATAGGCGTCGCCCGAGGGCTGGGTGCCCGAGAGCGCCCGGGCGTAGCGGCGAAGATATGGCAGATGCTGCGCAACTGATTGAGATGTCGTCAAGAATCCCTCCCGAACCGAGTGCGCCTGAGGCCTAGCGCAGGCGTTGCCCCCAAAAAACCTTGAGCCGTGTAAAGTTACTCAGGGTTCATAACGTGTCCATGGCAAAAAAGTTCCCTGTCCGACGGAACCATATGCCAATTCACGGGTTTTGAGTGAGAGCATCAGAGGGGGATTCTGTGCCCGGCTTGGGCAAGGGATTTGGGGTCGAGAGATGAACGAGCGCAAACCCGTGGGACAACAAAAAACAATGGAAACCGCGGCCAGTCGCCACAAGGACCATGCCAAGCCCGCCAAGCTCGGGCGCGAGGTGCAGGCTCGCCTCGGTCAGCAATTGCGTGCCCTGTACGACGACGTCGTAAGCCAGGGGGTACCGGACCGTTTCACCGAACTGCTCAATCGCCTGGACGGAAATGGCAATAAGGATAAGCGCTGATGGCAATGGACGAGTCGGTGCGCAAGGCCGTTCTCGGCGCGGTGCCCAGCCTCCGCGCATTCGCGATCTCGCTGTGCGGGAACGTGGATCGCGCGGACGACCTGGTGCAGGAGACGCTGCTGCGCGCGCTCGCCAATATCGACTCGTTCCAGCCCGGCACCAACATGTCGGCCTGGTTGTTCACAATCCTGCGCAATCATTTCCGGTCGGAATATCGCAAGCGTCGGCGCGAGGTCGAGGATAGCGAAGGCCACTATGCCGAGACGCTGAAGACGCAGCCCGAGCAGCACGGTCAGGTCGAGCTTCGGGAATTCCGCGACGCGCTCTCCCACCTGCCGCCCGATCAGCGCGAAGCGCTCATCCTGGTGGGCGCATCGGGGTTCTCCTACGAAGAGGCCGCCCATATCTGCGGCTGCGCGGTCGGCACCATCAAGTCGCGCGTCAACCGCGCGCGCACGCGGCTGGCCGAGATTTTGTCGATCAACAGCGCCGACGAGTTCGGGCCCGACGAGCAGACCCGCGCGGTGCTGGCCGGCGGCGGCGAATAGTCACACGTCATCTCATGAAAGTCTTTTGCTGACGCCGTCGGCCGTCGCTATGCGCAGCGGCGCCACCGGCATCATCACGTTGCCGATCGCGCGGCTGGCAAGCTGAGATCGCCTGGCAGCGTCAAATCCGTCCGAGCAACATCAGAACGACGATGATGATCAAAATCGTGCCGATGAGGCCGACACCACCGTGCCCATAACCGTAGCCGTAGCCGCCGAAACGGCCGCTGAAGCCACCGAACAGGAAGATGACAAGGAGGATAACAAGAATGAGACTGAGTGACATGATCTTAATCTCCCTTGATAGGATCTATTGAATCTTTCGCCTGTCGATTCAGCACTACTTCTTCTCGATGGAAATGCCACGATCGCCGATGCTGATCTCGACGCCGGTGGTTTTGTGCCGTTCCTGGTAGAGCTGATAGCCGAGCACCGCCGTGGCGACGGCGAGCACAGCGATAACGACCGCGATGGCAGTACGATTCATGACGGCCCCCCATTTCAGCCGGTCATGCAGGTATAGAGAAACGACCAGTTCTTGCGGCCTTCAAGTTTTTGCCTGCTCGATTGCGTCTGGCAATTGGACCACTTGGTCTTGTCCTTGACCCATTTTTTCTTCGCCGCTTCCCACTGTTTCGTGGTCCACGTCTCGACCTGCGCGGCCGTGGACGGGCTGGACGTTTGCGCGACGGCCACGCCACAGGCGAGCGACCCCGCAAGCATGACGGCGGCGGCGGCAAAAGCGCGAATACCATTCATCGGAGCAATCTCCCTCAGGTGCCGGCGAGAATGCCGGAAAAGCCGGACACATATCAATCGCAAAAGACCGGAGCGGCGCGTGCCGCCCCGGGTCGCTACACAGCGCGCGTCGATTGAACGCTTAGCGCCATGCGCAGCGACGATTGCCGCTGCCGTTGGTCCAGCAGTGGCGATGACGATGCCGCACGATATTCGGGCCGCCAACCACGCCGCCGATCACGCCGCCGACGACCGCGCCGGGAGGTCCGGCAATGAGGGCGCCCGAGCCAGCGCCGATGGCAACGCCTTCCAGCGTTCCGGCCTGGGCCGCGAACGGCATGGCGGTCAGCGTCAATACCAGAATGCTCGCTTTGAGTATGGAGCGCATGAGAACTCTCCTTGGTCAAAGCACTTGAAGTTAAGTGCTGCTCGGTATGGGCAACCGACTGCCCTGCCCGCTTGACGGAATTGCGCTGAGTCGGCCTCAGTCAACGTGTCGTAATTGCCGTCCGGAGCGAACCGCGCCGGACCTGCGAATGAGACGATCGTTGCGAGTTCTATCGGTAAAAACGATTTTCAGTACGAATTTGCTTCGATCGAAGTAATAACGTCGCGGTCCGCTAATTGTTCCATGTCAGCACATATATGCGCGCGCTGCGGTCAGCCGCTCAGGTCGTTTCAATCTCCACCGGAGTATAGGTTTGGTTCGCCGCATCGTAGACGGTGACCTGGATCACCGGGAAGCTCTGCTTGAGCTTTGCACCGGCCTCCGCGGCCTCTTTTGCGCTCTCGTATTGCATTTTCAACTTACCATCGACGGCCAATACATAGCCTTCGGTCGGCCTTGCATTGGCGCGCAGATTTCCCGGTTTCTTTACGTCGTTCGCCATAAGTCGTTCCTTTGTTCTGTGTTGCGGCCTGGATTGTCGCCTGCTTCGCAAGCGTGACGACGATCGAGGCGTAGGTAAATTATCGCCCGGCGCGGCGCGTTTTTTCGGGCAAAGCGGCGCGCTCAAACGTCGGCGACATTGAGGTCGTACGAGCCTCTGCGGCCGCGGGCGTAGACCTTGGCGGCGATCGCATAGATGCGGTCGCGGTTGCTATCGAAGGCCCGCAAAAGACCGGCCACGTCGGGCTTGAGATTCGGTTGAATCCGCTCGAGCGCATCCGCGGTCACATAGAACGAGCTTTCCATCGAACGATCGTATCCCCAGAAGCGTATCGCGCGCCGCGTCGCATCGTAGCTGCGGCTCTGGTTGGGAAAACTCACCGCCATGTTGGTGACATTGGCGCTGCGAGGCTGCGAGAACGGCCACATCATGTCACCTGTGCCGAAGCTGGGCGGGCTTTCACCGCGAAGGCGTCCGCCGTCAAGACATCGCGTTCCAGCGCCGCCGCAAGGTCGCGCGGATCGATCGTCAGCATCTCGACCGACGATGCCTGATGGGATTGGGCGGGCACCAGCATCATGGTTGCAACACGGCGATAGACCGGAAACGACACACCCTCGACCAGCTCCTCGTCAGTCACGACTTCGTAATTTCCGGCGGAAAATTCACGGTCGCCGGCCGCCAGCGAAAACGCATTCTGGAATGTCACCATTTTGCGGCTCGTTCGCATGGTCATTGGAGGCGTGCCTGGGTCGAATAAACGCCCTTGTCCGCACTCGCCGGTATGGACTTGAAGGTCGCGCGGGTAATCGACACGGATGTCCCGTGCGGACCGCTCGTCACTTCGACGCGGGCATCAAGTTGCTTGGCCAGCGATTGCACCAGGCTGGTGCCCAGCCCCTGCTTGCCCTGGGCTTTTCCGTTATCCGGCTTGCCGATGCCATTGTCCGCGACCGTCAGCTCCCAGTCGGTATCCGCGACTTTGTAGAACACGAGGATCGCAGCGTCTGGCTTCACGCCGGGGAAGGCATGCTTCAGCGCATTCATCACCAGTTCGGTAACGATCAGGCCAATGCTCACGGCCTGATGGGAAATGACCGTTCCGGCATCGGCCTCGACTTTCAGCGAGATCGGCCGGCTGTCGCCGATCATCGATTGCGCCAATGTTTCGCACAGCTTCGCAAGGTAGGTGCCGATCTCGATCTGCGCGCTGCGGCTGGCGACATTCAAGTGCTGTTGGACCGCGGCTACCGAGAGCACGCGCTGATGCGCGTCCTGCAATTGCAACCGTGTCTCCTCCGACTGGACGGTGCGCGCCTTGATGAGCAGAATGCTGGCGATGATCTGCAGGCTGTTGGCAACGCGATGCTGCATCTCCTCCAGCAGCATGTCCTTTTCCCGCAGCAGCGCCTCGATCTGTCGCTCGACGGCGCGCCGGCTGGTCACATCCTCAAACGCCAGCAATATGGTGGAATGAGTTCCCCGCTCATAGAAGACCTTGCGCGCGTTCAGCAGCATGGTGCGCCGGCCGATCGCGGGAAATTCACGGTCGACCTCATATCCATCGATCGGCGCATGATCCTTGCCGATCGTTTCCAGGAGCTTGCGGAGCTCCGGGATGTTCCATTGACCGCCGTCAATCTCATAGAGCAAGCGGCCGTGCACGTCTTCGGAGACAAGCCGGAAGCTTTGATAAAACGACCGGCTGGCCGCGATGACGTGCAATTTATCGTCGAGCACCACGAGCGGATCGCGAACGGTATCGACGATGGCGCTGGCCAGCGTAATTCCGTCTTGAATATCGACGAATGGCGCGATCTTCGGCAACGTCGAAGTCAACATGAGTGCCTTCCGCCTCGCTTTCGAACGAGGGCAATGCAGCGCGAATTGTCGCTAGGTTGGCGTAAACGCCGGGACGCAATGAGCATCGTATTGGGTAAACCGTGCGCCTTTAAAAGCAAAAAGTCGAGTGAATTGCGATCACGAATGCCTTCGCAAGCGCACTTCGTTCATCTTGCAGCGGCCAATCACGAAACCGGCATCAATTTCGTCGCAATTCGAGCGGATCATCACCATATAGAATCATCGCCAGCGAACTAGCCGAACTGACGGCGCAGTCGGACGGGAGATCGTTCGTTCTCTGCTTCCAGGTGCTATTGCAATGAGGGGTATCGTCATGACGCATAAATTCATCATCGGTCAAATCGTCAATCTGACGCCGACCGTGCTGCGATCGACCGCCATCGGCCCCTATGAAATTCGCCACCTCGTTCCGGCGCCGGATGGCGATCCCACAGACCCGCGCTATCGCATCAAAAGCGTGGCCGAAAAGCACGAACGGATCGCGCCTGAGAGCGAGCTCACACTTTCGGCGGGCGTATTCGCCTGATGCGATATCAGCGCGACCCATCGCTATCCGGTTGCAAAAAGGCCGCGCTAATCGTGTCCAGCGAACGATTATTCGCAATTTATGTCGTATTTATTGAGGGCCTTTAAGGCATTAATTTTCGTTATGACCCATTCGTTTTTCGCTGGCGCTAACACCACGGCGCGGACATCGGGCGCCTGCCGTCAAGGCGGCACTGGATTTTCGCGAGGCCCAGCCTCATAATTTTCCGATGGAAGTCCGCCATCTGCGCTACTTCGCCGCCGTCGCGTCCGAACTTCATTTCGCACGCGCGGCGGAGCGTTTGAACATCGCACCGCCAACACTCAGCGCACAGATCAAATCGCTTGAAGCGCACCTCGGCGTCGAACTTTTCACGCGCAGCACGAAACGACAAGTCGAGCTGACGTATGCCGGCCGGCAGTTCCAGAAACGGGCGCTGGCCTTGATCGAAAGCTTCGATCAAGCCGAGCGCTTTGCCCGCGAGGCCGCGCGCGGCGAGGTCGGCGATGTCAAATTGGGTTATGTCCTTGCGGCGGCGACGGCAGGCTACGTCAAACGAGTCATCGAACTCTCGCGCGCCGCGTTACCCAATGTTTTAGTCCATATTCACCGCATGGAGACCGTTCCGCAAATCAAGGCGATCAGCTCTGGCAGCATCGATATCGGATTCATGCGGAGCTTGGACTCCTATCCACCCGGCGTGACAGAGCATGTAATTGACCGTCAACGTTTCTACCTTGCCGTCCACCGCAACCACCCGCTTGCCAAGCAAAAACACATTACGGCTGCGGTCTTAGCGAAACAAAACTTCGTTGCTTATGAACTGGACGCCATGATGGGCTTTTGGCGAAATATCACCGCGGTTCTTCCGCCCGGCACGATTCCGCAAATCGTCCAGCGCGCGCCAGATGCACTTTCCTTGCTAACGCTAGTGAGCGCCAATGTCGGGATCGCCGTTATACCGGAATCATTCAAAAACATCATCGATTCCGATGTCGTGGTACGAAATATTGCGGGTCCACCGAGATATTCTAAAGACTCGGTTGTTTACCGGACAAACGAACCATCGCCCGCGGTGCGCGCGGTTCTTAAGACGATCCGAACCGCGTTTCCGTCTTAGAGCGCGTTCCGGTTCTATTGAATCGGAAACGCGCTCTAGATTCTTATTTGATCGCATTTTCTACAGCGAACCGGTTCCCACTTCGCCGGAAAATGCTCTATCGCCCGCGCGTTGAACCCGGGGTTTTCTCCTAGACACCTCGACAGGAGATCGGACCTTTGCGATCACTTCGGATCGTTCATTTTTATTTTGGCGTCCTCGATGACCTTGGACCACAAGGCTTTCTCATCGGCCATCATTTTGCTGAGCTGTTCGGATGAACCGCCGAGCCCTTGAAAGCCAATCAAAGCCATTTGTTTTCGGGCAACGTCGCTGCGCAAGAATGCATTCATAATGGCATTAAGCCTCGCGACAATGTCTGGCGGCAGATTCGGCGGACCGTATAGCGCCCACCAGGTCGACGCATAGACGCCCGAGAAACCCGCTTCTCGCATGGATGGCACAGCCGGCAAAAACTCAACGCGTTCGGGTGCCATGACGGCCAGGATATTCGCCGATTTTAATTGCGGCGCATAAGCCACGGATGCGACGTCGATTTGTCCTCCCATGATGTCGGGCAGAATTTGTGCGTTATCGCGATAGGCAATGTAGTTAGCCGTGAAGCCGGCGCGCGATGCCAGCAACAAAGCGCCGAGATGCCCCGCCGTGCCAAGGCCGGGATGCCCGACCGTCAGAAGACCGGGATTTTTTTTCGCCCAGCCGACCATGTCCTGCACCGAACGCGCTGAGAATTTTGATCCGCCAAGAATAACGTTGGGACTTTCGCCAACGAGGACGATCGGCGTAAAACCCTTTACCGAATCGTAGCCGATCGATGGATCGATGATCGGCCGCAAGATCATCGGCCCACTCGCATGCATCATGATCGTGTAGCCGTCGGCAACGGCCTTGCTGACACCGACCGCGGCCACGACGCCGCCGGCGCCCGGTCGGTTCTCTACCACGACCGGTTGGCCCAGTTCCTTCGATGCAAATTCGGCAAAGCGCCGGGTTATCGCGTCGGCGCTGCCGCCCGCCCCGAAGCCAAAAACGATAACAATGGGCCGCGTCGGCCAGGTTTCTGCCCGCACAGAATGCTCCGCAACTGTGCAAAACAAAAAGGCAATGAGCGCTCGCTTGAGCAACAGCTGAATAATTTTCATGATGTCCGCTCGCTCCCCACTGTCACAGCTGATCGTTCAATTTAATATTGGCGTCCTTGATGACTTTGGACCACTGGATTTTGTCCTCGGCCATCGTTTTTGCCAGTCGTTCGGGTGAACCGCCGAGCGGGCGTACGCCAATTAAATTTAATCGTTTTCGGCCATCGTCGCTGCGCAGGAACGCGTTCGCGACGGTATTAAGTTTTGCAACAATGTCCGGCGGCAGGTTTGGCGGACCGAAAAGCGCAAACCAGGTCGATGCGTAGACGCCCGGAAAACCCGCTTGGCGCATCGACGGTACGCCCGGCAAGAACGCGACCGGTTCGGCCGTCATGACTGCCAAGACACGCGCCGCCTTCAATTGCGGATTATAGGCCGCGACCCCGACGTCGATTTGTCCGCCGACCAGGTCGGTCACCATGAGCGTCACGTTGCGGTAGGCGATGTAGTTGCCCGTAAACTTGGCGTCCGACGCCAGCAACAAGGCCGCCAGATGGCCCATGGTGCCCGGTCCGGGATGGCCGATCGTCACGCGGCCTGGGTTTTGTCGCGCCCAGTCAACCGTTTCCCGCACCGAACGCGCGGAGAATTGAGCGCCGCCGAGAATCACATTGGGGGTGTCGATCAGCAGTGCGATTGGCGAGAAATCCTTTTCGGAATCGAATTCAACCGTTGGGTCCATGATCGGCCGCAAGATCATCGGTCCCACCGCCTGCAAGCCGATGGTGTAGCCGTCCGGCTGGGCCCTGGAAACGCCGAGGGCTGCGACAATACCGCCACCGGCTGGCCGGCTTTCGACGACGACCGGTTGGCCCAGTTCCTTCGATGCAAATTCGGCAAAGGGGCGGCCGATGGTATCGCCGGTGCCGCCGGCAAAGCCGATGACTAAGGCGATGGGTCGCGTCGGCCAGGTTTCCGCAATACTCGAATGTCCGGCAACGGCGCAAAACACCAGCGCCAGCAGCACGCGCGTGAGCAACGGCCGGATCAAGGTCATGACACCACGCCTTGCAATATGAGATATACACAACCGGAATTAGATTATGATGCAACCCGCCTGTCAATTGCCGCGGCCTGGGTCGCAAAAAATACAGCCATCGCGGCTATAGCTGCACGGGGCCGATGCAACGTTTAATGTCGCTGGAACGCTAAACTACGCTACCGAAGTCGATTTCCATGGCTGGACCCATGACGACCGCGTGCGGCACGCTTCGTTCCAGGGCCTGCGCGAGGACAAGTCCACCAAGGAGGTGGTGCGTGAGGTGAAAGCGATGGCCGCGACCAACACCAGCGCTACGGCGAAACGGCGCAGCGCGCCGATCGCCAAATCAGCGACCAAGACGGAGAACAAAGTCGGCGCTATTACGCTCACGCACCCCGATCGCGTCTATTGGGACGACGTCGGCATCACCAAGCGCGATCTCGCCGACTATTACACGCAGGTCTGGAAGTGGATGCGGCCGCATGTGGTCGGCCGGCCGATCGCGCTGCTGCGCTGTCCGGATGGCGTCGGCAGCCAATGCTTCTTCCAGAAGCACACCAGCGCCGGCGTCGCCACCGAACATCTGCATCTGGTGCCGGAGAAAAGCGACAAGATCATCTCAATCGATAATCTCGATGGGCTGATCGCATTGGTGCAGGCCGGCGTGTTGGAAATCCACACCCGCGGCAGCACCATCGACGACCGCGAACGCGCCGACCGGCTGGTGTTCGATCTCGATCCCGGTCCGGGCACGAACTGGCGCGATGTGGTCGCCGCCGCGCGCGAGGTGCGCAAGCTGCTTAGCGAGCTAAAGCTCAAGACCTTCGTCAAAACCACCGGCGGCAAGGGCCTGCACGTCGTGCTGCCGATCAAGCCGACATCCTGGGACGAGGCCAAAGGCTTCGCGCGTGCGGTGGCCGAGGGCATGGCGGGCAACGCGCCCGACCGCTACATCGTGACCGCGACCAAGGCCAAGCGCAAAGGCCGCATCTTCATCGACTATCTGCGCAACAGCCGCGAAGCTACCGCGGTGGCGCCCTACTCCACCCGCGCGCGGCCGGGCGCCGCCGTGTCGACGCCGGTGGAATGGTCGGAGTTGGGCGCACTCAAGAGCGCCAGCCAGTACACCGTAAAAAACTTAAAGACCCGGCTCGCGCGCCTGCGCAAGGACCCGTGGGCCAATATCGCCCGCCTGAAGCAGAAGCTGCCCAAGCTCAAATAAAATGCCCGCCACGCGGCGGCGAGACGGTGCCAGCGGAACTCTGCGGCCCCGCTGCGCGTTGGCTGCCGCGATGACACAAACCACCATCCATCAACACCAATCCCCGCATCCGAACGGATCGCACGCGGATTTCGCCTCGACACTGTCCGCCAGATTTCACCAGTTCGCACAGACGACCGCGACTTGGACCGGTCATCCGACCGCCTTCCTGCTCGCGGTGATGGTGATTGTGGTCTGGATCGTCAGCGGTCCGATCTTCCATTACAGCGACAGCTGGCAGCTGGTGATCAATACCGGCACCACCATTGTCACCTTCCTGATGGTGTTCCTGATCCAGAACACGCAGAACCGCGACATCATGGCGGTGCAGCTCAAACTGTCGGAACTGGTGCTGGCGATGAAGGGCGCCAAGAACGAGTTCGCCGCCATCGAGGATCTCAACGACGAGGAATTGCAGGAGCTGCACGACAAGTCGCGCGCGCGGGTCGAACGGCTGACGCAGAGCATCGAGCAACGCCGCGCCCGCCGCGGCACCGGCCAGCGTAATGGCGGCAATCACAAGAAGCGCGCGGCACAGCGAACTAAACCGGCGCGGCAATCGTCTCAACCCACCAACAAATAAAGCAACGGAACCTTTGTTCTACGGCAACGTTAGCGCTCAGATGGCGTTTTTTGCCACTCGCCATCTGATCGTCATGTTTGGCCATCAGGAATGCGCCTTAACCATCGCCGGGCCGGTTTGGAATCCCGACCGGGTTTTGGTGTAGGATGGTTTCGGGGGATCAAGCCGATGCAATGGAAGGTTTGGCTGGTAACCGGGCTCATGCTCGCGGGCGGCATCGCGAGCGCGCAGGCTGCCGTGAAGGCGCCCATGCGCTTCGCCGGCATCGCCGCATTTTACGACACGAATTACAAGGGGCGGACGGCGTCGGGCGAACACTACGACCCGAGCAAATTTACCGCCGCACACAAGACCCTGCCGTTCGGCACGCGCCTGCGCGTCACCGACACCAGGACCAAACGCAGCGTGGTGGTCGTCATCAACGACCGTGGCCCCTTCACCAAGGGCCGCGTGATCGACCTCTCGCTCGCCGCCGCCAAGGAGCTGCGCATGACGCAGCGCGGGCTGATCAAGGTGACGGCGACGGAGGAGCCGGCGGCACCGTTCAAGACCGCGGCAGAGCCGGCAGCGCGCTGATCGACGGCGCGCAGCGCACCCAGGTTTCCTGCGGATTGCCGGAGGCCTGCTCGCCGCGCCGCAGGTGCACGGTATTTTCGTTCGCCAGCGTCATGAAAATGGTTTCGCCGGCGCCCGCCTCCGGCGCCGGCACCGTGTAGTTGAACCAGTGGCGGCTGTATTGCCCTTCCATCTGCTTGCCGCCGGGTGTGACGATTTCCGGTCCGCGGATGCTGAAGCGGCGGCCGTCGCTGTGGCACCAGTTGCCGTCGATGGCGTCGGCCAAGGCCGGGCCGGCGAGCGCGCTCAATATGATCGCTGCAACGATAGTCCGAACAGCAAACATTCACGCCTCCCCGCGCGTCGCAAAAATCAATCCACCTTGGCTTCGTCGCGATACATGACCTTATGGCGGGTCTCGCGCACCCAGGCCTCGATGTCCTCGATGGTCATATAGTTCCTCATATCGAAGCGGCCCCAATTCACGATCTGCGGCAGCGTCTTCTTCCAGCGCTTGTAGGGGGGCTTGGCCGGCACGCCGAACGCCATGATGTCGATGATGGCGAGATCGTCCGGCACGCCGAGCAGCGGGCGCAGCGATTTCTGCGCGTCGTCCTGGCCGATCGCGGTCACCCACCAGACCTGATAGCCGAGCGCGGCCGCGGCCAGATGCGCCGACATGGTCGAGGCGGCGACGCTTTGCAGCAGGATACGTTCGGCATTCTGCTGGTACTTCTTGTCGAGATCGGAACCGTCGAGCAGCACCGGGAAGGCGCGCACGAAGCGGAAATCGGCCGCCACCACCACGAAGCCGGGCGCCGTCTCCAGACCGCGGTAATTGGGCGTGGGGAATTTCATCTTCAGCTTGGCGCGATTGGTCGCCTCGGCGACGAAATAGTCGGCGATGCTCTTTTTCACCGCCGGATCGGTTACCACGATGTAATGCCAGGGCTGTGCATTGGCGCCGGATGGCGCATGGCGCGCCGCTTCCAGCACCAGTTCGATATGCTCGCGCGGTACCGCGACGTCCGGACGGAAGGCGCGGCTGGTCAGGCGGTTGCGGACCACGTCCATCAACGCCTCGTAGCGCGCGAGGTTGGGCGTGAATTGGGTCACATCGTCCATGCGGTCCTCCCCAGGAACTTCAGGCTATGATAATCGAAGCCACCCAATCGTCATACCCTGCCCCCTCCGCCGCCCCCTGCCACAAGGACTAAACCCATGCCCGCCAAGCGCCCGGCGCCCCGCCTCGCCCTGATCGACGAACAGCGAATGACCGACGCCCAGCGCGCGCTCATGCAGGCGATCCGCTCGGGGCCGCGCGGTACATCGATCACGCCGCGCGGGCCTTTCGCGGTGTGGCTGCACGCTCCGGAATTCGGCCAGCTCGCGCAAGCGCTCGGCGGCCATTGCCGTTATAAGACCGCGCTGCCGCCGCGGCTGTCGGAATTCGCTATTTTGTGCACGGCGCGGCTGTGGCGCGCGCAATATGAATGGTTCGCGCATGCGCCGATCGCCACGAAAAACGGCGTCAAGCCTAAGACGATCCAGGCTCTGCGCGCCGGGCGTAAGCCGGCATCGGCGCCCAAGGACGAGCGCGCGCTCTACGATTTCATCCAGGAGCTGTACAAGACCAGGCGCGTGAGCGACCGTACCTACAAGCGCGTGCACGCACTGCTCGGCGACGCGGCGACCGTCGAGTTCGTCGGCATCCTCGGCTATTACGTGATGATCTCGATGACGCTCAACGTTTTCCGCATGATGCCGCCAGAAGACGCCAAGCTGGCATGGGCGGAGCCGATGTAAAGATTAGGCGACGCGGTCGGCGGCTGCGACGGACGGCAACTCCGACGCGGCCGGCTCGGCTTGCGGGCGCGGTTTGTTCATGCGCTGGCTCAAGAGTTCGAGGAAGCGCTCCTTCGGCATCGGCGGCGCCACCAGCATGCCCTGGCCGAAGTCGCAGCCCATGACCACCAGCGCCTGCAGGTCGGCCATGCTCTCGACGCCTTTCGCCACCGCCACGCTGCCGAAGCGGTGCGCGAGGTCGATCGCGGTCTGACAGATCGCGGCATTGGTGGCATCGATGGCGCAATTTTTCACGAACGAGCCGTCAAGCTTTAGTTCGGCGAATGGCAGATCGCGCAGGCTGGAGAACGAGGAGTAGCCGGCGCCGAAATCGTCGATGGCGATGGTCACGCCGTTGGCCTTGAGTTCGGCGGCACATTTTTTCGCCATCGCGATGTCGCGCACGATCTGGTCTTCGGTGACTTCCAGAATCAGGCCGGGCCAATTTTCGGATTGCGGCCGGTTCTGCGCGACGATCTCGCCGATCGGCAGCTTGGAAAGCGCGCTTGCCGGCACGTTGATCGAGAGATGCAGGTTGACGCCGGCGTCGGCGAAGCTGGTCCAGTTGCGCAGGGTGGTGAGCAGCGCATGCTCGGTGAGATGGGCCAGGCTTTCGTCGTCGATGCCGGGCAGGAAGCTTTCCGGCCATAGCACGCCTTCCTGCGGATGGCGGATACGCGCGAGCGCTTCGGCGCCGGCCAGGCATTTGCGCTTGAGGTCGATCTTCGGCTGGTACCAGATTTCCAGCCAATTATTGCGCAATGCTTCGTCGACCGCGATGCGCGTGGGCGCCGAGGCGGGAGGGCTGGAAAAGCGCCGTGGCTCGGCGTTCGGGTCGCGGTTAGGCATCCACCCACTCGACGTTTAGTGGCACTGCCTCTCGTATAGCCTTGATTGTCTTAACTATTGGTGCAGGCACGGCCTTTGAATTCGTTTACCATTCGGGGACCCGGCCGGCTTTAACGGGGGCCGAGTCCGCAAATACCCAAGATTCCGTGATTGACTTCGGTCAAACGACTGACCACCCTTTGGGCAGCCGCTGTTATTTTGGGCGGCGGGCTGACTCAGGGGGCAAGAAGCTCGCAAAAACCTACACATCATAACAAATCATAAGGCATGGCACGCCGCTTGCTCTCCTCGGTGTTGCACAGTGCCAAAAAACGGGGAGGCTTCCATGCGACGTCGAGACTTCACCAAATTAGCTCTGGCCGGCGCAACTTTACTGTCGCGTATTGCAGTAGGCGCCTACGGAGCGTTGCTCATCGGAACGGCAGCGCTCGCGCAAACGTCACCACCGACGCCGGCTCCTGCGGCTCCAGCCCCCGCCGTGTCAGCTCCCTCCGCACCGGCCCCTGCCGCACCGCAGTTCCCGCCGACCGCAACAATCACCACGCCCGGCTATCCCGGCGTTGGCCCTGCCGATTCCAAGCTCCGCGTCGTCGGGGTGCCGGGCGGCAAGAAAGTGCATCTGCTGCCCGCCACGCTCGAAACCACGCAATGGGGCTGGTTCGACAACGCCCAGCCGCCGGTGCTGCGGGTCCATTCCGGCGATACCGTCGTGCTGGAAACAATGATGCACAGCCACAATCAGATCGTTCCGGGCACGACCATCGAGCAGATCAAGAAAACGCGTACCGATTTCCCCGGTCGCGGGCCGCATACATTGACTGGACCGATCTATATCGAGGAAGCGCAGCCGGGCGACGTCCTGAAAGTGACGATCAACAAGATCGTCCCGCGCGCTTACGCGACCAACTTCAATGTGCCGGGCATGTTCGGCCAATTCCCGAGCGTCTATTCGGACGGCCAAGTCAAATATATGTACCTCGATCTCGACAAGATGACGACCGAGTTTCTGCCCGGCATTGTGCTCCCGATCAGGCCGTTTCCCGGCACGCTCGCCGTCGCTCGCAAGGACCCGGGCCGCTACTCGAGCGTGCCGCCCGGCGAATTCGCCGGCAATATGGACATTCGCGATCTGGTCGCCGGCACGATGCTGTATGTTCCCGTGCATGTGCCAGGCGCGCTATTGTGGACCGGCGACTCGCACGCCGGCCAGGGCAACGGCGAGGTCAATCTCACCGCGATCGAGACCGCCTACAAGGAATTCAACATCACGGTGGAAGTCATCAAGGGCAAACCGCTCGACTTCCCGCGCATCGAAACGGCGAAATCCTGGATCACCATGGGCTTCGACCAGGATATGAACAAAGCCTGGGCGCAGGCCAAGGCGCAAACCGTCAAGTTCCTGGCCGAGCAGCGCAAAATCCCTGCCGAGCAGGCCGAGAAATTGATGGCCAGCGTGTCCGATTGCCGTGTCTCGCAGGTCGTCAACGTCAAGAAAGGCGTCCACTGCCTCAATCCCAAGAATACGCGCGACAAGGAAGACATGGAGCGTCCGACCAAGGAGACGCCGAAATACCTGGTCTCGCATGTCAAGGACGCCGACCTGAACAAGGCGATGAACGAAGCCTCGATGGGCATGATCAAGCTGCTCGAGTCGGAGAAGAAGATCGCACGTCTCGATGCCTATGGGCTCGCCAGCGTGGCGATGGATTGTCGGGTCGGGGCAATGTCCGACACCGAGAAGAATGTCCATTGCCTGATGCCCAAGAGCATCTGGGTCGCGGGCAAGCGTTAACGGAAAGCAGGGAAGGGCCGCCTCGCGCGGCCCTTCCTCGTTTCAAAGCCATCCATGGTGTTGCGTTTCGCCGTCCTCGCCGCTTGGCTCGCTTTGCTGTCGCCGGCATTTGCGCAGCAACGTCTCCAAGTTGTCACCACCACCACTGACATGCGCAGTCTGACCGAGGCGGTGGGCCGCGACCTCATCATGGCGGTCAATCTCGTTCCGGCGAGCATGGATGCCGAGGACTATCAGCCCAAGCCGCAGGACGTGCTGCGGATCAAGAACGCGCAGATGCTGGTGCGCGTCGGGCTCGACTACGATCTGTGGGTCGATCGCCTGCTGGCGCAGGCCGGCAAGCCCGAGATCAGCCGCGGCGGTCCTGGCTATGTCGATGCCTCTTTCGCCATCGCCGTGCTGGAGCTGCGCGGCATGAGCGTCGGCCCGGGTGACGGCCATGCCCATGGCAGCGGCAACCCGCACTACTGGCTCGATCCCAAGAACGCCGAGATCATCACCGGCACGATCCTCGAAGCGCTGGCGCGGATCGACCCGGCCAATGCGGCAAGCTACCAGGCCAACCGGTCGGCATTCCTCGCTCGCCTAGGGGCCAAACTAGTGGAGTGGGAGGCGAAACTGGCACCGCTCAAAGGCATGCCGATCGTCGCCTATCATAACAGCTGGCCTTATTTAGCCCGCCGCTTCCGTCTGGATTTTGTCGGCTTTATCGAGACCAAGCCCGGTGTGCCGCCGAGCCCCGCGCACCTTGCCGGGATCGTCAAGACCATGCGTGAACGCGGTGTCCGTATCCTCGTGCGCGAGCCGCAAGAGCCGGAACGCGACGTTGCTTTCGTCGCGAGCAAGACCGGGGCAGCGATCGTGAAGCTGGCCGCGTCGGTCGGCGCGCTGCCGCGGACGGACGACTACATCTCGCTGTTCGACGCCAATATCAAGGCCCTGACATCAGCGGCGGCCAAACAATGATCGAGCCGCTGTTGTTTCTCTGGCCGTCGTTCCTGGTGGCGGTATGTCTGGTCGGCATCCACGCCTATTTCGGCATCCAGGTGTTGGCCCGCAAAGTGATCTTCGTCGATCTGGCGCTGGCACAGATCGCGGCGCTCGGCGCGACGGTGGCATTCATGCTTGGTCATCCGGCGCAGAGCGCCGCGACCTATGGCTATTCGCTCGCGTTTACTTTGCTCGCGGCCGTGCTGCTGGCGTTCACGCGCGCCTGGGGCACACGCGTCCCGCAAGAGGCGCTGATCGGCGTCATCTACGTCGTTGCGGCGGCGGCGGCCATCCTGCTCATCGATCGGGCACCGCAAGGTGCCGAGCACCTCAAGCAAATCCTCACCGGAAATATTCTCACCAGTGGATTAAACGAGATCGCCGTCATTGTTCCGCTTTACGCCGCGGTGGGATTGCTGCACTGGCTGTTGCGCCGCCGGATGACCGGAACGGGAGCGCTCATTTGGGAATTCGTCTTCTATGCGAGTTTCGGCGTGGTCGTGACCAGCTCGGTCGCGATCGCCGGCGTGCTGCTGGTATTTTCGTTTCTCATCATTCCCGCCGCCATCGGCGTGATGTTCGCCTCAACGCTGGCCAGACAGCTCGCCATCGGCTGGATCGTCGGCACGTTCACCAGTGCCGCCGGTCTTGCCGCCTCGTTTAACTTCGACTTGCCGACCGGCGCGGCCATGGTTTGCGCCTTCGGCGTAGCGCTTGCGGTAGCGGGATTGCTCTATCCGTTTCTGCGGGGAAATCGCCAAAATGCGTTACGCGTTGCGACCGCAACCGCCCGCTGGACCGTCACCACGATTTTGGCGGCGGCGGCATTGCAATTGGCGGCCGCGCCGCGCGCGGACCAGCCGCTCATCGACCTGATCGAAGTCGCGGTTCCTTCGCTCCGAACGCTTTATTTCACGCGCGCCGAACACGCGACGTTCGTGGATGCAAGCGAATACGCAGAACGTTATCGCCGGGAGGCGGAGCAGCTCAACGAGGTGGAAAGGCGCAACCGCACCCAAGGAGTGGCATTCGATGACTTTTTCGTCGCGCGAATTTCCTCATTTCTAAAATCCTACGGAGAAATGCGCAAAGGCGAGCAATTTGTCATGGGCGAAGTGCGCGCGCGGGCGCGCGAGCGCATCCGATGGAGCGTGAGCTTGGGCTTGCTGGCGTTGGCGTTGTTGTTTGCCCCCGTGTCTTGGCGGCGCCTGTGGACGCGAACGTCTTCATGCCCGGCATGGCGTGATCGCCGCCGGCAGAATCCGGTTTTTGCGCGCCAATGCTCTCGACGGTGAAGTCGACATCGACCTTGCCGGCCTTTTCGAACGCCAGCGTGGCTTTGACGTGTTCGCCTTGCGCCAGCGGCTTCTTGAGGCCGAGGAACATCAGATGATTGCCGCCCGGCTTGAGCTTGACGCTCTGGCCCGGCTTGATCTCGAGCCCCTTGCCGATCGGACGCATCCGCATCACGCCGTTGTCCATGGTCATCTCATGGATCTCGAGACCCTTCGAGACGTCCGAGGCGCCGCCGATCAGGCGGTCGGACGCGCTGCCATTGTTGGTGATCGTCATATAGCCGGCGCCGACGGCGGCACCTTTCGGGGTCGCGCGCGCCCAAGGCGCGGAAATCTTAACGCCGCCGGCGGCGACGTCGTCGGCGTGCACCGGGTGAGCCAGCGCGGCGGCAAGCATGGCGGCGACAAAAATAGCGAGTCTATGCATTGTGGTGACACCAGACGGATTGAACGGGAGCATCCCCTTGGGGACGAATGATGGCAGCTTTAAGCCGACGCCGGATAGCTGCGGATCAAGCGGTTCTGCTGGAAAAAGCTGGTGAAGAAATCGCCGAACCTTGTCGGATGGAACCCGCGCGCCCGGTTGCGTTGTCCGATCATAAACAGCAGCCGCTGCTGTTCGGTCAACCGCCGGTAGACTTCGGTCACCGCCAGCCGCGGGTCCCAGCAATCGATCGCTTCGCCGCCGATGCCGTTGATCTCGACGATCGAGAAACCCTCACCCCGCATCAGCGCTTCGACGCTTTCGAAGCGCAGATCGAAGCGGCCGTAGTGGAACTCGGTCATGCTGCGCGCGATCCCGTCGAAGCGCGCCTCCAGCGCCGCGGTGATATGGCGACGGCCGTCGCGATAGAGCGCGCCGGCGCGTTGATTGTTGATCAGCGCGATGCGCACCACCTCGCCGGACGCCGGAATGCGGTCGAGATCGAGTGGATCGACGCCGCGGTGGGTCGGATCGATGCCAAGATGCAGTTCGGATTTCCATTGCGCGCGTTCATCGCTGCGGATCAACTGCCGCACGTTCGAGCGGCCATTGCCGATCACATGCGGGAAATAGCGGAAGGTGAGCGACAGGATGCGCCCGTTCGCCTCGCCCGGCAGCCGCGCATAAAGCACCGCCGCTTCGGCAGTATGCGGCACGTAGCGTTGCAGCATCAGCGTGGTGACGGGTGGAAAATTCGCGATGTAGTTTTCGAGCTGCGTGCGATCGTCGATGCGCCGCACGCCATGGCCGTGCCAGCCAATGTCGGGTTTGGCGATCAGCGGAAAATCGAGCCCGGCGCCTTCGAGCGCACGCGCGGCGCGGCTGAGGTCGGCGGCAAGGCTCCTGACGCCGACCGTGCGCTTGAGCAGCACGAAATCGGCGATCCATTGCCGCTCGGCCGGCGTGACGTCGAAGAAATACGAACTCTTCGATTCTCCCCACATGCCGCCGGTGAAGATATTGGGATTGGCCGCGGTCGGCAGCGTCAACGAGCGATGGCGCAAGCCGAGCCGCATCCAGTTGAAAACCAGCGGCAGATAGAACAGCGCCGGCGGAATGCGCTCGGCGGCGGCGACCGTGCGGTCGGCGCGCGACAATGCCGGCATGCCGAAGCAGGATACCGGCAACACCGCCTCGGCCGTGGCTTCCGGCTTGGCCGTATCGCGGAACGCGAACACGCGCTTGCGCGCGAAGCTGGTGGCGGCGATGGCGAGGAACAGCATCGGCCATGCCCATAGGCCGACGCGATCGTCGAGCGCATCGCCGAACACGATCACGAGATAGAGCATCAGCGGCAAATAGAGCGCCGATATGATCAGGCTCGCGGCGCTAAAGCGGGCGAGCGAGACGCGCGACCAGCCGCAAGCGATGAAGGCGACGAACACCACGCCGGGCACCACCCGGCACAAGGCCACCAGCCCGAACACATTGCGTTTGAGCTTGTCACCGAAGCGGTGAACGCGGTCGTCCACCGCATAGCGGGAAAGCCACGGCACATAGCGGGCGGCGGCGCCGATGCCGTAGAGCGCGAAATCGCTCGCCACAATGCCGCCATAGATGCTCAAGGTCACCAGACTGACCGGCATCAGATCGTTCACGATGATGTAGCCGCCGAGGATGATCGCGAGATCCTCGTGCGCGAACGGCAGCACCATCAGCGAAGTGACTTTAGCAGCCCAGGGCAAATCGAGCGTGGCGACTTGCCCAAGCGCGCTCATCCACTGAAACAAGCGTTTCCCCAATCCCCCACGGCGCCTTTTCGCTTTGGCGAAAAGACTGACAGCCGTTCATCCGTCCCGGCCTTGCCGTTACGCTGGCAATTGGCCTGGGACTAGCGTTCCCCCGACGAAAGGCAGAGCCCTTTTTATGACTCCGGCTCCGAAATTGATCTTGGCGTAATGGGGGGTACGGGACAAGGAGCTAGGCAGTGCCAGTTGGCGATTTCCTGCCATAGGAGGCCTCTTGCCCATCGGCCGTTGCCCAGGGGCAACAGCTGCGAATATGCGCAACCCGCCGCTGGGTGCCTGATCCGGTCCCGCCCCGCCCGTGCGCCTTCGAACGGCCGCAGCGGGCATGCTAGGCTAAGGCGTCATGGTCAGCGACGATCCGTCTTCGGCCGAAAGCGAGCGGCGCGTGGTGAATTTTCGCCGTGGACGGGCCAGCGCGCGTCCGCCGGCACCGCCCCCTGCCCCGGTCGAGGACCTCGCCAAATATGAGCGCAGTGAGGGGGCCGACGACTATCGCCACCGTATGATGGTGAACATAGCGGCTTTCCTGTTCGTGGTCGGATTGATCGGGGCCGGGATTTGGCTGGCCGATACCATGGCTCGGATGCGAAAAGATCAGGATTGCGTCTTGTCGGGACGACGCGGCTGCACGCCGGTGGAAGTGAGCAAGGACCGCTGGTGAGCCGCCGGCCCGGTACCCCCCTATTCCACCCTTGCGACCCGGTCCATTAGCCACTTTTGCTCGATAAATGGCGCCCACCATTGAACTTGACCCGCCGCTTCGCTATACGGGCACCGACCGCTTGCCGGGGGAAGGCCGGGTCAGGGGCTATCGCAGTCGTCACGCGCGCCGGCCTCCTGCATTGCCGGAACTCCAAATCAATCAGAGAGTTATCGATGTCCTCCACATTCGACACCATCGCCAATATTATCGCCGAAACCTGCGATATTCCGCGCGACTCCATTACACCGGACAGTCATGCCATTAACGATCTTGGCATCGACAGCCTGGATTTCCTCGATATCGCCTTTGCCATCGACAAGGCCTTCGGGATCAAGCTGCCGCTCGAGCAGTGGACGCAGGAAGTCAACGACGGCAAGGCGACCACCGATCAGTATTTCGTGCTCAAAAACCTAAGCGCCCGCATCGACGAACTCGTCGCTGCCAAGGGAGCTTGAAGCGCCAGGCCTCATGCGTCTCGAGTATTTCCAGCTGATCGACCGGATCGTCGACCTCAACCTCGCCGACCGCAAGATCAGCAGCGAGGCGACGGTCCCGACCGCAAGCACGATTTTCGAAGGACATTTTCCCGGCTATCCGCTGATGCCGGGCGTGCTGCTGATCGAGGCGATGGCGCAGACCTCAGGCTGGCTCGTTGTGGCGCTTAACCGATTCGAACGCATGCCGTTCCTGGCCGCGGTGAAGGAGGCCAAGCTGCGCACCTTCGTGACCCCCGGGCAGAAGCTGGCGATCACCGCCCATCTTGAACATGACGGATCCGGCTACGCGATCACCGCGGCAAAGATCAAGTGCGGCGGCAAATTGATTTGCGACGCCACGCTGACGCTGCGCGTGCTCGATTTCCCCAATGCCGAAATGGGGCGGCAGATGCGGGAAACCGCGGGCCGCATCGGCCTGCAAGTCGAGGCCCCGGTCAATGGCTAAGACGGAACGCGAGGCCTGGATAACCGGCGTCGGTATTGTCTCCTGCCTGGGCGAAGGCCCGCAGGCGCATTGGCAGAAGCTGATGGAGGCGCACCCGAGCGCCAACGGCACGGCTTTCGCGCCGTTCATCGTGCATCCGCTGGCGCCGATCAATTTGGACACGCAGATCCCGAAGAAGGGCGATCAGCGTCAGATGGAGAATTGGCAGCGTATCGGCACCTATGCCGCCGGTCTGGCGCTCGATTCCGCCGGCGTCAAAGGCAAGCCCGACATCCTCTCGCACATGGACATGATTGTCGCCGCCGGCGGTGGCGAGCGCGATCTCGCGGTCGACACCACAATCCTGTCCGGCATGCCGAGCGCGGCCAATAAGGCGGCGTTCCTCAATGAACGCCTGATGAGCGACCTGCGGCCGACGCTGTTCCTGGCGCAGCTTTCCAATCTGCTGGCCGGAAATATTTCGATCGTGCACGGCGTGACCGGCTCCTCGCGCACCTTCATGGGCGAGGAATCATCCGGCGTCGACGCCGTGCGCATCGCGCTCTCACGCATCGTCGCCGGACAAAGCGACATCGCGCTGGTGGGCGGGTCGCAAAATGCCGAGCGGCCCGATCTGCTGATCATCTATCAATTCGGCGGGATAAACTTGAAAGACCACTATGCGCCGGTCTGGGAGCGTGGTGGCAATGGCAGCTTCGCGCTCGGCTCGATGGGCGCGTTCCTGGTGATCGAGGCGCGCGAGCACGCCGAGCAGCGCGGCGCCAAGCCGCTGGCGCGGTTGTCGGCGGTGGTGTCCGGCCGCGCCAATCGGCAGCCCGGCACCGTCTCCGCAAGCCTCAAAGGGCTTTGGGACAAGATCAAGGACAAGGTCAAAAGCGGTCACGCCGCGGTGCTGTCGGGCGCCACCGGTGCCAACCCCGCGACCGCCGAGGAACGAGAATTTCTCAGCCAGCATGGCGACCTTGCCGTGCGCGCCACCGGTTCCTATCTCGGTCATGGGCTGGAGCCGCAATTCCCGATGAATGTAGCGCTGGCCGCGGTCGCGGTCGGGCATGGTAGTCTGTTTCCACCCTGCGACTCGACCGGGCTGGAGCGGCCGATGAGCGGGGACTTGAGCCAAGTCCTGGTGACCGGTGTCGGCCACTGGCGAGGCGAAGCCCTCGCTTTGGTCGAACGGGTCGGCTGAGGGAGATCGCAGATGCCATCGAGCAAGGACAAAATGGGCCGGCCGATCGTCGTGGTGACCGGCCTTGGCGTGGTCACCTCGCTCGGCGCCGGCAAAACCGACAATTGGGCCAAGCTGACCGCCGGAGTGTCCGGCATCCGCGCCATCACCCGTTTCCCGACCGACGGCCTCAAGACCCGCATCGCGGGCACCATCGATTATCTGCCGCCGCAGCCTAGCGCGGCCGCGCTGACCGAATGCTTCGCCGATCTTGCCGCCGAAGAAGCGATTGCCGAATCCGGCATCGGCGCCCGCGGCGAATTCCCTGGACCATTGTTCCTGGCGGTGCCGCCGATTGAAGTGGACTGGCCGCAGCGGCTCGAAGTCAGCGCCAAGTCCGGCGCCAATGGCAAGGTGACCTATAGCGACCTGTTGCGCGCGAGCTCGCAGTTTCCGGCCTATCATCAGCGCTTCCTGTTGGGCTCGGTGGCCGACCATTTGGCGGAAAAATTCGGCACGCAGGGCTCGCCGATCTCGCTGTCCACCGCCTGCGCTTCGGGCGCGAGCGCGATTCAGCTCGGCGTCGAGGCGATCCGGCGCGGCGAGACGGATGCCGCGCTTTGCATCGGCACCGACGGCTCGATCAATCCGGAAGCGCTGATCCGCTTCTCCCTGCTCTCGGCGCTCTCCACCAGCAACGACAACCCGCAATCGGCCTCCAAGCCTTTCTCGAAAAACCGCGACGGTTTCATCATGGCGGAAGGCGCCGGCGCCTTGGTGCTGGAAAGCTATGAGGCGGCGAAGGCGCGCGGCGCCAAGATCCTGGGCATTCTGGAAGGCTGCGGCGAGATGACCGACGCGTTCCACCGAACCCGCTCGAGCCCGGATGGCAAGCCGATCATCGGCTGCATGGTCAATGCGATCAAAGATGCCGGGCTCGTGCCCGACGATATCGACTACGTCAATGCGCACGGCACCAGCACGCCGGAAAACGACAAGATGGAATATCTCGGCGTCTCCACCGTGTTCGGCGAGCGCATGAAGAGCGTCCCGATCTCGTCGAACAAATCCATGATCGGCCATACGCTGTCGGCGGCCGGCGCGGTCGAGGCGGTGATCTCCCTGCTCACGCTGGCGCACCAGCGCATCCCGCCCACCATCAATTACGACATCCCGGATTCAGCCATCCCGCTCGACGTGGTGCCCAACAAGGCACGCGATGCGAAGGTGACCCACGTCATCTCCAATTCCTTCGGTTTCGGCGGGCAGAACGTCTCGCTGGTGATGGGGCGCGAGCCGGCTTAACCGCCGCGCCCGCAACATCTGCCCATGCGCGCATTACAACTCATCGCCGACCGCAAGCTCGAACTTGCCGACGTGCCGGATCCGCCGCCGCCCGGCGGCGGCGAGGTGCAGATTCGCATCAAGGCGGTCGCGCTCAATCACCTCGATCTCTGGGGCTTTCGCGGCATGGCCTTCGCCAAACGCAAGCTGCCGCTGGTGGTCGGCGCCGAAGCTTCCGGCGAGATCGCCGCGATCGGCGCCGGCGTCTCCGCCTTCAAGGCCGGCGACAAGGTCGTGATGTATGGCGCCATGACCTGCGGGCATTGCGCCGCCTGCCGCGAGGGCCGCGACAATCTGTGCGAGAACGTCGGCGGCATCATGGGCTTTCACATCGACGGTTTCGCGCGCGATCTGATCAATCTGCCGGCGCGGCTGGTGATCCCGGTGCCGGCCGGCGTGTCGCTGCGCGATGCAGCCTGCGCGCCGATCGCCTTCGGCACCACCGAGCACATGCTGTTCGACAATGCCAAGCTCAAGCCGGGCGAGACCATCCTGGTGCATGCCGGCGGCTCCGGCATCGGCTCGGTCGCCATCAAGATGGCGAAGGCCATCGGCTGCACCGTCATCACCACCGTCGGCGACGACGCCAAGGCGGAAAAGTGCAAGGCGCTGGGCGCCGATCACGTCATCAACTACAAGACCGAGCGTTTCGAGGGCGTCACCCGCAAGCTCACCGCCAAGAAAGGCGTCGACGTGGTGTTCGAGCATGTCGGCGGCGAAGGCTTCAACGCTTCGTTGTTCTGCCTCAAACGCGGCGGCCGGCTAGTGACCTGCGGCTCGACCGCCGGCCCCAACGTCACCATCAACCTGATGCAGCTGTTCCAGCAACAGTATAAGATCTTCGGTTCGTTCGGTGCGTCCATTCGCAACATTCGCGACAGTCTGTCGAAGATCGCGGCCGGCATGGCGCCGATCATCGACACCGAGGTCGCGCTCGCCGATCTCGAACGCGGCCTGGCGCGGATCGAAAGCCGACAGGTGTTCGGCAAGGTGATCGTGAATTTCTAATGCCAAGTGCGATGAAGCGGATGAAGCGACGCCTGCGTCGCGGCGCCAAGCGCGCCGGCGATGCGATGCTTGGCGTGCTGGCGGTGCGGCTGATCAAGGGGCTGCGCCTGATCCCGCCCAATGCCTTGGCCGATTTCACCGGCTGGACGATGCGCACGATCGGGCCGCTGCTGCCGGAAAACAAGCTCGGCCGCGCCAATCTCGCCGCCGCCTTCCCGGAGAAATCAGCAGCCGAGATCGACGCCATCCTGCGCGGGGCATGGGACAATCTCGGCCGCATGGGCGCCGAATTCGCCCATCTCGACCGGCTGTGGGATTACGATGTCAACCAGCCAAACCGGCGCGGGCGCATCGAATTCACGCAGCAGGACATCGACCGCTTCCTCCAACTCGCGCAAGACGGCAAGCCGGCGCTAATCTTTGCCGCCCATCTCGCCAATTGGGAGCTGCCGGCGATCTGCGCGGCCGCCTACCAGCTCGACAGCACGGTGCTGTATCGCAAGCCCAATATTGGCGCGATCGACAGCTGGCTGCGCCAGACCCGCACGGCCAACATGGGCGAATTGATTGCCACCGGCCTCGATGCGCCGGTCAAGATCGCCGACGCGCTCAAGCGCGGCGCCCATGTCGGCATGCTGGTGGATCAGTATTACGTGCGCGGCGTCGAGGTCACCTTCTTCGGCCGCCGCACGCGGGCCAATCCGCTGCTGGCGCGGCTCGCCCAGCATTTCGACTGCCCGATCCACGGCGCCCGCATCATCCGCCTGCCGGACCATCGCTTCCGCGCCGAAATCACCGACGCGATCGCGCCGGTGCGCGGCGCCGACGGCAAAATCGATATCGCCGGCACCATGCAGGTCATCACCAACGTGGTCGAAGGCTGGATTCGCGAGCATCCCGAACAATGGCTCTGGCTGCACCGGCGCTGGCGGCCGGAGGATGCGCCACGGGTTACCGGCCGGTCTTGATGCGTGTCCACAGCCGGTTGAGCACGCGCTGCGATTTCTGATCGCGCGCGTTCACGGTGTAGAGCCGCCGCATCGTGTCGGCATCCGGATAGACGTTGGCGTCGTCGAGCACGGCCTTGTCGATGAATTTCTGGCTGGCGAGATTGCCATTGGCGTAGGCGACCAGATTGCTGTTCTTGGCCGCGACCTCGGGCTTGAGCAGGTAGTCAATGAAGGCATGCGCCTCAGCAACGTTCTTGGCGTCCTTCGGAATGGCGAGATTGTCGAAGAACATCTGCGCGCCCTCCTTGGGGATGGCGTAGCCGATCTCGACGCCGTTCTTGGCCTCGGCGGCGCGCTTCTGCGCCTGCTTGATGTCGCCCGACCAGCCGACCACAAAGCAGATTTCCCCGCCGGCCAGCGCATTGAGATATTCCGAGGAGCGGAACTTGCGCACCGACGGCCGCACCTTCATGAGCAGATCGGCGGCGCGCTGTAGTTCCTTGTCGTCGGTCGAATTCGGATTGAGCCCGAGATAATGCAGCGCCGCCGGCACGATGTCGTCGGCGGAATCCAGCATGTGGACGCCGCAGTCCTTGAACTTGGCAAGATTTTCCGGCTTGAACGCGATGTCCCAGCTGTCGATCTTGGCGTTCGCACCCAGCCGTTCGCGCATCGCCTTGACGTTGTAGCCGATGCCGGTGGTGCCCCACATGTAGTTGACCGCGTACTGGTTGCCCGGATCGTAGACCGCCAGCCGCTGGGCGATGTCCGGCCACACATTGGCGATGTTGGCGATCTTGGCCTTGTTGAGCTTCTGGAACACCCCGGCCTTGATCTGGCGTTCGAGGAAATAAGCGCTCGGCACCACAATGTCGTAACCGGACTTGCCGGCGAGCAGCTTGGTCTCCAGCGTCTCGTTGGCATCGAAGGTGTCGTATTGCACCTTGATGCCGGTCTCTTTGCTGAAATCTTCCAGCACCTGCGGGTCGATATAGTCCGACCAGTTATAGACATTGACCACGCGCTGGGCCTGCGCGGCATCCAAGGTAAGACAAGCAAGGCATACAGCCGCAGCGAGGGCAGCGATCGTGACGACGCGGCGCATGGGCGAAAGCCTCGGATCGATGATCAGGTTTCGGTCGGAAAGCCAGCCGCCTTCCAGGCCAGGATGCCGCCGGCGAGATGGTGGGTATAGGGATAGCCTGCGTCCTGCGCGGCAACCGACGCGGTGATCGAGCGGCGGCCGGAGCGGCAGGCGAACACCACCTGCTTGCCCTGCGGATCGGGAATGGCGGCCGGATCGAAACATGACAGCGGCACGATCACCGCGTCCGGATAGCGTTCCACCGCGGTCTCGTTCGGCTCGCGCACGTCGACCAGCAGCATGCGGCCCTCGCGCAAGCCCGCGGCGACCTCCGCGACGGTCAGGTTTGTCACCTCGTCCGCACGCGGCATTTCCTCGGCCATGACGCAACTCCATTTTGCCGGTATTTTTAGCCGGAAACGCGGCGCCGCGCACGTAGCTTTTGAATTAAACCGTGACCTGCGTGCCGACCTCCACCACCCGCCCGGTCGGGATCTGGAAATAGTCGGTGGCGTCGTTGGCGGCGCGGGTGAGCATGATGAACAGCCGGTCCTGCCAGCGCGGCATTCCGGAATGGGCAGCCGGCTTGAGCGAGCGGCGCGACAGGAAGAACGAGGTCGCCATGATGTCGAATTGCCAGCCGAGCTTGCGCGCGATCGCCAGAGCCTTCGGCACGTTCGGCGTTTCCATGAAGCCGAAGCGCAGCACCACGCGCGAGAAGGTCTTGCCCACCGGCTCGATGCGCACTCGCTCGTTCGGATCGACCCTTGGCGTGTCGGCGGTTTCGATGGTGAGGATGACGTTCTTTTCGTGCAGCACCTTGTAGTGCTTGAGGCTGTGCAAGAGCGCGGTCGGCGCGCTCGCCGGATCGCTGGTGAGGAACACCGCGGTGCCCGGCACGCGCTGCGGCGGCTTCTTTTCCAGGCTCGCCACCAGGGATTCGAGCGGCGTTTCCAGGCGGCGGGTCTTTTCGAACAGCAGCCGGCTGCCGCGCCGCCACGTATACATCACCAACATCACCAAAGCGCCCAACGCCAGCGGCATCCAGCCGCCGTCGACGATCTTGAGCAGATTGGCGGAAAGGAAGGCGACGTCGATGAACAGGAACGGCAGCATCAGCGCCAGCGCCCCGATCAGCGGCCAGCGCCAGACCCGCCGGATCACAATGATGGCCATCATGGCGGTGACCACCATGGTGCCGGTGACCGCGATGCCATAGGCGGACGCCAGTGCGCTCGACGAGCGGAACAGCGCCACCAATAACAGCACGCCGACCAGCAGCAGCGTGTTGACCCGTGGCATGAAAATCTGCCCGAACAGCGATTCCGAGGTGTGGCGGATTTCCAGGCGCGGCAGCAGGCCGAGCTGGATCGCCTGCCGGGTGAGCGAATAGGCGCCGGTGATCACCGCCTGGCTGGCGATCACGGTGGCGGCGGTGGCGAGGATCACCATCGGCAGCAGCGCCCACTCCGGATACAGCAGGAAGAACGGATTCTCGATCGACTTCGGGTTGGCCAGCACCAGCGCGCCCTGCCCGAGATAGTTGATCAGCAGCGCCGGCAGCACCACCACCAACCAGGCAAAGCGG
The DNA here is from genome assembly GCA_016185205.1 of Hyphomicrobiales bacterium. Classification (GTDB taxonomy): domain Bacteria; phylum Pseudomonadota; class Alphaproteobacteria; order Rhizobiales; family Xanthobacteraceae; genus Pseudolabrys. The sequence goes on along the minus strand of JACPOA010000081.1, from coordinate 9,140 downwards.
ATCGGACCGCTGCCAAAATGGCCGAGATCGGCATAGAGCGCTTCGGCGCCAGTCACCACCAGGAACACGGCGCCGAGGGTGTAGAACCCGATGATGCCGTGGTGAAGCAGAAAGTTCACCCCGTGATATGGATTGAATGCCAGCAGCACCGTCCAGTTTTGTCCGATATGCCAGAGCCCGGCGACGGTAATGGCTGCGAACCAAACCAGCGTGATGGGACCGAACAAGGCGGCGACCTTGGCGGTGCCGCGCGACTGCACCGAAAACAATATCACCAAAATCACCACCGTGATCGGCACCACGAAGGAATCGAATGCCGGGGTCACGACCTTCAAGCCTTCGACCGCCGAGAGCACCGAGAGCGCCGGCGTGATGATGGCATCGCCATAAAACAGCGCGCCGCTGATGATGCCGAGCAGGACCACAATTCCGCTGCCGCCGCCGAGGGCGCGCGAGGCGAGCGCCATCAGCGCGAGCGTGCCGCCCTCGCCGTTATTATCGGCGCGCAACAGGATGAGGACATATTTGGCGGTGACCACCAGCAGCAACGCCCAGATAATCAGCGACAGGATGCCGAGCACCACCGGCTCGCTCGCCGGATTGCCGGACCCGACCGCCGCCAGCACGGATTCGCGCAACGCATAAAGCGGGCTGGTGCCGATATCGCCATAGACGACACCGATGCTGCCGAGCGTGAGGGCCCAGAACCCGACCTTGACCGGCGCTTCGCTGCCGTTAGTGGCCGCGGTCGAGCCGCCGTTGGCGGCGGCAATGTTCTTGGACATGGAGGGCTGGCCTGGATTTGCTGCAATGCAATAAATCGATGGGAGGCGGCTTATACCGCCGTCACCCTGCGGCCAGCATAGCTATTTCTGCAAACCGGCTAAGCCAGCCATGCAAAAAACGCACCTCTATTTCGATGATTTCTTTTAATTATCAATAGTTTAGGTGGCACAGGTCGGCTTTGGGATCAGACGGTCACCTGGGTGCCGACCTCGACCACCCGTCCGGTCGGAATCTGGAAGAAGTCGGTGGCGTCGCTGGCCGAGCGCGCCAGCCAGATGAACAGGTGATCCTGCCAGGACGGCATGCCCGATGTGGCCGACGGCTTGAGCGAACGCCGCGACAGGAAGAACGACGTCGACATGATGTCGAATTGCCAGCCGTGCTTGCGCGCGATCGCCAGCGCCTTCGGCACGTTGGGCTGCTCCATGTAGCCAAACTTCAGCGACACGCGCGAGAAAGACTTCGACAGCGGCGTGATTTGCACCCGCTCCTCCTCCGGCACGCGCGGCGTGTCGGCGGTGACGATGGTGAGGACCACGTTGTTCTCGTGCAGCACCTTGTTGTGCTTGAGATTGTGCAGCAGCGCGGTCGGCGCGAATTCCGGATCGCTGGTGAGGAACACCGCCGTGCCCGGCACGCTATGCGGCGGCTTCTTTTCCAGACTGCGGATCAGAGTTTCAATTGGTACTTCGGTGCGCCGGGTCTTGTTGACCAGGATTGCGGAACCGCGCCGCCAGGTCAGGATCAGCAGCACCATGGTGGCGCCGAACAGCAGCGGCGCCCAGGCGCCCTCAAACAATTTCATGAAATTGGCGGAGAAGAACGTCACGTCGACGACCACGAGCGGTGCGATCAACAGCGCCGTTTTCCAGAGTGGCCATTTCCATAGCTTCCAGATCACGAAAAATGCGAGCAGTCCGTCCACCACCATGGTGGTGGCGACCGCGATGCCATAGGCGGAGGCGAGCGCGCTCGATGTGCGGAACAAGCCGACCAGCAACAACACGCCGACCAGCAAGGCGACAGTCACGCGCGGGATATAAATCTGCCCGACATGCGAGGCGGAGGTGTGCAGGATGGCGAGCCGCGGCAGCAGGCCGAGCTGGATCGCCTGATGCACCAACGAATAGGCGCCAGTGATCACCGCCTGACTCGCGATCACGGTCGCGGCGGTCGCCAGCACGACCATCGGCAGCAACAAGGCTTCCGGCACCAGGCGGTAGAATGGATTTTCAATCGCGGCCGGATCGGCCAGCACTTTGGCGCCTTGCCCGAAATAATTGATCAGCAGCGCCGGCAGCACCAGGCATAGCCAGGCGGTCTGGATCGGCTTACGGCCGAAATGACCGAGATCGGCATAGAGCGCCTCGCCGCCGGTCACCACGAGGAATACGGCACCGAGGGTGACCAGGCCGATGGTGCCGTGATCGGCCAGGAAGGCTATGCCATAAAACGGATTGATCGCCAGCAAGACATGCGGATCGTCGGCGATGTGCAGCGCGCCGGCAATTGCGATCGACACGAACCACACCACCATGATGGGTCCGAACATCGCGGCCACCTTGGCGGTGCCACGGCTCTGTGCTGCGAACAGACCGACCAGGACAAAGACTGTGAGCGGCGCCACATAGTCGCCGAAGGCGGGGCTGGCGAGCTTTAGTCCCTCGACCGCGGAGAGCACCGAGATCGCCGGTGTGATCACGCTGTCGCCGAGAAACATCGAAGCGCCGATGACGCCCAGAATGAAAATGAATGGGGTGCGGCGACCGAGCGCGCGGGTGGCGAGCGCGGTGAGCGAGAGCGTACCGCCCTCCCCGTTATTGTCGGCACGCAACAGGATCAGCACGTATTTCAGGGTCACCGTGACGATCAGCGCCCACACGATGAGCGAGAGCACCCCGAGCACGGTGTCGCGGGTGACCGCCTGGTTGTGGCTGGCGGCCATCGCCGCCTCGCGGAAGGCGTAGAGGGGGCTGGTACCGATGTCGCCGTAGACGACGCCGACGCTGCCGAGCGCCAAAGCCACACGGCTCGGCGGCACTTCCTGGCCGCCAGCCGCGCTCTTGGCCTCGGCGGACGCCGCAGTCGAGTTGACACCTTCACGCATCGAGATTGTTCGGTCCGCCAATGGCTTCAGGACAGGCGTTATAACATTGCGCCGCCAGTGGGAATACCGGCGTTTCCCGCGCGGGGATAACGCATGAGCAAGCCATAGGAAGCAAAGATTTCTGGCTTTAAGGGTTGAAATCGGCCGGCAGCGGCGGTTCTTCCCGCATCAGCGTGATGGTGACGCGACGGTTCGGCGACATCGAGGGATTGTCGGGGAACAGCGGATCGGTGTCGGACTTCCCGGCCACCATAAAGACGTTCCCGCTCGGCAGGCCCTCGCCGGCCAGGATTTCGCGCACCGCGTTGGCGCGGTCGGCGGAAAGCTCCCACGGTCCGTAACCGGGCTTCGCCGGCACCTTGCTCGAGGCGGTATGCCCGACAATTGATAGACGGTACGGCATCGCCTTGAGCGCCGGCGCGATCTTCTGGATCAGCTTGCGGGTGCGCTCATAGGGTTCCTTGGCGCCGTCGGCGAACATCGAGCGGCCGTCCTGGTCGACGATCTCGATGTTGAGGCCCTGCTTGGTCTCCTCGATCATGATGTGCTTGGAGGCCTCGGTGATCTCCGGCATCTCCTGCAACGCCTGGCGCAGCGAAGCGGAGGCGAGCGCGAATTTGCGATCATCCTTGAAACGCGCGCCGTAGTTGCGCTGGCGATCATTTTCGTCGGGCGCCGGCGTGGCGGACGCTTCGGACGGATCGATATGAGCGGCGTTCTTGAGCTTCGGCCGCGTCGGCAGGCCCAGCACCTCGATGATGCCGGAGTAGCGCACTTTATCCTGCACGCCGAAGGCGTCGCGCATGGAGCCGGCGACCACCTGCAGCTTGGCTTGGTCCTGGGTGGAAAAGGCGACCAGCATCACGAAGAACGCCACCAGCAGGCCCATCAGGTCGGCGAAGGTGACGAACCAGCCGTGACCGCCGCTGTGGCCCGCTTCCTTGCGTCTTGCCATGAGATGCCGTCTCGACGCGCCGCCGGTTAAGCGGGCACCGCCTCCGGCGCTTCTGCTTCGTCGGCTTCGCTGTGGCGATGCTTCTCAGGCAGATAGGCGAGCAGCATTTCGCGCACCAAGGTCGGACTCTTGGCCTCGCGGATCATCAATATACCGTCGATGATCAGCGTGCGGTTGATTTCCTCGTCCACCAGCTTAAGGTGCAGCTTGTCGGCGATCGGCAGACAGAACAGGTTTGCCACCGCCGCGCCGTAGAAGGTCGCCAGCAGCGCGACCGCCATGTAAGGACCGAGCTTGGACGGATCTGTCATGTTGGCGAACATCTGCACCATGCCGATCAACGTGCCGATCATGCCGAAGGCCGGAGCGCAGTCGCCGACCGCCCGATATATCTTCTGGCCCTCGTCGAGATGGGTGAGGAAGTTGTCGCGGTCACGCTCAAGATTGTCGCGAATGAAATTGCCGTCATAGCCATCGGCGACAAAGCGGATTCCTTTGGCAAGGAACGGATCCTCGATCTCGACTTTTTCCAGACCGATCGGACCGGACTTGCGGGCGATTTCGGCCAAGCCCGCCAGTTCGTCGACCAGGTCGCGTTGGCTCATGCGGCGCAGCGAGAAGGCGAATTTGGCGCCCAGCGGCAACCCGTGAAAGATCGAGGTAAGCGGGAAGCGGATCAGCGTCGCGGCGAAGGAGCCGCCGAAAATGACGATGAAGGCGTGCGTGTCCAGGAACATCCGCAGGTCGCCGCCCATCATGATCAGGGAGACGAGAACGACGGCTCCAGCCACGAGGCCTAGACCGGTCGCAATATCCATGACTTAAACCCCACCAACGCGCACGAATTGCCGCACAGGCCCGAACCGACGCTGCTACAGGCGACCCTAGACGGGCGCTGTTAAGGAGCGGTAAAGGCTAACCGATCGTGAAAGAAAAACGGCCGGCCAGGGCCCAGCGAACCCCGTGACCCGCTGCCAAAAAGCTGCGAAAACCGCTGCAAATGGGCAGGCAAGCCCCGAAGCCCCGTCCCGGGCCTCGCAAAAAACCGAAGGAGAGTGACTCATGCGCGAAATCGGCCATTTCATCGGCGGCAAGGCCGTTAAGGGGTCCTCCGGGCGGTTCGGCGATGTCTTCGATCCCAATACCGGAGAGGTGCAGGCCAAAGTCGCGCTCGCCAAGCATTCCGAGGTCGAGCACGCCATCGCCAATGCGGAAGCTGCGCAGCCGGCCTGGGCGGCCACCAATCCGCAGCGGCGCGCGCGCGTGATGTTCAAGTTCCTGGAACTGATCCAGAAGGAGCACGACGAACTGGCCAAGCTCTTGTCGTCCGAGCATGGCAAGACCTTTCCGGACGCCAAGGGCGACATCCAGCGCGGCCTCGAGGTGGTGGAATTCGCCTGCGGCATTCCGCATCTGCTGAAGGGTGAATACTCCGAGGGCGCCGGCCCCAGCATCGATATCTATTCCACGCGCCAGGCGCTCGGCGTCGTCGCCGGCATCACACCGTTCAATTTTCCGGCGATGATCCCGCTGTGGAAGTGCGCGCCCGCGATCGCCTGCGGCAATGCCTTCATCCTAAAGCCGTCGGAGCGCGACCCGTCGGTGCCGATGCGGATCGCCGAACTGTTCATGGAGGCCGGGCTGCCGGCCGGCATTCTCAACGTGGTCAACGGCGACAAGGAAGCGGTCGACACGCTGCTTACCGACGCCCGCGTGAAGGCGATCGGCTTCGTCGGCTCCTCGGCGATCGCGGAATACATCTATTCCATCGGCTGCGCCAATGGAAAGCGCGTGCAGTGCTTCGGCGGCGCCAAGAACCACATGATCGTGATGCCGGACGCCGACATGGATCAGGCGGTCGATGCCTTGATCGGCGCCGGCTACGGCTCGGCCGGCGAGCGCTGCATGGCGATCTCGGTGGCGGTGCCGGTCGGCAAGAAAACCGCCGACATCCTGGTGGAAAAGCTGATCCCGCGGGTGGAGAACCTGAAGATCGGTCCGTCCAGCGACCCGCAGGCCGACTACGGCCCGATGGTGACCAAGGCGCATCTCAACAAGGTGAAGGACTATGTCGATCTCGGCGTCAAGGAAGGCGCCAAGCTCCTGGTCGACGGCCGCGGCTTCAAGATGCAGGGCTACGAGAACGGCAACTTCATGGGCGGCTGCCTGTTCGATGACGTGAAGCCGCATATGCGCATCTACAAGGAGGAAATCTTCGGACCTGTGCTCTCGGTGGTGCGCGCCAAGGACTACGAGGAGGCGGTGCGGCTGCCGTCCGAGCACGAATACGGCAACGGCGTTGCCATCTTTACCCGTGACGGCGACGCCGCGCGCGATTTCGTCAATCGCGTGCAGGTCGGCATGGTGGGCGTGAACTTCGCCATTCCGGTTCCGCTCGCCTATCACACCTTCGGCGGCTGGAAGCGCTCCGGCTTCGGCGATCTCAATCAGCACGGGCCGGATTCGGTGCGCTTCTACACCAAGACCAAGACCGTCACCGCGCGCTGGCCGACCGGCACCAAGGAAGGCGCCGAATTCGTCATCCCCACCATGAAGTAGCTCGCGTTCCGAAGCCTGATTCAATTTGCTGCGATACGGCTCTAGCAATGACCATGGTCCGGGCCGCAGGGAGCATTCTCATCGCATTGTCTCTCGCCGGCTGTGCCGGCGGCAGCTCGCTCGGCGGCTCCGCGGCGCCGGACACCGGCATGGCCGGCCGCTGGATCCTGGCGGCGCCCCATGCGCCGGTTTGCGGCATGAATTTCGCCGGAGCGCCGGGCGCGCGCGGCGGCACGGTCTCGCCGGAGGGCGGCTGTCCGGAGAAATTCTTCATGAGCCGGCGCTGGGCCCTCGACCAGGGCGCGCTGGTGATCAATGATGAGAATAACCAACCGCTGGCGAAATTGAGCAATGCCGGCGGCCGCTTCGAAGGCCAATCCACCGCCGGCACGCCGGTGACGCTGACACGTCCCACTCCTCCTCCAGGGTAGCAACGCCCATGTCCGACTATCAGCTCTATTGCTTCGCGCAGTCCGGCAATTGTTATCGCGCCGCGCTGATGCTCAATCTGATCGGCGCCGATTGGGAGCCGGTGTGGATCGACTTCTTCGACGAAGGCGTGCAGCGCAAAGCCCCTTATCGTACCGACGTCAACGAGATGGGCGAAGTGCCGGTGCTGGTGCACGGCGGCAAGAAGCTCACGCAGTCGGGCGTGATCCTGACTTATCTCGCCAAGCACAGCGGCAAGTTCAAGCCGCAGGGCGAGGACGAAGAACTGGAAGCGCTGCGCTGGATCATCTTCGACAATCAGAAGGTCAATGGCTTTCTCGGGCCGTACCGGTTTCTCAGGATTTTCGCCAAGCCGGCGGGCGACCCGGCGGTGCTGGCGTTCCTGAAAGGGCGCATCGACGGCAACCTCGCCATCGTCAACAAGCGGCTGGAGAAGTCGCCCTATCTGTTAGGCGAGCGGCCGACCATCGCCGACATCTCGCTCGCCGCTTACCTTTATTACCCAGCCGAGGAGTTCGGCTTCGACATCGGCAAGGACTACCCGGCGATCGGCGCCTGGCTCGGGCGCATGAAGGCCCTGCCCGGATGGAAGCATCCGTATGAACTGATGCCCGGCTATCCGCTCGGCACGCGCGGATTTCGCAATCAGTGATCGTGGTGATGCTTGTAGCCGTGCGCACGGCCATGATCGTGGTCGTGGTCGTGGTCATGATCGTGATCGTGCGCATGCGATGACGCATAGGCGCCGCCTTCCGGTTCGAAGGGCGCTTCGATCATCGTCAGTTTGGCGCCGAACGACTGCAGCAAAGCCTCAAGCGCGGGGTCGCGCTGCGCGCGAATGCGGTTCGCCAGCAGTTGCACCGGCACGTGGCGGTCGCCGAGATACCAAGCCAGCCGTGCCAGGCCAGCCACGTCTGCCATCCGTGCCTCGATCAACGGCTCGGGCGCCGCCACCACTTCCACCAGACTGCCGTCGTCGAGCAGCAGCAGATCGTCGGTGCGCAGACGCGCGGGCTCATGCAGATCGATCTCGACGATGCCGCCTTTGATACCGGTGACCGTGATTTTCTGCGCGCTGCGTTGCGCATAGTCGAGAATGACGGTGTCGACCACCGGCCGATCAAGACGGTGGGTGGCGGCCAGAACGGCGAAAGCGCGCGGCATGTCGGTTTGGCGGTCCGGCGCTTAGTTCAGCCGCGCGGGGCGATCGGGATCGTTGTCCCGTTCCACGCCGGCGTGATCGGGCGAGAGCGGTGAATCGCTCACCGGTCCCACGGCGGACCCGATGGCGGCGGCGGCCGCCGCTTTATCCTTGCGCTGGTATTCGCGGTAGGACAGCCAGCCGAACGGCAGACAGCAGAGATAGATCAGCACGCCGACGCTGAGCACTTGCCACGGATAGCTGATCAGCAGCGCGAAGAACAACACCACCGCGACGAACACCGGCAGCACCATGTCCGGCGACACGCGCTTGCCGACGCGCTTGCCGGACAACACCGGCAGGCGCGACACCATCAGCAAGGCGATCGCCAGCGTGTAGAAGAAGGTGAGCCATATCGTGACGAGATTGTTGGAGACGCCGAGGAAGTAAAGATAGATCGGCAGCAGCACGGTGATGGCGCCGGCCGGCGCCGGAATGCCGGTGAAGAAATTGCCCGCCCAGGCCGGTTTGTTGGGATCGTCGATCATCACGTTGAAGCGCGCCAGCCTTAAAGCCGCGCAGATCGCAAACACCAGCGCCACGATCCAACCCGCCGATTTGAGTTCGTGCAGGCCCCAGAAATACAGGATCAGCGCCGGCGCCACGCCGAAATTGACGAAGTCGGCCAAGCTGTCGAGCTCGGCGCCGAAGCGCGAGGTGCCCTTGAGCATGCGCGCAATGCGGCCGTCGATGCCGTCGAGCACGCCCGCGAACACGATCGCTGCCAGCGCCAGCTCAAGCTTGCCCTCCATCGACAGGCGGATCGCGGTCAAGCCAGCGCAGAGCGCCAGCAGCGTGATCAGATTGGGCAGCAGCGTGCGCACCGGGATCGCCTTGAAACGGCGAGACCGGAACCGCGGCGGGGCTGGATCGAACGGTGGAAAGACCATGGGCTTAATATAGACGCTTGCAGCCCTTCGCGCCACGGCATGCGGACCCGACTGTCGTAAGCACACGAGTTGTCCGGGTTAGGTAGCACACGAGTTGTCCGGTTTTGTGCCCTGCGCAGGAGCAGGGACGATGAACCGGACGACGTGGCTACAGGACCGCAGGATGCAGAAGTTTCGGGATGTATTGAGCCG
>JACPOA010000080.1 GCA_016185205.1 Hyphomicrobiales bacterium | reverse complement strand
GTCCTCGCCCGCATCGCCGACATCCCGCAGGGCCGACTTCCTGAACTGCTACCATGGCAGTGGAAACCGCCGAGTCTTCAAGCAGCCGCTTGAGCCATGGCCGCCTAACCCGCACGCCCGCGGTACTCAGCGTATGCTTACGACCCATTGCTGACGTTTGTCCTGATCCTCGCAGTCGGGATCGTCGCCGGCTTTCTCTTTGACCGGTTTGCCGGGCCGTCCTGGTTCGCCCGCCAGTTCTCCGGATCGACCCGCGGCATCATCACCAGCGCACTCGTGGGTATTGCTGGCGCGTTCGTCGGCTATCACATCGCTCTGTTGCTGGCGCTCGGAAGCGGGCTGCTGACGACGATCCTTGCGGCGGCGGCCGGCGCTGCCGCGGTGCTTTTCCTTTGGCGGATGGCCAAGTAACGAATTCAGGCAATCATGTCGCTCTATCAGACGCCCACAAAGCACTCGGATTCGATTCGTCGTCCGGCTTGCGACATGTGCGGGATGCAAATGATGCTGGCTTGCATCGACTTCGATATACCGGATCACGAACAGCGCACGTTCGAGTGCCTCAGGTGCCGGAACAGAGAATTCGTGGTCGTCAAATTAAAGTAGACCGTATCAGGGTCGTCTGGCCATTTTTTAATACCAGAGCTAAGCGGCACATTCGAGCTAACGCGCTCATGGGAGGTGGCAATCGAAATATTCATCCACCAGCAAAATCTCTTGTTCTTGCGCAAGCAATTGGCTGGGACGGCCAACGAAGCGCGTCGGCTAGTCCTATTGAGGCTGCTGGCGGAAGAGGAAGCGAAGGATCAGCCGCAACCCAAAGAAAAATAGGCATCACGCCCCGCCGAGATACTTGGCCGGATCGACCGGGGTCGAGCCCTTGCGGATTTCGAAGTGCAGTTGCGGCGACGTGACGTTGCCTGTCTGCCCGGCATTCGCGATCACCTGCCCGCGTTTGATGGCATCGCCGCGCTTGACCAGCAGCTCGCTGGCATGCGCATAGGCCGAGACGTAGCCGTTGGAATGGCGGATCAGCACGAGATTGCCGTAGCCCTTGAGCTCGTTGCCGGCATAGGCGACGACGCCGTCGTCGGCGGCCTTGACCGGCGTGCCTGCCGGCACCGCCAGATTGATGCCGTCGTTCTGCGTGCCGTTGGTGTTGGCGCCGAAGGCCGCGATCACCCGGCCGCGCACCGGCCAGCGGAATGACGGCATGGCGCCGGTCGGTTCCGCGCTCTTGGCAATCGTATCGGTGGTCGGCGGCGCTTGCGTGGCCATGCGCGCATTCTGCGTAGGCGCGCTGGCAACCTTCTTCTCGACCGCCACCGTGCGCGGCTGCGCGACCTGCGGCGCAGTGGTCTGAATGGGCGTCTGCCGCGCGGCAAGCGGACGGCCGCCGGGGATGGTGAGCCGGTCGCCGGCATTGACCTTGGCATAGGGCTGGATGTTGTTGGCGCGCGCCAGCACCGCGACCGCGACGCCGGTGCGGCGCGCGATGCCGGTCAGGCTTTCGCCCGGCTGCACGATGTGGACGGTTTCGGTCGCCTGCGCGACCGGCGCTTGCTGCGCGCTGCCGGTGACATAGCGCGGGATGACCAGGCGCTGGCCCGGCTTGATCGCGGCCGCGTTGGTGAAGCCGTTGGTTTGCATGAGGGCGGAAACCGGCACGCCGTACTTGCGCGCGATCGTCTCAAAGGTTTCGCCGTAGCCGACGGTCACCGGCGAACCGCCGTCCCAGGTCCAGGCGCCGGCCGGCTTCTGCGGCGCATGGCGCTCCACCACCGAACCGGTGATGTCGGAATTATGCGTGCCCGGCCGATAGGCGCCCAGGCCCTGCGCCCCATTGGCGACACCGCCGCCGGCTGCGACGGTCGCGGGCCGGCTCGGCGCCGGCAACGGCTGCGCCTCGACGCGGCCGCTCGCTGCCGGGCGCGAGGCGACCGAGCCGGTCGTCTCCTGCTGCGGCGGAGCCTGACGCGCGTTGGAGGCGTAAGGATTGGAGTCGAAGCGCGCGCTATCCGAACAACCGGCGGCGGTAGCGCCAATCAAAGCAAGGACTGCAACCCGCGGCCAAAGACGCGAACTTGCATGCGAGCACGACGGCACGTTGGAACGCGGCATGTGGTTACTCACTCATACGCAAGATAGATTGCGTTCGAAATAAACCAGTCGCGAGTAAATAAGCTTTTAAGAATTACCGGATGGTTGCGATGGTGTTTGAGTCCGGTAAATATGTCACACTTGGCGCGGGCCGCTACAATTCCCGCGCCTGCCCCGGCAACAGCGGCACGAAACGCACCGCAATCAGGTTTTCCCGCGTCACGCCCGTTGACGACTTGGTAAGCTTGATAATGTGTTGCGCCCCGTCCTGCGGCCCAAGCGGCAACACCATCACGCCATTGTCGGCGAGCTGGTCGAGCAGCGCCGGCGGCACCTGCTCGGCGGCGGCGGTGACGATGATGCGGTCGTAAGGCGCGCGCGCCGGCACCCCGGCAAAGCCGTCGCCGACCACGACCTCGACATTGGTAAGTCCGAGCGCCTGCAAGCGCCCGCGCGCCTGCTCGGTCAGCGTGCGATAGCGCTCGACGCTCACCACCTCGCGCGCCAAGCGCGACAGCACGGCGGCCTGGTAACCCGAGCCGGTGCCCACTTCCAACACGCGGTGGTGCGGGCGTAACGCCAGCTGCTCGGTCATGTAGGCCACGACATAGGGCTGGCTGATGGTCTGCCCGCATGCGATCGGCAGCGCCTGGTCGGCATAGGCGATGTCGGTAAAATCGCCCTCGACGAAGCGCTCGCGCGGCACCTCGTCCAGGGCGCGCAACACCGCCTGGTCGCCGATGCCGCGGCGGCGCAGCGTCAACAAGAACTCCATACGGCCGACGTCCGGCTCGTGCGGCGGCGATTTGGGCACGGTCCGACTCCCCCTTGCCCGGTAATTTTAGCATGTTCGGCGGCAATTCATGTAAACTTCGCCCCGCGGGGCCGGGACAGGGTGGAACCCGGAACTGGCGTCCGGGTTTGTAGTACGGGAGCGGCCGATGAGCGATTCCACGACGGCGATAGCGCGCGTCCTGGTGGTCGAGGATGAGTATCTGATCCGCATGCTGCTGGAGGATATGCTGGCCGATCTCGGCTACGCCATCGCCGGGGCGGTCGGCACCATCGCCGAGGCGAGCCAGTTCGCCGCCGGCGGCGCCTTCGATGTCGCCATTCTCGACGTCAATGTCGACGGCGAGGAGGTCTATCCGGTGGCCGATATTCTGGTCAAACGCGGCCTGCCCTTCGTGTTCGTCACCGGCTATGGCGAGGACAGCCTGCCGGCAAAATACCGCAGCCGCCCCGCACTGCAGAAGCCGTTCCAGGCCGAGCAGCTCCGCAGCACGCTCGCCGGGTTGTTGGCGGCGGCGTGACTTGTCATTCCGGACGCCGCGAAGCGGCGATCCGGAATCCAGAGCAGCAAGCACGATGCAAGCCGCTCTGGATTCCGGGTTCGCTCGCTTCGCTCGCGCCCCGGAATGACATTCAGCCCAAAACTTCCGCCAGCCTGGTCATGAACGGCTCGTCGGTCAGATCGAGCCGCAGCGGCGTCACCGAAATGCGTTTCTCGTTGAGCGCGGCCAGATCGCTGCCGAGCGCGGCGCCGGCAATGCCGCCGCGGCCGAAGGCGATCCAGTAATACGGATTGCCGCGCCCGTCGTGGCGCGCCTCGATGCGCAGCAGCTCCTGGTCGCGCTTGCCTTGCGTGGCGACCGCGACGCCGGCGACCTCGCCCGGCACGCAGTCGGGAAAATTGATGTTGACCAGCACGTCGCGCGGCATGCCGGCATCGAGAATGCGGCGGATGAGATCGGGCGCGAATTCTATCGCGGTCTCCCAATGCGGCATCTGCTTGGTGCTGGGGGCATAGGCCTGCGACAGCGCGAACGAGGGAATGCCGAGCACCGCGCCTTCCATGGCGCCGGCCACCGTGCCCGAATAGGTCACGTCCTCGGCGGCGTTGCGGCCGCGATTGACGCCCGAGAGCACCAGCTCCGGCATCTGCTTCATGATGTGGCGCGCACCCATGATGACGCAGTCGGTCGGCGTGCCCTTCACCGCGAAATGCCGCTCGCCCACCTCGCGCAGGCGCAACGGGTCGTTTAAGGAGAGCGAATGCGACACGCCGGACTGATCGCTCTCCGGCGCCACGATCCAGATCTCGTCCGACAGTTCGCGCGCGATCGCTTCGCAGGCACTGAGCCCCGGCGCGTGGATGCCGTCGTCATTGGTGATGAGGATGCGCATGATGAGGTTGTTGTAACGCCTTGTTGTTGGGAAAAGCGAATGGCGAGTAGCGAGTAGTAAGTAACGGTGTCTTTCTTTCTATTCGCTATTCGCTACTCCCTATTCGCTACTTCTATTCGCTACTCGCTATTCGCACTATTCCACCCATATAAGGCTTCAGCGCCTCCGGCACCGCGATTGCGCCGTCTTCCTGCTGATAGGTTTCCATCACCGCGATCAAGGCGCGGCCGACGGCGACGCCGGAGCCGTTGAGCGTGTGCACGAAACCTTTCACCTTGCCGTCCTTGCCTTTGTAGCGCGCGTTCATGCGGCGCGCCTGGAACTCGCCGCACACCGAGCACGACGAAATCTCGCGATACATGTTCTGGCCCGGCAGCCAGACCTCTATGTCGTAGGTCTTCTGCGCGGCGAAACCCATGTCGCCGGTGCAGAGCGTGACCACGCGGTAGTGCAGATCGAGCTTCTTCAGCACTTCCTCGGCGCAAGAGAGCATGCGCTCGTGCTCGGCTTTGCTTTGCTCGGGCGTGGTGATGGAGACCAGCTCAACCTTGGCGAACTGATGCTGGCGGATCATGCCGCGCGTGTCCTTTCCCGCCGCGCCCGCTTCGGCGCGGAAGCACGGCGTGCAGGCGGTGTAGCGGCGCGGAAGCGAGTTCTCGTCGACGATCGACTCGCGCACGAGATTGGTGAGCGGGACTTCGGCTGTGGGGATGAGCCAGAAATCTTCCTTGAGTGGTGCCCGTTCTAAAATCCGATCAACAAGCGCCTCTAATGTGATCTCGCCGCGCCTGAATTGTTCCTTGTCTTCGTCTGTAGAATATTTCAAAGAATCATGCAGCAATTCACTGCGCGTAATTGTCCTTGTCGCAAGAAACTGATCGTCGACAAATTTTGGTAGTTGCGCTGTCCCGCGCATAACGTCATCTTTTACCAGCAACGGCGGATTGACCTCGGTGTAGCCGTGCGTGCCTGTGTGCAGATCGAGCATGAATTGCCCGAGCGCGCGTTCCATGCGCGCCAGACCTTTCTGCAACACCACAAAGCGCGCGCCGGATAATTTCGCCGCCAGCTCGAAATCCATCATGCCGAGCGCTTCGCCCAGTTCGAAATGCTGTTTTGGCTTGAAGGCGTAGTCGCGTTTGGCGCCGTGCTGGCGATATTCGACATTGCCGCTGGCATCGGCTCCATCCGGCACGTCGTCGAGCGGCATGTTGGGAATCTGCGCCAGTTCTTTCTCCAGCGCAGCGGAGGCTTGCTTCTCCTGCGCTTCCATCGCCGGGATGGTCGTCTTCAGCTCACCGACCTCAGCCATCAGCTTTTGCGCACTGGCCTCGTCCTTCTTGGCCTTGGCCTGGCCAATTTCTTTGGACGCAGAATTGCGCCGTGCCTGCGCCTGTTCGAGCGTGGTGATCAGCGCGCGGCGCGTCTCGTCGAGCTTCAACAGGCTCGCCGACAGCGGCGCTAGCCCGCGCCGTTGCAGCCCCCGGTCGAAGGCCTCAGGATGCTCGCGAATCCATTTGATGTCGTACATGGGGGGGCTTCTTAGTAAAAAACGCCGAGTAGTAAAAGCGAGACGGCGCCGCGCTGTCCCCTCTCCCTCAAGGGGGAAAGAAAGCGCCCTACTCCGCCGGCTTGGCGGTAGCATCCTCGGGCGCCGCCGCGGCCGCGGCCTTGGCGGCGGCTTCCTTCTTGGCCTTGCCCTCGACCACGCGCACCGACCAGATCGAGCCCTCGTACAGAATGAGCAAGGGGATGGCGAGCGACATCTGGCTGATCACGTCGGGCGGGGTGAGCACGGCCGCCAGCACGAAGGCGCCGACGATGAAATAGCGCCGCTTGTCCTTGAGCTGCTGCGAGGTGATCAGCCCGATGCGCCCTAACAGCGTCAGGATCACCGGCAGCTGGAACGCCACGCCGAAGGCCAGCACCAGCGACATCATCAGCGAGAGATATTCGCCGACCTTGGGCATCAGCGCGATGGAAGCGTCGGTGGGGCTGCCCGTCTGCTGCATGCCGAGCGAGAAGCGCACCAGCATCGGCATCACCAGGAAATAGACCACCGTGGCGCCGAGCGCGAAGAAGAACGGCGTCGCGATCAGATAGGGCAGGAACGCCTTGCGCTCGTTGCGATAGAGCCCGGGCGCCACGAACATGTAGATCTGCGCCGCCACGATCGGAAACGACAGGAAGGCCGCGCCGAACATCGCCAGCTTCAATTGCGTGACGAAATATTCCAACAGCGCGGTGTAGATGAATTTGGTATTTTCCGGCCCGGCGATCCACACGAACGGCCACACCAGGATATTGTAGATATCCTTGGCGAACACGAAGCAGAGCGCGAACATCACCGCGAAGGCGAGCAGCGCCTTGATCAGCCGCGAGCGCAGCTCGATCAGGTGCTCCATCAACGGCGCCTTGGTGGCCTCGATGTCCTCGTGGCTCACGTGCCGCCCCCGGCCTGTTTGGGCGGCGGCGGCTCATTGGCCGCGAAATCCGTACTGCTGACCGGCGCCGGCGGCTCCGGCAGCGGCACGTTGATGTCGGGCAGCGCGGTGACTTCGGGCAGCGGCGTCGCCGGTTCAGATGGCGGTGCAGGCGTGGTGGCTGTGGCGGACGGTTCGGCGGGCTTATCCGGTTCCGGATTGAAGGCGCGCTCCATCTCCTTCTGCGCGCCCGCCATCGGATCGAAATTGCTGAAGTCGGTGACCGACGCGCTCATTTCGTCGGCCGTCTTCTTCAGATCGGCGACCTCGGCCTCGCGCAGCGCATCCTGGAACTGGCCCTGGAATTCCGCCGCCATGCGTCTGATCTTGCCCATGTACTGGGCGAGCGTGCGCAATACGGTCGGCAGCTCCTTCGGCCCAATCGCGATCAGCGCGACGATGCCGATGACGACGAGCTCGCCCCAACCAATGTCGAACATGGATAAGCTAACTCCAGGCGCATGATCCCGAACCGGTTTCCCGCCTTCGCGAAGCCCGCTTCGGCGGGCGAAGGAAGGTCGGACAAGATCATGCGCAATCAAAACTGCCGGCTTGACGACACGGCCCGCGGCCGGTCGCTCAACGCATGCCGCCGCCCACAAACGTCAGGAGCGCACGCCCTCGGTGCGCCGCTCGGTTTCTGTCTTCGGCGCCGCGGCACCGGCCTCGATGGTCTTGACCGGCTCAGCTTTAGCGTCTGCCGGCTTTTCTTCGTCCGCCATGCCCTTCTTGAACGCCTTGATGCCCTGGGCGACGTCGCCCATGAGATCGGAGATCTTGTTGCGCCCAAACAGCAGCAGGACGACGACGATCACGACGATCCAGTGCCATATACTCAAGGAACCCATCAGCAAATCCTCCGCGGCGACGGGCTTTAAGCAGCGCCCGTCCCTCCCATGGTTTCGCTTAGAAACTAGGCCCCGGAAGCGGCAAAAACAAGGACTTCAACCGCGCGATATTGCCCGGGTTGCCGAAATTTACCTTGATTGTTAGGGCCTTATGCCGCCGGAGGCCGCTGCCATCACTTCTCGCTCTGCCCCGGCGGCGGCGCCAGGCCGAGGTCGAGATCGCCCGGTTCCAGCGGGTCCTCGTCGTCGCGCAAGGTGCTGTCGTCGGACGGGATTGGCACCGCGAAGCCGGCGGGCAAATTGCCTTCCATGAGACCGGCGCCTTTGAGTTCGTCGAGGCCGGGCAGATCGCCCACCTCCTCCAGCCCGAAATGCGACAGGAACGCCTCGGTGGTGCCGTAGGTGATCGGCCGGCCCGGCGCCTTGCGCCGTCCGCGCGGACGGATCCAGCCGGTCTTGAGCAGCACATCGAGCGTGCCGGCGGCCGCCACCACGCCACGGATTTCCTCGATCTCGGCGCGCGTCACCGGCTGATGATAGGCGACGATGGCGAGCGTCTCGATGGCCGCGCGCGAGAGCTTGCGCGTCTCGATCGTCTCCTTGGTCAGCAGCCAGGATAGATCGCCGGCGGTGCGGAACGTCCACTTCTTGCCGATGCGCACGAGATTGACGCCGCGCGTTGCGTATTCGGCCTGCAGCTGGGCCAACGTCTGTTTCACATTCGCACCCTCGGGCAGCCGCCTGCCGAGCGTCGCCTCGTCGAGCGGCTCGCCCGCGGCAAACAGCAGGGCTTCCAGCAGCCGCAGTTCCTCCGGCCGCACGGCGGGCTCGGCTTCAACCACGGGGGCCGGCTTCGGCGCGTCCTTCGGGACAATCGCGAGCTTCTTGGCCGCGCTCGGCATGGACTTGGTCTCCTTATGCGTTTTCTTGTGCGTCATGCGTCATAGTGTTTGCATTCGCGCCAACGCGCTTGCGCATGTAGATCGGCGCGAATGACTCTTTCTGATGGATTTCGGCGAGCCCCTCGCGCACCATTTCGAGCGCGGAGGCGAACGAGGACGCAAACACGGTCGGCGCCAGCGCCGGCTCGACCATATAGCTGAGCAGGAAACTGTCGATGCGCGACCAGTCCGACGATTGCCCGATCAGGCGCTCGAGCGCGGCGCGCGCTTCGGCCAGCGACCAGACGGTGCGCTGCTTGAAACGCACGCGCGACAGCACGCTGCGCTGGCGCTGCGTGGAATAGGCGCTGAGCAGGTCGTACAGCGTCGCGGTGAATTCCGGCCGCTTGATCTCGGCGATCGGCTCGGGCGCGCCGCGCGCGAAGATGTCGCGATTGAGCTGCGGCCGGTCCATCAGGCGGGCGGCGAATTCGCGGATCGCCTCCAGCCGGCGCAAGCGATTGGCCAGCGCCAGCGCCATGTCCTCCGCGCTCGGCCCCTCGCCGGGCGCCGCTTCCGGCAGCAGCAGGCGCGATTTCAGATAGGCGAGCCAGGCCGCCATCACCAGATAATCGGCGGCCAGTTCGAGCCGCAACTGCCGCGCCGCCTCGACGAAAATGAGATATTGATCGGCCAGCGCCAGAATCGAAATCTTGGACAGATCCACCTTCTGCTGGCGCGCCAAGGCGAGCAGCAGATCGAGCGGACCCTCGAAGCCCTCCACGTCCACGATCATGGCCGGCTCGGTGGTGCCGCGGTCGTCACCCAGAGTCGCAGTCAGCGTCGTGTCGAATTCGTCGGCGCTCATGATACCTTGTTCCGTTGCGCGATGGTCTCGTCGAAAATCTTGCGCGCAGCCTCGACATCGAAGTCTTGCGGCGCCGAGCGCGCGGCCAGCGCAGCCTCGGCACGCTTGGCGGCGGCGCCGGACAGCATGGGTGCCGCGCCTGCGACCGCCGTCATCTCGGCGAGATCGCCGTTGCAGTGAAGCACGACGTCGCAACCGGCGGCCAGCGCGGCGCGGCTGCGCTCGGGAATCGTGCCGGACAAGGCACCCATTGAAACGTCGTCACTCATCAGCAGACCCTGGAACCCGATAAACCCGCGAATCACTTCGCGCACCATTGTGACCGAAGTGGTGGCCGGTGCGACGGGGTCGATGGCGCTAAACACAACATGTGCGGTCATTCCGAGCGGAAGCTGGGCAAGCGGCCGGAAGGCGGCGAAATCGCTCGCCTCCAGGATGGCCCGGTCGGTATCGACCACCGGCAATCTGGCGTGGCTGTCGGCGGTGGCACGCCCATGCCCAGGCAGGTGCTTCAGTACCGGCAAGACGCCGCCCGCCAGCAGCCCGTGCGCGATGGCGCCGGCGATGGCGGCGACTTTGGCGGGCTCGCTGCCGTAGGCGCGGTCGCCGATCACGGGATCGCCATCGACCACCGGCACATCGGCGATCGGCAGGCAGTCGACGTCGATGCCGAGCGCATGCAGATCGGCCGCAATCAGGCGCCCGGCCAGGCGCGCCGCGGCCAGACCCGCAGCCGGCTCCCGGTCGTAGATCGCGCTATACCGGGCGCCGGGCGGATAGACCGGCCACTGCGGCGGCCCGAGCCGCTGCACGCGGCCGCCTTCCTGGTCCACCAGCACGGGCGCTTCCCAGCCGAGGATGTCACGGAAAGAACGAGCAAATGCCTGTACTTGGGCATGTGTGCTCACGTTTCGCTTGAAGATGATCAGGCCCCAGGGCTGGGCCTCGCGCAGAAACGCGCGCTCATTGGCGGAAACCTCAAGTCCCGCCAACCCGGTAATGAATGCGCGTGCCGCCATCGACGCGGATTAGCCCGCGCCTGCCGCCAGGGCAAGTTAGCCTGTTAATTGCGCTGGATGATGCACTGGCCGCCGGCAGCCTTGAGGCTGCTGCACAACGTGCTCGCCTCGTTGCCGGTGGCGAAGGGGCCGACCATGACGCGGTAGTAGATGCCCTTGGCCCCGAGATCGACCTTGCGGATCAGCGGTTGTTTGCCGCCAAGCTGGCCGGGATACTTTCCTTGCAGACCGCGGAACGCGGCCTGCGCCTCGGCTTCGCTAGGGTGTGACGAAACCTGCACGGCATAGCCGCCGCCGCTGGCGGCGGCGGGTGCGACTTGCGTCGGCGCCACCGCCGCGGTGCGCACGGCAGGCGTTGCGGCGCGGGCCGGCGCCACGCGCGCGGGTGCCGGCGCATCGGGACTGAGCGACAGCGGCGCATTCGCCGGCGCCGCGGCTTGGTGTTGCGCCACCGTTGGTGTGACCCGCGTGACCGGTTGCCGCCGTGCGGGCGGCGTCACGGGTTCGGGATCGACGGCCGGCGAAGCACTGCTGACAACGCGCGACGGTGGTTGCTGCTGCGGCGGCGCTGCCGGGGCCGCCGGTCTGACCGGCGGAACATTAGCCACCCGTGGCGACGGTGTCTGCGCGGCGGGCGGCGCTACCGTCGGCATTGAATCGGCGATGGTGGCCTGATCGGGACGGATGGCGATGGTGCGGACTCGTTTGGCGTCGGGGGAGACGACGCCGCTACCGGTCGCGGGGCTAGAAGAGCCGGATTGGTCCTGGCCTGGCGGGAACATGACGCCGGCCGGCTTGTCCTTGATCTCGACCGGCTGCTCTTCGCGCGACACCAGCTTCTCGCTTTGGCCGCGCGCGTCGACCCGGTCGGTGATCTGCTTGCTCGACTGGGTGTCGCGGTTGCTCGCCGGCACGATCTTGCTCGGCGCCGATTCCGCTTTGATCACGGGCGGTGGCGCGCTCGGGCCGGTGGGGCCGAAGAGCGCGCGATAGCCGAAGGCGCCGGCTGTACCGATCACCGCCAGCGCGAACACGCCGGCAATGACCATGACGCCCAGGCGCCGGCGCGAGGGCGGGGCATCCTCGTAGAAATCCTGTTCCTCGGGCCCGAGCTGGGCATTGCTCGGGCGATACGCATCGTCGTCATGGGTGCCGGCGTGCGGTTCGGCATAACGCGGGTCCTCGCCCTCGACCTGATAGAGATCGGGACCGGCGGCGAGCGGCGGGCCGCCGAAGGACTGGCGGGCGAAATTCGGCGGGTTGAACGGCTGCGCGTCCGGCATCGGCGGCTGACCTTGCGGCGCCACCATCGGCGCGGCTGCGGCGCGCGCGCCATCGCGGCCGTATTCGGAAAACGGATCGCTCTGCCCGATCAGCCGCGCCAACTCCGCGAGTGGGTCGCTGGGCGAAGGCGTGCCCGGCGCCGGCCCGGCCGGCATTCCTGCAGGCAATCCTACAGGTTTGGCGGGTGCGACACGCGTGACGCTGTCACTCGAACGATAAGGTGGTCGCTGGTTCTGGTCGTCCGCCATTCGATTCCCGGTTTGTTGGGCTCGCCCCTCACCCATCCGATCGCGGACCCACGGTCCGGCGAACCAGATTTATCGCATTTCGTCGGGCGCTTCGACCCCAAGCAGCGCCAGCCCCGAAGCGAGAATGGTGACAACCCCCTGCACCAAGGCGAGCCGCGCCGCAGTCGTTTCTGGATCATTCTGGATAATGAAGCGTAAATGAGGCAAGTCTTTTCCGCGGGTCCAGTGCGCGTGGAATTCGCTTGCTAATTCATAGAGATAGAATGCAACGCGGTGCGGCTCATGGGCGCCCGCGGCGGCCTCGACCAGGCGCGGATAAAGCGCGATGCGGCGCAGAATCCCCAGTTCGCCCTCGTCCACCAGTCGCGCGAGCGGCGCTTTTTTCAGCCATGCGACCCGTTCGCTTGGCGCCAGCGGCAGGTCGGGCATCTCGGCGCGCGCGTTGCGGAAGATGGATTCGCCGCGGGCGTGGCCGTACTGGACGTAGAAAACCGGGTTCTCGCGCGTGTGCTCGATCACCTTCGCCAGGTCGAAATCGAGCACGGCGTCGTTCTTGCGGTAGAGCATGTCGAAGCGCACGGCATCCTTGCCGACTTCGTCGACCACCTCGCGTAGCGTGACGAATTCGCCCGAGCGCTTCGACATTTTCACTGGCTCGCCGGCGCGGAGAAGGCGCACGAGCTGCACCAGCTTGACGTCGAGCGCGGCCTTGCCGCCGCTTACGGCTTTGACCGCCGCCTGCATGCGCTTGATGTAGCCGCCGTGGTCGGCGCCCCAGACGTCGATCAGGTTCAAGAAGCCGCGGTCGAATTTCGACTTGTGGTAGGCGATGTCGCTGGCGAAATAGGTGTAGCTGCCGTCGGATTTGAGCAGCGGGCGGTCGACGTCGTCGCCGAAATCGGTCGAGCGGAACAGCGTCTGCTCGCGATCTTCCCAATCCTCCAGATTGCCGCCTTTCGGCGGCGGCAGCCGGCCTTCATAGACCTCGCCGCTTTTGCGCAAGCTCTCGATGGTATCGCCGACTTTGTTGACGCCACCCTCGATCAGCGAACGCTCCGAAAAGAACACGTCATGGCGGACGCCGAGCTGGCCAAGATCGTCGCGGATCATATCCATCATCATGGCGATGGCCTTGCCGCGCACCAGCGGCAGCCAGTTGGCTTCCGGCATCGTCGTGAGCTTGGGCCCGTGTTCGGCGGCGAGCGCGGCGCCGACCGGCACCAGATAGTCGCCGGGATAAAGCCCGTCCGGGATCGCGCCGATGTTTTCGCCGAGCGCTTCGCGATAACGCAGGTACGCCGAGCGCGCCAGCACGTCGACCTGCGCGCCGGCGTCGTTGATGTAATATTCGCGCGTCACCGCGTAGCCGGCAAACGCCAGCAGATTGGCGAGCGCATCGCCGAACACCGCGCCGCGGCCGTGGCCGACATGCATCGGGCCGGTCGGATTGGCCGAGACATATTCGACATTGACCTTCTCGCCATATCCTAAATCATTTTGACCCATGGTGCTGCGGCCATAGTCGGCGCCGCTCTCCAGCACGACGCGCAGCTCCTCGCCCCAGACATGCGGCTTGAGCGTCAGATTGATGAAGCCGGGCCCCGCGACATCGACCTTGGCGACATGATCGTCGGCGCGCAGGGCGGCGGCGATGGCTTCGGCCAGCTCGCGCGGCTTCTTGCCGGCATCTTTCGCCAGCACCATGGCGGCATTGGTCGCCATGTCGCCATGCGTCGGATCGCGCGGCGGCTCGACCACGACGCGCGCGAGGTCCACTTGCGCGCCAAGCGCGGATGCGCACGCCCCCCGCACGCGGACGAGCATGGTGGTGAACAGGTGTTGGGGGGCGGAAACGGCGGGCATGGTGGGGCTGCGGGTAAGTGATTTTAATGGGTGAGTCAAAATAATAGTGGCAATTTGCGCTGTAGCGGGACGATCGGCGTTAGCAAGCGTAGGAAGAGCTAAGGTGCGGAATGCGCCTTAGCCCACGCGATCCAATCGAAAACGTTGCGGCCGCAGCCGTCGCTTACATCTGGTGTGCGATAATACGGTCTTTGATCCCGTCATAGATATTCTGAGGAATGATCTTGCGGGCGGTCAAATCATCCTTCCGCTTGTACGGACGGCCGTCGATGATGGCTTGCGATCGAGCCGCGCCGATGCGGCGGACGGAAGCAACCTTCCTACACCTGCTGCACCAATTCAGACATGTCGCCGAAGTTGCGCCGGGTGGGAAATAGTCTATCGAGAGTCACTTGCCCTCACTCCAACCCTCTGCCCAGCCGAAGTCAGATATATCCGACTTCGGCCACTCTAAGATCTGCCGAACTCGGGTAAACCCGAGTTCGGGTGGGGAGAGGGAGCGCGCCGTGTTTGCCGCAGCGCGTCTCCCTCATCTCAATGCGGAACATCGCCTTCCCCCGCGCGTTGACGTCGCGACAAGGCAGTTCCCATGAAAACCATCGTGGCCATCGCTGTGACGTTAAGTCTGCTGTCCGTCAGCGCTGTTGCTCAAACGGCAGACGAACGACGGGCCTGCATGGGCGACGCGTTCCGCGTGTGTTCGGATGCCATTCCCGATCGCGACCGCGTGGCCGCCTGCATGATCAAGAACAAAAGCCAGCTCGGAGCACCCTGCCGTGCCGTCATTGCCCGATACCGGACCGAGGCGATCAAAGCCGCGCAGGATGCCCGCCACACCATCAAGGCCGAGACCGCACACGCCGAGGCGAATTAGCAAGCCAAGGGTGGGCTAAGCCGCGCCAGGATCGGCGCGGAGCCTGTCATCGGGCCGCGCTTCGCGCGGACCCGTTGGCGCCGTCCGGGCACAGGCTCCGCGCCAAGCTCAAACATTACAATCGATAACGCTGCGAGCCTGACCGTGGCCGCCGCTTCTTGCCTT
Organism: Hyphomicrobiales bacterium; assembly: GCA_016185205.1. Taxonomy (GTDB): domain Bacteria; phylum Pseudomonadota; class Alphaproteobacteria; order Rhizobiales; family Xanthobacteraceae; genus Pseudolabrys. Next base: position 1,086 of record JACPOA010000080.1, on the reverse strand, counting down.
TCATATTTCCCCGGCCAAATGCTAGCGTTCGCGCCAATCCCCGGTCAGCGGGAAACCGTCACGATCGAACCGTCGAGGAGCGCCGCCCTTGCTGTTTCCGACCGACCTCGCCTCGTTCCTCGATCTCATCCGCCAGCACGGCGATGCGGCGTACAGCTTCATGTTCGCCTACGCGACCTCGCACAGCCTGCTGTTTGCGCTGTTCGCGGGCTACGCCGCGCATTCGGGCGCGCTGAAATTAGGCACGCTCATCGCGGTCTGCTGGTTCGGCAGCTTCGCCGGCGATGCGATCCGCTTCTGGATCGGGCGGCGTTTCGGCACAAGCTGGCTCAAGCGCTTTCCACGGCTTCATCGCACCGTGCAGACCGCGGCCCGGCTGGCGGACCGTCATTATGTCTGGATGATCCTGTTCCATCGTTACCCGCACGGCATCCGCGGCGTCGCGGGCTTTGCCTACGGGATGTCGCGGCTGCCCTGGTCCACCTTCCTGGCGCTCAATTTTGTCGCCGCCGGCCTGTGGTCCTGCAGCGTCGTCGGGGCCGGCTATGCCTTCGGCCAGGTCTCGGAGAAGCTGATGAGCGACGCCTCTTCCGGCATCGGCTTGGTGATGCTGGTCGGCTTCCTCGGCCTGTCCTGGATTTTGAGCAGAAAGCTCGAGCGCATCGTCGAGCGGAGCTGACAAGCGCGTGGCTGTCGGTCATGCCGGCGATACAGACAGCGACGGGTTCGTCTATACGACCGTTGCCCCGCTATCGACCGACAAAACCTGCCCCGTGGTGATGACCGACTCGTCCGAGGCGAGATAGACCGCCATGTCGGCGATGTGGCTGGGCAGGCCAAGCCCGAGCAAGTTGCTCGCTGCGAGTTTCTCGATATCCTTGGCCTCCGTCATCAGCTTCTTGACCCGCTCCGTCAGCACGACGCCTGGCGCAATCGCGTTCACGCGGATTTTGTGCGGCGCGTATTCCACCGCCATCGAGCGGGTGAGCGCGGCGATCGCGCCCTTGGCGGCGGTATAGCAGTCGCGTCCCGGCAGCGCCCGCAAGGCGACGATCGACGACATGTTGATGATCGAGCCGCCGCCCG
>JACPOA010000089.1 GCA_016185205.1 Hyphomicrobiales bacterium | reverse complement strand
GACCGATCACGTACTCACCGAGCTGCAGCTCCATGGCCACCGTCCCTTCCAGGACGAGCCCGACCCCCGGCCACTGCCGGAAGCCAACACCATCACCGGCGCCGTCGTCGACATCTTCGATGCGATCGTTTCGACCCTCACCGACACCCGTCTCGAGCCCGATCTCGAGGAGCTGCTATGGTCGACTGTCAACTTGTTCCATCGCGCCGTCGACCGTATCGAGCGTGAGCTCGATGGCAACGAGCAGGCGCAGCGTAGAAGCCAGAAGGAGCAGAACGGCTCGGAGGTCCGTTCCGTCGAGCTCGAGCGTCTCGTCTCCGAAGGGCTGACCCTGATCGAACGCCGCAACGCCCTGGAGCTCTTCCGCGACCAGGCCGCCGATCGCTTCGAGGTCCAGACTGGCTCAGCCTGGCGGCCGCGCACCGGGTCGATGGTTAACCATCGGGCTCTTACCGCCGCGATGATCGACAGCCGCGAGTTCCTGGCCGCTCGTCGCCGCGCCGAGACCGAGCTGCTCGTTCCAGCCGGTCCCAAGATCGCCTTCACCGGTGGCGCCGACTTCAACGACCATCCGCTCGTCTGGGCCACGCTCGACAAGGTCCGCGCCAAGCATCCCGATATGGTCTTGCTGCATGGCGGCTCGCCGACCGGCGCCGAGCGCATTGCCGCCCGCTGGGCCGACACCCGCAAGGTGCCGCACATCCCGTTCAAGCCGGACTGGACCCGTCACGCAAAGGCCGCACCCTTCAAGCGCAACGACCAGATTCTGGAAGTCCTGCCAATCGGCGTCATCGTGTTCCCGGGCTCAGGCATCCAGGAGAACCTCGCCGACAAGGCGCGCAAGCTCGGCATACCGGTCTGGCGCTTTGGTTCGGGTGGCGCGTGAGCGCCACCTCTTCTCTTGCTCACGGCGATAGCCGGACCCTTGAGAGCAAGAGGAAGGCCGGGAGCGGGTGAGCCGCTGGGCCTTCAGAGAGAGCGGGCGGCGGCTCGCCCTTTACTGCTCTCCGGGACATGATCGATGTCTATATCAACTTTGACTTCTACTTCCGCATCGCTGAGCCAAGGTCCCATCATGAAGGGCGGTCTTGCCGTTCTGCCGGCGCAAGAGACGGAAGAGCAGGATTTGCTCGCCGGATTGCTGGCGTCACAACAAGGCAAGGCGTGCGCGTCCGCCCTCTTGCAGCACTTTCCCAGCATTGGCCATGTCATCACCGCCGAAGCGGCGCAGCTTCGCGCATTCGGATTGACAGGCCGTGACATCGCCGCGTTTCGGCTGGTCCGGGAGATCGCGTGCCGCATGGCCAAAGCCGAGGTGCGCAGCCGGCCGGTTCTTGGCAACTGGCAGGCGCTGATCGCCTACCTGCAGACGGCAATGGCTTACGAGCAGGTCGAACAGTTTCGAATCCTGTTTCTTGATACCAAGAACAATCTCATCGCCGACGAGGTGCAGCAGCACGGCACCGTCAATCACACGCCCGTCTACCCGCGCGAGGTCCTGAAGCGTGCCTTGGTCCTCAACGCCACTGCGCTCATCGCGGTGCACAATCATCCCAGTGGCGATCCCAAGCCGTCCCGGGCCGACATCGAGATGACGCGCGAACTGAAAGCAGCCGGCAAGGCTCTCGAAGTTGAGCTGCACGACCACGTCGTGATCGGGCACGGAACCCATGCCTCCTTCCGGTCGCTTGGACTGCTCTAGAACGATGCCGGGAAACGGCGGTGCTCGCTTCGGCTCGGGCGGTGGGCAAAGCGCCGCCTTTTGGCCAACTTCACATCCGAAAGTTAATCGATCGCGCCATGGTGGTGGTGGAAGGCGCAACCGTCCGACCTTCGTCACGGAGTTCGACCATGCTTGGCATTGGCATCGTTCTCAGCATTTTCGGCCTCGGCTTCTTCTGCTGGTTGCTGTTCACGCTCGCCGTCTATGCGCTCCCCTTCCTTGCCGGACTGGCGGCGGGCCTCGCTGCCCTTCAAAGCGGAGCTGGTGTCGTCGGCGGGCTCGTCGTGGGATTCCTTGTAGGTGGCGCGACCTTGGCACTCGGGCAGATGGCCTTCGCCACTGCCCGTAAACCGCTGATCCGCATCATCATCGGCCTGCTCTACGCCGTGCCGGCAGCGGCCGCCGGCTATCAGGTGTCGTTTGCGCTGGCCGGAATCGGCATGTCGAGTGGCGGGTGGCAGACGGCATTCGCCGTGGTGGGTGCCGTTCTCTCTGGCTGCACGGCCTTCTCGCGCATGGCGCTGTTTGCCACGCCGCCGGACGGACAGGGCACCGGGGGCGCTTACTCGCCTGCTGACGAGCGGCTGCACCACCAGGGCCGCTGACGCTCTCTGCGTTCCCAATCATCGAAGAGATTGACGAAGATCGGCGCGGTGAAT
>JACPOA010000088.1 GCA_016185205.1 Hyphomicrobiales bacterium | reverse complement strand
GCGACCGGGTAGCCGATGATCATGAAGACCACCAGCCCCGCGAACATCAGCGGCGGCATCCATTCCAAGGGGATCATTGCGTCGGCCTCTCGTAGTGCGCTTCGAGGCTCTCGACGGGAACGCCGTTGAGGAAGGCCACACGCTTGATGAGTTCAGAGATGCCTTGCAGGGCCACCAGCAGGAAGCCGATCGGCAGGACCAGCTTGATCGGCCAGCGCAGCAGGCCGCCCGCGTTGGAGGAGTGCTCGCCGACCGCATAGGCCTGCATGAAGAAGGGCCAGCTGAGCCAGGCCAGGATGACGCAGGTCGGCAGCAGGAAGACCAGCGTGCCCATGATGTCGATCCACAGCTGCCCGCGGCGGCCCAGCGTCATGTAGAAGAGGTCGACGCGGACATGCTCGTTGCGCTTCAACGTATAGGCGGCGCCGAACATGACGATCACCGCGAACATGTACCACTGCACTTCGAGCCAGGCGTTGGAGCTCTGGTCGTAGGCGTAGCGGATCATCGCGTTGCCGCCGCTGACGATGCAGGCCAGCAACACCAGCCAGTTACAGACAACACCGATCTTCTCGTTGATCATGTCGATGATGCTGCTGAAGCCCAGCAATAGGCGCATCCCACCTCCCCTGCGCGAGTTCTTTTTGCCGGCCCCCGTTCTCGCCAGCGGGGGCCATGTCATAACGTGGCGCCCACGACCACGCTACTGTCCGGGTCTTTTCGGCGTGGCCCAGGGCTGCGTCAAGTTGCTTCACCGGCGCAGGCTGCCTAGACCGTAGGCAGCTCCATCCATCCCTCGGGGCCGAAGAACTCGAGCGGCCGGAAGGCGCGCTTGTAGGCCATCTTGCTGGAGTCGGCGATCCAGTAGCCCAGATAGACGTAGGGCAGCCCGCGTTTGGCGGCGGCGTCGGCCAGCCACAGGATCATGTGTGTTCCCAGGCCGCGACGCGGGTCCTGGGGATCGAAGAAGCTGTAGACCGCCGACACCCCGCTCGACAGCCAGTCGACCAGGCAGGCGCCGACCAGGCGACCCTCGGCCGAATCGTCGCGGAACTCGATGATGGCGGTCTCGACCGGGCTTTCCTCGACCATGGCGCGGTAGTCGTCGAAATCCATGTCGGCCATGTCGCCGTCGCGATGGCGGGCCATCACATAGCGTGAAAATAGCGAGTACTGCTCGCCAGTCGCCAGCGCCTGGGTCTCCGTGGCGTGGACGTGCTCGTTGCGCCGCAGGATGCGCTTCTGCGCCCGGCTGGGCTCGAAATCGCGCACGCGGATGCGGACCGGCACGCAGGCGCGGCAGCCCTCGCACAGGGGCTTGTAGACGAAGTGGTGCGAGCGCCTGAAGCCCGCGTCGGTGAGCGTGTCGTGCTGCGAGATGGCGTCAGGTCCGCTGAGCTCGGTGACGAGCTTGGTCTCCAGCCGATGCGGCAGATACGGGCAGCGCATCGCCGGGGTGGTGCGGAAGAACCGCAGGGTCTGGATGTTCTGACGGATGAACATTTACACGGACAGTGTACCGCAGCGGCCTGC
>JACPOA010000103.1 GCA_016185205.1 Hyphomicrobiales bacterium | reverse complement strand
TCCCCAGATCATCGTCAGCAATGCCGACTACGAGCGGCTGACCGATCTCGCCACCGCGTCGCTCGAACGGCTGCCCGAGGTCGCGAACGAGCTTCTGTCGGAAATGGACCGCGCCAAGGTCGTGCAGGACGGCAGCGTGCCCGACAACGTCGTGCGCATGGGCTCGACCGTGACCTTCAAGTCGGACGACGGCAACACGCGCACCTTCAAGCTGGTCTATCCCGCCGAGGAGAGCCTCGACGAGCATCGCATCTCGGTGATGACGCCGGTCGGCGCCGCGCTGATCGGCCTGGCCGAGGGCCAGTCGATCTCGTGGACGGCGCGCGATGGCCGCCGCCACGAGCTCACCGTGGAGCAGGTGAAGAACTGACACGAGGCGGGCCCTCAAGGGCTCGCCTCGTGTCATCCTGAGCGCAGCGAAGGATCTCATGCCGTTGCAAGCGGCGATGAGGTCCTTCGCTGCGCTCAGGACGACATGAACGGTCCGCGTATGACTACGGCCGATAGCGCAGCAAGGCGACACCGAAGCCCGCGAAGATCACGCCGCTCGCGTGGTTCAGGCGCCGTCGCCAGACGCCGCGCACCAGATGCGCCGCCAGCCGGCGGCCGCTCAAGGCGTAGACAAGATAGAAGGTGAGCTCGACGGCGACGAACGTCGCGGCCAGCAGCGCGAACTGCGGCAGCCATGGCGCGCTGGGCGTGATGAACTGCGGGAAGAAGGCGGCGGCGAAGATCAGAAGCTTGGGATTGCTGATGCCGACTAGGAAGCCGCCGCGAAAGGTGGAAGCAAGAGAGGCTTCGGGGGTGACGTTGGCCACGTCCTCTGGCTGATCCGGCGCACGCCACGTCTGGATGCCGAGCCAGATCAGATAGGCCGCACCAAGATAGCGCAGGATGTCGAAGGCCATGGGCAGCGTGATCAGGAGCGCGCTCAAGCCTGCCACGGAACCAACGAGCATCAGCACCAACGCCAGCAGGCAGCCCGCCATGGCAGCGCCGCTGGTGCGCAGCCCGTACTGGATGCTGCGCGTCGTGACGTAGAGGACGTTGGGACCCGGCGTGCAGGCGATCAGGACGATGGCGCCGAGATAGAGCCACCAAGTTTCGAGTGTCATTGCGTCAAGACTAAAGCAAATTGCTTGAAATGTGTAAGGCAGTTTGCCATATAAAGCCATGTGGTCCGTAGACTATTCTGCGGAAGCCCTCAGGACGTTGGCCCGAATGGACAGGGCTGTCGCGAAGCGGCTGCGAGGAAAGATCCTGGCTCTGGCGCGAAATCCGCTCGTCCCGAACAACAACGTTAAAAAGCTTGCGGGGATAGAGGGATACCGGCTCAGGGTCGGGGACTGGCGGATCATCTATACGTTGAGGCATGAAGTCCTGACGGTCGTCGTCGTCAGAGTCGGGCATCGAAGGGAAATCTACCAGTGAGTAGGCAAATCATAACCCAGGGCGGCAAGCCCGCCTTTGTCGTCATTCCCATCGAGGAGTGGCGTCGTATCGAGGCGACGCTCGAGGACCGGGCGGATGCCGCGGTGGTGCGCGCTTTCCTGAAGAAACCCGGAGAGACGTTCCCCGATGCGGTTCTTGCCGCGATCCTTGACGGAATGCCGGCACTCAAGGCGTTGCGCGAGCATCGCGGGCTCACCCAGGCCGCGCTTGCAAAGGCATGCGCGACAAGCGCGGTTTACATTTCCCAGATCGAGCGCGGCGAACGACGCGCGGGACGCAAGCTGCTGGCGAAGCTCTCCAAGGCGCTTGGCGTCGAACCCGCCTTGTTGGCGTAGGAGGGCAGTTCTACTGAGCCGCCAGCAGCGTGTGCCCGCCGGCCGAGGCGTTGAAGCGATCGAGCACGTGGCCGGGGCCCTTGGCGTGCTTGACGTAGTCCTTGCCGTCGAACGTTTTTACGCCGTTGCAGAACACGCCATGCACGCCGGTCGGCCGGCGGATGGTGCGGCGGCCGCCACCGGGAAGATCGGCGACGCGCTCGGCCGGGCTGATGCCCACGGCCGCGGGATCGAACAGCAGCATGTCGGCCTGCGCGCCGACGGCGAGGCGCCCGCGGTTGGGGATGCCGTATAGGTCGGCGGGGTGGCTGGTGAGCCTGCGGATGCCCTCCTGGATGGTGAAGTCGCCGCGTTCGCGCACCCAGTGCGCCAGGAAGTGCAGGCCGAAGCCCGCGTCGCACATATAGATAAGGTGCGCGCCGGCGTCGGAGAGCGCCACCACGCCCGCCTCGTGCTTCAGCAGACGCGCCACGCCGTCATCGCCGACATTGAGGAAGCGGCCGAGGAAGGCGGTCTCGAGGTTCTCGTCGAGGGCGAGGTCGAGCATGACGTCGAGCGGATCGCGATGCTCGGTCTTGGCGATCTCCGCAGCGTAGCGGTTGACGTACTTGGCGTTGGCCGGCTTGTGCGCCACCGCCACCATGACGCGATCCCAGTTGCCCTGGAAGATCATGCCCGGCTTCGGATTCCTGGCATTCTCGCGGAACTTCGCGCGCCACGAATGATCGCGCAGCACCACCTTCAACTGCTCGGGCGAGTACGCCTTGATCGGGTCGAACGCCGAATGGCTGTAGAACGGATAGGCGTTGGCCATCGTGAAGTCGAACGACAACGGCTGGCAGGGGATCTGGATGTAGAGGCCGACGCCACGGCGGATGGCGGCGGCAGAGTCCTCGAACATTTTTAGCGAGCGGTTCGGCTCCTGCTCGTTGTACATCGCGACACCAGTGCCCTGGAAAAACGGCCGGCCGTACTTGGCGGCCATCGGCTCCAGCTCCTGCGGCGTCTTCACGCCCGAGGCGATCTCGACCACGCCCTTGCCGCGCGGCCCCATGGCGCCGACCAGCGCCTCGAGCTCGGACATCGGCGCGATGGTCGACGGCATGGGCACGCCGCCATAGCCCGAGTGATTGAGCGAATAGGAGGCGCCGAGCCCGATGGCGCCATGGGCCATGGCGTCGGCCACCATGGCCTTCATCCTGGCCAGCTCCTCGGGCGTCGCGTCCTTCCTCTGCGAGGCATCCTCGCCCATCACCGCGGTGCG
>JACPOA010000068.1 GCA_016185205.1 Hyphomicrobiales bacterium | reverse complement strand
CGCATAAAACAGGTCGCGGGCTACGACGACCGCTTCTGCCGCATGTGGGAGTTCTATCTCGCGGCCTGCGAGGTGGCGTTCCGGTACATGAACCAGATGGTCTTCCAGCTCCAGATCGCCAAGAAGCAGGACGCCGTGCCGCTGACGCGCGATTACATGCTGGATGCGGAAAAGGGCATCACGGTTACGCGGTCGATGGCGGCGGAATAACGGTCGCACGCACTGGAACTCTGACGGTGCTGTGAGTAAGGCGCTCGCACTATCTTTTGCTTGATCCGGATCGGTCGGAGCGAGAGGCTTGGGCATGGCAAGCGCCAACGCCCTCCAAGGCCTGATGAAGTGGCTGAGCCGCGACGAGTGGCGGGAGCCGTTCGACGACTTGATCGAGCGGCATCTTGGGCCCGCCTGCGAGCGGGCCGGAATCGCGCGCGATCAGGTGGCTGACGCAATCGGCGGCGAACACGCCGGTGTGCTGTGGGGATGCCTCTTCGAGGACTTTCTGACGTGCGATCTCGACGACGACAGCAACATTGTCGACGACTACCTGAAAAGACGGAGCTGGAAGGAAAGTGTTCCCAACAAACGGTACATGATGGCTCTGCGTGCGTCCGTGATGAGCCTGTACGAAGTGAGCGACGTCGTGCGCAACGAATCGTTTCTCGCTCGCGACTTGCTGCGCGGCGGAGAGGCAGTGCGCGTGAGCGAGAAGTCGGCCACGCACAGCTTGAAGCAATGGGATCGGATCGCCGCTCGCATCGTCAGGGTGGGGCCGAAATTCGAAATGGCAGGCGGCGTATTGGCATTCACCCACGAGCTGGGCGACGTCGTCTCCGAAGGTTTTGCCGTGCTCAAAAAGGAGATGCTTTCCGACCTCCGCAAGTCCGCCAGGCATGACGACGCCGACGTCGATCCCATCGTGTTCGATACCGAAGTCCTGCGCCACAGCGCGTTCCTGTTCACCAATGTCTGGTTGGACGATGCTCTTCAGCGGGCGCTCGATCCCAAACCGCCCAAGTTGTGCAACAGCGACGGCGATGAAATCGCCTTCACGACGGTTCGTTATCCTTTGAAGCAGCCCTGCGACCGCGAGGCGCTCGAATGCGCGTTGACGGCCATTCCGGAATTCCATCGCGCAAGAGACGACCTGTGGAACTGGATCCCAATCACCCCGCCTGCGACCGGAAAACCGCCCGAAGGCGCACAAATCGTTCTTTCGACCTTCAACGGCGATTCGGTATCGATGGGCAGCGTCGACCTTGATGCAAAATCGCTCAAGTTGGAAGTGAACTCGCCACAGCGCGCCCAAAGAGGGCGGACATTGCTCGAGCCTGTCATCGGTCCGTTCGTCGGCGAACCCATCGTAGAGTCGAAATCCGCGGCGGAACTCATGGCATCGCCATCGGCGGACGAAGGCCGCACGCCGTCGTCGCGCCTCCCACCGGACGAAGAGCGCGCCATCATCCAGGAAGCCCTTGAGCGCCATTACCGCGGGCTTCTTGACAAACCCGTGCCAATGCTGGGCAATGTAAGTCCACGCAAAGCCGCGAGAACAAAGAAGGGCCGCGAAAAACTGGTCGGTTGGCTCAAGCTTATCGAGAACTCGAACGTGCGGCAGGAGGCAGACTCGCCAATTGCCAGCTACGACATGAGTTGGATGTGGGACGAACTCGGAATCACAGACTTCCGACGATGACATGCACTGCCGACGTGGCTCGGTGCGATCGGCCTTCCCTACTCGCGAACGAGACGGCTTACAGTGCCAGCAGCGGACGCGTGCGTGCCACCTAGAGAAAGCTCAGCCTCACTTGAGATCCTAAGCCGCTTTCGCACGAATCGTCGGAATGGCGCTCACATCTTCGACACGTTCCGCGTGCCAGGTATCATAGGCCGCTTGCATGCGGGTCCACACACCGCCGCCGTCGCCGAACAGTTTACCGAGGCGAACGGCGACGGTCGGCGAAACCGGCTTGCGCTCCCGCAGGATATCGTAGAGGTGCTGGCGGGAAATCCCGAGCATATGGGCGATCTCGGTCTTGCTCCTGCCGGTCGCTGGGATCACATCTTCACGGAGAAGTGCACCAGGATGCGTCGGGCACCGTCCAGGGTAACGCTTGGCGATCTGAACCATGTTCGTCTTCCTCAGTGATACTGCTCGAAATCGACGCGGAAGGCGTCGCCGTCCTCGAATTCGAAGGTGATGGACCACGGCCCATTCACATGGACCGAGAAGCGTGTCGGCCTGAAGCCTTTCAGAGCATGGAAATCGAACCCTGGAAGATTCATTTCCTCGGGTCTTGCCACAGCATCCAACCGGTCCAACCGGCGAAGAATGCGTTGATGCATCTTGGCATCAATCTTCCCGGTCCGCCCTTTCCCCCATAGATCGGCAAGGGATTTGCTCCTGAAGCTTCGGATCATCGGCGCCATTGTAAGCAATCCGACGACGAACGTCCACTCTTAGCTTACGTTAGGTCGCCTCTCGGAAAAGTGACATCGAGGGCCGGTTGGCCAACACGGCCGTCTGGCCAACCGTGCAGGAATTCAAGAGAGGCCAGATGCAGGGCATCGAGAGTGCGCATTTGGTATGGGAAGAGCTCCGAGGACAGGCGGTTCGAAGTCGCAGGCCGCGCGAAGGTTTCCAGGGCGCCGCCGCCATTCTCAACCCCGTACGAGACTTGTCCCCGCCTTTCAGTGTATTTTTTCGGGGAACGGCCGGAAAACTGGCTGGCACTACCGCATTTGCGGTGGTGAGCGTCCCCCTCTCTTCAATAAGAAGGCTCTGCCATGGAGCCCATGAAAGAATCATCCAACGTCACGCGCCTGCCCGGCGCCGAAGACATCCGCCTGCGCGAGCCGCCGCACAATTTCGAGGCGGAGCAGGCCCTGCTGGGCGCGATCCTGATCAACAACGCCGCCTACCAGCGCGTCGCCGAGTTCCTGCGGCCGGAACACTTCGCCGATCCCCTGCACGGCAAACTGTTCGATTCGCTGTCGCGGCTGATCGAGCGCGGCCAGGTCGTGAGCGCGGTCACGCTGAAGACCTACGTCGAGCAGGACGAGGACATGAAGGCGGCCGGCGGCGCCACCTACCTCGCCCGGCTGGCGGCAGCGTCGGTGCACGTGATCGATGCCACGGCGTTCGGCCAGGCGGTGCACGACCTCTATCTGCGCCGCCAGCTCATCGATCTCGGCGAGGGCGTGGTCAACGGCGCCTT
>JACPOA010000067.1 GCA_016185205.1 Hyphomicrobiales bacterium | reverse complement strand
GTCGCCGAACTGCAGGCCGCAATCCTCCGCTTTATCGACGAAGCCAATCATGAGCCAAAGCCCTTCGTCTGGACCGCCAAGCCGCGTAAAATCCTTGCCGCCGTCAAAAGAGGGCGCCAAGTGTTAGAGTCGATCCACTAGAGTCAGAACGCTACCTGACGATGATCAGGACGCGGTTGCCCCCGCCATTCTCTCGATGGCGGATACGGCGATTGAACCGCTCGACGACGAAACACGGGTGGCAATAAGCGAAGGTCTTGAACAGGCGCGTCGCGGCGAATTCGTGCCGGATGAGGAAATGGCCGCGCTCTGGAAACGTCACGGCTATGAGACTTCGCCACACGCGGCGTTCGCGCGCTGATCTGACGGATATCCTCAGTTACCTCGATGATCGCAGCCCGCAGGGAACACGCAATGTCAAGCTTGCACTTAAGAAAGCGATGGAATTGATTGGCGAATATCCGAATGTCGGTCGCCTTTCGGGCGAGCAAGATACGCGAGTGCTTCCTGTAGGCTGATATCCTTATTTGATTTATTGGGATGTAGCGGCAGATTAAGTCTTGATCGTGCACATTCGCCACGCGGCGCGAAAGCCATGGAAAGGCGAACGATGAGCCGGCTGCCATGACCGAAATCCTGTTCTACCACCTGCAAAGCCAGAAGCCGGAAGGCGTGCAGCCGCCACTGACTGGAAGAATGACTTAAGGCGCAGCTCGCTCTACGCTTGCTCTTCAAACGGATTGACCACCTCCGCGCCGAGGCCGGCGACATCGGCGGTGTTGCGCGTCGCCAGCGTCATCGCGTGGGTTTTTGCGGTGGCCGCCAGCAAGGCATCGATGCTGGGCGCCGCGCGCTTGGCGGTCATGCGTCCCCATTCATCGGCCACCGCAGAATCGACCGCGAGGATGCGGCCGGCAAAGGATTTGGCGACCGCGGCCAGCCATCGGTCGAGCGCGCGCGCCCGCGTGGGATCGGTCGGTCGCGCCCGTTCGACGCCGCGACGAATTTCGCCCAGTACCAGCACGCTGAGATAGAGGTCGGCGTCGCCGAGCGCGGCGTACCAGGCGGCGACATTCGCATCGCAGCGCTCGCCCTTGCGCACTTCGGAAATAATGTTGGTGTCGATCAGGTAGTTCACAGCGCGACATCCCGCTCGCCGTCACGCTCGCGCGTCAGATCGATGCCTTCGAGCGGGGCGGCGGCGAGCAGCGACTTGAGACCTTTCGCTTGGGCCCAGGCGAAGCGCTTGCGCAGCAAGGCCCGCGTGTCGGCTTCCCGCGCCGGGTCGGCGAGCGCCTGTGCGACCCCGCGGATGAGCGCGGCGTCGTCCTTACGCACATGGATTTCGAGGCGCTTGATGCCGCGCCGCTTCAGCCTGCGGCGGTGGGCCAGCAGCGCCTTCTTCTGCGCGGCGGTCATGGTGCGGCGCCTTTCCACATATATTATATCCGGAAATATATCCGGAAAATTTAAAATGCGCAAGCGCCGCCTCGCGCGCCCCGCCGATCTGGCGTAGGATGCTGGCCATGACCGAAATCCTCTTCTACCACCTGCAAGGCCAGAAGCTGGAAGGCGTGCTGCCGACGCTGCTGGAGAAATCGATCGAGCGCGGCTGGAAGGCGATCGTGCAGGGCTCGTCGGAGGAGCGTATCGAGGCGCTCGACGCGCATCTGTGGACCTATCGCGACGACGGCTTCCTGCCGCACGGCACCTGGCGCGAGCCCGAGGCCGCCGCGCAGCCGGTGCTGCTCACGGTCAATGACGGCAATCCGAACGCGGCGAGCGTGCGCTTTCTGATTGACGGCGCAGCCGTACCGGCCGACGCCGACAGCTATGCGCGCATCGTGCTGGTGTTTAACGGCGACGACGAGGACGCGGTCGCCGCCGCGCGCGGCGCTTGGAGCGAGGCCAAGGCCAGGGGTTTTGAGGCCACCTACTGGCAGCCGGACGAGCAGGGCCGCTGGGTGAAGAAGGCGTGAGACGGACGAACCGGCCTCTTGACATAATTCCTACTGCGGACTATATTCCAGATTGTCCGATCCAACGAGGGCGCTGTCATGAGGCGTCATGGAAGTGGGATCGGACGCGGCGCCCGCGGGCGGGGGATGAACGCACCCCCCCCAAGCTCCCGGGCGGCACTGGGGCTCCGCCCGGGGGCACAAAGACCCTCCGCCAGGAGCTGGCTGGACGGCCTGTGAGCCTGATGTGCTCTGGCCGGAAGCGCGGCCTGGTGCCGTCAAACGCCGCGATGGCGCGCCGAGAGGCGCCACGTGTCCGCCAATGGACGCGTGAACATCAACTAAATGACGCGCAGCTTGGCGCGCCATCCCCTCGATTTGTTCGAGGGACGGAGAGGGGACTACGGCGTACCCGGCCGCCAAGACGACAGGTGCTGACGCTTGTCTGTTTTAGAATTACGGGGCAGGCGGGGAAATCGACAGTCGGCCATTGCCCTATCGGCCAATGGCCGAGCCGGCCGGTAACCGTCATAGCCGCCAGAGCTTGCCCCATGCCATCGTACTGACGCAAAATACGTCTTAAGGGACAATATGATAGTTCAGTCGGGGGAAGCCATTTTGCCGCGTTTTCGCGCCGTTTCAAGGATTGCGCTGGTTGGCGCGGCCGTTCTGGCCGTGGCCGTCGCTGGCTGCAAGAACTCGGCCCAGCTGTTCGAGAGCAACAACGAGGGCGGCTGGTTCTCCAAGAAGGTGGATGTTTTCGCCAAACCGGACTGGGCGATGGCCAGCAACGACAAGGCTGCCGATCTTGGCCCGCGCGGCCCGGTCGATGTCAACGATCTGGTCGGCGCCGATGGCCGCTGCACATCGGCCGCCCCGGCGGCGCCTGAACCGGCGCCGGTTGTCGCGCCCGCGCCGCCGGCCGACCGCGCCGTCGGTTCGATGGCCGGCGATCTGGCCGGCGCGCCGATGCCGGCCGCCATGCCGGTCTCGGCCAATCCCAATGATAATTTGGAAAGTGGGAACGTGCCGCAGGTCATGGGCGGCATCGCGCTCGGCATGACCGAATGCCAGGCGGTGCAGCGCGCCGGCTTGCCGGGCAACGTCGCCATCAGCGCCGGCGAGAGAGGCGAGCGCAAGGTCGTGCTCACTTATCTCACCGGGGTCTGGCCGGGCATCTATCACTTCTCCGACGGCCGGCTGAAGGAAATCGTCCGCGCTCCGGCGCCGCCGGAGCCGCCCAAGTCAGTGAAAAAGCAGAAAGCCAAGAAGCCGGTGGCAAAACCGAAAACCGCCACCTCGCAGACATTCCAACGCGGCAGCGTGCAGTGACGATAAGATCACGCGGTCTCCAGCGCCGTGCTGGCGGCGAGCCATTCCTCTTCCGCCTTGGCAATCGCGGCGACGACATTGGCGCGCGTCTTCGAGAGTTCCGCGGCGCGCGCCGGTTCGCGCGCGAATAATTCGCCGTCGGAGAGCGTGGTGTCGAGCTTGGCGAGTTGGCGTGTCAGCTGCGCGATCACCACCTCGGCTTGCGAAATGCGTTTGCGCAACGGCGCGGTTTCCACGCGCTTGTCGGCGGCGGCGCGGCGGGCTTGCACCGGATCGACGCGCGCCGATGATTTTGACCCGACGGTAATTCCCTGGCCCGCTCCGGCCAGCACCGTGCGCCGGTAGTCGTCGAGATCGCCGTCGAACGGCGTCACGTGGCCGCCTTGCACCAGCCAGAGCCGGTCGGCGCAGGCCTCCAGCAGATAGCGGTCATGCGACACCAGGATCACCGCGCCGGGATAGTCGTTGATCGCCTCGATCAGCGCGGCGCGGCTGTCGATGTCGAGATGGTTGGTCGGCTCGTCGAGGATGATAAGATGCGGGCCTACGAATGTCGCGAGCCCCATCAGCAGCCGCGATTTCTCACCGCCAGATAAATTCTTTACTGGGTTGTTGCCCGCCAGGCCGGAAAATCCGATCGCGCCGACGCGCCCGCGCACTTTCGTTTCCGGCTGATCCGGCATCAGGCGGCGGACGTGATCGTAAGGGCTGGCGTCCTCGTCAAGTTCGTCGAGTTGGTGCTGGGCGAAATAGCCGACCTTGAGCGTGGCCGCGCGCGTCACCGTGCCATGCTCGGGCGCAAGCCTGCCGGCCAGCAACTTCACCAGCGTGGATTTGCCGTTGCCGTTGGAGCCGAGCAGCGCGATGCGGTCGTCATTATCGATGCGCAGCGTCAGGCCGGACAGGATCGGATGGCCGGGCTCGTAGCCGACCGCGACGTCGTCGGTGGCGATGATCGGCGGCGACAGCAACTTGTCCGGCGCCGGGATGTGAATCGGGCGCACTTCGTCGGTCACCAGCGCATTGATCGGCTGCATCTTGGCCAGCATCTTGATGCGCGATTGCGCCTGTCGCGCCTTGCTGGCCTTGGCGCGGAAGCGATCGACGAAGGCCTGCAGGTGCTTGCGCTGCGCGTCCTGCTTCTTGATCATCTTCTGGTCGAGCACCATGCGCTCGCTGCGCAGGCGTTCGAAGTCGGAATAGCCGCCGCGATACAAAGTTAGCTTTTGTGCTTCCAATGACAGGATTTGGTTGACGGCGTTGTCCAAGAGGTCGCGGTCGTGACTGATGATCATCATGGTGTTGGGATAGCGCGCCAGATGATCCTGCAGCCACAGCGTGCCTTCGAGATCGAGATAGTTGGTCGGCTCGTCGAGCAGCAGCAGATCGGGCTCGGCGAACAAGGTCGCCGCGAGCGCGACGCGCATGCGCCAGCCGCCGGAGAATTCCGAACAGGGCCGCGCCTGGTCGGCGGTCGAAAAGCCGAGGCCGGCGAGGATCGCTGCGGCACGCGCTGGGGCGGCGTGCGCGCCCATATCGGCGAGGCGGGTCTGGATTTCGGCGATGCGATGGGGATCGTGCGCGGTCTCGGCCTCGGCCAACAGCGCATTGCGCTCGACATCGGCCTTGAGCACCACCTCGAGCAGGCTTTCCGGCCCGTTCGGCGCTTCCTGCGCCAGCCGCCCAATGCGCCAGCGCGGCGGCAATTCCACGCTGCCGTGCTCGGGCGAGATGTCGCCGGCGATGACGTTGAACAGCGTGGTCTTGCCGGAGCCGTTGCGGCCGACTAGGCCGACGCGGGCGCCCGGTGTAATGCGTGTACTGGCGCCCTCCAGCAGCGCGCGGCCGGCTATGCGAACGGTGAGGTCGTCGATGACAAGCATTCAGCGCCTTTTGGCCGAGCGCGGCTCACGAAGCAACCCCTTGTACCGCGCCTTCCGGCCGGTGCTTGCCGCAGATAAGGGCGCCCGCTATAAGCCGCGACAACCTTATTCTCCCGGCAATCTCCCTGAAGGATGACATCCGATGGCGGTCGAGCGTACCTTTTCGATCATCAAACCCGATGCGACGGCGCGCAATCTGACCGGCGCCATTAATGCCATGATCGAGCAGGCCGGCCTGCGCATCGTGGCGCAGAAGCGCGTGCACATCTCCCTGCCGCAGGCCCGGAAATTCTATGCCGTGCACCGCGAACGGCCGTTCTTCGGCGAGTTGGTGGATTTCATGGTGTCGGGACCGGTGGTGGTGCAGGTGCTCGAGGGTGAGAACGCCATCGCTAAATACCGCGAGCTGATGGGCGCCACCGACCCCGCCAAGGCGGCGGCCGGCACCATCCGCAAGGCGCACGCCAAGTCGATCGGCGAGAATTCGGTGCACGGCTCGGATGCGCCGGAGACCGCGGTCAAGGAGATAGCGCAGTTTTTCTCCGACAACGAAATCGTGGGTTGAGGATGGCCCGCTCGCAGGGCAAATCGCATAATCCCTTTGCCACGGGTAGCTTACCGCGCTCGGTAATCCGGGGATGATGTCGGCCTAGGTCCAGGCGCACAAACAGCAGAGTTCTAAAGAGGGGGCTTCCGGTGGGTTACTTGATGGAGAGTTTCTCCCACGCGCCGTTTTGGATCGCGCTCGGCCAGATTATCTGGATCAATATTCTTCTGTCCGGCGACAATGCCGTGGTGATTGCCATGGCCTGCCGGTCGCTGCCGCCCCGACAGCGGTTCTGGGGCATCGTGCTCGGTGCCGGCGCGGCCGTTCTGCTGCGCGTCTTTTTCACCATCATCATCGCCCAGATCATGACGGTGCCGTACCTCAAGCTCGTTGGCGGCTTGCTGCTGCTGTGGATTGCGGTCAAGCTGATCATGCCGAGCGAGGAACACTCCGAGGGCAGCGTCAAATCCGGTGACACGCTGTTGCGCGCGGTCTGGCTCGTCACGGTTGCCGACATCGTCATGAGCCTCGACAATGTGATCGCGATTGCGGCGGCCGCCGAGACAGCAGCTGCGCGCATCGACATTGCTCACGCGCTGACAATCAAGACCGTCCTGATCATTTTCGGTCTTGCGACCAGTGTGCCGCTGATCATCGCAGGCAGCGCGCTACTGATGAAGCTGCTCGAACGCTTCCCGATTTTGGTCTGGGCAGGCGCCGCGCTGCTCGGCTGGGTGGCCGGCGAGATCATCGTCAAGGACGCCGCCATAGTCGGATATCTGGGTGCTGAATTTGTCGACAAAATTCACTTGTGGTCGGCGGCAGCGGGCGCGGTCTTTGTCGTCGCACTCGGCTATGTGCTGGTGAAATTGCGACGCCCGGCGGAGGAGGAAGCAGAAGTCTGATCCCGCGGTTAACCCGGTCGGAGCATAATGAACGAGACCGTTCGATCGACCAAGCCACCGGCACGGATCGGCTATTCCGCCTGTCCGCACGATTGCCCGTCGACCTGCGCGCTCGAGGTCGAGTTGCTCGACGAGCGCACGATCGGGCGCGTGCACGGCTCGAAGGGCAACGACTACACCGCCGGCGTGATCTGCGCCAAGGTCGCGCGCTATGCCGAGCGCGAGCATCACGCCCAGCGCCTCAAGCATCCGCTGCGCCGCGTCGGCGCCAAGGGCTCCGGCGAATTCGCACCGGTATCGTGGGACGACGCGCTCGACATCATCGCCGAGAATTTCCTGCAAGCGGAACGCAAGCACGGCGCCGACAGCGTGTGGCCGTACTACTATGCCGGCACCATGGGCCTGGTGATGCGCGACGGCATCAATCGGCTGCGCCACGCCAAGAAATATTCCGGCTTCCACTCCAGCATCTGCGTCAATCCGGCCTATAGCGGCTTTGCTGCGGGCTGCGGCCGCATCGCCGGGCCCGATCCGCGCGAAATGGCGAAGTCCGATCTAGTGGTGATCTGGGGCACCAATGCGGTCAACACCCAGGTCAACGTCATGACGCACGCCATCCGCGCGCGCAAGGAACGTGGCGCCAAGATCGCGGCGGTCGACATCTACATGAACGGCACCATGGAGCAGGCCGATTTGGCCGTGCTGGTGAAGCCCGGCACCGATGGTGCGCTCGCCTGCGCGGTGATGCACTGCCTGTTCCGCGACGGCAAAGCCGACTGGAATTATCTCGACCGCTATACCGACGTGCCGCGTGAGTTGGAGGCGCATCTACGCACCCGCGATCCGGTGTGGGCGGCAGGCGTAACCGGCACGCCGGTCGAGACGATCGAAGAATTCGCGAAGCTCATAGGCGAGCGCAAGCGCGCTTATTTTCGCCTCGGCTACGGCTTCTCGCGCTCGCGCAACGGCGCCGCCAACATGCACGCGGCGAGCTGCATCGCGGCGGTGACCGGCGCCTGGCAGTTCGAAGGCGGCGGCGCTTTCCACAATAACTCCGATATCTTCAAGCTCGACAAGACCGTGATCGAAGGGCTCGACCGCTTCGACCGCTCGGTGCGCGTGCTCGACCAGTCGCGCATCGGCGCGATCCTCACCGGTGAGCGTGAAGCGCTGCAGGGTGGCGGGCCGGTCATGGCGATGATCGTGCAGAACACCAATCCGCTCTCGGTTTGTCCCGACCAAAACAAGGTCAAGCGCGGGTTTGCGCGCGAGGACCTGTTCGTCTGCGTGCACGAGCAGTTCATGACCGAAACGGCGCAGATGGCCGATGTGGTGCTGCCGGCGACAACGTTTCTGGAGCACGACGACGTCTATCGCGGCGGCGGCCACCAATATATCATTTTGGGTCCCAAGCTGGTCGAGCCGCCGGGCGAATGCCGCAACAATCATGAGGTCATTTCGGCGCTGGCCAAGCGCGTCGGCGCCGAGCATCAAGGCTTCACGATGAGCCCACGCGAGCTGATCGATCAGATGCTGCGTGTGTCGAAACGGGGAACGCTCGCCGAGCTGGAAGCCAATCGCTGGCTCGACTGCCAGCCGCCGTTCCGGCAATCGCATTATCTCGATGGCTTCGCCTGGCCCGACGGCAAGTTCCGCTTCAAGCCGGATTGGGAAAACGTGCCATTCCGCAGCCCGTATCAAAGCGGTCCGGTCGCCGACATGCCGCGCCTGCCGGACTACTGGACGTCGATCGAATTGGCGGACGCAGAGCACCCGTTCCGGCTCGCTACCTCGCCGGCGCGTGGCTTCCTAAATTCAACCTTCAACGAAACGCCGACCTCGCTGGCGCAGGAAAAGCGGCCGAACGTGATGATGCATCCCGACGATGCCAAGGCCTGTGGGATCGGCGACGGCGATGAGGTGGTGCTGGGCAACAAGCGCGGCCAGGTGCGTCTGCACGCGCGGTTGTTTGCTGGCGTGCGGCGCGGCGTGCTGATCGCCGAGTCGATCTGGCCGAATTCGGCTTACGCCGACGGCTGCGGCATCAACACGCTGACCGGCGCCGATTCGATCGCGCCCTATGGCGGCGCAGCGTTCCACGACAACAAGGTCTGGATACGCAAAACGCGCGGGGCCTGAGCCCCGCGCGCTTCAATGCGTCTTGGTTCTTAGAGCTCCTTGCCGATCATGCGATCGACTGAATAGGGCCCGCCGCCGCGCATGGCGATCGCGAGCAGAACGACACCGATCAAGAGAACATATTCGTAGCCACCGGCCCCGACGGAATATCCCTTCGGCAGATGGGCAACTATAAGCGCAATGCCCATTTCGACCGCGAGTGCCGCGGCGAAGAAGCGGGTGAATAGCCCGATGATCAGGCACACACCGCCGACCAACTCCAGGCCCATCGCGGTATAGGCAAACAGATCAGGCATCGGCAGGCCGTAATTGGTGCCGAAATTGCTGGCGATGCGGGCGGCGCCGGCCTTGAATTTGGCCCAGTCGTGCATCAAAAACATGATGCCGACGACCACGCGAACCAGCGTGGCTGCGACCGGCAACATCGACTCGTAAAATCCGGCCAGTCCCGGAAAAATCAGCTTCGGCTCACCCTTGCCATTCATAACGTCTCCCCCTTGTTCGTTGCGCCGCACAATACGGTGGCGACGCTGGTCTACAACTAAAGTCTATATCACCGGGCGGTGCTGAATTCCAACGCAGCGGTGGACAATCGTTAGACCATCCGGCGGCGCCGGTCGTCAGGGCTGATCGGACGGTACCAGTTGTGCAGCGTCCGGTACCGGCGTGCCGTCGATCCGGCAGCGCCCGTCCACGACGCGTACGCGGCCTTCGGCGACGAGCTTGAGCGCCAGCGGATAGATGCGGTGTTCGACCGCGAGCACGCGCGCGGCGAGCGTCTGTGCGCTGTCATCGGCGCGCACCGTCACCGCGCCCTGCATGATGATCGGCCCGGCGTCCATTTCGGGTACCACGAAATGCACGGTGGCGCCGTGCACCTTGGCGCCGGCATCGAGCGCGCGTTGGTGGGTGTCGAGGCCCTTGAACGCCGGCAGCAAGGCCGGGTGGATATTGATCATGCGGCCCTGCCAGTGGTTGACGAAGCCGTCGGTGAGCAGCCGCATGAAGCCGGCGAGGCAGAGCAGTTCGATGCGGTATTGCTCGAGCACCGCCTGCATGGCGCCGTCGAAGGCGGCGCGGTCTTTGCCATAAGCTTTGTGATCGACGACGACGGTGGCGATGCCAGCGGCCTGCGCGGTGTCAAGGCCAGCCGCGTCGGGGCGGTTCGACGCCACCAGCACGATCTCAGCCGGATAATTCTTGTCTTTAGCGGCTTCGATCAGCGCCGCCATATTGGAGCCGCGCCCGGAAATGAGAATGGCGACGCGCTTGCGGCTCATGCCGTCACCTGAGATCGAGTTTGCCGTCGTAGACGACGCGCGGCTCGTTGGCGGCGCGCACCACCTCGCCAAGCGTCACCACGCGTTCGCCCGCGCGCGTGAAGGCGTCGGCGACTGCGGCGGCATCCTTGGGCGCGGCGATGACGATCATGCCGATGCCGCAATTGAAGGTGCGCAGCATCTCGTTCTGGGCAATGCCGCCTTCGCTCGCCAGCCACTTGAACACGGGCGCGACCGGCACCTTGCTGAGATCGATGCGCGCGCCCAGGCCTTTCGGTAGTACGCGCGGAATATTGTCGGGAAACCCGCCGCCGGTGATATGGGCGAGGCCCTTCACCGCTTTGGTCTGGCGGATAGCGGCCAAGCACGATTTCACGTAGATGCGGGTCGGCGTGAGGATGGCCTCACCCAGCGTCTGCTCGGCTGCGAACGGGGCGGGCGCGCTCCAGGCGAACCCGCTCTTGGCGACCACCTTGCGCACCAGCGAGTAGCCGTTGGAATGCACGCCCGAGGAGGCAAGGCCGATGACCACGTCGCCTTCCGCGATATCGGCGCGCGGCAGCACCTCGCCGCGCTCGACCGCGCCGACCGCAAACCCCGCGAGGTCGTAGTCGTCGCCCTGGTAGAGCCCGGGCATTTCCGCGGTCTCGCCGCCGATCAGGGCGCAGCCGGCCTCGCGGCAGCCGATGGAAATGCCGGCGACCACGGCGGCACCGATTTCCGGCTCCAGCCTGCCGCAGGCGTAGTAGTCGAGGAAGAACAGCGGTTCGGCGCCTTGCACCACCAGGTCATTCACGGACATGGCGACCAGATCGATGCCGATGGTGTCGTGGCGGCCGGTTTCGATGGCGACCTTGACTTTGGTGCCGACGCCGTCATTGGCGGCCACTAGCACCGGATCGGTAAAACCGGCCCGCTTGAGATCGAACAACCCGCCGAAGCCGCCGATTTCAGCATCGGCCCCCGGGCGGGCGGTGGCGCGCACCAGCGGCTTGATCAGCTCCACCATCCGGTTGCCGGCGTCGATATCCACACCGGCTTGCGCGTAAGTGAGGCCGCGCTCCTTTTCTGCCATGCTGGCCCTCGTTAGCGCATGATCCCGAAAAGTGGGCACCGGTTTTCGGAAAAGATCATGCGCAAGCAAAAAGTTAGGTAGGCGCGGTATTTCAATCTAAAACGACCCTCGCTTTAGCCCCGGGGTTACGTCGGAATCGCAGGTCGTGCAATGGTCCGGGCGTCGATATACTCTGCCGTGGGATAAGTGCTTCCGGCTGGACAGCCTGGGGCGGGTCTTTAAAGCCGGGATTGCCTTGAGTATTCCGAACCTCATTACACTAGGGCGCATTCTGCTGGTGCCGATCGTGGTCTGGGCGATCGCGTCCGGCGAGATGTGGATCGCGTTCGTGCTGTTCCTGGCGGCCGGGGTCAGCGACGCCGTCGACGGCTTCCTGGCCAAGCGCTTCGGCATGACCACCGAGCTTGGCGCCTATCTCGACCCGCTCGCCGACAAGGCGCTGATTGTGTCGATCTATCTCGCCCTCGGCGTCAATGGCTTCATCCCGCGCTGGCTGGTGATCATGGTGGTGTCGCGCGATATCTTGATCGTCGGCGGGATCATGCTGTCATGGGTGATGGGCAGTCCGCTCAAGATCAAGCCGCTGCTGGTGTCCAAGCTCAACACCGTGGCGCAGATCATGTTCGCTTGCGTGGTGCTCGGCTCGCTCGGCTTCGATCTCCAGGTCGACACCCTGAAGCTTGTGCTCATGGGGCTGGTGGCGGCCTTGACCCTGCTGTCGGTCGCCGCCTATGTCGCCGAATGGGTGCGTCACATGAACTCCACGACGGCCGGACAGTGAGCCCGCGCGCCCAACAACCGCGGCAAGGTCCCGCCGGGGAGGGCGGCGCGTTCCAGCGCCAGCTCTTGTTCTGGCTGGCGGCGTTCGTCGTCTTCGTGCTGGTGCTGTGGCTGCTGAGCGAAATCCTGTTGCCCTTCGTGGCGGGCGCGGCAATCGCCTATCTGCTCACGCCGGTGACCGACCGGATCGAGCGGCTCGGGGTCAACCGGCTCGCCGCTTCGTTCCTGATCATCACTTTAGTAGTGATGGGTTTCGTCCTGCTTATTTTGCTGGTGGCGCCGATCCTCGGCGGCCAGCTGTCGTCCTTCATCGAGAAAATGCCGGACTATGTGAGCAAGCTGCAATCGCTGCTCAGCGATCCCAGCCGGCCGTGGGTGCAGAAACTGCTCGGGGCGGGCCTCAACACCGACAAGACGATCACCGATCTGGTGACGCAAGGGGCCGGCTGGCTGACCACCTTCCTGAAATCGCTGTGGTCGGGCGGCCGCGCGCTGGTGTCGCTGTTCTCACTGATCGTGGTGACGCCGGTGGTCGCGTTCTATTTGATCTACGATTGGCACCGCATGATCCGCACCGTCGATGGCTGGATTCCGCTGCGGCAGCGCGAAACCGTGCGGCGGCTGGCGCGCGAGATCGACGCGGCGATCGCCGGTTTTGTGCGCGGGCAGACCGCGGTCTGCCTGATCCTCGGCTCTTATTACGCTGTGGCGCTGACGTTGAGCGGGCTCAATTTCGGCCTGCTGATCGGGCTCGGTTCCGGCCTGATCACGTTCATCCCCTATGTCGGCTCGATGACCGGGCTGATCCTGGCGCTCGGCGTGGCGGTGGCGCAGTTCTGGCCGGAATATAGTTCGATCCTCACCGTGCTCGGCATCTTCCTGGTAGGCCAGTTCCTCGAAGGCAATCTGCTGGCGCCCAAGCTGGTCGGCGAGAGCGTCGGCCTGCATCCGGTCTGGCTGATCTTCGCGCTGCTCGCCTTCGGCTATCTGTTCGGCTTCGTCGGTTTGCTGGTGGCGGTGCCGCTCGCCGCCACCATCGGCGTGCTTGTCCGCTTCGCGCTGCACCGCTATCTGGAAAGCTCGCTCTACACCGGCGGAAAATCAGGTTGAGCGTCAAGGTGGGAAATTTGGGCAGTTCGTTCGGTCCGCGTCAGCTTGTGCTCGCGCTCGATCACGCCGTCAGCTTCGCGCGCGAGGATTTCCTGGCCGGCCCGTCGAACGCGGCGGCGCTGACGCTGATCGATCGCTGGCCGGATTGGCCGGCCCGCGTCATGGCGCTGGTCGGGCCGCAAGGTTCGGGCAAGAGCCATCTCGCCACGATCTGGGCGGAGGCGACCGGCGCGCGCGTGCTGGCGGCAAAACTTCTGTCGGAAACCGATCTGCCGGCGGCCTTCGCCACCGGCGCGCTGGTGGTCGAAGACGTTGAGCCGGCCGGTCTCGACGAGCGCGCGCTGTTTCATCTGCTCAATCTTGCGCGCGAGCAGGATGCCTATGTGCTGCTCACCGCGCGTGCGGCGCCGGCCGGTTTTGCGGTGAGCATCCGCGATCTCGCCTCGCGTCTGCGCGCGGTACCGGCAGTGGCGCTTACCGCCCCCGACGACGTGTTGCTGCGTTCGCTGATCGTCAAGCTCGCCGCCGACCGGCAGCTGGCGGTGGACGAGGCGCTGGTGAACTATCTCGTCAACCGCATCGAACGGTCGTTCGCGGCCGCCCATGCTGCGGTGGTGCGGCTCGACGAGGAGGCGATGCGCCAGCATCGGCCGGTGACGCGGGCGCTGGCGGCGGAATTGTTCCGTTAGCCATGATTTAAGGCGCAGCCGGCCACCGCGAGGACTGTCATCCACTGGCCACTATTTTTTACTATAATTGTCATTCAGGCTGATTTCACATGGCAGATCGCGCACAAGCTATTGCTTCGGTTAAGGAAATCGCTCCAGCCGCGGGCCACGAGGCGCCTGCGGCCGAACCGGTTGCCGTGTTGCGGGCAAAGCCCGACCGCTTCATCAATCGCGAACTGTCCTGGCTGCACTTCAACCGGCGCGTTCTGGAAGAGGCCGCCAATGAGCAGCACCCGCTGCTGGAGCGGGTGCGCTTCCTATCGATTTCGGCCAACAACCTCGACGAATTCTTCATGGTGCGGGTTGCCGGCCTCAAAGGCCAAGTGCGCCAGGCCATCACGACCCAAAGCCCGGACGGGCTCACGCCGAGCGAGCAGCTTGCGCGCATCGGCGAGGCCGTCGCGAGCCTCGCCAGCGATCAGC
Organism: Hyphomicrobiales bacterium; assembly: GCA_016185205.1. Classification (GTDB taxonomy): domain Bacteria; phylum Pseudomonadota; class Alphaproteobacteria; order Rhizobiales; family Xanthobacteraceae; genus Pseudolabrys. The sequence goes on along the minus strand of JACPOA010000067.1, from coordinate 7,099 downwards.
AGCAGCGCTGGCAGGAACTGCGGCCGGCACTGGCCGCTGCCGGCGTGACGCTGGTCGGCGGGGCCGATCTCAAAAAGGCGGAGCGCTCCTGGCTGGAGGAGCATTTCCTCACCCATGTATTTCCGCTGCTCACTCCGCTCGCGATCGATCCGGCGCATCCGTTCCCGTTCATTCCCAATCTCGCCTTCTCGATCGCATTGCAGCTCGCGCGCGTGAAGGATGGCAAAGCGATGAACGCGCTCATCCGCATGCCGCAGAAAATCGAACGTTTCATCCGGCTGCCGAGCGGCAGCGAGGTGGGCATGCGCCTGATCACGCTCGAGGATGCTACCGCGCTCTATATCGGCCGGCTGTTTCCCGGCTACGCGGTCAAAGGGCAGGGCGCCTTCCGCGCCATCCGCGACTCGGAAGTTGAAATCGAGGAAGAGGCGGAAGATCTGGTGCGGCTGTACGAGACCGCGCTCAAGCAGCGCCGGCGCGGCTCGGTGATTAGGCTCGAGCTCAACACCACGATGCCGGCGGAGCTGCGCAGCTTCGTGCAGCGCGCGCTCGCGGTCGCCGACGACGAGGTGTTCCTGGTCGACGGCGTGCTGGCGCTCAACGATCTGGCCCAGCTCACCAAGCTCGACCGCCCCGATCTCGAATTTGTGCCCTACAATCCGCGCTATCCCGAGCGCATCCGCGACCATGGCGGCGATTGCTTCGCCGCCATCCGGCAGAAGGATCTGGTGGTCCACCATCCTTACGAGTCGTTCGACGTGGTGGTGCAATTCCTCCAGCAGGCGGCGCGCGATCCCAATGTGGTCGCCATCAAGCAGACGCTCTACCGCACATCGGCCGAATCCCCGATCGTCAAGACGCTGGTTGAAGCGGCCGAGGCCGGCAAATCCGTCACTGCGCTGGTCGAACTCAAGGCGCGCTTCGATGAGGAAGCCAATATCCGCTGGGCGCGCGATCTCGAACGCGCCGGCGCGCAAGTCGTGTACGGCTTCATCGAATTGAAGACCCACGCCAAGCTGTCATTGGTGGTGCGCCGCGAGGGCGGTTCGCTGGCGACCTATGTGCACGTCGGCACCGGCAATTATCACCCGGTGACCGCGCGCGTTTATACCGATCTGTCGTTCTTTTCCGCCGAGCCGGTGATCGCGCGCGACGTGGCGCGCATCTTCAATCACATCACCGGCTATGCCGAGCCCGGCGAGCTGGAGAAGATGGCGATCTCGCCGGTCAGTCTGCGCAAGCGGGTTCTCGACCACATCGCGAAAGAGGCGGCCAATGCCAAGGCCGGCAAGCCGGCGGCGATCTGGATGAAGATGAATGCGCTGGTCGATCCCGAGATCATCGACGCGCTTTACGACGCATCGAATGCCGGCGTCGCTATCGACCTGGTGGTGCGCGGCATCTGCTGCCTGCGGCCGGGCGTGCCGGGGCTGTCCGACAATATCCGGGTGAAATCCATCGTCGGCCGCTTCCTCGAGCATGGCCGTATCTATTGCTTCGGCGCCGGCTATGCGCTGCCGCATGCCAAGGCCGCGCTCTATATTTCCTCCGCCGACATGATGCCGCGCAACCTCGACCGCCGGGTCGAGGTGCTGTTGCCGATTCTCAACGCCACCGTGCATGAGCAGGTTCTCGGCCAGATCATGGTGGCCAATTTCAAGGACAACGAGCAAAGCTGGAAACTCTTGCCGGATGGCAGTTCCACGCGCATAAAGGCTGCGCCGGGCGAAGAGCCGTTCAACGCCCACAAGTATTTCATGACCAATCCGAGCCTGTCGGGCCGTGGCAAATCGCTCAAAGAGTCGTCGCCGCGCAGTCTCATCCGCCGCATCGTCGAAAGTGCGTAAGCGGGGCCGCGCGCTCACCTCATTGGCCCAGGGCCGGCTCGACCACGGGCCGCCCATCGCGGTCATCGATATCGGCTCGAATTCTGTCCGCCTCGTCATCTATGAAGGCTTGACGCGCGCGCCGACGCCGATCTTCAACGAAAAGGTTCTCGCCGGCCTCGGCCGCCAGGTGCAGTCGTCCGGCATTTTGGCACTGGATGCCATGGATGCCGCATTCGAGGCGCTGCGGCGCTTCCGCGCGCTGTGCGACATCCTGCAGGTGCGCCGCATCTGGGCGATCGCCACCGCCGCTTGCCGCGATGCGCGCAACGGCCGTCAGTTCATCGCCGAGGCCGAGCGCATCTGCCGCACGCCGATCACTATCCTGTCCGGCAAGCGCGAGGCGCAGCTCACGGCGCAGGGCATCGTCTCCGGCATCTACCAGCCGGACGGCATCGTCGGCGATCTCGGCGGTGGCTCTCTCGAACTGGTCGACGTGCATGGCTCGCGCGTCAGCGCCGGCGTGACGCTGCCGCTCGGCGGCCTCGCCTTGCAGGACCTCGCCGGCCGCTCGCTCAAGAAGGCCGAGAAGCTCGTCGAGGACGCGCTCGACGATCTGCCCATGCTGGCGGAAGGCGAGGGCCGCACGCTCTACGCGGTCGGCGGCACCTGGCGCGCGCTGGCGCGGCTGCACATGTGGCAGACCGGCTATCCGTTCCACGTGATGCACAATTACCGTATCGGAGCGCGCGACGCGCTGGAATTCTCGCGCCTGGTGCATCGCGTCGATACCGAGACGCTGTCGAAGATCGAAGTGGTCAACGCCGCCCGCCGGCCGCTGCTGGCTTATGCCGCGCTGGTGCTGGAACATCTGGTGCGCACGATCCGCCCGAAGGAAGTCGTCGTGTCCGTGCTCGGCGTGCGCGAGGGCCTGCTCTATTCGCTGCTCGGTGCGCGGGAACGCGCGCGCGACCCGCTGATCACGGCGGCCGCCGATCTCAATGTGCTGCGCTCGCGCTCGCCGCGCCATGGCGAGGAACTGATAGCCTGGACCGACCGCTTCATGGCGTCGTCCGGTCTGGAGGAAACCGCCGACGAGCGCCGGCTGCGTCACGCCGCCTGCCTGCTCGGCGATATCGGCTGGCGCGCGCATCCGGATTATCGCGGCGAGCAGGCGATGAACATCATCGCGCATGGCGCCTTCGTCGCCATCGACCATCCCGGCCGCGCCTATCTCGCGCTGTCGGTCTATTTCCGCCACGCCGGCCTGAGCGAGGGGGATCTGTCGCCGCGCCTGCGCGAACTGGCGACCACCCGCATGCTCGATCGCGCGCGCGTGCTGGGCGCCGCCATGCGCGTCGCTTACATCCTCACGACGGGAGAGGGCGGCGTGCTGCCGAAGACGCCGCTGCAGGTCAAACGCGGCAGACTGGTGCTGCGGCTGCCCGGTTTCTACGGCCAGCTCAAGAGCGATCGGCTGGCGCGGCGCCTCGGCCAGCTCGCAAGACTGGTGGGGCGCGAGCCGGCGTTTGAGGCGTAGCCCGGATTGAGCGCAGCGAAATCCGGGTTCAGCCGCGCCGCTCGCCGAAATCCATTCGGTCCGTCCGGACATCGCCGGCCCAATTCTCCGGCAGCAATCCACGTCGGACATAACGATGAAACGACGAATGCGGCCAGTCGCGCACGCGGGCGACGAGACCATGCTTGATGGGATTGATGTGGATATAATCGACGTGCCGCTCGAAATCCCGGTCGTCGCGGATCGTGTGCTCCCAGAATCGCCGTTGCCACAACGCGTGTTCGCCATTCAGGTGGCGCGGGATAGTCGCGCCCGCTTTGACGACGGCTGCGGTGAAGCGGCGTTTGATGAGCTGCCACCGGGTTGGATAGTCCGCGTCTCCCTCCGGCAGGGTCATGACGATGTGCAAATGATCCGGCAGAACGACGATCGCATCGATGGCGAAAGGATGCGCCCGCCGCGTTGCGCGAAACGAAGCACGCAGGGCATCGACGTGGCGAACCAGCGCGTGCGATGTTCGATCGACGAGCGTTGCTGTGAAGAAATACGTTCCGCCCGCGACAAAATTCCGACGATATCGGACCATGTCCGAGCATGCCCCGGATTTCGCGGAGTTTACCCTCGGGCGCGCGGAGCGCGACCCGAGGGCTCAATCCGGGCTACACCCTCAATCCGGGCTACGTTTCTCCACCGTCACCACGCGGCCTTTTTCGACCGCGAGCGCCAGGCGGCCGTGCTTGAGCGCGAGCGCTTTCTCGCCGAACAATTCGCGCCGCCAACCCTTCATGGAGGGAACGTCGGCCTCGTCGTCGGCGGCGATGCGGTCGAGTTCGTCGACGGTGGCAATCACCTTGGCGGCGACGCCGTGGCTCTCGGCGGTCATGCGCAACAGCACCTTGAGCAGTTCGACGGTGGCGGCGCCGTTCGGCGCCGGGCGGAAGCGGTCGAACCGCGGCAGCGTCTTGGGATCGCGCGCGATACCGCGCATCACCGCCTCGATAATGGCCTCGCCCCAGCGCGAGCGCTCGAAGCCTTTCGGCAGCGAGCGCAATTGGCCGAGCCGCTCGATCGTGGTGGGCGCCTGCACCGCGATATCGCCGATCACGTCGTCCTTGAGCACGCGCGAGCGCGGCACGTCGCGGGTCTGCGCCTCGCGTTCGCGCCAGGCGGCGATTTCGATCAGAACGGCGAGTTCGCGTGGCTTGCGCACGCGGCTCTTGAGCCGTTCCCAGGCCCGCTCCGGTTCGGCGCGATAGGTTTCGGGCGAGGTGAGCACGCCCATCTCCGCCTCGACCCAGCTCGAGCGCCCGCGCTTGTCGAGATCGGCGGCGAGCTTGCGATAGACGTCGCGCAGATGGGTCACGTCGGACAGCGCATAGGTCATTTGCGCGTCTGAGAGCGGACGCCTTGTCCAGTCGGTGAATCGGTGCGACTTGTCGAGCAGGTCGCCGGTGATGCGCTGCACCAGCTGGTCGTAGGAAATCGAATCGCCGTAGCCGAGCACCATCGCGGCGACTTGGCTGTCGAAGATCGGATGCGGGATCTTCTTGGCCATGTTCCAGACGATTTCGATGTCCTGGCGCGCCGCGTGGAACACCTTGACCACCTTCTCGTCGGTCATCAGGTCGAAGAACGGCGCAAGATCGATGCCGGGCGCCAGCGCATCGACCACGAAGGCCTCGTCGGGCGAGGCGAGCTGCGCCACGCACAGCAGCGGGTAATAGGTGGTTTCGCGCAGGAATTCGGTGTCGACCGTGACGAAAGCATGCCGCGCCATGCGCGCGCAGACTGCGGTGAGTTCTTCGGTGGTGGCGATCGGTTGCATATTGCCGGGCAACCTAACCCGATCCGGGACGTTCATGGCAATCGTTTTCACCTTCCGCGCACGCGCGGCATGTGGATGAATTCCCAGGGGCTCGGCATGGCCGCGACCGGCACCTCGATCAGCGTCGGCTCGCGGGCGGCGAAAGCGAGCCGGAGCGCCGCGCCCAGTTCGTCCGGCGTGCGGGCGCGCCGCCCCGTGGCGCCAAAGCTTTCGGCATATTTAACGAAATCCGGATTGGCAAGATCGCAGGCGATCAACCGGTTGCCGAACTGCTCCTCCTGGATGCGGCGGACATTGCCGAAGGCGCCGTCGGCGAACACCACCGCCACCAGAGGAATGCGGTGACGCATGGCGGTGGCCAGTTCGTTGCCGGTGTAGAGAAAGCCGCCATCGCCGTTGATCGAGAGCACCGGCACATCCGACCGAGCATGTTGCGCGCCGAGCGCGGTGGCGTAGCCCCAGCCGAGATTGTCCTGGAAGCCGGGCGACAGGAACGTGCGCGGCTTGTAGACCGGCATCGCGAGGCGGGCGGCAAAGCCGATCTGCGTGACCTCGTCGACATAGATGCCGTCCTCCGGCAGTTCGTCACGGATCACCTTGAGGAAGGCAAGCTGGGGCGCGAGCTTGCTCAGCCGCCCGCGCATTTTGCCCTGGCGCACCCGCATTTCATCGTCGCGCGGCGTGCGGCGCGAATTATAGTTCGCGAGCCGGTCGATCAGCCGCCGCAGGATCGGCGCGGCATCGCCGATCAGCGCGACCTTCGGTTTGTGATTACGCGCCGGCTCTTCTCGGTCGGCATCGACACGCACGACAGCCAGGTTTTTGTCGACGCCCCACGCCGTCGCCGGATTGAGCCTGGTACCGACCGCCAGCACCGCGTCGGCCTCTTTCCAGAGTTCGTGCCCCAGCGGCAGCGTAACACTAAATGGACTGCGGCCATCGAGTATCCCGCGGCCGCGCCGGTAGGCGAGCACGGGCGCCTGCAGCATTCCGGACAGCAGCGTCACCTCGATTGATGCATCCTGCGCGCCGCCGCCGGCGACGACGAGCACGCGCTTGGCCTTGCCCAGCAGCTTGGCGGCGGCGCGGACAGCATCGTCGTCGATGCGGGGCGGGCGCGGCGGCAGCGGCGGCGCAAGCGCGACCGTGCCGCGCTTGCCCCAGACGTCGATGGCGCATTCGAGCGCGGCCGGGCCCGGGCGGCCCATGGCCATGGCGCGGATCGCCTTGGCGACCTTGGGGGAAGCTTCCGCCGGTCCATCGATGCGGGCGGAGTGATCGACCAGCCGGGCGATGATGCCGGCCTGGTCGCGGATCTCGTGCAGATGACCTTCGTCGCGGCCGATCGCCGCCGCCGGGATCTGGCCGATCAGCGCCAGCACCGGCGCATTCATGCCGTAGGCGGTGAGCAAAGCGGCGCTGGAATTGAGCAGGCCGGGGCCGGGGACGACCGTATAGGCCTGCGGTTTGCCGGTCGCGAGTGCGGCGCCCAGCGCCATATAGGCCGCGCCCTGCTCGTGGCGGGTATGGATGATGCGCAAGGCTTCGCCAGCGCGCTGCAAGGCGTCGAACAGATGATCGTTGTGCACGCCCGGCAGCGCATAGACGGTATCGAGCCCGTGCGCGAGCAAGGTCGCGACCGTGGCCTCGCCGGTCGACATCTCGCTAAAGGCCGGCTTGGCCTTTTTTGGTCGCTTGGTCTTGGACATGGCACGCTCCGGCACCTCTCGGCCTGACTGTGCAGATCGGCTTTGAGTCTGTCGAGCCGCTTGCCACAGGCGCTTTGTCTGTCGGTAGCTAATCAAGTTGTCCGGTTTTGGTAGCACATCATTTGTCCGCTTCTGTTTGTGCTGTTTTTGGCCTTGTGGGGCTTGTGGGCAACGCGTTTTGCGTTGTCCACAAACCCACATGGCGTAAGGTTGCTGCGTC
>JACPOA010000063.1 GCA_016185205.1 Hyphomicrobiales bacterium | reverse complement strand
GGCTCAATACATCCCGAAACTTCTGCATCCTGCGGTCCTGTAGCCACGTCGTCCGGTTCATCGTCCCTGCTCCTGCGCAGGGCACAAAACCGGACAACTCGTGTGCTACCTAACCCGGACAACTCGTGTGCTTACGACACCTGTCAAGCGTGGCGGTTGCATGCGGGCGGGGCAGACCCTATATTGCGGGCTCATTTCCGATCATCACCGATGGTCTGGTGCTTCGCCCCAACGGGCGGGCGAAGCTTAAGAGGAGATTCTGCCATGGCGACCGCAGCACCGCTGATGCCGAAGGCTACCGCCGTCTGGCTGCTGGATAACACGGCGCTGTCGTTCGACCAGATCGCCGAATTCTGCAAGCTGCACCCGCTCGAGGTGAAGGCGATCGCCGACGGCGACGCCGCCCAGGGCATCAAGGGCATGGACCCGATCGTGACCGGGCAACTGACCCGCGAGCAGATCACCGAGGCCGAAGCCGATCCGGCGAAAAGCCTGACGCTGAGCGCTGCCAAGGTGGCGATCCCCAATCCCGAGCGCGGCGGCAAGAAGGGCCCGCGCTACACGCCGGTGTCGCGCCGGCAGGACCGGCCGAACGCCATCCTCTGGCTGGTGCGCAATCATCCCGAACTCAAGGACAGCGCCATCATGCGGCTGGTCGGCACCACCAAGTCGACGATTTCGGCGATCCGCGAACGCACCCATTGGAACGCCGCCGCGCTGGCGCCCATGGACCCGGTGACGCTCGGCCTGTGCTCGCAGATTGATCTCGATTTCGAGGTCAACCGCGCCAACAAGGAAAAGCCGGCGCCCGTCGATACCGGCGCCACGCTGCTGCCGGCGGCCGAGACCACCGCGAAGAAGGAGGCGGAAGTCGCCGCCGCCGCGGAAGCGCAGCAGAAGCCGGGCGGCGATCTCGACGTCTCCGCCGTGTTCGCCAAGCTCAAGCAGCTCGGCGGCAAGGGCGAGAAGGAAGAAGAGTAACTTCTCCCGGCCTCATTTAACATTCAGTATCCCCTCGTCCCATTCACCGCCGCCACATAGCGAGCGACGGATTTCTCCAGCACCTGTTTGGCCCCCGTCGCGATCACGCGGTCGAAATAATGCCCGTACAGCACGTCGAACGGGAACGGCTTCATCGCCGCGCCGATATGCTCGACTTCGCGCGCCGACAGCGGAAGGAAATTCGGATAGCTGCGCATGAAGGAGAGCCACTTGCGGTCGGTGGTGACGGCAAGGATGTCGCCGGCGCAGACTACGCCGCGGCCGTTGGCGCCGCCCGCCCAGTGCAGCACGCTGCCGCCTTCGAAATGGCCGCCGCAGCGAATGAGCGTGACGTCGTCCCATAATTTGAACGTGTCGCCCTGCCACAGCTTCACCGCCGGCGACGGATTCATGATCCAGTCCTGGTCGGCGGCATTGAGGTGGATCGGGCAGCCGAAGGCGCGCGCCCACTCGCCCATCGTCGTGTAGAAATGTGGATGCGAGATGGCGATGGCCTGGATGCCGCCGAGGCCCTTGAGCATCGACACGGTGGCGGCATCGAGCGTGGCGATGCAATCCCACAAAATATTGCCGGCGGGCGTGCGCACCAGCAGCGCGCGCTGGCCGATGCCGAATGACGGCTGCGAGCCGATGCCGATCACGGCCGGCTCGTATTCGCGGAAGCCGTTCATGTGGCTCAGGCGCAGCGCCTCGATCGTGCTCCAGGTCTGGCCGCGCGGCGGCACGTATTGCCGCTCCTCCTCGCAGATGCGGCAGAGCGCCGGCGGCTGATCGCTTGACGGATATTGCGTGCCGCAGGCGGTGCAGATGAAAGCGGGCATGAGGATCTCACTTGATTGTACGGGCGCGTATCATTGCTGCTAGATTTGCAGGAGGCAACGGGGCGAACCCATGGATCGCAAAACCTTCACGCCGCTGCGCATCGCCGTGGTGGTGAGCTGCGGACAAGCGTCATCGCCCGTATTATTTGAGCGGCGCCGGGTACGCCGAATTCCAATCCTCATTCGCCGCCCCCCGAGAAAAACGAGGGCGCGCGGAACGCCGGGGCGCCAACAGCCCCGCAGCCTCGTGTGAAGAAGTAGCTTAGTCACACGAGCAGTAGTCACCACGAGGTGCCGGTTCCCCGGCGTCCCGCGCGCGGTGTTTGAGGTTTGCTCCGCATCGCCCCCGGTGGACTGACCTTTCAGGCGCCTTCTTGCTTTAGGCGCCTATCCACCGCTATGGGGCCCAGACGGCATCGCGACACATCTGACCGTGCCTAATGCCGCCGTCAGTGGGACCCCCGTGACGCGCGGCTGGCGCGCCGGGACCATGCGGCTTGGACCTCCGATTGGGTTTATGGCGTCGCATCTCCAACGCCCCCAACCGGCCACCGCTCCCCGTCCCACGTCTGTAAGACGCTGATCAAACGCCCCTCGAAGAGGGGACGGGATGGCAGCCTGTGTAAAGGACGATTGCGGCGAAAATTTGACTATATTCCTAAAATAAGTTATCCTCGCTTTTACCCGATGGCGCGCGCGGCGGCCATTTTGAATCAATTGCGATTTGATCGCGCCTTCCGCGCCCCGCATAGTCAGCCGATGGATGAGCTCAATGAAAACCCGCGCAACATGCTGATCGTGGCCGTGTTCTGCGCCATCATTGGGCTCATCGCCTATGCCGGGTATTTTTTGCATTGAGGCGGGGGCGGGCGCGAAGGCCCGCTATCCAAGCGACAGGCCGTGGGCCGGCATGGCCACGATAAATATGGACTTGAAACCATATGGCTAGTACGCCATTATGACGTATGGCATGGCAGGTCGCATTCCATCCCGAATTCGATCCGGAATTTGCCGCGTTGCCCGACGACATTCAGGACGAGCTCTTGGCGCGTCTCAAGGTTTTGCAGGCATTCGGGCCGAGTCTGGGCCGGCCGCATGTGGACACTTTGCAAGGATCATCCTTCCCGAACATGAAGGAATTGCGGTTTCGGCTCGAAGGGTTGTGGCGGTTTGCGTTCGCGTTCGATCCCCAACGGCAAGCCATCGTGCTGGTCGGGGGAAACAAGATTGGAAAGAATCAGGGTCGCTTCTATCGCGACTTGATCAAGACCGCCGACAGCAGGTTCGCTGCGCATATCGCGAGCTTGCGCAAAAAGACATCGCAGGAGTGAAGTTATGAAGACGCTCGATCAGGTTATCAAGAAGCTGCCGGCCGCACGACGCGGCAAGATCGGCGCGCGTGCGCAGACTTTAATCGCCGAAGAAGTCGCCCTGCAACATCTCAGGAAAGCTCGTCGGCTGACCCAGCAGCGCATGGCGCATTTGCTCGGCATCGGCCAGGATAGCGTCTCGCGCATCGAGAACCGCAGCGACCTGCTGCTATCGACGCTCAAAAGTTATGTGGAAGCGATGGGAGGCTCGCTGAAGCTGGTCGTCGAGTTTCCTGACGGCAGCACGGTCCTGTCGTCGCTTGGCGAGATGGAAGACGAAAAAGAAAAGCGGCCGAGCAAGAGGTCGCCCGCCGGCGCGCGCCGCCTAACGATCGCGCATACGAATGAGTAAACTGCCGAATCCGCATCCCGGAGAAATTCTGCTGGAGGAATTTCTCAAGCCGATGGCGCTGTCGCAGACGGCGCTGGCGCGCGCGGTCGGCGTCCCGCCGCGACGCATCAACGAGATCGTACTCGGCAAGCGCGCCGTCACCGCCGACACCGATCTGCGCATGGCACGCTATTTCGGCTTGAGCGAAGGATTTTTTCTGCGGCTGCAAACCGATTTTGAATTGATGGCGCGGCGGCGGCAGATCGGCGACAAGCTCAAGGCGATCAAGCCAAGGGCGACGATAGGCCACGGTGAGATGCGACAATGATATTAAGCAAGGAACAAGCCTTAGAACGCATGTTGAATGCGGCTATTCGAGCGACAGTCACACTTGAAGATCCGTTACCAGTGCATGTGGTTCTTATGGCCACCTACGACGCTCTTCGTGAACACGCGAAAGCTAAATCAATATTCATTGAACTAGAATGGAGTGATTACATAAAAGATGAACATCAGCAGGAATGGGTGAACAAATATTTTAAAAACAAATTTTACTTTCTCAAGCACGGAACACCGGATATTGCATCTGCAAATTTCGAAAATATAACGGCTATCAATGATATGCAGTTATTGCACAACATGATGATGTATCGAACTATATTTCGTCGGATTTCTGCACACATGCATCAATTTTTGACTCTACTAATCGGGGTTTATCCGAACCTAATACGTTGGGAGAGAATGAATGTCTCTGCGGATATGAAAACCGCGCTGTTCGAGACATCAAGAAATTTAGATCGAAAGGATATGGTGATTACCTTCAAACCAATTTTTTTGGCGGACACCAAAGTTCGTCAAGAAATGGAACGCGATCTGGCTCTTGCGTCAGTTGAAGTTGTATCCAGACGAGAAAAGCTAAAAGCAGAAGAGCCGAAGCGAAATGGCTAAATGGCGCCCGCGCGGCCCTTGCCCGAGCGCGTCTTGGGCTGTCGCGCCGATGCGCGCAATCAGACCGCCGTCTCCGGTACATAGTGCAGAACCAGAAGGTCCGCGCGCGGGCAAGGGACAATGGCATAGGCGCGGCCGTCGTCGCCGCTGAACTCCACCAGCGCGGTATCGCTGTCGAGCGCTTCGACCACAGTGCCGACCTGCCCACGCGCGAGCCCAGCTGACGGCAAGTCCGCCAGCAGCGCCCCAACATCGAGCACGGACGGCCGTTCGGTTTTATCTTCGGTCGGCATCACAGCACCCAAGCAAGTCGTGGATGCCCGGGTCAAGCCCGGGCATGACGGCCGAGGGTGCGGCACGCGCGACTCTAGCTACCCCACCCCGTGCTCCTTCATCGCGCCCTTGATCTCGTCCAAAATCGCCGGGTCGTCGATGGTCGCCGGCATCTGCCACACGTCCCCGTCGGCGATCTTCTTGATGGTGCCGCGCAGAATCTTGCCCGAGCGCGTTTTGGGAAGGCGCGCGACGGTGATCGCCAATTTGAATGCCGCCACCGGACCGATCTTGTCGCGCACCAATGCCACGATCTCGGCCTCGATCTCGGCGTGCGGGCGGTTGACGCCGGCTTTGAGCACAATGAAGCCGCACGGTACCTCGCCTTTCAGCTCGTCCTTGATGCCGAGCACGGCGCATTCCGCCACGTCCTGGTGGCCGGCCAGTACCTCCTCCATGCCGCCGGTCGACAACCGATGGCCGGCGACGTTGATGATGTCGTCGGTGCGGCTCATCACATAGACGTAGCCGTCGTCGTCCTTGTAGCCGGCATCCGCCGTCTTGTAGTAGCCGGGGAATTCCGCGAGGTAGCTTTCCTTGAAGCGGTCGTCCTGCTGCCACAGCGTCGGGAAATTTCCCGGCGGCAGCGGCAGCTTGACCACGATCGAGCCGATCTTGTTGGCCGGCTGCACCTTGTTGGCTTCGTCGACGATGTCGATGGCGTAGCCCGGCATCGGCACGCAGGCCGAGCCGTAGCGCACCGGCAGCTGGCCCAGCCCGACCGGATTGCCGGCGATGCACCAGCCGGTTTCGGTCTGCCACCAGTGATCGAGCACCGGCACTTTCAGATGCTCCTCGGCCCATTGGATGGTGGGCGGGTCGGCGCGCTCGCCGGCCAGGAACAGCGTGCGGAATTTCGACAGGTCGTATTGCTTGAGCAGCTTGGCGTCCGGGTCCTCCTTGCGGATGGCGCGGAAGGCGGTGGGCGCGGTGAACAGCGCCACCACGCCGTGCTGCGAACAGACGCGCCAGAAGGCGCCGGCGTCGGGCGTGCCGACCGGCTTGCCCTCGTACAGGATCGAGGTGCAGCCGTGGAACAGCGGCGCGTAGACGATATAGGAGTGGCCGACCACCCAGCCGACATCGGAGCCCGACCACCACACTTCTCCAGGTGAAACTCCGTACAGATTCTGCATCGACCATTTGAGCGCAACCATGTGGCCGCCATTGTCGCGCACCACGCCCTTTGGAATTCCAGTCGTGCCGGAGGTGTAGAGGATGTAGAGCGGATCGGTGGCGGCCACCGGCACGCACTCGCACGTCTTGGCGTAGTTGACCGCGTTCTCCCAGACTTTGCGCCAGTCGTGGTCGCGGCCTTCCATGAGGTAGGCTTGGCATTGCGGGCGCTGCAGGATCAGACAGGTGGCGGGCTTGTGCTGGGCGAGACTGATCGCCTCGTCGAGCAGCGGCTTGTAGGGAATGACGCGCGCGCCCTCGAGGCCGCAGCTCGCGGATAAAATAACTTTCGGCTTGGCGTCGTCGATGCGGGTGGCGAGCTCCTTGGCCGCAAAACCGCCGAACACCACCGAGTGGATGGCGCCGAGCCGTGCGCAGGCCAGCATGCCGAACACCGCCTCCGGCACCATCGGCATATAGAGGATGACGCGGTCGCCTTTGGTGACGCCGAAGTCGCGCAGCATGGCGCCCAGCAACTGCACTTCCGACAGCAGGCGGCCGTAGGTGAAGCTCTGCACCGTGTTGGTGACCGGGGAATCGTAAATGAGCGCCGCCTGCTGGCCGCGCCCGGCGGCGACGTGGCGGTCGACGGCGTTGTAGCAGGTGTTGCAGCTGCCGCCGGTGAACCAGCGGCCATAGATGCCGGCGTGGCGATCGAAGATCTTCTTGGGCCGCTCGTACCAGTCGATGGCCGCCGCCGCCTCGCCCCAGAACACCTCCGGATTGCGCTGCCAATGCGCATAGACGTCGTGATAGCGGCTCGTGCGGGCGTCCATGGACGTTCCCCCTCCGGTTTTTGGCTTTGGCCGCGATTGTGGAACGGCCGGCATGCGCAAACAAGGCTGGCGGTGCCATCGCCGCAGCGCTTTGATTTTAAACAAATCCTGCTTGCCCCATTGGTCGTAGAACCCCACCCGTGACCGTCATCAGCGACCCCCTGTTCTATGCGCTGGCCATCCCGGCGGTGGTCGCGCTCGGGCTGTCCAAGGGCGGCTTCGCCGGCATCGGCCAGATGGCGACGCCGATGCTGGCGCTGGTGATGCCGCCGCTCGAGGCCGCCGCCATCCTGCTGCCGATCATGCTGGTGCAGGACTCGGCCGCGCTCTGGGTCTACCGCAAGGAATGGAGCGGACGCATCTTCCTGATCGTCCTGCCGGGCGCGCTGGTCGGCATCGGTCTGGCCTGGCTTTTTGCCGCTTATGTCTCCGACGCGGTGGTGCGCATCCTGATTGGCGTCACCACCATCGGTTTTGTGACCTTCAGCTGGCTCGCGCCCACGCCTGCGCCGCGCCCGAGCAACAAACCCGCGATCGCCAGCGGCGTAGTGAGCGGCGTGTTCTCCGGCTTCACCTCCACGCTGTGTCAGGCCGGCGGGCCACCGTTCCACATCTATGTGCTGTCGCAGAAGCTGACCAAGATGAACTTCGTCGGCACCACCGCCTACTTCTTCGCCGCCGTGAATTTGCTCAAGGTGGTGCCCTATTTCGCGCTCGGACAGTTCTCAACGACCGGCATGGGCACCTCGGTGGCGCTGCTGCCGCTCGCCATCGCCACTAATCTGCTCGGCTTCTGGGTGGTGCGTATCACGCCGCAGGAGGTGTTCCACAAGATCACCATGGTGCTGATGTTCCTGATCTCGATCGAGCTGATCCGGGCCGGCGCCGTCGGGATTTGGCGCGGCTGACAAGCCTGCGCGCCTTGCGCTACGTTGTCCCGGCAGGGGGGACACCACCCATGGCGAAAACGCCCTACGACACCGATCTCGACCGCAATCCGGCCAATTTCCAGCCGCTGACGCCGCTCGGCTTTCTCGAGCGCGCGGCCGCCGTGTTCCCGGACCACACCGCCATCATCCACGGCCCCTTGCGCCGTTCCTATGCCGAGTTCTACGCGCGCACGCGCCGGCTCGCCTCGGCTCTCGCCAAGCGCGGCATCAAGCGCGGCGACAGCGTCTCGGTCATGCTCGCCAATACGCCGGCCATGCTGGAATGCCACTACGGCGTGCCGATGACGCAAGGCGTGCTCAACACGCTCAACACGCGGCTCGACGCGCCGATCATCGCCTTCTCGCTCGACCATGCCGAGGCCAAGGTCGTCATCATCGATCGCGAATTCTCCAAGGTGATGAAGCAGGCGCTGACACTCTGCAAAGCCAAGCCGCTGGTGATCGACTACGACGATCCTGAGTACAGCGGCGCGGGCGAGCGGCTCGGGCCAATCGAATACGAGGCGTTCGTCGCCAGCGGCGATCCGGACTACGCCTGGCACATGCCGGACGACGAATGGGACGCCATCTGCCTCAACTACACCTCGGGCACCACCGGCGACCCCAAGGGCGTGGTCTATCACCACCGCGGCGCGCATCTGCTGGCGATGGGCAATGTCATCACCTGCGGCATGCGGCAGCATCCGGTCTATCTGTGGACGCTGCCGATGTTCCACTGCAACGGCTGGTGCTTCCCGTGGACGGTGTCGATCGTCGCCGGCACGCATGTCTGCCTGCGCGCGGTGCGCGCCGGTGCCATGTTCGACGCCATCGTCAATCACAAGGTGACGCATCTGTGCGGCGCGCCGATCGTGATGGCGGTGCTGCTCAACGCCAGCGAGGCCGAGAAGAAGCCGCTTCCCCACATCGTCAATTTCGCCACCGCCGCGGCGCCGCCGCCGGAAGCGGTGCTGGCCGCCATGAAGGCCGCCGGCTTCAACGTCACGCATGTCTATGGCCTGACGGAAGTCTATGGGCCGGCGGTGGTGAACGAGTGGCACGCCGCCTGGGACGCGCTGCCGCTGGCCGAACAGGCGGCGAAAAAGTCGCGCCAGGGCGTGCGCTATCCGGTGCTGGAAGCGCTCGACGTGCTCGATCCGGACAGCATGCAGCCGGTCGCCCGCGACGGCGAGACGCTGGGCGAAGTGATGATGCGCGGCAATGTGGTGATGAAGGGCTATCTCAAGAACAAGGCCTCAACACAGAAGGCGTTCGAGGGCGGCTGGTTCCACACCGGCGATCTCGGCGTGATCCATGCGGACGGCTACATCCAGCTCAAGGACCGCTCGAAGGACATCATCATCTCGGGCGGCGAGAACATCTCGTCGATCGAGGTGGAGGACGCGCTCTACAAGCACCCGGCGGTCGCCGCCGTCGCGGTGGTCGCCAAGCCGGACGACAAATGGGGCGAGAGCCCCTGCGCTTTCGTCGAATTGAAACCGGGCACCAGCGCGAGCGTCGACGAGCTGCTGCAATGGTGCCGCAAGCATCTCGCCTCCTACAAAGTCCCGCGCCATGTGGTGTTCGCCGAGATTCCGAAGACCAGCACGGGGAAGATACAGAAGTTCAAATTAAGGGAAATGGCGAAGGCGGTCTAAGAAAGTCCTTTCAACAAACGCTAGCAGTGGGGGATGTATCGATGTCAAATGGCGTTGAGCGTCGATCACAAATCGATACTGAAACGGTTAAAGCCTTGCTCTTGATAAATGGTGGCGGAGCGATTGCTCTGTTATCATTGCTCCCAGCTTTGCTAGGAAAAGACGGATTTAAAGGTTTCGTACTTGCGATACTAATCGGTATTTTGATTCTTATGTTCGGCTTGATTTGCGCTGTTGTCCACAATCGACTCCGTCGTCAATGTTCGCTTCATTATGACCGCTACAAAATGAGTCCGCCAAAAGGCCAATTGCTGGGATTTAAGCTTTGGGAGCCGACAATTTGCTGCGTCAGTATTTTCTTTATGTGGCTTTCGATCCTGTCCTTTTTTGTTGCAGGTTCATTCGTGGCGATTACTGGGATTGTAATAATTAAGAGCAGTCTTTGACAGAGACTAATAGATGAGGCGGCATCAAGCTGCCTCCATCACCCCCACCACCAACCGCTTGCCGAGCGCGCGCAGGGCGGCCGTCAGCGCCGGTAGCTTGGTCGCGTGCTTGGGATCAAGGATGCGGCGCACTTCCTTCTCGTCCTTGCCGATGCGGCGCGCCAGCTCGCTCTTGCTGATCTTGGCGGCGACAAAGGATTCCAGCACCGCCAGCTTCGCCGCCACGTCCGGCGCGACCGCCACCGGCACCAGCTTCTTGCCGCTGGCGCGCGGCTTCGGCAGCGGCAAGCCGCGTTCGGGATAAGACAGCAAGGCCAGGCCCAGCGCCTCCTCGGCCATCGCGCGCGCATCGGCCTCACCGCGCCCTTGGGTAATCGCTTCCGGCACGTCGGGGAAACTGACGACTAGGCCGCGACGCGCGACGTGCACGAAGTCAGCGCGATAAACGTAGAACCGCATTTCCAAATCTCCTCGACGGTGAAATATCGGACAAAATTGTCCGATTGTCGAGATGCCGGAAGAAAACCGCGAGAGATGGCGAAGCGGTGTGAGTGCCTTCTATCATTCCGGGACGGACCGAAGGTCCGGACCCGGAATCCAGATGCAACCTCAATCCATGTTTCTGGATTCCGGGTTCGCGCCTTCGGCGCGCCCCGGAATGACGGAATTGTCAGCGCGGATCGGGCCCGCCCGGCCGGCCGAGCGGCTCGAACATGCGGTCGTTGTTGTACTGCTGATTGAACGAGGGCCGCGCGCCGAACTGGAGCGTGGTGTTGCCCTGCTTGATCGTGCTCTGGCCGTTGCCGCTGCCGAAGCGGGAGGCGCGCCCGTCGGGGTCGGCGACCGCGTTGCGCGCGCCGTCGCTCTTGGCGGCGCCGCCCTGGTCTTCGATCGTGAAGGCCTGCGCCCAGCCTACGAACAGGGGCGCGGTGAGCAGCGCCAGGCCACAGGCGGCGGCGATCGGCGCGAAGCAGCGCGGGCGGCGTGATGCGAAAGGCTTCATGGCGGCTTCCCCCGTTAATGGGCGATTCAATATCAAGGCACACTATGGCCATATGGCGACAAATCGACAATCCAGGCCGCGGTGGACAGCACCGGCGAGCGTCGGTCACTCCACCTTCAAATTGAGCCGGCGCACCAGCGCGCTCCATTTCTTCTCTTCGCGGTCGATGTCGTCGGCATAGGCCTCCGGCGTGCCGGGCAGCGCTTCGGCGCCTTCGGTGGCCAGCCGCTTCTTCACTTCGTCGGAGGCGAGCGCGGCGTTGAGCGCCTTGTTGAGCTTGTCGACGATCGGCCGCGGCGTGCCGGCCGGAGCCACCAGTCCATAGCGCAGCGCGACGTCGAAACCGGGCACGTCGGTTTCCGCCACCGTCGGCAGATCCGGCAGCAGGCTCGACCGTTTGAGGCTCGACACTGCCAATGCGCGCAAGGTCCCGGCCTTGACGTTGCCGATGACGGCCGGGATCGGCACGAACATCATCGGAATGTGGCCGCCCAGCAGATCGCCGAGCGCCGGCCCGTTGCCCTTGTAGGGAATGTGCTGCAATTTCGCGCCCATCTCGTTGCCCAGCATTTCTCCGGCAAGATGATTGACGGTGCCGACGCCGGGCGAGCCGTAGGGCATAGGCGCGGCTTGCGCCTTGGCGTATTTGATCAGTTCGGCCATCGAATGCACCGGCAGCGAAGGGGTCACCACCAGCAAATTCGGCGCAGTGCCGATCATGCCGATCGGCGCGAAATCCTTGCGCGGATCGTAGCCGGGATTGACGTAGGCGCTGGGCGCGATCGAGAATGTTCCCGTGTAACTGAGCAGGATGGTATAGCCGTCGGCCGGCGCCTTCGCGGCCGCGCGGGTGCCGATGGTGCCGCCGGCGCCGCCGCGGTTTTCCACCACGATCTGCTGGCCGAGTGCGGCCGACATTTTGTCGGCGACGTTGCGCGCCATCACCGTGGTGCTGCCGCCGGGCGGGAACGGAACGATCAGCGTGATCGGACGGCTCGGATAGTCATCCGCGCGCACGCTCTGCGGCAGGCCGGCAATCGCCGCCAGCCACAGCACCGCCACCATCCTCAACCCGATGCGCATCGAGCGCCTCTCCTGTCAGTCCGCCGCTGACCGTCAGGCTTTAAGGCAATTCCACCAGCGTGCGGGTTCTTGCCGCGGCATCGTACACGGCGACCTGGATCACCGGAAATTTTTTCTTCAGCTCGATCCCGACCTTCATCGCGCCTTCCTTATCCGGGTATTGCGACTTGAACTTGCCGTCCACGGTCAGCGCGAAGCCCTCGACCGGGTAGAGGTCGGCGCGCAGGTTTCTCGGGCGCTTTTCGTCTTGCTCGCTCATGGCGCGTGACCCTCCGTTGCGGCCGACAGCTAAGCACTTCGCCCGGGCAAAAACAGCGCCCGCCGGCAATTCTTTTTGCCGCCTTTATTCCACCTTCAGCCCGAGTCTGTGCACCAGGCTCGCCCACTTCTTTTCTTCCTTGTCGATGTCGGCGGCATATTCGGCCGCCGTCGAAGTCATGGGATCGCCGCCTTCGGCGTGGATGCGCTGCTTGACGTCGTCGCTGTCGACCAGCTTGCGCAGCTCGGCGCTGAGCTTGTCGACGATCTCCTTCGGCGTGCCGGCCGGCGCCAGCAGACCGTAATGCAGCACCGCCTCGAAGCCGGGCATGCCGGATTCGTCGAAGGTCGGCACGTCCGGCAGCAGCGAGAAGCGCTTCTTGCTGGTGACCGCGATGGCGCGCAGCTTGCCGGCCTGGATATTGCCGAGCGCCGGCGGCAGCACGCCGAAGGCGACCGGCACGTGGCCGCCGAGCAGGTCGTTCATCACCGGCGCGGTGCCCTTGTACGGGATGATGGCGACGTCGAGTCCGGCCTCGGCCTTGAACAGTTCGGCGCACATGTAGCCGCCGGTGCCGAGCGCCGAGGTGCCGACATTGAGCTTGCCCGGCTCCTTCTTGGCGAGCGCGATCACGTCGACGATCGATTTCGGCGCGAACGAGGGATGCGCCAGCAGCGCCACCGGCATGGAGGCGACCAGCCCGATCGGCGCGAAATCCTTGCGCGGGTCAATGCCGAGATTGACGTAGAGGCTGGGGTTGATCGAGATCGTGCCGGTATGGCCGAGCAGAAGCGTGTAGCCGTCGGGCGCGGCGCGCGCGACCGCGCGCGTGCCGATGGTGCCGCCGCCGCCGCCGCGATTTTCCACCACCACCTGCTGCTTGAGCGCCTCCGACAGCTTCATGGCCACCACGCGGGCCATGGCGTCGACGCCGCCGGCGGGCGGATAGGGCACCACCAGCGTGATCGGACGGGTCGGATAATCGGCGGCAGCGGCGGTGCCGAGGCCTGCGAGCGTGCAAGAAATCGTCCAAGCGAGCACGGCCAACAGGGTCGCCGCATGGCTGGCGATTTTGGCATTCGCGATTGAGCGCATGAGTCCTCCCCGAGGCTCGCCGTTACCGCCCATTATAGTGCAATTTCATCGTGCAAATTCAAAAAACAAAACCGCCGCAGCGCCCAAAACAACATCAGCCGCACCCGGGCAAACCCGAGTTCGGCTGCGAGCCGGAAGTTCAGCCTGGCAATGAATCTCTGGGATCGTTTCGGGTCAGTGCACGCTGGCGTGGCCGTTATGGCGCAGCCGCTCGATCTCATCCTTCAACTGTAATTTTCGCCGCTTGAGTTCTACGACTTTCAGGTCATCGACCGCGGGGTGGGTCAGGCAATCGTTGATTTCAGTTTCGAGCGCCTGATGCCGTTTTTCGAGTTCCGCGAGGTGCGATTGCATCGACATGCTAGTATGTCTCCTCAATCTATGGGTCCTGATGAGTTCATTCTAACTCAGACTCGGGACGAAGGCGACGATACACTCGCCCGCGGGGTGCGGCAAATAGCACCTGAAAGCCTTTGATTGGCGGCGGTTTTTCCTGGCGGCTTGAATGCCCCTGTGGAAAACGCGATAATTAACCTTAGGCTTTGCCGAGCGTGGCAAAGGGCGCAAGGCATACCAGCGGTAGCAATGACCGACGAGGAAGAACGCGCGTTGCGCGAGCAGTTGGCGCGCCTGCAGCAGGAGCACCGCGACCTCGACGCGGCGATCGCGGCCCTGGCCTTGTCGCCCGGTTCCGACCTGATCCAGGTGCAGCGCCTGAAAAAGCGCAAGCTGGTGCTGCGCGACAAGATCCGTCAGATCGAGGATGCGCTCACGCCGGATATCATTGCGTAGCCGGTCGGGCCGGGCACCGGCTTCCTGCGGCGTGCACTGACCGCTAAGCGCGCGGCGGCCGGCGCCGCTCGTGGAACCAGGCGCGGTATTTCGTCATCTTCGCGCGCTGCGCCGAGGACGCATGCCGCCGGCAGGTCGAGGCCTCGTCGCTCTTGTCCGGCGCGCCCCAGCGCAGCTCGACGCAGTCGTTCGGGTTATATGCCATCTCGAGATCGCCCACGCGCTCGAACACGTCTTTGAGTGCGAGCGTCCAGGCCGAGCCGTCGCTGCGCGTATACGAAAACTTGCGCATCGCAAGCTCCGAGGCGAGCACGCTCTGCAATTCGGCCTGCACGTCCGCGCTGCTCTTGTCCTTCGGCATCGCATAGCGCCCGGGCCGCCGCGCGACGCGATCCGGAAACCCGCGCACCACATCGATCGCGATCAACAGGCGAAGATCGCGCGCCGGCGTCGAAAAATCCTCCCAGGCGCCGACCGTCTCGAAGATCGCCGCGCCGTCCGGCATGCTCGCTTCGCCGCGCCCGCTGTTCTGGAACTTTCGTCCGTTCTCGACCGACGTGACGCGCACCTTCACCTGCTCGTCGAGCGAGGTGATCGCGTCCTGCAGCGCGCGCAAAGGTTCGAGCGGTTCAGGCGACATCACGTCATCCATGCGGTCGTAAAAGTCTTCGACGCCGAGCCGCGCCTGATCCAGTGAAAAATCGCCGTACTGCGGATTTTTCGCGATCTCGGCGTTGCTCAGCCGCCGCAAGGCGCCGCTGCTGTCGCGCACGATCGGCCGGAAGCGCTTGAACCCGGCGCTGCCGAGCACGCGCTCCTGCGCGAACAGGAAATTGCCGCGCCAGTAACGCTTGCGCGCGATCGTCCCGTCGGGCTGCCCGTCGACGGCGAGGATGACGCCTGCGGCACCCTCCGACTGCGGCACGCGCCGCGCGATCATCAAAATGTGCCCATAGGGATCGGCATAGACGGTGCCCGGGCGCAGCGTCTCCTGCGTCAGCGGCACGGGATAATAATCGGTGTTGTCGTCGCTCGCCAGCGTTCGCCCCGTTCCGGAATGGACGGCGTCGGCGACGGTCTGCACATAACGGCCGAACGTCGCCACCAGCCCCGGCCGCGTCGCCGCAACCGCGCTCGCCGGGCCGGCCGCGTTCGGTTGCTCGGGCGGCGAGGGATTGAAAATGCTCGCCCACGCGACGCACTTCGGTGGCTGGCCGCCGCCGCCGCGTGTGCATTTCGAGTAGCCGAACGGCAGTCCCATCTTGAACGCGAAATACGCGCGCAAGAAGTACGGAAAGTCGGCGCAGTCGGGACGAAGCACGACCCGCATCTCGTCTTCGCCGAGACCCAAATGGTTGAACAGGACATTGCGCGATCGATCGCGCAGCACGTCATGCAGCGCGGGCCATGACGGCGTCGCGTCCACAGGATCGTCGAACAGCTTCTCGATCCAAGCGGAAAACAAGTTTTCCGTCGCGCGATTCCACGTGTTGCGCAAGGGCCAGACGCTGCCCGGCGTCGCGCCCGGCTGCGGCGGCTTGTCGGCGCGCACGACGATGGCGCGCGTGATCGTGCCGCATTCGGCGCGTGCGAGATTGGCGTGCCAGGTGCCGGCGGCCGGCGACGCGACCTCGGCGACCCAGAAATACGGCGGCCCACCGTGCCGCTCACGCGCGGTGGCAACGACCTTCCCATCGGGCGCGATCAGCGAAAGCTGGCCCGCAAGCGGCTTCTCCGTGGCAAACACGACCCGCAAGGGCGCGCCCTTCCACGGCGCGAGCGGCGAGGACAGGACCGCGAGTTCGGCCGCATCGTCACAACTGCCGGGTGAAGCTTGCGCGCGTGCGTCCACGACCGCGCAAAAGAATGCGAACAATGCGCCTGCCACCGGCAGCCATGCCGTCGGTGCAGCAGCAAACGGACGTGCCGGAAACAATCGAGCCACCTTGCCTCCTTCGACCGCATCTGAGCGATTATTGCGAAAGTCTCAGCTTACCTCAACTGCAGCAGCACGAACCATTTCCTGTCGTTGAGCGAGCATTGGCCGGTGAGGCCGGGCGCGGCCGAGGGCTCCGGCAAGGTCCATTGGCCTGAACCGCCGCAATTGCCCTTTTGCGCGGCCGCGAATTTCAGGTTGCGGCGCAGGTTCAGCTTCCTGGCGGCGACCGACTGATAGACGTTGCCGCTGATGCCGTACATCTTGTGCGCCCGCGCGTCGATCGACGCAACCACGTCGCAATGGGTGCGCCGGACCGAGCGCGCCTCGGGGCTGCCCGCAAGCTCCGCCCGGATGCGCTCGCGCACCGCCTGCTCGCTGGCGTCGGCGAGCGCGGGCTCGCGCTGATGGCAGATCAGATCGCCCACGCGCGGTCGAGTGTTGGGAGGACACGCCCGATAGATCCGCTCGTCGGCCGCGTTGCTCAACTCGGCCGCGCTGGTCGCAAAGGCTTCGTAGATATAGTCGCGATGGGCGTTGGAGAAATGGAACGCGTTCGCCGCGACACTCGACTGCCGGATCACGTAGCTGACAAAGGCCGCTGACCACGGCGTGTCGATGATGGCCGCGCGCAAGGCCGCCTCGCGCAGGACTTCGCGCGCCTCGGGATCGGCAACGTTCTCGACGGCGCGCAGCAGCGGGGCGGCATCGACCCGCAACAGCGTCGCGATCCGCGCTCCGTCCGCCGAGGACGCGGCGTCGCTGTAGCCGCGCGCTTCGATCATGTCCAAGGTGTCGTTGCCGTATAGCGTCCGCCAGTATTTCAGCACTTGCCACCAGCCGAGCTGACCGAGGCTCGGCTGCCGGTCGCCGCCGCCGTCCCCATGCTTCGCCTCGGTCAAGCCGAAGTGGAACAGCCGCCCGTTGGAATCGATCCGATGACCGCCGAAGCGGGTGAACTCATCGATCGCCATCTGCGCGATGCGCCGGCCGAGCTCGCTGGCAGGTTTCGCGGCGGTGGCGTCGCAGCGGGCTTGCACAGCTTGCCAGAAAGTGACCGCAGTGCGGTCGGCCTGCGCGAACGCCGGATGCGCGGCCAGGCCAATCGCCGCAACAAGGACGCAGACAGAGGCACGCATGATCCCTCCTTGGCCGGTGAACGACACGCCGCAGTCGCCGCGATGCCTGCAACATCGCGGCGGCGCGGGTCGCAAGCCGTCAGTTCGATTTGGTCGCGGCGGCCGCCTCTTTCAGGATCGGCGCCCAACGCGGGACGTCGGAGGCCACGGTCTTGCGCAGATGATCCGGGCCACGGTCGGTTTTCGGCGGCACGGTGCCGCCGAGCTTGGCGAGCTTTTCCGCGGTCGCCGGTTCGTCGAGCGTCTTGTCGAGCGCGGCGGCGAGCTTGCCAACGATATCCTTCGGCGTTCCCTTCGGCGCGAACACCGCGCTCCAGACATTGAGCTGGAAATCGGGCGCGCCGGCTTCCTTGGCGCCCGGCACATCCGGCATCGCGGCCAGTCGCTCGTTGGTGGAAATGATGATGCCCTTGACCTTGCCGCCCGTCGCACTGGGCGCGATGCTGACCGCCTGTTCGCAGAAATAATCGATGTGGCCGCCGACCAGGTCGTTCATGGCCGGCCCGGCGCCGCGATAGATGACCAGCGTCGGCTTGAGGTCGAACATCTTGTTGAACAGCAGGCACGCCATATGCGACGTGCCGCCGATGCCACCGACGCCCTGCTTGATGTCGGCGCCGTGCTTTTGCGCGTAGGCGACGAATTCCTTGACGTTGTTGGCCGGGAAATCCTTCTTGATCGCGATCGCCGCCGGCGCGTTGGCGGACATGCCGATCGGCTCGAAGTCCTTGGTCGAGTCGTATTTCAGATTCGGATAGAACGACGGCGCCGCGATGATGGCGCCCATGCTGGCAGCAAATATGGTGTAGCCGTCGGGTGCGGCTTCGGACGCCCGCGTGGCGCCGATCGTACCGCCGGCGCCGCCGACATTCTCGATGATGACGTTATGGCCGAGATGGCGGCTCATGCCTTCGGCCATGATGCGCGCCACCGTGTCGCTCGGGCCGCCGGCCGGGAATGGCACGATCATGGTGATGTTGCGGGCCGGATAACTTTGCGCCAGCGCCGACGAACCGGCGGCGAGCAGCAGCGGGGCCAGCAAGGCCGCCGCGAATTTGCTCCAAATTTTCATTGCATCGTCCCCCACGCGTTGTCTGCCTTGGTGCGCTCGATCAAATCCGTAGAGAGTTGACGATGATGCCATAGTTTGAGGGCGCAGCGAACGGCTCGGGAAAATAAGGTTCGCTCTCAAAAGCTGCCATTCCGCGCTATCCGCGTTCAAGTCCGCGCCCTACCCGCGCCGCTCCTTTTTGCGCGCATACATGGCCTGGTCGGCCGCCTCCAGGATGGCGGCCGGGCTCGCCTCGCCATCAAGCGGCACACTGCCGGCGCTGGCGCCGACCGTGAGCCCCGCCGGCCCATGCGTGACGGCGGTTGCCGCGATGATGTTTTCCAGCTCGTGCGCCTTGGCGCTCGCCTGCGCCGTCTCCAGATTCCACATCAGCACGGCGAATTCGTCGCCGCCCAGCCGCGCCACCATGTCGGAGGCCCGCACATGGGACTTGAGCGCCGCCACCACCGCCTTGAGCAGCGCATCGCCGGCGGCGTGGCCGTGCCGATCGTTGATCGCCTTGAAGCCGTCGAGGTCGATGAACACCAGCGCGGCGGCGGTACCATAGCGTTTCACATAGGCGAGCGAGCGCTTGAGCTCGCGATCGAAGCCGCGCCGGTTGAGGATGTCGAGCAGCGGATCGACGTCGGCGCGCGCCTCCAGCTCGGCGATCTGCCATTCCGCCTTGATCAATTCGGCCTTGAGCCGTTCGATCTCCGCCAGCAGCAGGGCAGCCGGCGCCACCGCCGCCTTGCCGCCATTCGGCACATCGGGCTTGTCGTGCGACATCCCACTCCGATCAGAGCACAATCGTATTGACCGTCCGGTTTTCGATCTCGCCGCGTACATGGGCGTACAGACGCGGGTTGCGGCCGGAGAGGATCTGCAAGGCGGCCAGCACCGCGTTGCCAGGTTCGAGCACCGTCATGACCGGAACCGCGCTCGGCGCCCGCAACGACGACCAGACATCGTCGGGAAACTCCTTGATGCTGGCCGGCACGGTGATGACGGGCACGGTCGACATGGCCGACAGCACCGGACCGGCGCCATTGGAACGCCCTATATTCGCGATCACCACCGTGTCGGGGATCTCCTGCACCATGCGATGGAAAATGCCGGCGGCGTTGACCGGCTCCTTGTGCACGGAGCAGGTCGCCACGCTCATCAGGTCGGCCAGTTCGCCGAGCGCATCCGAGAAGGCATCGGTCTTGTCCTTGTCCGAGCCGCGCCAGAGAATGATGCGCTGGCGGGGCACGTGGAAACGACTGGTGACCTCCGCGACATGCCGGTATTTGGCGGCCACGTCGTCGAGCGCCCCGCCGTCGCGATAGACCTGCTTGTCGATATAGGAGCCGCTCTCGATCACGCGCCAGGAATCGTTGTCGATCACGTCGGCAAGCAGCAGGGTGCCTTTCGAATCAAATCCGAACTCGACCTTGAGATCGACCAGCGTTCCGCCTTCGAGCTGCCAGGCCTTCTCCAGCACCAGGAAAGCCTGGCGTGCGATGCGCCGCATCTCGGGAAAGATTTTCCACTCCTCGTCGCTGCCAAACACCTCCGACGCCGACAGCACCAGAAACGGCTCCTGGCCCGGCAACGGCTTGGCCGGATTGAACAGCCGAATCTGCTTGGCATCCTCCGCGAACTGCATCAGCGGATCGTCGCTGATCAGCGGCTTGCCCTTCCAGTTCTTGTCCTTGGTCTTGAGGTAGAACTCGACGAGCGCCTGCGGAAACAGCTGGCCTTTGGCGAGGTGCGGATTGCGCTTCAAATAAGAGCCGTGCGCTTCGCGCCGGACCACCACCTCATAGGGCAGCATCAGGCACTTCGGTGCGATGAACGAAATCGCGCTGTCCTGCTCGACGAAGGCGACCGGCAGCCCGCAGGCCTTGAGCAGACGGAAGACATTGGACGTGGTCGCGGTGGCCAGCCGCCCCTTGTCCGGGATGATGTCGTGTTTGGCGCCGTCGCCGGCCGTGATGTCGTCCTTGGCGACAACCGCCGCCAGATCGGAACTGCCTTTGACCAGATGGATTTTCTTGGTCTTGCCCTCGGCGACCAGGGCACCCAGAGGATGCTGCGCGGCAATGCTTTCCGACACTTGGCGTTCTGACATTGGAGCGTCCACGGCCTGTTCCCAAATTGAGCGAGACGGGGGAAATAATCTCCCGGCACCATACTATCTAGGGCCTGCCGGAGCCAAATCGCCTTGTGGGCTATTTTCGCTACGGGTTTAAGCGATTCTTGCCGTTTCCGTCATGCCGCCTCATGGCTCGCGATCTTCTTGATCTGAGCCGCAATTTTATCTTCCGCGATTTCCAGATCGTATTGCCCCTGCATGTTCATCCAGAAAGCCGCCGTGGTCTTGAACAGCTTGCCAAGCCGGAGCGCCGTGTCGGCCGTCACCGCCGTTTCTTCGCGCGCCAAGCGCTCGATCCGGGTTCGCGGAACGCCGAGCTTCGCTGCAACCGCATAAGGCGTGAGTTTCAGCGGCTTGAGAAATTCCTCTCTAAAGACTTCGCCGGGATGGACCGGTGCAAGTTTTTTCGTCACCTTCTGGCCTCCATTTGCCAACTTGTTTCGGCCTATCGCCAAAACGCACCACGACGTTCAATCGTGGTAATCTGCGATCTCCACATCCTCCGGACCGTTTTGGGTCCATCTGAAAACAATCCGCCATTGATCGTTGATGCGGACCGAATGCTTTCCGGCGAGTTTGCCTTGCAGGGCCTCAAGACGATTGCCAGGAGGCGATTTCAGGTCTCCCAACACGCCGGCATTGTTGACCATCACCAGCTTCCGGCGAGCGATCTTGGCCATATCGGCCGGGAAGCCTTTCGGAACGGCGCGGTCGCGAAAGATAGTCTCCGCGAATTTGCCCTTGAACCCCCGGATCATCTCCTTAACGTATCACAACGCGATACGCTTGCAAGCATTTCGTATCACGCCGGGATACCTAGCTTTTGCCTATTTGTAAAAATTAAACTTTTCACGATATAGTTGTGCTATCCATGCCAGCCCGTTTTCCCGATCGCCTGCGCTTGCCGCTCGAATTCGAGCCGGCCCGGCTCGCCGCCGATATGGCGAATTTCTCGTCGGCGCAGTGGATCGAGCATTTCGTCAAGCAGAACTACGACGGCGACTGGAGCGTGATCGCGCTGCGCGGGCCGGCCGGCGCGACCCATCCGGTGCAGATGATCTATTCCGATCCGAGCCGCAGCGATTTCGAGGACACCCCCATGCTGGCCGGCTCGCTTTATTTCCGGCAGGTGCTGGCCAGCTTCGCCTGCCCGCTGCATGCGGTGCGGCTGATGCGGCTCACGCCCGGCTCGCTCATCAAGGCGCACCACGACCACGATCTCGCGTTCGAGCAGGGCATGGTGCGCATCCATATCCCGGTGGTGACCAATGAAGGCGTCGATTTCCGGCTCAACGGCACCCGCGTCGCGATGCCGGCGGGCTCGAGCTGGTACCTGCGGCTGTCCGACCCGCACAGCGTGGCCAACCGCGGCGCCAGCGATCGCGTGCATCTGGTGATCGACGCGGCAGTCAACGATTGGGTCGCCGCCCTGTTCGAGCGGGCGGCGGGGGCCGCCAGCGGACGGGCGGCCTAGCCGGTCCGACCGGCCGACCGGCACCCGCTATCCCCTCGCCTTATATGGGAAAAGGGCCATCCGGCGGGCCTTTTGGGGCGTTCTGATGGACTCTTCAGGCCAATTCTGCTAGAGCCGCCCGACTCAAAGGCCCTGCGGTTGCAGGGTTTTTGATTAAAACCCGTCCGAGCCACAACGAAGGAGCAAGCGTGCAAGTTCTCGTTCGCGACAACAATGTCGACCAGGCCCTCAAGGCGCTGAAGAAGAAGATGCAGCGTGAGGGCATTTTCCGCGAGATGAAGCTTCGCGGCCATTACGAAAAACCGTCGGAAAAGAAGGCGCGGGAAAAGGCGGAAGCGATCCGCCGTGCCCGCAAGCTGGCGCGCAAGAAGATGCAGCGCGAAGGCCTGCTGCCGATGAAGCCCCGTGTGGTTCCCGGCGCCGGTGGTCCCGGCGGTGCGGGCGGCCCGGGTGGCGGCCGCGGCCGTGGCGGCCCGCCGCGTTTTTAAGCCGACGCTCTTTCGGAACGGGTTTTGATCGAGTTGTGGCGCGGGCTGTCAGACGCCCGCGCTATTGCTTTTTGTAGGATGACGATTGCAACCCTCGGTGCAACTTTCACCAAAGTCGATTTTCACCGGCCGGGCGCACGCTAGCCGCGCGGCGGCTATTTCCAGCAGAACTTGGCGTCGGCATCGCTCCGCTTGCGGGTCGCGGTGAACGCCTCGACGTTCTTGGCGTCGTCGAGATAGCTGCGCTCCTTGGCGGCGTAGAACCAAAACACCGCGTCGTCGCGCAGGCCGACGTCATACAGACGGATGGCAAGAACCATCAGTGTCATCGGCGTCACCAGCTTCGGCGTAGCCACGATCAGATCGCGGGCGGCAAGGATGTCCTCGGGCTTGTTCGAACTGAGAAGGTCATTGTACTGCTTGCCGACGGCGACCCGCGGCTGGGCGCCGGGCGTGCGCGCCGATTCGTAAAACGGCTGAACGGTGATGCCGACCTGGCGCACTGGCTCGGCTGCGGATGCGCCGCATGGGATCGCGAGCAGTATGGCCGCGACGGCAAACGGCTTGGAGAAAATCGACATCGGCAAGTCATCCCGGACCGAGCTTAAGGCAATTCCGCCAGGAATTCCTTCACCACCTTCGGCGCGCCATGGCCGTCGAGATCCGCGTGCTCACCATTGGGAAAGCGCACCATGCGCTTGGGCTCTCTCGCCAGCGCAAACAGTCGCTCGCCGAAGCGGATCGGAATCACGCGGTCGCGCTCGCCGTGCAGCACCAAAAGCGGCGCCGAGACGCGCGCAATGCGCTGATCCGAGCGGAACTTATCCTTGATCAGCCAGCGCACCGGAGCGAACGGATAGGCGGCGGCGCCGATGGCGGCGGCCGAGGTGAACGGCGCGTCAAGCATCACGCCGCCGACGGTGCGCTCGGCGGCGAGCGCAATGGCGATCGCGGTGCCGAGCGACTCACCCCAGAGCACGATGCGCTTGGCCGGATAGCGCGCGGCGGCGAAGTCGTAGGCCGCGAGCGCGTCGCGGATCAGCCCGTCTTCGGTCGGCTTGCCGCTCGAGCCGCCATAGCCGCGATAGGACAGCGCCAAGAGGCCGGTGCCGTCGGCCGTCAGCCAGGCAAATCGCTCGGCGCGCAGGTTCGAGGCGCCGGCATTGCCCTGGAAATACAGCACCACCGGCTTCGGTCCGCGTGGCGGCACATGCCAGGCGATCAGCCGCTCGCCGTCGGCGCTGACGAGCGTCACCTCCGCGGCCTGCGGCAGACCGGCGGCGGCCGGGGCGTAGCGCGTGGTGTCGGGGAAATACATCAGCGAGCGCTGGAACAGATACATCAGCGCCAGCAACCCGCCATAACCGGCAAGCGCCGCGATCAGAAGCCATTTCAAGGTCATCATGGCCGAGGTGATCCCACGCAAGCAGCTTGGCCCCGCCGCCAACTGGCGATATGAAAGATTTATGACACAAAATTTCTTGACTCACGACGACCTCGTCATCGTGGTGCGGCTGCTGGCCGCGCTCACGATCGGCGGACTGATCGGGCTTGAGCGCAGCCTGCACGGCCGGCCGGCCGGCTTCCGCACCCATTCGCTGGTATGCCTCGCCTCCGCGCTGCTGATGCTGGTCAGCGTCTATCAACTGCACTGGATGACCGAGGTGCCGCTCGACACCATCCGCGCCGACCCCACCCGCATGGCGCAGGGCATCATGACCGGCATCGGCTTCCTCGGCGCCGGCGTGATCTTCAAGGAAGGCCTCAATGTGCGCGGGCTCACCACCGCGGCGTCGATCTGGATCACGGCGTCGATCGGCATCCTGGTCGGCATCGGCTTTTATCTTCCGGCCGTTCTCGGCGCCGTGCTGACGCTGGCGGTGCTCGCCTTGTTCCGGCTGATCGAGAACAAGCTGCCGGCCGAGTATTATGCCCATCATATCCTCGCGTTTGACCGCAAATCGGTGATGAGCGAGGAGGCCGTGCGCAAGCTCATCGGCAAACACGGATTTTCCCTCGCCAATCTGTCCTCGCGCCTGTCCGAGGGCGGCAAGTTGTTCGAATACCGCATGACCATTCGCAGCCGCGATCAGCGCGCGGTCGAAGCGCTTTCGAAACATCTGCGCGATTTGCCGCAGGTGAAGGAGTTCCGCATCACCCCGGTCGGCGATTGACGCGGCTGCGATGGCAGGCGCGCCGATGAGCCTCGCGATCCGACCGGCCGCGCCGGCCGACGACGACGCCATCTGGGCGATCCTCGAGCCGACCTTCCGCGCCGGCGAGACCTATCCGATCCCGCGCGACATAACGCGCGCCGACGCGCTGGCCTATTGGCGCAGCCCCGGGCACGAGGTGTTCGTCGCCGAGGCGGAGGGCCGCGTGCTCGGCACCTATTATCTGCGCGCCAATAATCGCGGTGGCGGCGCCCATGTCGCCAATTGTGGCTATGTGGTCGCGCCCGAGGCCAGCGGGCGCGGGGTGGCGCGGGCAATGTGCCGGGATTCGCTCGAGCGGGCGCGCCAGCGCGGCTTCCGCGCCATGCAGTTCAATTTCGTCATCGCCAGCAACGAGCGCGCGGTGCGTCTGTGGCAATCCTGCGGATTTAGCGTGGTCGGCCGCCTGCCGGAGGCCTTTGCCCATCCCCGGCTCGGCCTGGTCGACGCCTTGGTGATGGTGCGGAACCTTTCGGCCGCAGCCGGAACTATTTGAATCCGTTAAGGCAATTTTGGCAACACCGCTGATATTTTAGGGTTTAGGCGCAACCATTGGCCGATTAGCGCGTTTGGGTCGCGGGGGCGGGTCAATTGGGGGGTACGGTAGCGCCCAATCGTACGGGTGCGGGAACGGGATGGACAAGCTCAGCGGGTTTCTTGAAAGCGAATTCGAGCGTGCCGTGGCGGTGCGCGGCGAGGCACCGGCCGACGAAAACGTCGTGCCGATGGCAGGGTCATTGCGCGCGCAAGCCACGTTGCGCGAGCGCGAACGCCGGTTCCGCGACCTGCTCGATGCCCTGCCCGCCGCCATCTACACCACCGACGCCGCCGGGCGGATCACCTATTACAACGATGCCGCCGCCGAGCTGTGGGGCCACCGGCCGCCGCTCGGCTCGAGCGATTGGTGCGGCTCGTGGAAGCTGTTCTGGCCGGACGGCACGCCCATGGCGCACGACCAGTGCCCGATGGCCATTGCGCTGAAGGAAAACCGGCCGGTGCGCGGCATGGAGGCGGTGGCCGAGCGGCCCGACGGCACGCGGGTGCCATTCATTCCCTATCCGACGCCGTTGCATGACGAAGCCGGCAGACTGGTCGGCGCCGTCAACATGCTGGTCGACATCACCGAGCGCAAACGCGCGGAGGAGCAGCAGGCGCTGCTGGTGCGCGAACTGCACCATCGCGTGAAGAACACGCTCGCCACCGTGCAGGCGGTCATGGGCTCGACCGCGCGCTCGGTCGACACCATCGAGGATTTCAAGTCCGCGCTGATCGGGCGCATCGGCTCGCTCGCCAAGACCCATCGCCTGCTGACCGACGAGGCCGGCGCGGTGTCGTTCGGCGACCTGCTGCACAACGAACTCGACGCCTTCGACGACGGCAGCGAGGGGCGCATCACGCTGACCGGCCCGCAGGTCGACCTGTCATCGCAGCTCGCGGTGTCGCTCGGCATGGCGTTGCACGAGCTCACCACCAATGCCGCGAAATACGGCTCGCTCTCGGTTTACGGCGGCAAGGTCGACGTGACCTGGAGCCTCACCATCGAGGCGACGCGGCACATCTTGACCTTCGATTGGGTGGAAAGCGGCGGACCGCAGGTCGCGGCGCCCAAGCGGCAGGGCTTCGGCTCGCGGCTGCTGGATTTCGTGCTGCCCGGGCAGATCCAGGCCAAGGCCAGCATCGAATGGCACGTCGACGGCTTGCGCGTGCATTGCCTGGTGCCGTTGCCGGCGGAAACGCCTTCGGCCTGATCGCGGTCACGTCTTAGGCGCGATCGCGCGGCAAGCACTTCGACGCTGCGGCGAAGGGACGCGGTTCGAGCGCAACGGCAAATTGCCGGTTGCCAGAAAATAGATCAGTCCTGGCCGCCCGCATCGCGCCCGACCGGGCATTAACGCTTTGAAGACCACGATTGCTAGCCGTTAGGCAACCACGATTGCTAACGGTCAGGTGACCAAGATTTCTAACGCTATAGCCACCACAATTCCTAACCAAGCCTTATCGAGGCCGCGCCATCATGCGGGACCGTGTGGCGTCCATCCATGTTCAACACCATCATCCTGCTGACCGGCGCGACCGAGCAGCCCGTCTTGGGCGACGTGCTTCGGCGCGGCAATCCGCTGCTGACCATTCGTCCGACCGCAACTTTGGCGGAGCTGGACGCGATCAAACCGCGCCTGCTCCAGCGCGCGCGACTGGTCGCGTTTGCGACGACCGTCGCGGTGCCGGGGCGAATTCTCAACGCGCTCGGCTATGGCGCGTACAATTTCCACCCCGGCCCGCCGAATTATCCGGGACGAACCCCCGCACATTTTGCGATCTACGACCGCGTGACGGAATTCGGCGTCACCGCTCATGCCATGATCGAGCGGGTCGACGCCGGGCCAATCGTGGACGTTGAACGGTTCGCCATTTCTCCCAACACGGACGTCATGAAATTGAGCGAGCTGGCCTACGCGCACATGGTGCGCCTGTTCTGGCGCCTCGCCAAGGATCTGGCGACGCGAGCCGAGCCACTGCCGGCGCTACCGATAAAATGGAGCGGGCAGAAGAGCTCGACAAGCCTCTATGCCCGCATGTGCGATATCCCGGTCGGCATTGCGAAGGACGACCTCGACCGCCGTATCGCGGCGTTCGGGTCGGGTCATTTTGGGATCGATCCGACCGTCACGCTGCACGGCCACCGCTTCCACTATGTCAGCGCCCCCTCGACGACCGAAGCGCCGAGCATCGCTCCCGATCTCCCCATGGTCGAAGCGGCCGAGTAACACATCGGCACAGGTAGGATCGCACAGCGGCGCGCGCGAGAAAGCAAATGGCCGGGAACTTTCCCGGCCATTTTGATTCTGAGTTGCCGCGCCGCTCTACATCCCCTTGACGATGCTCTCGGTCATTTTCTTGGCGTCGCCCAAGAGCATCATGGTGTTGTCGCGGTAGAACAGCGGGTTGTCGATGC